>DAOPPX010000013.1:0-60742 GCA_035358715.1 Verrucomicrobiota bacterium
AACGCTCCTTCCAACCCGCATTAAGGCTTACTGCTTTTCTTGAATCAGCCGTGTGGGCTGACCCCTTTCTTGACCCCTTTCTATCATTAACTGACCCCTTTTCCAAATGGGTTTCGAGGAAGTCGCTTTCGAGAAATAAACCCGGGCGGCATGCCAACCGCCCGGGCGTGTAGCTTTGCTTTGAGCCGAAGTGACTCCAAAGCCTGATTACCGTACCAATACCCGGAAGAACTCCTGGCCAGCCGGTCCGTTGGTGGCGGTCATGGTTATCGGCAAAACTGTCGGCCGGTTGGTTTGCAGAGGCAGCCAATGCACCAGGTTGGTGGAGCCCTGCAAGACATACTCGGGGCCGACCGGGCCACTTATCACGATGCTCAGGCTTTCCTCCGAGTAATCGACGATTCGCAGTTCGGTCGGGGGGGTTGGCCCGCCAGGGGTATGCGCCACCACCCGGATCGGCATTCCGATGGACTCGCATCCGGCGATGTTTTTGCTGGCCACGGCGAAGTAGTACGTCTTGCCCTCCGAAAGGTTGGCGAAGTCCGCCGTGTGCCCCCGCGTGGACAGCGCCACCGGCATGCCGGCGACGGATGTGAAGTTCGTCTCCGACAAGTAAACCAGGAAACGCTCGATCACTTCCTCCGGTTCCACCCGCTCCCAGGCCACTCGCGTGATGCCGTAGAACGAATACACCTCGGTCTGGGCCGGGTTAGCCGCTAGCGTCGCCGCCAGCAGCGTGGCTCCGTCGCTCAACCGGTTGGAGATGTCCAGTGTGCTGATCCTCACTGGGTACCCATGTCCGGCCAACAGGTTTGTGGCCGTGTAGCTCGTGGCCCAACGGTCCAGCACCACGGGCGTGGCGCTGTCGGCCAGGTAAACATGGTAGGCCGCGAGCAGGTTGTTGGTGTAGGGGTTGGCTCCCTCCGGCGACACCCATGTGAACGTCAGCCAATCGGTGCCGCAGGTCGAAGCGAGATTCCTGACCTCGCGGACCCGATCCACCGACGCCTGCGCCGATTGGGACCGCACCAGCGGATTGAACTGCCCCAGCGCGTCCTCGGCGACCACTGCCACGTAGTAAATGCCGTAGGGCACCAGCCCCGTGATCGTGCATCGGCTCGTTTCCGCGGGCACATACATGATCGGCGACAGCGCCGACACGTCGTCGAAGTAGGCCGGACCCAGATAGACCCGGTAACGCGCCACATCCCGCTGTCCGACCTCGTTGTAGGCTTTCCAGTCGAGATCCAGCGCGCTGAACGAGTTCACCGAGTCGCGTGCTGTGAAGCCGCAGCCCAGGCAGGTCACCGGCGCGGGCACATCCGGCGTGCTCACGACGATGCTGAACTCCCGTGAAGCCATCTGTTTCCACGGCGGAGTGGGTTCCTCCCCCACGAACACGGAAAACTCGCGCGAGGCCACCTCTTTGGCAATGACATAACCGGCGGCATAATTCAACACCGGGTTATAACCGTTCAAGGCGTCCACAGGAACGATGGCAAAGAAGTGATCCTGCCATGCCGGCAGGTTCGTGAGCGTGAGTGTGAAGGTTTCGCCCGGCGTCCAGGCGATCCGCGTCATGGAAGCGACATTGGTGAAGGCGCTGGTGGACATGTAAATGTCGTATCGCGCCACGTCGTGGTCTCCCCACTGATTGTAGCCCATCCAACAGAGCGTGACCGTCTCGCCGGTGGGCGTCGGGGTCACGGTCAACTGCGTGACTGGGGCAGGCCAGTTCGTCGTGGTTACGACAATGCTGAACTCCCGTGAAGCCACTTGCTTCCAGGGTGGAATTGGCTCGTCGCCGACGAACATGGACAACTCCCGCGAGGCGACCTCGCGCGCGATTACATATGCGCCCGCCGAGTTCACCACCGGGTCATACCCGCCCAACGCATCCACCGGCACCACGGCAAAGAAATGATCCTGCCATGCCGGGAGGTTCGTCAGGGTGAGCGTGAGTGTTTCCCCCGGCACCCAGGCGATTCTGGTCATGCCGGTGACGTTGGTGAACCCGCGCGTGAAGATGTAGATATCGTAACGGGCCACGTCGTGCTGCCCCCACTGGTTGTAATCGGCCCATGAGAGCGTGACCGTTTGCCCGGTGGGCGCGGCCGTCACCACCAGCGGCGAAATTCTCGCCGGCACGTCGGGGGTCGTCACCACCACGCTGATCTCCCGCGAGGCGAGCTGTTTCCAGGGCGGGGTTGGCTCCTGCCCGACGAACACCGAAAACTCGCGCGAGGCGAGCATCTTGCACTCGGGCGTCTGCACACCGCCGATGTGGATCGAGAACTCACGGGAGATGACCTCCTGCATGAGCGTGGGAGGAGCCTGCGCCTGAGCCACCCCAAGGGCGAGAAGACACAGGAACAGCGACAAAAAATAGATTGGCGATAAACCGGGAGGGCGCCATCGCGAGCGCGCGGCTGCGGGCATCACTCCCGCGGGCGCGCCGCTGAGGTGCCATCCCGAAATGGCCCGGTGGAAGGCGGCAGCAAGAGGCAGCCGCCCCGGGGGCGACTCCCGCCCGCCTGAAGCGGGCTTTCCTCTCGCCACCACAGCCCGGTGCCACGGGCATGGGATTTGAGATGTTTTCATGGCAGGAAGCCTGTTAAAGCTCTTCGGACGGCTGCCACGAACTCAGGGCCGGACCACTTGCACCTGGATGGCGGAGTAGCCGGTGTTGACAGGCACGGTGGCCGTCCAGCGCAGGACGAGCGGGTCTTCGCTCACCACTTCCGTCACGCTGGCCGTGGCCGTGGTAAAATTGCCATTCGCTCTCGGGGTGGCGCGAACCTTTACCAGGGCGGCTTGCTCCACATTGGTGGTCTCAAGCACCACGGTCGTGTTGGTGACCAGCGGAAGCACCACATCGGCGCCAATCGCGCCAAATTCAGCCCGCGGGTCCGCGGGGGACGGGTTGCCACCGATCGAAAGAACGCGAACGGATGGCCCATTGGCAGGGACCCAGATGAGCGGAGTGGCTCCGTCACCAAGATTCACGACGCTGGGGTCGGGGGTGATGTCGAGAGTGCCATCGTATGACACGCGCTCGATGCGGATTCTACCTAGCCCGCCATTGTAACCATTATTACATGTACCCCCCATGGTCTTAACGCTGCCAGCTCCAGCCAGCGAATCGGCCACCAAACGAATACCGCCGCCGCTTCCGCCACTGGAATATCTCTCTGCATTCCCGCCTTTAGCAACGATGCTGCCGCTTATGGTGAGGTCTTGCCCCACAGCGATCAGGATTGCCCCGCCTCCCGCGCCGGGACCACCAGAAATACTTTCAGCGAATGAATAGCCCGCACCGCCAGACCCGCCAATCAACGGGATCAATGAAGGGTTTCCATAAGTGATGGTTCCATAGCCCCCCAACGCTCCGTAGCTCCCAGCCCCACCATAGTTGTTTGGGCCCACTGTAGTAGCACCGCCACCAGGCCCAAACCCGGCAGATCCCCTTACTGAGTCATGATACCACCGCATGCCGCTACGAAAACCGCCAGGCCCCGGCTCAGCCAGCCACGGACTCAATTTGCCATCCTCGCCGGATAAGTTGACCGTCCCATTTATCTCGGCGTCCCCTTGCACCAGCCAGACGACGGGTGCGCGGCTGGGATGATTCTTGAAGGTGACCGTCGCGCCGCTGTCAATTGTGATGCTCGAATACTTGAAGACCACCGCCCACTTGTTCGAATCGTAGATCCCCAGACCCGCATTGGCGCCATTGTTATCGTTCCAATTACCCGTGACCGCCTGAGACAGGTCAATCACCGTGTTATGGGTGATCACCAACGCTCCATCAGAGCCGTCGGAGGGAATGTTGATGGCTGCGCTTGTAATTTGGACGCCGATGACGGCCAGTGCGGCGCAGACAATGATTCGAATTACCATTTTCATAAGTGCTGTTTCCGTTTTAATTATGTTGAACTGATAGCAGGAATTTGCTTTTGCGCGCCGCGCGTACCCAGCGCTGCGCGGGTGAGGGAGAATTGGTTTTCGGGCTCACCAAGCATGTGCCGACCCTATCCGGAGGCGGGCTGGGGCGTCAACACCTTTGATTGCGGCTTTGTTTGCGGCAGTTTTTGCCGCCTCGGTGGCCTGCGACGGCCAGCCTGGGGCGTCGAGCGTGTCGCGGGGCCGGGATCGAGCCCCGGTCGCCCAGCGCACGGGCGCACCGCACCCCGAGCCGTCAGAGGCGGGGGCGGCAGATTTCAGTCCGTGAGCACGTTCTCGTAATCTGGCATCGGATCCACATCCTCGCACGGTTCGTAGGTGTAGGGGCCAGAAGAGCCTGTAGGCTGGAGGCTGGAGACTGGAGGATCATGCCAGGCGCCGAGGTGGCGGAGAATCTTTTCCGCCACGTTGGGGTCATCAATCACGGCGATGACGCGCATGGGGTTCTGGCAGACCGGGCAGCGGAGCGGGTCCACGTCGATAGGCAGGCTGGAGGCTGGAGGTGGGAAACAGGCCGCAGACCGGAGACTGGAGGCGCATCAGCTCTTTCGCAACGATCTTATTATCCCATTGAGGACCTTCGACGTCTCGACGGTCAAAGCCTGCAATTCCCGATGCGATTGCTCGGGAAGAAGCCCCAGTCGGAACACCAGACTCACGTGGTATTCGACCTCGCGAGCCGAACCGTAGGTTGTGTCCAGGAAGTGGAGGTACTCGGCCTCGGCAGAATGCGCCGCTCCCTCGACGAGGTTCGAAGCGATAGAGACGGCTGCCCGCCTAAGTGGGGAGGTCAGGCCGAATATCTCTTCCCGCGGAAAAGAGCGGGTGTGCTTGTAGATGGCCAAAGCGACTTGATCGGCCAATTGGAATGCACGGAGCTTGGTATGGTCTCGCATAGTGACACACCCCGTACGGGAAAGCCAGGCTCGCACGTCTTCTACACCGCCAGGTTCGGCGCACTCCCCTCTGCAAGTGTCAGTCACCCAAGATAGTGAGAACTGACACTTGGCGACTTTTGCGCTTGAACCCGCTGCGGGTTCCTGCCATAAGACGCGCATTGTGGATGGCCCTTTTCTCAAGGGCAATCAAGAGAATCAACCGAAAACGATCAGGAGTATAGAATGACAGAGAACAAAGTGCGCTGTGTTTATCCGAGATTGCAGTTGGCGTATCTGCTGCAGTTTGCGATTTGGGGAAGCTGGTCGGTAGCTCTGGGAGGCTATCTCAATGGGAAGATGAGCGGGCCCCACATCGGCTATCTCTTCATGGCAATTCCGTTGGGGGCGATCATTGCCCCGATGTTCATTGGCCCGATTGCCGACCGGTATTTCTCGGCCCAAAAGATGCTGGGCCTTCTGCATCTGATTTCCGGAGCCGCCCTGGTGGCTTGCGGCGTCATCTGCACCCAGGCGGAAGCCCACGCCGCCGGCGGAGCGGTCGTGGTGCCATTCGCCTCGCTGATGGTGTTGATGCTCATCTCCGGAATCTGTTTCATGCCGTCCATCCCGTTGATCAACACCGTCGTTTTCAAGCATATTCCGGATTCGGCCTCGGCGCCCAAGGTTTTCATCTTTGGAACTGTCGGCTGGATTCTGGTCAACCTGGTCGTGGAGATCTTTGCGGGTGGCGCAGCCTCTCCGAGTTTCTACTTCATTGGGGGCGGATGCGGGATCTTCCTTGGACTTTACTCTTTCACCCTCCCGGATACGCCGCCCAAGGGAGCTGCCGCAGATGGGCAGAAGAAAGACACCTTCGGCCTTGGGGCCCTGGCGTTGTTCAAGTCGCCCACGTTCACTATCTTTGTCCTTTGCGCGTTCATGGTAAGCATTTTCGGCAGCAACTACTTCTTCCCGTCGGTGGTTGCTTACCTGAGCGAATTCGGCTATCCGGCGCCGGTTGCCCTGACAACCCTTAACCAGTTCTCGGAGCTGTTTTTCATGGCGATCCTGCCCTTCTGTGTCGCGCGCATTGGCCTCAAGTGGGTTCTGGTCATCGGCATGAGCGCCTGGGCGTTGCGCTACTTCATCTTCACGTTTGTGGGCTTCCAGTTCGCCCTGATCGGGCTGCTCTTTCATGGGATGGCCTATGCGTTCCTCTACGCGGCTGCTTACATGTTCGGTGACCGCGTGGCGCCCGCCCATCTCAAAGCGAGCGTTCAAAGTCTCCTGGCATTTCTGCTGCTGGGAATTGGCCAAGTGCTGAGCGGATACATATTTGGCTTCCAAATCGAGCGTAATGCCCCCGGAATCACCAACACTGTCGTCGCCCAGGAAGGGCAGGCGGCAAAGCCTCTGCCGGCCTGGAATGATCCGGCAAAGGAAACCTCGGCCTGGCGATATCTTGATCTGGCCAAGTCAGTTAAGTACTTCCGCGGCGATAAGAACGTCTTCAACTTCGGCGAGCACCTCGGCCTGTACACCAAAGAGGACGGCTCGATTGACACCGATAGACTTCCGGATACCTGGCAATCCGGCGGGGTCTCCTACACCCGAGCTGAGTTGAAGGCGACCTTTGACAAGATTGGCGCGCAAGTTACCCGCGACGACTATTTGAAAGCCCAGCGGCACAACTGGAAGGGGTTCTTCATCCCGCCGGCCATCTTCTGCCTCTTCTGGGTGTTCCTGTTTATAGCCTTGGGCAGGCAGCCGGCTGCGGCGGGTGAACCCGCGAAGGGCTAAGCGAGGGCCTTCACAGCTCTGGCTGGAGCAGGGTGCGTGGCGCGTGATCTCACGCGAGGCGCAACACGCATCCAGGCATGCAGCCTATTTCAGCACCCCCAGAGACCTCATCGTTGTCCGCAAGACCTCGCGGTTCTTCGCGCTCATGCGGACCAGCGGCAGGCGATATTCTTCTTCGATCTGCCCCAGCATTGCCAGCGCCGCCTTCACCGGCACCGGGTTAGTCTCGATGAACAGATCCTTGAAGAGCGGATAATATTTCCGGTGGAGCGTTAAGGCTGCTCTGGGCTTTCCCGCGGCAAACGCCCTCACCATCCGCGCGACCTGCCGCGGGATGACGTTCGAGGCCACGCTGATCACCCCTTGCGCGCCAACCGCCATGAATGGCAGCGTCAGCGCATCATCGCCGCTCAGAATCTCGAATCGGGGGCCGAGTGCCGCGCGCAACTGGCTCACGCGGTCCGCGTTCCCGCCCGCTTCCTTGATGCCGATAATGCTCGGGCATTCACGCGCCAGCCGCTTGACCGTGTCCACGCCGATCTCGACACCGCAGCGGCCGGGAATGCTGTAGAGCACTAAGGGCAGCCGCGTGCGCCGCGCGACCTCGCGGAAATGCTGGAACATGCCTTCGGGCGTCGGCTTGTTGTAATACGGTGCCACTTGCAGGGAGCCGTCGGCACCGGCCTTTTCAGCTTCCTCCGTCAAATAGACCGCCTCGCTGGTAGAATTGGCGCCCGTGCCCGCGAGCACCTTGATTCGGCCCCGCGCAAACTTCACCGCCAGCGCGATGATGTGGACGTGCTCGTCGTAATCCACCGTCGGGGATTCGCCGGTAGTGCCCACCGGCACGACCCCGTCCACCCCGGCCCGGACCTGGAGCCGGACCAGGCGTTCCAGCGCCCGCTCGTCAACCTTGCCGTTCCTGAACGGCGTCACAATGGCTGTGTAAGTTCCCGTAAACATCTTAAATCTCAATCCTGCCCTCGAACACAAACTCCGCAGGGCCGCTCAGCCGCACGTCCGCAAACTCGCCGCCTTCATCCTTGAAGCTGACCTCCAACTCGTCGCCGTTCCGGACCTGCATTCCGACGGGCGACGTGAGACCGTACAGCCGCGCCGCAATCAGCGCCACGGCGGTCACCCCCGTCCCGCAGGCTAGCGTCTCGTCTTCCACCCCGCGCTCGAAGGTTCGCACCCGGAAATGGCTTGGCCCGAGTCGCTGCGCAAAATTGACATTGGTGCCCTTCGGACCGAAGTGAGGGTGGCGGCGGATTTCCGGCCCGAGCTGCGACATCGCCACCCGGTCCGTATCGCGCACGAACACCACCGCATGCGGCACCCCCGTGCTGATTGAGTGAATCGTCTCGGTGCCAACTGAAAGGGATACCTGCTCGCTAAGCCGTAAGTCCTTTGGCCGGGTCAGGTTGACCGTGACGCGCTCGCCCTGGAAGCTCGCCGTAATAATGCCCGCCTCGGTCTCGAACCTGAAGCCGCTGGTCAGCCCGGTCAGCTTTTGCACGAACCGGGAGAAGCAGCGCGCGCCGTTGCCGCACATCGCGCCGGTGCTCCCGTCGCTGTTATAGAATTCCCAGCCCCAATCCGCTTTGCCCGAAGCCGACGGCACCAGAATCAGGACGCCGTCCGCCCCCACCCCCCGGTGCCGGTCGCAGAGCCGCACGATCTGATCGCGGGATAGCCCGACCTTTCGCGCCCGGTTATCAATGAGCACAAAGTCATTCCCCGCGCCGTTCATCTTGGTGAAGTCCAAAACCATTAAATCAGAGGCTACTGCAAGGCGGGCGGCGTGTCGAGAAACGAGGTGAGCGTTAGGCAACGCCTGTCGGTCCCCATTCGGGCGCACTCACAACCTGAGCTGAATGCCGACGCGGGTCGCGAGCCACGTGATGGCCATGACCAGAATGGTCAGGACGCTGGCGTTCAAGGCGCCGGACCAGCCGTTGCTGTATTGCCACAGCAAGCCCGGCAGGCCAACGACGCTGAAGAGGTTGTCGAGAATGCCGGGCAGAATATAGGCCAGGAGCGCGTTCTGCCCGACGGGAATGAGCGGGTTGGCCCAACGCCGCAGGTTGCCGATGTCCATAACGCAATAGACAAGCAGGAACGCCAAACAGCAGAGCCCGCCGGTGATCAGGGTGTAGGAATCCGTCGCCGCGACTTTATTGATGCCGTGCAATGGCCGGAGCAGTGTGCCGGCCAGATAGAGTCCAAGCCCGAACACCAGACAGAAGCGGGCCCGGGCGGTTGGCCGCAGCGCAGCCGCCTCCCCTGCGAAACAGTTCCCGACCAGCACGCCGATCATCACACTGGCAGCCGTGCTGCCAAGGACCGGACCAACGCCGACGAAATTGCGGATCGGGCCGAGCCAGTCGAGCACGCCGTGCTTGTCGCCGATGTAGAGAGTGATCAGGAAGCCGAGCACACCCATTAACGCGACGGAGTTGCCGCGAAAGCCCAGGTAGGCCAGGCAGCAGACGAGGTAGGCCCAGCCGATCAAGCCCAGAATACCCCACCAGGCATGTTGCAGCCAGACGACCTGCCCGGCCTCGTTCTTGCCGCGAAAGATGACCAGCAGGCCGGCCAACACGAGAACGGCAAAGATGCGCAAGCCGAGGAAGAAACGCTTCTTTATGGTCGGCGCGTCCGCGGGGTAGATGTTCCAGCATGCCACTACCGCCAGCATGGCCAGCAGGAACCAAAGGCTCTTGCTCAGGCCGGTGGCTTCGGCCGAGTAGTAGCTCGAATTGACCATAATCACCCCGACGAACAGCAGCGAGGCGGAGCGGGTGAACACACGCCACAGCAAGGAGACCACAGGCTCATTCCGAGCCATGCGCTTGTGCAGTGCCAGCGGAATGGCCACGCCGACTATGAACAGGAAGCCGGGAAACACCACATCCACCAGCGTGTAGCCTTCCTGGTCCTGCGGCAGATGCTTTGCCCAGGCTGGGATGTTCTGCACCCCGGCGAGGTAGTTGACGAGGATCATGGCCAGGATCACCAGACCGCGGAAGGCATCCAGCGAGCTCAGCCGCGCGAGCGCGCCCGGTGGAGCTGCAACCGTGTGGCCCGCAGACGCAGGGCGAAGCAAAGGCTTCAAAATGGCGGCAGGGGCAGGCTCAGCCGGCGGCGGTTTCATGCCCGGCAAGCTGAACCATGCGGGGGCCGATTACAAGCAGAAGGCTCGGCGAGCCAGCCCTCCGCCTCCTGTCTCGTTCTGAAGACCTTAGGCTCCACGGCCCGGTTGAAAGGTCAGCAAGAACCGGATTATGCTGTGAGCAAGGAGCTTACGGGGCGTGAGCCGGCGGTTTGCCGTACGAACAAAGAGCGCAGCCAGCGGAGGCCGCGCCATGACCAGCACAGCGCCGCGGTAGAGCATTCATCGGCGGTCTGTGCCCGTTCCTTTCAAAGGAACTGGGCACCATCGTCTCGATGGCAGCAAAGTGCAACGCCTATGATTACGTAGAAGCCTGGTACGTAGTGGTACGTAGAACCACGGTTGGGGTTAAAGCGGCAACGCCTCGTCAGGCAACCCGCCCAACCCCTGCTTGGGACTCGTCCGGGTACTACACCCCGCTGAAGCGGGGTGTTAATGAGAGACATGCTGCGGTGTATATATGAAGCGATATACGGAAGGCCCGGGTCTCGGGCATAAAACCGCCAAAGAAGAAAACTGTCTTGCGCCCCGCCCGTCGCAAGCGCCGTATTTGGGCTTGCATTTGGCGCGTGGGCGGGCGATTCTTGATACCCCAAACTGACGTGTTGACACTGCTGTTGCGTTTTGGTTTCATCACGGCTCCTTTGGTCAGAACGATTTATGTACGCTGTATTAGAAACAGGAAGCAAACAGTATCGCGTCAGCGCGGGCGATACGCTGGAAGTCGAGCGCCTGGCGGTCGAAGCCGGGCAACCGGTGACCTTTGACCGCGTGCTGCTGGTGAGTAACGACGGCAAACTGGCCGTGGGAGCACCCACCGTTGCCGGCGCCTCTGTGACGGGTGAGGTGGTCGAGCACATCCGCGGCGACAAGAAGCTCACCTACAAGATGAAACGCCGCAAGGGCTACCGCAAGGCGATCGGGCATCGCCAGGAGCTGACGGTCGTGAAGGTCAAGGAGATCAAGCCCTGATCCGGCTTTTGCAAACACTCTTTAACTCATACCAGGCAAGAATTTATGGCACACAAGAAAGGTCAAGGCAGCGTCCGCAACGGGCGCGACAGCATTAGCAAGCGGCTGGGCGTGAAGCGGTTTGGCGGCGAACTTGTCAGCGCCGGCAGCATTCTCGTCCGCCAGCGCGGCACCAAGTTCGTCGCCGGCCGGAATGTCGGCACCGGGCGGGATTGGACGCTGTTCGCCCTGGTGGACGGCAAGGTGGCTTTCGACAAGAACAGCCGCCGCATCAACGTGGTGGCGCAAGCCGCTCCAGCCAGCAGCTAGGCGTGCCGGGCAACTCTTTGCGGCGAGGCCCTGGCCTCGCCTTTTTTTTCGCTGGAGCAGAGTAATACAGAGTCCGGGGATTGGAGTGGAGGAAAGTCAGACTAATGAGGTGCGCCCTGATTCACACAGTCACTCTCTCCCCGGTCATCGAGTCTCCCGGACCCCCGCGCCCCGCCTGTTCTGATGTTCATTGACGAGATCAGAGTTTACGCCCGCGCCGGCCACGGCGGGAAAGGCTGCGTTGCGTTCCAGCGCGAGAAGTACCGCCCCAAGGGCGGACCGAGCGGCGGCAACGGGGGCCGCGGCGGCGACGTCATCCTCGAGGCCGATCACGACCTGAACAACCTGATTGCCCAGTACTATCAACCGCGCCTGGTTGCGGCGAACGGTGACCCCGGCCTGGGCAAAGGCATGGACGGCCACGCCGGCAAGGACCTCGTTGTCAAAGTCCCCTGCGGCACGCTGGCCTGGAAGCTCGACTCGGCAATCGGCGGCGAGGTTTCCAGAACATCCGCCAGGCGGGACTACCAGAGCCAGTCTCACCGTCGTCGAATGCTGGTTTCTCCCTCCGGGGGCGCAGATACCTCTCACGCAAGCACATTTGCCGTCCACGCCCGAGCTTCGAGCCCCGTGCCGCGGGGCGAGTTGGTCATAGACCTCGTCGAACACGGCCAGCGTTTCGTCTTGTGCCAGGGCGGGCGCGGTGGCCTGGGCAACCGCAACTTCGCCACCGCCACGCGGCAAACCCCGCGTTTCGCCCAACCCGGCGAGCCCGGCGACGAAGGCGACTTCCTCTTGGAACTGCGGATTATGGCGGAAGTTGGCCTGGTCGGCTACCCCAACGCCGGCAAGTCCACCCTGCTAACGGCCATCTCGCGCGCCCGGCCCAAAATCGCCCCCTACCCGTTCACCACGCTTCACCCGCAAATCGGCATTGTGGAATACCCGGACTTCCACCGCCTGACGGTATGCGACGTGCCGGGGCTGATCGAGGGCGCGCATCGCAACGTTGGGCTCGGCCACGAGTTCCTGCGGCATATTGAGCGCTGCAAGGCGCTGGTGCTGCTGCTCGACATGGCCGGCACCGACGGGCGCACCCCGTGGGACGATTACGGAAACCTCCTCCGCGAACTGGAGCTTTACGATCCGGCGCTGGTGGAAAAGCCGCGCCTCGTCGTCGCCAATAAGATGGACGAGCCGGCGGCTCAGGAGAACCTGAAGAAGTTCAAGGCCCGCATCCGTAAGACTCCCGTTTTGCCCATCGCCGCCGGTTTCGACCAGGGCATTGAGGAGTTCAAGCACGCCATCCGCGCCGCGGTCCAGTAGCGCAGCAGGCCTTTCGCCCTGTCTCGTTGGACCTCGCGCTTCCTGTGGGAGTCGGCGTCGGCCTTCTCGAGGTCACCCCGCCCCGGCCGGCCCGCTGATTCCGTGGGAGTGTTTTTCCCTTTATCCGCATCGCCTCTTATGGCTATAACTGCGCCATGCTTAAGGCAGGCATTATCGGTCTTCCGAACGTCGGGAAATCAACGCTCTTCAACGCCATCACCCGCTCGCACAAGGCCCCTGCGGAGAATTACCCGTTCTGCACCATCGAGCCCAACCTGGGCGTCGTCAGTGTGCCGGACCCACGTCTGCCCCAACTCGCCAAGGTGGTCAAGGTCGGCACCCAGATTCCGACCACCTTCGAGTTTGTGGACATTGCGGGCCTGGTCAAGGGCGCATCGCACGGGGAGGGGCTCGGCAACAAGTTCCTCAGCCACATCCGTGAGGTGGACGCGATGGTCCAGGTCGTGCGCTGCTTTGAGGATCCGGATATTGTCCATGTTACCGGGGACGTTGACCCCGAGCGGGACATCGGGATTGTGACCACCGAGCTGGTGCTGGCCGACCTGGAGACGGTCAAGAAACGGCTGGAGAAAATCTCGCGCGACGTCAAGCGCGGCGACAAACACGCCTTGCTCGAAGCGCACTTGCTGGAGAAGCTTGGCGCTCACCTCGACGCCGGCAAGCCCGCCAACACCCTCGGCCTGCCGCTGGCCCCCGATGAGAAGCTCATCGTCCGCAGCTTCTTTCTCCTTACCGACAAGCCCACTATCTTCGTCGCCAACGTGAAGGAAGGGGACCTCGCCACGGTGGACACCCACCCGCAAGTCCTCAAGGTCCGCCAGCACGCCCTCGCCCATCACGCCTGCGACACCGTCGTCGTGTGCGCCCAGGTGGAGAGCGAGGTCGCTGATCTCTCGCCGGAAGAAGCGCAGGACTACCTGAAGGAACTGGGTGTCAAGGAATTCGGCGTCGCCGCGCTGATCAACCGCACCTACCAACTGCTCGGGCTGCGCACCTTCTTTACCTTCAACGACAAGGAAG
The DNA here is from genome assembly GCA_035358715.1 of Verrucomicrobiota bacterium. Lineage (GTDB taxonomy): Bacteria > Verrucomicrobiota > Verrucomicrobiia > Limisphaerales > UBA8199 > UBA8199. Next base: position 13,465 of record DAOPPX010000013.1, read on the forward strand.
TTCGCGCGTGGACCATCCCCGGCGGCACCACCGCCGTCAAGGCCGCCGGCACGGTCCACACTGATTTCGAGCGCGGATTCATCAAGGCCGAGACTGTCAACTGGGCCGACCTGGTCAAGGAAGGCTCGGTCAGTCACGCCCGCGAAACCGGCCACTACCGCATCGAAGGTCGGGACTACGTCGTCCGCGACGGCGATGTGCTGCTCTTCAAGTTCAGCGTGTAGCGCTCCTCCGCTCCCGCTGCCGGAGCCCAGCCATCCTGCCCTGGGCGCTTAACTGGCGTATGTGGGGCGTATGGGCGTGTCATCCCCGTGCTTTCGCGATCATCCGTCCCTTCGGATCAGGCCGGAACACTGACTGGAGCAGCACGACTGGCGTATGGCGGCAGGGGGCGCTTGCCCCTGGGATGGGCTGCCGATAGACTGCCCGGCATGCGTGCCATGAAGAATGCGCTCGGTGCCTGCCTGCTGCTGGTGCTCGCAGCCGGTGCCTGCGCCCAAACGAACGTTGATTTCACCCGCATTGAGGACGTTATTTACGGGCGCAAGTCCGGCACCGCCCTCACGCTCGATGTCTTTCAGCCCCAACAGGCTAATGGCGTGGGCATCCTTCTCATGGTCAGCGGCGGCTGGGTCTCCGCGCATGAATTCATCAACGCGGATTACTTCAAGCCCCTCCTCAAACGCGGCTACACCGTGTTTGCCGTCGTGCACGGGTCGCAGCCGAAGTTCGTGGTCACTGAAGTCGTGTCAGACATCCACCGGGCTGTGCGTTTTGTCCGGCACAATGCGGCTCGCTACGGCGTGGATCCCAATCGCCTCGGCATCACCGGCGGCAGCGCCGGCGGGCATCTTTCGCTCACGATGGCGACCCAGGGCGGGCGCGGAGACGCGAAGGCCAAGGATCCCGTGGAGCGCGAAAGCAGCGCGGTGCAATGCGTCGCGTGCTTCTTCCCGCCGACCGATTTCCTCAACTACAGCCAGCCAGGCGAGGACGCTGTCGGCGTAGGCGTGCTGAAGAATTTCAAAGCCGCATTCGGCCCGCGCTCCGATACGGCGGAGGAGCGGCAGAAGCTGGGGCGGGAGATTTCGCCCATCTACTTTGTCCACTCCAACGTGCCTCCCATCCTCATCATCCACGGCGACGCCGACAAGCTCGTGCCAATCTGTCAGAGTCAGACCTTCGTCAAACGTTGCCAGGAAACGGGCTCCGTCGCCCGGTTGGTGGTGCGGGAGGGCGGGCTGCACGGCTGGCCGGATATGGGCCGGGACATGGAGCTCTTCGCCGATTGGTTTGACGAGCATCTGCGCGGCGTTAAGCCCAGGCCGTGATTGAGTAATCCGGCGTTCAAATGGCGGGCATCCTCACGAGCGCTGGTTCCAGCAGCTTCATCTGGCGCAGTCCGGCCTCGCCGCAGGAATCGGCGCCAACTGGCGCTGGCGGCTGCGATTTCGTCAATCCGTTCTGTTGACGCCCGGGCTCGCGAGGCGCACACTGGCAAAGCAATACAACGCAACCATGGGCGCACAATGGAAACAAGCCGGGCGCGAAGCCAACGCGCAGAAGAAAGGCCAGATGGTCGCCAAGCTGGTCCGCGAAATCATAGTAGCGGCCAAACTCGGCGGCCCGGACCCAGACCTCAACCCGCGCCTGGCCGCCGCCGTCGAGAAGGCCCGAAAGGCCTCCTGCTACCGCGACACCATCGAGCGCGCCATCAAGAAGGGGTCCGGCCAGACCGAGGAGAAAATTGCCTACGAGCTGATCACTTACGAGGGGTTCGCGCCGCACAAGGTGCCGGTGGTCGTCGAGTGTCTCACCGACAATCGTCACCGCACCGCCCCTGAGATCCGCAACCTGTTTCGGGCCGGTTCGCTCGGCCAGCCCGGCAGTGTTGCCTTCTTTTTCAACCACCTGGGCGTCGTCGAAGCAACCCACGCCGACCCCAACCGTGACGCGGAAGCCGATGCCATCGAAGCCGGCGCCCAGGAACTCGAGCCGCTCGAGCTGGAAGAGGTTCCCGCCGGCCAGAAGGGCGCCCGCTTCTTGACCGGGATCAAAGACCTCGACCACGTCTCCAGAGCCCTCAAGAGCGCCGGCTGGACCATCCTCTCTTCCGAAATCCGCTACCTTGCCAAGACCTTCAGCGACCTCGGCGAAGCCGCGCGGAAGGAGGTCGCGGATTTCCTCAACGCTCTCGACGACCACGACGACGTCCACCGCGTTTACGCGGCGATCCGTTAGCGGTCAAGCTAGCGCGACGGGATTTTCAAGGCGTGCCCCACCTGCATGCGTCGCGGGTTCACCCTGGGGTTAGCGGCCAGCAGAGTCTCCACCTTCACGCCATAAGCCCGGGCGATGCTCGCGGGCGTTTCCCCAGGTCTCACGATGTGCGTCCGCGGGGCGGTTGCCGCCGCACTTGGCGGCCGGCTGGCGCTTGCGGCCTGCGACGGCACCGCGCCGGCTGGCGCCGCTCCGATGAAACCGGGAGCCTGTGTCCCGCGCGTTCCAGGCAGAATTGTGACAGGCGGGCCGGCAGGACCGGGCGTTCGGGAGGCGATGGCGCGCCATTTTTCGACCTCTTCCTGCAACCTCTTGTTCTCGCTCGCGAGCCGTTCCAGGTCGCGTTGCAGTCGTTCCATTCCTGGTGCCAGAGACACGGTTTGGGCCAATTGCTGTTTGCACGCCAGGATGCGGGTCTTGACCAATTCCTCCTTGCCCGAGTTTGGCGATAGTTTGAGGAACCGCTCGTAGTGGTATATAGCTGCCGATGGATCAGGCTCCTTTTCATCAAGCAACCAGCCCAGCTCGAAGTGTGCCGGTGCCGATTTCGGGTTCGCCTCAAGGGCCTTCTCAAAGGACTCGATGGCTCCCCTGAAATCCAGGCTGTTGACACGGTTTCGACCTGCCAGAAAGTGTGGTTCTTTTTCCTCCTCCCCGGGGGCGGAGGGCAGGCAGCCGCTCAGTACAAGGCTGGCGAGCGCCACCAGCGCAGTCCGATAAACGCCCACTGAACACGTCATGGCAGGAGATTATCCCAATCAGCGGCGACAATCAATCATGCGAACGGGTTTCTCCCGGCCGCTATCGCTTCCTCCTGCCGCGCCAGGCGCAGAGGACTCACGCACAGATAAAGCCAGCCGATCAGCACGTGCACGGCGCCGACCGCCGCCAGCCCCAATAGATCCAGCTTGCCCCAGCCGTGCAGCAGAATCGCCGCGCACATCAGGAGAGCCCCGGGCATGAGTGCTGCACCCGCCAGCCGCCAGCTTCCGGCCACGCTGCACTGCCGGTCCGCGAAGATCCCCACCAGCCACACCGGCAAAGCATACACGGTTGCCAGGCCCGCCCAGATCACCATCAGGCCCGCTGCCGCCAGCAGCCCGGCCATGATCAGGATTGCCGGCGCCCAGGCCCCCCACCATGGCCCGAGTTCCGTCCGGTTGAGGGCCAAAGACCGGCCGCGAGGATAGGGCACTCCGCAAGAGCCCAGCAAAGAAATGACCCTGAAGTCTGCCCGTCCGAACTCGACCTGAACATGCGCCGGGGAGCGCGCCTTTCCCGCATGCTCCAGGTCAACAACCAGTGCCAGGAATCGGCCTTCTGCAAGACACACCGGCGAGTCACCCGCCCAGTTCAATTGGCCGGCACGGAGCTCTCCCTCGGGCGGCAGGCGGTCAATGGCCTTATGAATCACTGGAAACCAGGCCCGGTGCGCAAACCACATCACCGCGCCCCCGGCCAGCAGCGCAACCACCAACTGCGCAAGCAGCAACTGGCTCAGCGTCCCTCGGGCAAATGCCGCCACTCCACTGACTGTCAGCGGCTGCCAGGCGACCTGTGTTTTCCCATCTGATGCATTCATGTGCGTCCCGTCGCGCCCACGGTTGCGGCCCGGCCCTCCCGGGCGCGGCTCACGCCGCGGGGGCTTGCGGAGCGGGCGGATTGGCAGGCGGGTTGGGCGGCGGCGTGTGAATCACCGGCACGGGGTAACGCAGCTTCATGACGTCATCCACCAGCACTTCCACGTAGTAGGTGCCGGCTGTCTTGAACTCCACTTGCGTGAACACCGTGACATTGGTCGCATGCAGCGCCGCATCCTGCAAACTGAACTTGACCTCGCCCTTGCGCAACACCGTCGTCTGATCCGGCGCAATGAACCGCGAGGTCTCAACAAACTGTCCTACCCCCGCCGTCCAACGATTGAACAAGCTCAGCTTGAATGCCATCACCGGAAGTTGCGGCACGCGAATGAGGCTGATCACCCCAATCAGGAGCGGGTTGCCATTGGCCTCCCGGCGGATTTCCTCGCACATCAGCGAGCACTGCAGGTCAGGCAAGATTCGAGTCGGTTGCATGGTCGTGGCTAATCTACCGGGTGGCCTGTTCCGCCGCCCGGACTGTGTTTTGCATCAGCGTCGCAATCGTCATCGGCCCCACCCCGCCGGGGTTGGGCGTGATCCTGCCGGCGATCGGCTGAACGGCTGCGAAATCCACATCGCCCACCAGCCGCGACCCTCCTTTGGCAGCCGGATCGCTCACGCGGTTGACCCCCACATCCACCACCACCGCGCCGGGCTTGACCATGTCCGCTTTGACAAATTCCGCCGCCCCCATCGCCGCGATGAGGATGTCCGCGCGCCGGCAATGCGCCCCGATGTCCCGGGTTCCGGAATGGCATATTGTCACCGTGGCGTTGGCGTGCTCGGCTTTCTGGCACAGCAGCGCCGCCATCGGTTTGCCCACAATGTTGCCGCGCCCCAGCACCACCACCTCCGTCCCGCCAATCCCGACCCCCGACCGCGCGAGCAACTCACGTATTCCCGCCGGCGTGCACGGGAGAAAACCCGTCGGGTCGCCCAGCATCAGTTTGCCCACGTTGATCGGATGGAAGCCGTCCACGTCCTTGCCCGGCAGCACATGCGCGTAAACCACTGTCGCCCGGAGGTGAGGGGGCAGGGGGGCTTGCACCAGAACGCCGTGCAGCCGCCGGTCCGCGTTGAGCCGGTCCAGCAGCGCCAGGAGGTCAGACTCGGTCGTTTGCTCCGCTAGAGCGTGCGTTTCCGAGAGAATACCCAGCTCGGCGCACATCTTTTCCTTGCGCCCGACATAGACCTTCGAGGCTGCGTCCTCGCCCACGCGCACGAAAGCCAGCCCCGGTTGAACGCCCCTTGCTCTTAGTGCTGCAATACGCTGGACCAGCTCGGCCTGTAGTTGTCTGGCAATCGCCCGCCCGTCAATGAGGTTGGCCGGGGCCATTACTCCACAACGTGGATTCTCTGGATTGTAAGGACGGGAGTGTTGCCCCACCGTTCATCCAGAGCCTCCTCACCGGTCACGATGATCCGCAAGCCCTTGTAGCGCCGCAGATCCAGTTGCCGGGATGTCGTGTAGAGGTAATCAATGTTCTTGCCGGTATCAGGGCTCACCAGCGCAAACTTGGATGGCGCCTGGATGCTGGTCATGCCGCGCACGATGCCTTCACGCTCGACAATGCGCGGCGGTGGCGGTTCCTCGATCCCTGGAACCTCGGTCGTCTCGGGCTCGCTTGTCATTGCGGGAGCCGCCGTTGGCGCGGCGACAGCCGGCGTCTCGGCTGGCGGGGGCAGAACCGGGCTTTCGGTTGGCGGCGGAGCCACTGCGGGAGCTGCGGCTACAATGGTTGGTGTGGGTGCCGGCTCGATCGGCTGCGTGGGGCCCGGCGGAATCACCACCACCGTGGTCGGCGTCGGCGCGGGTTCAGTCGGCTGCGGGGCAACCGGCGCAACCGCCGTGACCGCAACCGGAGCCGGGGTGGACGGCGCGGCCGCTCCCTGCCTGAGGTATTGCGCCGCCACAAACGCATAGGCGTTCGCCGGCGGCTCGATCTCGATCCAATCCTCCTTCGTGGTGACCGGCTTCACCGTGTCGCCCCGATGCAACAGGCCGATCACGCTGTAATTCTCGCCGGGACCGCTGCGCAGGTTCAACCGCCGCGGCACGACCGTTTGGTCCGTGGCATTGATGAATGCGTTGTGCACCCATACGTGGGCGCCGGGGGGCAGGGCGATCTTGGCCCAGGCTGACGGTTCGTTCGGCCCCGAGTTGTTGCGCACGATCTCCTCGATCACAGTGACGGACTGGTCCTTTGTCACCCGCCCGACAATCTCACTGTTGAGCTTGGCCTGGCCGCGCACGTTGACGTTGCTGGCCACAACCACCGCCGGCCCGGCCACCAACGGCACCGTCCGGAGTTCCGGCCATGCCGCCATCGTGCTGGCGCGGGCCTTTTTCACCGGCGTCTTCTGCGCCTGCCTGCTGGCGGCCTTCTTCTTCACCGGCCTGGCAGCAGGCGCGTTTGTGCTTGCCGGTGCGGGGGCCAGAGCCGCTGCTGGAGCAGCCGCGGGCGTTTGGATCACCGCAGGCGGGGCCGTATTAGTCGCCTCTTGTGCCAGCAAGCCCGTCGAAAGCATTGTCCCCACCACTAACCAACAGTTGTATTTCATAACTCAGCACATTAGAGATTTAATCTCGGGTTCTGTCAATATCCGCCATTTGCCCGGCCGCAGCTCGCCCAGCTTGATCTTGCCGACCTGGACCCGCTGCAACCGCTTCACAGTCATCCCCTGTGACTCGAACAACCGACGCACCTCCCGGTTCCTGCCCTGGGCCAATTCCAACTCCACCACGCTCTGCGCCTGTCCGCTGGAGATCAACCGTGTCCGCTCCGCCTTCAACTTCTCGCCCTGGTGCCATACGCCGCGCGTGAACTGGCCCAGCGCTTCCGCCGGCAACCGCCCTTCCACGGTCGCTACATACTTCTTGAGCACACCGTAACGGGGATGCGTCAGGCGGAGGCTCAACTCGCCGTCATTCGTCAGGAAAATCAGCCCTTCGCTGTTGTAGTCCAGCCGCCCCACCGTATGCAGGTGGCTCCATTCCCCGGGCAACAGCCCATAGACCGTCGGGCGCTCAAATTCATCACGCCGGGTGCAGACTACACCCCGGGGCTTGTTCAATGCCACATAGATCTTGCGCTTCGCACGGACCGGTTTGCCGTCCACCATCACCCGGTCGTGGACAGGGTCAATCCGCACCCCAAGTGCCAGGGCGGTCTGGCCGTTTACCGCCACCCGCCCCGCCAGGATCATCTGTTCACCGGCGCGCCGCGATGCAACGCCCGCGTCCGCCAGGAACTTTTGCAGGCGAACCATCTGAAGGCGGGGAGCCGAGTGCGGGATGGGGAGAGCGCGAAACTGGCGGGGCAGGGGGCGCGTGGCGCTTGCTGTCCCGCACGCCGCAGCAACGCGCTGATTCAGGCGTCCTTCTTGGTCTTGCGCAGGCCGGTGATGCGGTCTCCCTCTTTCCACTGACCGCGTTTCTTGAGCAGCTCGAGGCGCTCAAAGCGTTTAAGCACATTCCGCTTGCCGCCCAACGTGGACGCCGCGCGCAAACTCCGATGCTGTGACATAAATCAAATTGTGTGTTGTTGTTTACTGGCGATTTCAACCGCTCCCAGTGGAAGCGGACAGTGTTTGTAGCATGCCCGGCCCCCGATTGCCAACCGTTTATTTCTCGGATGTCACGGGTTAAGGGCCGCTGGATAATGCCCGGCCTGCCGGCTCGGACCACCGGGAACCCGCCATGTCTAGTTGGAAAATGTCCGGGTGACAGACGCCAAGGAGGTGGGGGTGGGGAACCCCGCTGAAGAAACGTTCTATCACCCGGACACTACTTTCTTCGCATCATTTGGCACGGCTGTCAAGCCCTGGCAGCAACAAAAATCGGTTTGCCCGAGAATTTCCTGCATGGCAGGAAGCTGCCAATACCCTAGTGGCAAGCTGATTCCTCCGTTGCACCTCCGTCCCTCCTCCGTTCCTCCTCCGACCGGCGGTGGGAGGTGGAACGGAGGGGCAACGGAGGAGGGACGGAGGTGCCAGCGGGGTGCTACCACCTGGGGAGAGAGTATGGCGATGGGGGAATTAGACTCACCTCGTTTCCAGGGGGCGGGATGTCTGGGGCTGGGGGCGCGCCGCCAGGCTGGCCATGTTACAGGTGTGTCCCAGCCCGGGTTGGGGGCCGAATTGGCATCGCTCGAGGTGGGATCATGGCCGGGCTTGCGTTGAGGAGGGAATGGCAGCAGGCTGGACCGCATGAGAAAGCAAGCGGTGTTGGCGGCAAACCTCGCAGTCGTCGCGACTTTGCTGGTGGTGGCCGGGGTGGGGGCGAAGGAGCCCGCGGCGGTCGGCAGGCCGACCTCGCCGCCGCCCGGAAAGGCATCCGGGCAGGCCTACCGGGTGCGGTGGCTGCCTGGGGCGAAGATTGCGCTGGATGGACGGGCGCAGGAGCGGGTGTGGGGGAAAGCTGCGGCGGACAAGCGGTTTGTGTTTCCCTGGAAGCAAGCAAAGGCGCCGAAGACGGAGTTTCGCGCCTTGTGCGACGGGACGAGTCTCTATTTCACTTTCCGCGTGCAGGACGCGGACATCGTGGTGCTCGACCAGTTACGGGACGAGCAGGACCAGGTGTTCGAGGACCGCGTGGAGGTGTTCTTGGCGTTGGATGATCAGATGAAGGACTACTACTGCATCGAGGTGGACTCACGGGGACGGGTGTATGACTACCGCGGTTCGTATTACCGGAAGCTGGATGCGAACTGGAGGTTCGAAGGCCTGCAAACGAAGGCTGCGCCACTGCCCAAAGGGTATGAAGTCGAGGGCCGCATTCCACTGGAGAGCCTGACGGCACTGGGATTCCCGGTCATACGCCCCGGGGTGAGGATCCGGTGCGGGCTTTATCGGGCGGAGTTCAGCCATGACCGCAGCGGGCGGCCGGTCGAGCAGCAGGAGAGCGTGCATAACCTGGGCCGCAAGCTCGATGGGCCGCCGCCCATCGAGGAGTGGATAAGCTGGGTGGACCCGAAGACCAGGGAACCGGACTTCCATGTGCCGGCGTCGCTGGGGTGGCTGGATTTTGTGCGGTAGGGGTTGAACCGCCGTGGGAAGGCAGATGGCAAATGGCAACTGGCCGATGGCAAAAGACTGGTTCAGTCGCGCGGCCGCCGCGGGCGGCGCGTGTTTCCGGGGATTCGACTTGGTTGTAGTTTATCCCTTTTGACCTATTGCCTGTTCGTGCTCCTCTTACTTGCCGTCTGTCATTTGCCAGTTGAGCCCGGTTCCTCCGGTCACGCTTTGGTGACGCTCAACGCGGTGCGGACGGCGGCCAGTTCTTTGCGTTTGGCGGAGCCGACCTTCGGGTAGGCCAGATCGAGCGATTCCAAGGCCTCCACAATCGCCTCGGCAACGACGACACGGGTGAACCATTTATGGTCGGCGGGGACGACGTACCACGGGGCGCAGTCGGTGGCGGTGTGGCGGATCATGTCTTCGTAGGCGCGCATGTATTGGCCCCATTTCTGGCGCTCGTGGACGTCGTCGAGCGAGAACTTCCACTGTTTGGCCGGCTGTTCGAGGCGGCGGAGCAGGCGCTGGCGCTGCTCGCGCTTGGAGACATGCAGGAAAAACTTCCGAATGATGACGCCGTTGCGTGTCAGGTAGCGCTCGAAGGCGTTGATGTCCTCGAAGCGCTCGCGCCAGATATCGCCGGTGACCAGGGCGGGCGGCACTTTCTGGCGGGCGAGCAGCTCGGGGTGGACCCGCACGACGAGGACTTCCTCGTAATAGGAGCGGTTGAAGATGCCGATGCGGCCGCGCTCGGGCAGTTGCCGGGTGGTGCGCCACAGAAAATCGTGGTCCAACTCTTCGGCCGAGGGCGTCTTGAAGGAGAAGACCTGGCAGCCCTGGGGATTGACCCCCGACATGACGTGTTTGATGGTGCCGTCCTTGCCCGCGGCGTCCATGGCCTGGAAGATAAGCAGGATGGCCCATTGGTCCTGGGCGTAAAGCTTGTCCTGCAACTCACTGAGGCGGGCGATGCCTTTTTGGAGCCATTCCTGGGCCTGGTCCTTGGACTTGAGCTTCCAGGTGTCGTCCGGGTTGATGCTGGCGAGGCGAAATCTCGTGTCGCCGTCAATGCAGTAGCGTCTGGCTAATTCTGTTCTTTTCATAGATTCCTTGCGCTTGGCACCGGGCTGGAGGGGGGCCTGGCACCGCAGCCGGTGACACGGGAATTGTAGAGGATGGCAAGCCGATGCCAAGGCTGAAGGCTGGCGGCGGGAGCGAGGAATTGAACGTTGCCAATGTCGGACGGTCTGCTAATAGATTGGGCGACCCGAATTTGTCGCGAGAACTCCATGGCAGGGCATTCTGAATCAAGACTCCGGTTGCGCCCGGGGACGGCTGGTCACCATCGGCGGGTGCTGGCCTGGTGGCTGGCGGCCCTTCTAGCAGCGGCGGTCCCGGCATGGGGCGCGCTGCAATTTGATGTGTTCCTGGGCTACGACGGGATTGTGCCGCCGGGGAGATGGTGTTCCGTGGTGTTCGAGATCAAGAACGACGGGCCGGGTTTTGTGGGAACAGTGGAGGTGACCGAGGGGTGGCGCAATCCGCAAACGCGGCGCACGGTGGTGGAGTTGCCGACCGGAACACTCAAACGGCTCGTGATGCCGGTGTTCTCACCAGGCGGCCTTTCCGGCCTCTGGGACGCGCGTTTGCTGGACGAGCGTGGGAAGGTTCGGGCGGAGCAAACCGGTTTGCGGAGCCGGCGGAACATCAGAACCTACACACCCCTGATGGGGGCGCTGGTGCGGACGCCGTCGGGAATGCCGGCGCCGCAACCGATTCGGCCCGCGGACAAGGCACAGCAGCCGGCGACGGCGCGTTTGTTGCCGGACATTTTTCCGGACAACCCTCTGGCGCTGGAGGGATTGGACTGCCTTTACCTGAGTACCGAGAAGGCGCTGGTGCTGAAAACGGGGCAGGTAGAGGCTTTGTTGGCCTGGCTGCACGGCGGCGGGCATCTGATTGTGGGCGTGGAACAGGTTAATGATGTTACCGCGACACCGTGGCTCAGGGAGGTGGTGCCGTGCGAGCTGAGTGACATGAGGACGGTGCAGGGGCATTCGGAACTGCAGGAGTGGCTGCGCGACTGGGTACTCTCAGCCAACGCAGCGCGGGCTGCGGAGACGGAAAAGACCTCCGGGCAGGATTCCGGCGTGCCTCCCGCGCAATCAGCGCCTCGGGCGCCCGGCGGGCAGCGCCGGTTGCCGGACCGAACAGCGGCGGCCACGACCAATGTCATCGAGGACCTGCCGGTTGATCCCGCCTTCGAGTTGGCAGCGTTGCCAGTCGCGACAGGCCGAGTGCGGGACGGGCAGGTTGTGGTGGCCGCGGAGGGCGGGGACAAGCCGTTGATCGTCACGGCCAACCGCGGCTACGGGCGGGTCACGCTGCTGCTCTTTAGCCCCGAGCGCGAGCCGTTCCGATCCTGGCAGAACCTGCCAACCTTCTGGGCCCGGCTGATCCAGGAGCCGGGGGCGTGGCACGTCTCGAAGGATTCCCGCCAGACGTTCGGGTTGAGCAGCGACGGGATATTCGGGGCAATGATTGGCACACGGCAGGTGCACAAGTTGGCGGTGACATGGCTGCTGGGGCTGTTGCTGGTGTACTTGCTGGTGATTGGACCGCTGGACCGCTATTGGCTCCGGCGGATTGGCCGGCCGATGCTGACCTGGATCACATTCCCGTGCTACGTGGTGATGTTCTCGATGCTGATCTACGTCATCGGCTACAAACTGCGCGCCGGGGACTCGGAATGGAACGAGTTGCACGTGGTGGACGTGCTGGGGAAAGGGGAACAGGCGCGATTGCGCGGGCGGACCTACGCGTCAGTGTATTCGCCTTCCAACCAGAAGTACCGGCTGAAAGGCCGGCAGGAGTTCGCGGCGTTGCGGGGCGAATTGGTGGGATCGGGGCAACCCGGCGAAAAGGCGACGTTTACGCAGGCGGGCGACGGGTCGTTCGAGGCGGAGATCTTCGTGCCGGTGTGGACCAGCCAGCTTTATGTCAGCGACTGGTGGGAACCGGCGCCGCTGCCGCTGGCCGCCACGGTGGTTCGCCTGGGCGACGGCTGGGAAGTGAAGGTCGCGAACCGCACGGAGCGCGACTTGACGACCGCGCAGGTGGTTATCGAGGATTACCTCATCCCGCTGGGGGGCGTTCCGGCGCGGGAGACCAAGGCCTTCAGGGTGGCGAAAGGGCAGGGGAAACCGTTGGAGGAGTTCGTCAGCGAGCATGCGCAGCGCTTCACGGGTGCGGTGATAGCGCGGCAGGGCACGTTCAGAGCTCACAGCAGCGAGCACATTGATGATTTATGCAATGGGAGCATTGTGGCGTCCTTTCTTTCCCGCGCGACCTACTCCCAGTACCATCTGAGGTATCAGGGGTACTATGCTTTCTCCGACGCGCCTGGCCTGGATTTGTCCCTCGTGGCCAGCCGCGGCAACGCGGTGTTGCTGGCGTGGGCGCCGGATTACGCGCCGGTGCAGCCGATGAGTCAGTTCACGCCCCGGCTCAGCCAGCGCAACACCCTGTGGCGCGTGCCGGTGACAGTCAAATGAGTCTTAAGTCCTAACCTATGAATGCCCCTCCCATCCCCGCTGTTCAGACCTTCGGCCTGACGAGGCTTTACGGCAGCGTTACGGCCGTGGACGGGCTGAATCTGACCGTCAACCCGGGCGACCTGTTTGGTTTTATCGGGTCGAATGGCGCGGGCAAGACCACCACGCTGCGCATCCTGGCGACGTTTCTGGCGCCGTCGGCTGGCACGGCGCGGATTTTGGGCCGCGACGTGATAACCGATGCCGACCTGGTGCGGCACGTGATTGGCTACATGCCGGACTTCTTTGGCGTGTACAAGGACATGGAGGTGACGGAGTACTTGGACTTCTTTGGGGCCTGCTACCGGATCCCTACCGCGCAGCGCGAGAAGACGGTGAACGACGTGCTGGAGCTGGTGGGGCTGACGGAGAAGAAAGGGGCGCTGATCGGCGCGCTGAGCCGCGGCATGCAGCAGCGCCTGGGCCTGGCGCGGGTGCTGATCCACGATCCGAAGGTGCTGCTGCTGGATGAGCCGGCCAGCGGCCTGGACCCGCGGGCGCGCATCGAAATGATGGCCATCCTCCAGGAGCTGCAGCGCCTGGGCAAGACCATCATCATCTCCTCGCACATCCTGAGCGAGCTGCAGACGCTGTGCAACCGGGTGGCCATTATCGAGAAAGGCCGCCTGATCTACAGCGGGCCGGTGCAGGGCGTGCGGGACCAAATGTCGCAAGGGCGGGTGGTGTGGGTGCGCGTTTCGAGCGACACGGCGCAGGCGATTGAACTGCTCAAGGGACGAGCGGAGATTGCGGAGGTGACGCCCACCGATGGCGAGCTCAAGGTGACGCTGGCCGGGACGGAGGTCGAGCACAGCATCGTGGCGGACATCCTGGTGCGCGGCGGCGCGAAGCTGATCGAGTTGCGCGAGGACGAGATCGGGCTGGAGGAGGTGTTCATGCGCGTGACGCGCGGGGAGACCCAGTGAAGTGATGATTGGCGCGGTGGCAAGCCCGAGCGCCAATCGCTGATAGCCAGGAGCCGACCAGTCTTCGCATGACCTTGTTGCCCATCGTCGAACGCGAGCTGCGCGCCTCGGCGCGTCAGTCCTTCACCTACTCGCTGCGGGGGCTGGGGGTGGCGGTGCTGGTAGTCGCGAGCATAGTGTTCGGCCGGCGCGTCGGATTCGGGGCGGATGTGGGGCGCGATTTGTTCATGGCGCTCCATGGCACGCTGTTTGGCGCGATCTGGGTGCTGGTGCCGATGCTGGCGGCGGATTGCATCAGCCGGGAGCGGCGCGAAGGAACCCTGGGACTGCTCTTTCTGACGCCGTTGAAGGGGAGGGACATCGTCGTGGCCAAAGGACTGGCGCAGGCGTTGCGGGCGATAACTCTGGGGCTGGCGGTGGTGCCGATCCTGACCCTCCCCATCATGCTGGGCGGGGTCAGCAGGGCCGAAGTAGCACTGGCGGTTGTGGTGAACGCCAATGCGGCCTGCTGGGCCCTGGCGGCGGGGTTGCTCGCTTCAGCATGGAGCACAGCCTGGCGGCGCGCGCTTGTGCGAGCCGTGCTCCTGGCGGCTGTTTGCTTCATCGTTCTCGCCACCAGCGTTGGCTGGCTCCTCCTGAATGGTCTGACGGTGAGGCCGTCAGCCCTGGTCGAATCGGAATGGGGCAGAATCTTTGTGGCCGGGGTGGGTTTCTTTGCGAACCGGGAGGGTATCTGGAGCGTGGGAGGGGGCAGTTTTTGGGGTCCGGGGACGCGGGGTTTGGGGTGGGTATCGCTGTGTTCCCTGCTGGCGTTGTTTGCCGCCCTAGCAGGTGCCGGGGCGCGGGTTCGCCGTTGCTGGCGCGAGGAGCCGCCCTCTCCGAGGCAAGTCCGGCTGGAACGGGTCTTCTGCACGCCGATGCTTTGGCAGTCGTTCTTTCGGCACTGGATGCGCCGGAAGCTCGAGCGCAATCCAATTGGCTGGCTGGAGCAGCGGACCTGGCAAGGCCGGTTGGTGACCTCGGCGTGGGTGGCGGTGTTGATCTCGGTCTATACCACGGTTTTGACAGACCGGCATTTCTTCTGGGCGGCCAATACAATTCAGGAAGGGATTGCCTGGATCCTGGCTGGCAGCATCGCCGCCAGCGCGGCGGGCAGCCTCCGTCGCGAGCGCGAGACCGGCCTGCTGGAGTTGTTGCTGGTTTCCCCGCTGAGCGAGAGCCGGATCATGTTTGGACGAGTGCGGGGCCTGTGGAGCCAGTTTCTGCCCGCCGCCGGCCTGTTTCTGCTCGTCTGGGCGTACAGCTCGACCTTTCTGCCCAATCGCATCGGGGCTGGCGTCCGGTTGTTCTACGGCGTGACATTCCTGACCCTGCCGGTGATTGGACTCTTCTTCTCTTTGCGCTGTCGGACTTTCATCGCCGCGTTCATCCTGACGATTGCCGTGGGAATGTTGGTGCCGCTGCTTCTAGCTGAATTGGTCAGGTTCCTGAGGTGGGACGGTGCATTCTGGCGGAATGACTTCCAGTTTGGGATTCGCGCGACAGTGCTCGCGGCGTGTTGCCAGGTGCTCCTGGCCGGGTTTTGTTGGTGGCGCCTCCACCGCCTGCTTCAACGGCGGTCTTTCTCTCTGGCAGGGGTGGCGGGATAATGCGGCCGGAATGCACGCGAGCGAACTGATTGGACTACGGCGATGACCTTTCTGCCTATTGTTGCGCGGGAGTTGCGGGTCGCGGCGCGCCGGCCGGCTACGCACCGGGCGCGCTGGGGCGCGGCGCTGGGCCTGATTGCGATTGGCACCTGGTTTTTCCTGATTTACCGAGGGCAGCCACAGCAACAGCTCGGCGTTGGTCTGTTTTGGATGCTGGCCGCCGTGGTCGTGCTCTACTGCCTGGTCATGGGCGTGTCGGCCACCGCCGATTGCCTGAGCCAAGAGAAGCGCGAAGAGACACTCGGCCTGCTGTTCCTGACCGATCTCAACGGCTGGGACGTGGTTCTGGGCAAGCTGGTCGCCACCTCCGTGAACGGTCTCTACGCCGTGCTGGCGGCGGTGCCGATCCTGGCGTTGCCGCTGCTGATGGGAGGCGTGACCCCCGGCGCGGTCGGGCGGATGACGCTGGTCGCGCTCAATACTCTCTTCTTCTCGCTGGCGCTCGGCCTCTGCGTGTCCGCGATGAGCCGCTCGCAGATCAAGGCGACCGCCCGCACTTTTGCGCTCATTGTTCTGTTCGCGGGGATCCTGCCGGCGTGCGGGGCATGGCTTTCTGCTGCGGGGAAGACGCCGGAGGTGAACCGGGGGTGGCTGTTGACGAGCGCCGGCTACGCCTACTACTGCGCGCTTGACCGGGCCTATGCAATCCGGCCGGAGCGGTTCTGGCAATCGGCGGCGGGCATGCACGCGCTGGGTTGGCTGTTTCTGCTGCTGGCGTCGGCAATTGCGCCCCGCTCGTGGCAGCAGCGGACGGGCGGCTCGTCAACGCCGCGCCGGCGCTGGTGGAACTGGGGCGGCGCGCAGGCGCGCGGAGCTTTTCGCGCGCGGCTGCTGGACCGCAATGCCTATTTCTGGCTGGCGTCGCGGGCGCGTTGGAAGCCGGCGTGTGTGTGGGCCGTGCTGGGCGGGGTGGCGGGCGCGTGGGTTTACGGCCTGGCCAGGTTCCGTGCAGATTTGCCTGATTGGGACTCATACGTCCTGACGGGCCTGCTGTTGAGTCTTATCCTCAAGGTCTGGTTTGCCTTTGAGACGGGGCGGCAACTGAGCGAAGACCGCAAAGAGGGCGCGCTGGAACTGTTGCTGTCAACGCCCCTGACAGTGCGGGAAATACTCCGCGGTCAACGGCTGGCTTTGCAGCGCCAGTTCCAATGGCCGGTGGCACTGGTGTTGCTCGCTTTCTTCCTGTTCATGATGCTGGGCGCATCCGACACCATCTTCCGGCAGAGCCCGGGCGCCAGCAGATTATGGTGCCTGTTCTGGTCGGCAGGTCTCGTGAAGTTCGTCGTGGACCTGGCCGCCCTTTACTGGCTTGGTTTGTGGCGCGGACTCAATGCCAAACACCCGGTCCAGGCCGCGAGGGAGAGCCTCGCGTGCATTCTCCTGCTGCCCCTGGGCCTCCTTGCCCTGGTGGTCACGATGGCATTCCTCGGCTGGTTAAAGGTCGGAGAGGCGGGGGCGACGGAGTACTTGCTGGTGTGGTTGGGGTTGAGCCTAGGCGTGGACCTGGGGTTTGGTTTCTGGGCGCGGCGCAAGTTGCTGAAGGAGTTCCGGCTGGCCGCGGCGCGGAGATACGAGCGCACGCCAGGATTCTGGCAGCGCTTACGACGCATGGGCGGCAAGGGGCCCGGGGTGCTATGACCTTTCTCCCCATTGTCGAGCGGGAGCTGCGCGTGGCGGCGCGGCGCCGGAGCACTTACCGCATCCGCGCCTGGACGGCGGTCGTCGCGGTGGGAGTGGGCCTGCTTTCGTTCTTTCCGGCGATGGTAGCCGGCACGCCCGGCGGTCCGGGCAAGGGGCTTTACGTGGGCCTGACGGGTTTCGCCTTCGGCCTGTGCCTGCTGGCCGGCGCGCTGCTGACCGCCGATTGCCTGAGCGAGGAAAAGCGCGAAGGCACGCTGGGGCTGCTGTTCCTGACGGACCTGCGCGGCTACGATGTCGTGTTGGGGAAGTTCATAGCCTCGTCGCTCAACGCGTTCTACGGGCTGCTGGCCATCCTCCCTGTCACGGGGTTCTGCCTGTTGTTGGGCGGCTTGACGGGAGGAGAGTTCGTGCGAATGACCCTCGCGCTGGTCAATGCGCTGTTCTTTTCCCTGGCGGCGGGGATTTGCGTCTCGGCGTTCGGGCGCGAGCCGCAGCGGATGATGGGAGGCACAGTGGGACTGATTATCTTCTTTGCCGCCATTCTGCCGCTTCTGGCCAGGCTTGGGGCAGGTTTCCGATTCTTTCCCGGCTGGTCGTGCATTGCGTGGGTCAGTCCGTATTGGCCCTTTGCGCGGGCCCTGGAGCCGGCGTATTTGATCCGACCGGCGGAGTATTGGTGGGCATTGGCGGGTTCGCAGGTTGCCGGCTGGCTGCTGCTGGCGCTGGCGAGTGTGGCCGTGCTCCAGCGCTGGCAGGAACAAGGACCGGTTGCCTCAGTGGGCGGGCGGCTGCGGCGGTGGGCGCAGCCGGGCCGGGGCGGCGCCGCGGCGCGCGGGATGGCGCGCGAGAAGCTGCTGCCGGTCAACCCGGTCTTCTGGCTGGTGGGGAGCGACCCCGGCTTTCGCCGTATTGTCTGGCTGATTGTGTGGGCATGGGGCGCCGCGGTCTTGCTGACCACGGTCTTTGCGCCCGGGGAGCACGGCGCATTCATCCTGAACGTGTACGGGGTGCGGCCCTTTGGCGTTCTTCTGAAGTGGCTGTTCGCCCTTCAGGCGTGCCGCTTCTTCGTCGAGAGCCGGCGCAACGGCGCCCTGGAAATGCTGCTCTGCACCCCGCTGACCAGCCGGGACATCATCCGCGGCCAGGTGCTCGCATTGCGGAGGACCTTTCAATGGCCGGTGATCACGCTGCTGTGGCTGCTGTTTGTTCCGTCGGTCGTTCACTCGATTGCCGCGGGAGGCTGGCGTTCGCCGGAGCTGGAAATCACGCTCCTGGCGGTCGGCACCGGACTCGTTTACTGCTTGCGCATGATCGCCGACTGTTACGCCCTCGGGGCGTTTGGCATCTGGTTGGCGCTGACGCTCAGGAAGCCGGGCCTGGCGCCGGGGCTCACGATTCTCTACGTGCTGATCCTGCCGTCGGCGCTCTGCTGGCTGGACATATTCGCCGATCTGTTCTTCATCATCTGGGGCGTGACGAAGCTCCGGCACGTTGACCTCCGCGCGGTGCTGGCTCGGGAATACCAGCGGCCGCCGGCGGCTTGAGAACCCCGCAGGTCTTCCTTCGTCGTCGAACCATCCGGGGTGCGCGCACCGCGCCGGTTAAGCGCGGTTCCTCAATCGCTGGATGCCCCACAAGACAAGCAGCCCAAGCGCGCCGCCCAGGGTATCGAGCAGGACATCCCGCACACTTCCCTCGCGAGAGGGGATGAAGGCCTGGTGGATCTCATCGCTCGCGGCGTAGAGCGCCACCAGGGCGAGAACCACGCCGGCTTTGGACCAGCTCCAGCGCGGCGCGCGCGCGGGCGGCGGCTGGCGCAGCGCCCACCAAACCAGCAACGCCAGCACGGCATACTCGGTCAGGTGGGCGCACTTGCGAACCGCGACGACGGTGGCATGGATCGCCTCGTCCGAGAGCTGGGGAAAGAGCCAGTGCACCAACGGCCCGATGATGCGCGAGGAGCGGTCGAAAGACATCCGGTCGCTGGACGCGGAAAAGATCACGCACATCCAGACCAGCGCCGGCAGCCAGCGCGCCACGAGCAGTTGCATTCTCGGCACGGCGCATGGAAACAGACGGTTGCAGGTGAGGGCAACTGCAAATATGTTTAGGTTGCGAATCGGCTCAGGGCCAAACCATAATCACCGCGTATGTTGAAGCTGGGTGTGAACATTGATCACGTGGCGACGCTGCGCGAGGCGCGCTACCGCGGGCGCGGGCGCGGCGAGCCCGACCCGGTGGCCGCGGCGCTGGCGAGCGAGGCGGCCGGAGCGCATGGCATCACCGCCCACCTCCGCGAGGACCGGCGCCACATGCAAGACCGGGATGTCTGGAAGCTGCGCGAGGTCATCAAGACCCGGCTCAACCTGGAAATGGCCGTCGCGCCGGAGATCGTGGCCATCGCCCTCAAGCTCAAGCCGGACATTGTTTGCCTGGTGCCCGAGCGGCGGCAGGAAATCACCACCGAGGGCGGGTTGGAGGTCGCGGGGAACCTGGCGGTAATTGCCGAGACCCGGAAGCGCATGAACGACGCCGGCATCGAGGTCAGCCTGTTTATCGCGCCCGACCCGGCGCAGATCGAAGCCGCCGCGCGCGCGGGCAGCCAGTTCATCGAGTTGCACACGGGCGCTTTCGCCGAGGCCTTCGACCAGGAGCCGCAGCGCCAGGCCGAGCTGGAGCGGCTGATCGCGGGCGCAAAACAGGCCCATGCGCTTGGCCTCAAAGTCAACGCCGGGCACGGCCTGAACTACCAGAACCTGCCGCTGCTCCACAAGGTGCCGCACCTGGTCGAATTGAACATCGGCCACACCATTATCAGCCGCGCTGTCATGGTTGGGATCACGGCGGCGGTGAAGGACATGCTGCGCCTGATGGCAGGCTACCAGGGCGGGGTGGTATAACACCAAAGGCTAAAGGACCCCAAGGGGCATTTCCCGAGTTTGGGCTTTAGCCGTCAGCCTCTAGCCTTTAGCCTTCCCGCGTGATCCTGGGCATCGGCATTGACATCATCGAGGTCGCGCGGATTCAGGCCTCGCATGAGAAGTTCGGCGAGCGTTTCCTGAACCGCATTTTGCATCCGAACGAGATCGGCTACTGCCTGTCGCACAAGGCGCCCGCGCCGTTCCTGGCGGCGCGCTTTGCCGCCAAGGAGGCCATCTCGAAGGCCTTTGGAACGGGCATCGGCGCCCAGCTTGGCTGGCGCGACATGGAGATCGGACGCAAGACAAGCGGCGAGCCCTTCGTCATTCTGCACGACGGCGGCCAGAAGCTCCTGGCGGCACGCGGCGGGCAGCGGTTGCTGATCAGCCTGAGCCACACCCAGAATTACGCGGCGGCGGTGGCGCTGCTGGAATAGCCCGGGCCGCCCTATTTCGGCTGCCGCGCTCCTGCCGCTCGGATCACGGGCTGTAGCGGACGCGGTAGTACGCCTCGCTGGGCGCTGCGCCGAGGTCGCCGAAGTCGTCGAACACCTGGAACACTCCGTTGGTGGGGGCGTTGGTATTCCACACGCGCCACGTGCCGCTGAACTGGACATTGGTCGCGCGCTGGACCTGATACGGGTAGCCCGCCACGCCTGCCAGCGAGACTGTGACGGCAGGTCCGGTGCCCACCTGGAGGCGCGTCACCCGCCCCAACACATTCGTGCTCACCATGACAAAGACCGTTCCCGTGGCCAGGCCGCCGTGGGCGTCCTGAATGGTGTAGGTGAACGTGTCGTCCGCGTTCGGGCCGTTCGGGTAGAGGATATGCGACGCATTGGTCTGGAGCGTCACACCGTTCATCGTGACGGCGGAAACGCCGCTGAGCTGGAAGGCGTCCTGGTCCGGGTCCGAGTCGTTGGCCACCACGGCAGCGATGGGGATCTGGAGCGGAAGACCGGGCGCGCGCCAGGCCGCATCGTTCCCGGCAAGCGGCGGCGAATTGAAGGTGATCGTCATGGAGTCGTTGACGGGGGCGCAGGGCGATTGGCCCCCGCTGGTCAGCGTCAAGGTGACGGAACGGACCACCAGGCGCTCGTCCGCCGTAGGGAGATAGCTGCCGGTGCCGTTGTTGAAGTCCTCAAAGGTGCCGTCGCCGCCGCTCCAGGTTGCCGTCGTGGCGCTGCCGCCCATCGAGCCCGACAAGCTGACTGAGGTCGTGCTGGTGGGCACGGTCTGGTCCGAGCCGGCATTAACGGCGGCCGCTGGCTTGACGGTGAGGGCGGCATTTCCAGACAGTGAGCCCGCTGAACAGCCCGTCGAATCCGTCAGCGCGGTGACGGTGTAGTTGGTTGAAACAGCCGGACTTACGCTCCGTGTGGCCGGGCTCGCGGAGGCCGCCTGGATGAAGCCGTCCGACCACGTGACCGACCACGGCCCGGCGCCGGTCAGATCGGCAGAGACGGTGGCGGAACTGCCGAGGCAAATGGTCGTGGACCCACTCACAGTCGCGGTGGGGCCCAGGGCGGCAAACGGGGATTCGGTGGAGAGGTGAACATTGTCGAACTGCCACTTGTTGCCGTTGTTGGCGTTGCCGGCCCGCAGCCGCACGACGTTGAACGAGGCGTCATTGCTGCCGAAGTTGAATGACGCCGAGGGAGCGCAGCACGCTTCGGTCTGGTTGAAGTTCGGATTGACCCAGAGCGTTAGAGTCCGGGCGGTGAAATCAATCCTGGCGCAGAGCAGGGCCGGCGCAAACGTCCCGATGGCGACCGAGCTGTTGGCGCCGGCGCCGTTGAGGCTGCCGGAAGCGGTGGCGCCCCAGTAGGCGGTTTGCCACTGCTCGCCGATCAGGAATTTCTCGGTCGTTCCATGGTAGAGGCCGATGCCGCCATAGCTGTTGGCGGTGGCGAAACTGCCCCCGTCCGCTCCGCCCACAGCGACCAGGCCATAGACATACATGGTTCCGGAAGAAACCGTGGCGGACAGGCTCCGCGTGGCTTCAAGAATATTAATGCCCCCCATCGTGTTGTTGAGCGGATACTCAACGTAGGGAACGCTCGAAGCGATGGTGTTGACAGCGCCCAGCGCGCTTTGCACGACGTTCGGCGAACTCGCGTACCCCTGGTCAGCCCAGGCACCGGACCAGCCGGAACCGCCGCTTTGACCGTAGAGGCTGGCCGAGTAGCCCGTGAAATCGTCCGCGGCAATGTCGCCGTAAACGGCGAGTTCGATGGTGTCATTCACATAGTACGCGGCGCTCCCGTCTGCCCAATACTGGACCTCCACGCTCTTGGTCCCATTGCCGGGCGTGAGCGGGCAGGCCGAAGTTGCGGCGTAGGTCTGCCACGCGCCCCAGGCGCCGTTTTGCACCCGCACGCGCATCCTGGCGGCTCCGGCCGCCTTGTGGTAGAGGGTGACGTTCGGGTCGCCGGTTGTGGCGTCGCCCAGATTGATGAGCGTGGTGTCGTTGGTGGCGGCCCGGCTGACGAGGATGTTGGAGTCGGCCCCCGCCAGAAAGCGGGAGCGGAACTTGCCGTAGAGGTTCAAGCCCGCGGCGCTCTGGGCGTTGGTAGTGACCTCGATGACATGGATGCCGTCGGCCACGTTGGTGGCAAAGCTCAACTCGCGCGTAGCGGCGTTCCAGCTCAAGTCCGCCGGGGACACTGGCTGGCCGTCATAGTAAAACGCCCCCTTGACCGAGGCCTCGTTCATGGCCTCGCTGAATTGCACCTTCAGGACGGCGCTGGTGCCGACAAACCGGGCGTCGTGCGCCGGCACGGCGTTGGTGACGACCGGGCTGAGCGCCTGGAGGTTGCTCTGGCGCACGAACACCTTGAGGCCGTAGCCGGGGACGTCGAGCGAAGCCAGTTTTCCCCCCGTGGTCAGTGTGTAAGTCTCGGCCGGGTCGAGCGCATTAACAATCACGTCGCCCGCATTCCAGCCGGTGTAGAGGTCGCCCAGGCCGCCGCCCGCCGAGAGGGTCGCGCTCCAGGTATTGAAAGCGATCATGGCCCAGTTGCTGGCATCGCCCCAGGCCCGGGAATAGATGTAGATGCCGTTGCCCGCCCCGGTCTGCATCCACCGTTCATGAATCTCATGCGTCGCCTGGAGCGCGGGATACTTCTCGCGCACGTTCATGCACTTCTGGACCCACAGGTAATGCGGGTTGGTCATGTCGAAGTTGTCCTTCTGGGCGGGATTCGGGCTGACCAGCGCGCCCGCGTTGTCCCAGGCCAGGCTGGTCATGAAATCCTCGCGCGACCAGCCGTCCAGCGCCGTGCCGTAGGAGCAGAAACCCTGCTCGTCGCCGTAGTAAAAGAGCGGCATGCCCGGCCAGAACGCGATGATCCCGCTGGCCAGGTCGGTCTTGAGAAAACCCGCCGCGGCGCCCCCGGAATTGTGCACCATCCGCCACTGGTCGTGGTTGTTGTAGAAGTTGAGGTGGGTGTAGCGGAAATCGCTCACCGCCGGATCGTAGAAATCAAACGCGGTCAGGTCCGTGGCCAGGCCGGACTTGAGGTTGCCGAGGTTGCCGTTGACCTGTTCCTTGACGGCGGTTTGGAAGAAGTCGAAGTAAGCCCGGTAGTTAATGCCGCCGTCCATGGTGTAATCGCCGTCAATGAACGCGTAGGGATCCCCATACTGGTTCGGGCTCTTGCCGCGGCCCACCATGGTCGCCGCCCGCTCGCGCGAGCAGTAGAACTCGCCGAAGATGAAGAAATCACTCTTGCCGAGGGAGGCGGCGTGCGCCTTCACCGCCGGGCACCAGGCCCGGAAGAAGTCGCGCGGCACCTGCATCGGCGTGTCCATGCGGATGCCGTCAATGTCGCATGAGCTGATCAGCGCCTTGGTCATGGCGATAATCTTGTTCTGCACGCGCGGATGCGTGGTGCGCAGGTCGTCCAGGGAGCCGTAGATCTTGCCGAGGTGGTTCTGCCACGGATCGCCGTAGTTGCCCAAATCCCCGTTGTGGTGCAGGTCGCTGAACCAGAACGAACCGCTCCCGCTGTCCACCCGCCGGTAACCGTCGTCGCCGAACACGTCACAGTAGGTGCCGGTGGGATAGAAGGTGTTATCCACGGGGAAATCCACATAGGTCTCGCCGGGATTGCGCGGGACCAGGTTGTATTCGCCGGTGTGCAGGTGGAACGGCGCGCCATCGCTCGGGTGCCCCTCGAAGTAGTAGAGGTCCGACAGGTGATTGACGATGATGTCCACGATGACATACATGCCCAGCGAGTGCGCCTTGTCCACCATCGCGCGAAAGTCCTCCACGGTGCCAAACCGCTGGTCCAGCAGCGTGAAGTCAATCTGCCCGTAGCCGTGGTAGGAATTGTGCCGGTTCTGGAACACCGGCGAAATCCAGATCGCCTTGTAGCCGAGCCCGCGGATGTAATCCAGCCGGTCGCGCACGCCGAGAAAATCCCCGCCGTGCCGCGCGCCGACATCGCGCAAGTCGTAGCCCGCGTAGGCCAGCTCATTGTTGCCCGGCTCCCCGTCGCAGAACCGGTCGGTGATGAACTGATAGACGGGGATCTTGCGCCAGTCGTCCGGTGACGGGTAGTAGGTGTGGCCGCTCCAGCCGCCGTAGTAGCTGGCGGGGTCGGAGGCGGGGTTGAGATTGACGTTCCAGGCGCTGTTCTCGGGCGTCCAGGGTGAGGCGGCGGCAGAGAGCACGCAGGCTCCCAGCCCCAGGGCCAACGCCGCCCGAGTCATTCGGGGTGTGACTGACATGGCCCAACTCATACCACAACCCGGGCGGAAGCGGAATCCCCTTTGCTCGCATGTTCATGCGGTGAGGACCATCCGGCCGGCTCTTTGCATGTTCGCACCGCAAAAACCGTTCTTGGCACCCCGGAGCTCTTCCGTACCATTCGGGCCATGAAGCGCCGATTTCTGCCTCCCTCCCGCGCCATGCTGTTCCTGATCGGTTTTGCCCTGTCGTCGCTCGCGCTGCGGGCCATCGAGCCTTGCCGCATCGAGGTGACCGAGAAAGACACCGGCTGGCCGGTGCCGCTCGTCGAACTGCGCACCACGCACAACGTCCGCTTCGTCACCGACAACGCCGGTGTCATCGCCTTCGACCTGCCGGAACTGATGGGGCGCGAGACGTGGTTTGACGTGCTCGGGCACGGCTATGAGCGGCCCCGGGACGGCTTCGGCTACCGCGGCGTGCGCCTGACGCCACGACCCGGCCAGACGCTCAAGGTCGAGGTGGACCGCACCATCATCGCCCGCCGGCTCGGGCGCAGCACCGGCGGCGGCCTGTTTGCCGAAAGCCAGAAATGCGGGCGCGAGCTCGACTGGCGGGAATCCCGCATTCTCGGCTGTGACAGCGTCCAAAACGCGGTTCACCGCGGAAAGCTCTTCTGGGCCTGGGGCGATACCACCCTGGCGCAGTATCCGCTGGGCATCTTTGACATGACCAGCGCCACAACCGCCGTCCAGCCGCTCGCCGCCTTCGAGCCGCCGCTCCGGCTCAAGCTCGATTACTTCACCGACACCAACGGCGTCCCGCGCGCCGTCGCCCGAATGCCGGGCAGCGGCCCTACCTGGATCAGCGGCTACGTCAGCCTGCCCGACAAGACCGGCGCCCCGCGCCTCGTCGGCACCTACGTCAAGATCAAGCCGCCCATGGAAGCCTACGAATGCGGCCTCTGCGTCTGGAACGATGCGCGCCAGCGCTTCGACCGGCATCGCGTCCTGTGGACCAAATCCGATTCACAGCCCAGGCAGCCGCCGGCGCCGGATGGGCACCCCGCTTTCTGGAAAGACCCAGAAGGCAGGGAATGGGTGCTCTTTGGCAATCCGCTGCCCGCGTTGCGCTGCCCGGCCACCTTCGAGGCCTGGCAAGACCCCGCGCAATGGATCGCCCTCACCCCCCAGCCCAACCTCGTCTCGGCGGCGGACGGCACGCCCGTCAAGCCGCACTCCGGCCACATCGCGTGGAATCCCTGGCGCAAGCGCTGGGTGACCGTCTTCATGCAAGCCTTCGGCAAACCCTCCGCCTTGGGTGAATTATGGTACGCCGAGGCCGATGTGCCCCTGGGCCCATGGGGCAAGGCGGTCAAGGTAATCAGCCACGACAACTACACCTTCTACAACCCGCGCCTGCACCCGGAGTTCACCCCGGCCGACTCGCCCATCCTCATCTTCGAAGGCACCTACACCGCCGAGTTCGCCGACCGGCCCCATCCCACCCCGCGCTACAATTACAACCAGGTGCTCTACCGCCTGGACTTGGATGACCCGCGCCTGCTGCCCGCCCAGGCGCGCTGATCAAATCGCGCGAGCCCCTTCGATCCGCGCCGGCGCCCCTGCCCAATCCGGCAGAATTGGCAGAAGGTGACCGGCAGGGTGTTAGCCGGCACACCTCATACTCCGATGTAAACGGCCACCGTGCGCCGCGTGAGGGCACGCGGCCTACAACCCAAAACCCTCGTTCCTGTAGGCCGCGTGCCCTCACGCGGCGTCGGGTGCGAAATATCCGGGTTAAGGTTCACGAAGGGAAACGACCCCGATTCGCATAAGACGATCCGATGTCGGGTGCCCGACGCCACGTCTGGCCGTTTGTCCTGTGGCCGTGTTCGGGGGTCCCTCCCGGGAGCAAACGCACAGTCGCTCGCAATGCGGGCCATGCGGCAACGCTTCCTGGGACCTCGGAAGCGCGTCGAGACGTGAACTTCCGACCCCTGCACGCCTTTCCCGGCCCACGCCGGTCAGGCCCCATCAGGACCCAATCCAAGCCATTTGGCCCCGCGCAGTGGCAACCCCTTATCCCAGCGGCACTTCCGCACTTTCTCTGCCCCCCGCGTCCCCTCCCCGCCATCGTCCCGCCCCCGTCCCACCACCGTCCTTCCTCCGTTCCTCCTCCGTTCTACCTCCGTCCTACCTCCGTCTCTGAAACGGAGGAGGAACGGAGGTAGGACGGAGGTAGAACGGTGGTGGGATGGTGGTGGGATGGTGGTGGGATGGTGGTGGGATGGTGGTGGGACGGGGGTACTACCAAGGAACTATCACCGAAGGAGGGGGTATGGTAAGGGGGGGATTAGACTCACGTCGTTTGCAGCGGGTCGGGATGTCTGATGCAGGGCGGATTTGAGAAGGTGTAGCCGCCAACGTCAGTTGGCGCCAATCCCCGTCCCGGTGGAAGAATTCGCCGACCGACGTCGGCGGCTACAGTTTCGTGGATTCTTGAATCCATGCTGCCAAAATGGCGTGTGTTAAGATGGAGCTTGCCAACTCCTGAGAACCTGCTATTTGTGGTACCAGCTTGTTCTGAACGCGCAGGTGCTCTCAGTCAACCAAAGGTTATTATGCAGAAGAAGGCGACTCAGTTCTTGAAGGATTCAATCGTCCGCTCAGCTAATGCTGCCACACTCGGCATGTCCGTTTGGCTCTTGCTGGACTTGCTGGCTGTCAGCAAGGCCCACGCCCAAGGCACAGTATGGTTTGCCAACCGCATCTTTGATGTCCAAACTACGCACGTCTATGCTCCATTAAACGCGAGAGATACAACGGCTGTGGTTGGTCGAGCGTCAGATGATACTCCGACCGGCACCACCGACTTCGCTGGCAGGGTCTTGATTGGCGCCACTGGACACGGAGGTCTTAACGGCCAATATGGCGCTGCCACCACCCTTGCCCAACTGGTTATGGCGCTCGGTGCAAATGCGCCGGAATCCAGCCTGTTGCCCGTGGGCCAGACGACGACCTTCCGCACAGGGGCAGCCGCAGGTTTTAATGCTGTGATTGTCTCTACGATCTACTCGATTCCCACAACTCCTACTCCGACTCCCATCGGTAAGGACTACACTGGACCAATGACATTCTCGGTCGTTGCCTGGGACAATTTCAGTGGTCTGTATCCGACTTGGCAGGAGGCAAAGCCAGCGTGGGAGGCCGGGCTCATCGCTGCCGGGATGATGACGCCGTTCAGCATGACCTCCCTTGGTGGCTTCAGTGCGGCTCAGTACCTGACTCAGATGGGCCAGAACCTGACGAGTTTCAACCTTCATTTCGCGCTCCGGCTGGAGGACCATTTGGTGTTCGTCGGCGAGACCGCAACTTTCACCGCGCCTCTCGGGTATCTAGGTTACCAGTGGGAGTTTAACAGAACGATAATTCCGGGGGCGACCAACAGTTCTTATACAATTAGCAATGCACAGCTCACAGATGCCGGTATTTATTCCGCAGTAACAACAGACGAGACTGGCGGTGTGACGAACCGCGCGGGGTTCTTGCAGGTGCTTCCCCCGGGCGCCCCGAGCATGCGGATAAACAACCGGCTGGCGGCTGGGATTGTTTCCGCAGCCGGTACGGCACAACTCTCCATATCCGGCGGCTTTACCAACGGATTCATATTCTACACGCTGGACGGGACAGCCCCGACCACAAGCTCGGCCTTTTATACCGGGCCGGTTACCTTGACGAACTCTGCAGTGGTACAGGCGATGAGCCTGAGCGCCGATTTCACTCAGACTACCTTTGCGCCGGCAGTCACCGTGCAGATTATTCCCGTTTACGACTTGCTGACTTCCGTGTCAGGAAGCGGTGCAATCACCCTCAGCCCGGTGAATGGTCCGTACGCAAGCAATAGCGTGGTGGTGCTTACCGCGACGGCCGAACAGAACTGGGGATTTGACCACTGGGAGGGCGATGTGACAGGGAATCAGAACCCGGTGAACCTGACTATGGATGGGCCGCGCAACGTGCAGGCGGTGTTTGTGCGGACGGCCTTCGATTTGCAGACTTCCGTGTCAGGAAGCGGGACTGTTAGCGCCAATCCCACCAACGGTCCGTACGCAAGCAATAGCGTGGTGGTGCTTACTGCAACGGCTGACCAGTACTGGGGGTTTGACCACTGGGAGGGGGATGTAACAGGGAATCAGAACCCGGTGAACCTGGCTATGGATGGGCCGCGGAGCGTGCAGGCGGTGTTTGTTCAGACGGACTATCCGCTGACAGTCACCACGCCGGGCGGGGGCGCTGTGTTCGTTAATGGCGAGGTCATTGCTCCCGCCACGTATTTCTCCGCCAGCAGTGTGGTAACCGTGTCGGCAGCGGCAAGCAATGGTTGGACTTTCGTTGGCTGGCAAGGCGATGCCAGCGGGGCAAACAACCCGCTAAGTCTGACGATCGTCCAGACGAACAACGTAGAGGGGATTTTCGGAACGGCTGTGGGCGCCAGTCCGGTGGGAGGTGGCCGCATTGTCCAAAGCGAACCAAACCCGGTTGCGTTCGGCACGACGCTCAGGGTGTCCGCAGTGCCGGACAGCGGGAAATACCTGGTAACTTGGAGTGGAGCGGTTGCTGGCACAAACACTCCGACAGCCTTTGTGGTGACCAACGCCACGCCTATGGTCAATGCGCTGTTCTCCGCCTTGCCGGTTGGGAAGTATGCCCTGAATGCCGTTGTTGTGGGCAAAGGCACGGTGACTGTGAGCCCTCAGCAAAGCTACTACAATCCGGGCGACACCGTAACTCTGACGGCCGTGCCGGATGCGGGCGCCAGTTTCTATGGCTGGAGTGGAGATGCTGGCGGCACCAACAATCCGCTGACCGTTGTTGTGACCACAAACAAGGTGGTTCAGGCGAACTTTGTTGCGCCGCCGTCGGTAAGTGTCTCCCCGCCGAACCTGGTAGTGTTGGCGGGGAGCAATGCGGTTTTGACGGCCAACGCGGCTGGACTTCCGCCGCTGTCTTACCAGTGGCAGAACAGCACGGGATGGATCGCCGGGGCGACCGACTCCACCTACACCATCATCAACGCCCAGACCGCAGACAACGACAGCTACTCGGTGGTCGTTTCCAACCCCTACGGCTCTGTCACCAGTGGAGTCGCAACGGTGACGGTGGTATTCCCGCCGTCCATAGTGCAGGAGCCTCGGAGTTGGACTGTGCCAGCCGGAACAGTTCTGGAGCTGAGCGTGTCCGCCTCCGGCACCGAACCGCTCGGCTATCAGTGGATGGACAGTTCTGGAGCCATTCCCGGAGCAACCAGTGCCACTTACAACCTCAATCCCGTCCAGATCAGCGATGCCGGCAGCTACTCTGTAATTGTCACCAATGCGTATGGCGCGGTGACCAGCGCCGTGGCGACGCTGACCGTTTATGTGCCGGTCAGCATCACCACCCAGCCTGCCAGCCAGGTGGTTCCGGCGCGAAGCACAGTGTCGTTCAGCGTGGTCGCCGAGGGCTACCCGGTTCCGGCTTACCAATGGACATTCAATGGCGCTAGTCTAGCGGGCGCCACCTCCAGCATCCTGAGCCTTACCAATGTTCTGATGTCGGATATGGGTGACTATGCCGTGTTGGTCGGCAACGGCTACAGTTCTCAACTGAGCGACACGGCCACGTTGAGCATGTCGCCCAGCATCACCTCGCCCTTCCTCGGCGCGACAACGATTTGGGGAAAGAGCGCCGTCCTGTCGGTTGGAGCGATTGGCTCAGGAGACCTGGTTTACCAGTGGTACAAGGACGGCGTGGCGATTGACGGGGCGACAGACGCGACGCTCAATTTCACGAGCATCCAGTTCACGAACGGCGGGCTGTATTCAGTGGTGGTGAGCAGCCTGTTCGGGAGCACTACTAATGTAGCTGCCCAAGTCGTCGTCAACCCGGCCGGGGTTTCACTTAGCTTCTCTCCGACCCTGACAATCGAGGGGGTCATTGGTTACTCCTACATCATTGACCGCACGGCTGATTTAGCCAACACCAACGCGTGGGTTACATTAACCAATCTGACGTTGGCGCAGCCGGTGGAAATCTGGGTGGATACGAGCGTGGATGCTTCATCGCCGTTCCATCCGAAGTACTTTTACCGCATCCTGCCGGGGCAGTGAGTTCCGTTGCCGGGTTCAGTAGCGGCGGGGGGAGAAGAGGCGTTGGCGGGCGCCGCGGAGCTTGGCGCGGAGGGTGACCATGACGCGGCCGAGGGCGGAGGCGGAATACTCCAGGTTGGCGCTTTCGGTGGTGCGGCGGTTCATGCTCACGACCTTGTCAATGTTGTGGATTTTGGTCAGCGCCCCGATCTGCTCCATGAAGATGCCGTCGGCATGGTGGGCGTCGCGCTTGTCTTCGGAGTGGTATTGGGTGGTTTTATAGGTCTCGCGGAGCCGGCCGAGGATGCTGGCGGTGTGGCAGAACTGGAGGTAGTCCACGCGGCAATCCATCCGGCGTCCCCGGCAGGAGCGGCCGCCCGGGCGGTCGGCGATGCGGCGGCCGATGATGCGGGTCTGGCCGTCCGGGGCCACCAGGCCGATGTCCTGCGAGGCGTACATGGCCTGCGGCTCGCGGTCGTGCCGCCGGTAGTAGCCCCAGAAGGTCGCGAAGGCTTCCGGGTAGAGCAGGTCATCGTCGTTGAGGTACATGATCAGCTCGCCGGTGAGTTGGCCGGAGTTAAGGATGCGATTGAAGCACCAGGAGGCCATGTTCTTGGTCCGGGCCAGTTCGGGCGTTTCACCGGAGGGGACAATTTTCAGGCGCGGGTCGCTGAGGTAGTTGAAGAAGCCCTGGTTCAGGAGCACGCCGCTGTCCACAAGGATGCCCTGCCAGTTGGGGTGGGTCTGGTCGAGCAGGCTTTGGACGGCTTCTTTGGCGAAGCGGGGCTTATTGTGCGAGGTGATGATGACGCTCAGGTCGGCCATCATCAGAATCAGGCGGACGGGGTGCGGGCGCCGTTCTCGGGCGGGGGATCGCCCAGGAGCTTGCGCCGGAGTGGGATGCTGGCCATGGCCTGGACGTTGCGCCGCTGCTGGAGGCCGAACTTGCGCTCGACGAGCGCGAGGTAATCGGGGTTGGTGAAGTATTTCTGCCAGGCCTGGTCGCGGAAGCGCAGGACCTCGGCGGCGGAGCAATGGCGGGTGGGCATGGGCTGGCTTTCGTAGGAGAGGAAGCCGTAGCCGGCCGGGGAATCCGGCAAGGCCCAGCCGTTGGTGCGGGCCAGGGAGTAAAGGGCGCTGCCGGGCAATGCCTGGCAGGGGTACATGTTGGCCATCTCGGTGTTGAGCTCCAGGGCCAGATCCAGCGTCTGCTGCATCGTCTCAATCGTGTCTTCCGGGAAGCCGAAGATGTAATTGGCGATGATGTTCAGGCCGTGCTCGCGAATCGTTTGGGCGACCTGCCGGATATTAACGTCCTTGAAGGAGCCTTTGGACACCTCATGCCGGATCATCTGGTTGCCCGCCTCCACGCCCAGCGCGAGCCAGTTGATGCCGGCGCGCCGGAACAGGTCCAGGTAGTGGGCCTGGACGGTGTCAATGCGCGAGTAAGACCACATGCGGAGCTTGAGACCGCGCTCGACGATGAGGTTGAGCAAGGGCTCGAAGAACCGCTTGTTGAGGAAGAACATTTCGTCGGAGATGCGCAGGGTCTCGACGCCGAGCTGGGCCAGCTTCTCGAATTCGCCGATGATGAAGTCCGGCGACCAGAAGCGCATGTTGGGGGAGTGGGAGGCGACCACGCCGTCGGCATTGTCAACACGGTTGACGATGTTGATCATGCAGAAGTCGCATTTGAACTTGCAGCCCAGCGAGGTGTAAAGGGCGGCGAACGGGGTCCGGTAGTCGTGGTTGAACTCGGCGTGCCAGAAATGGGCGCGGTAGAGGTCGAGCGGGCGCTGCCGATAGGGGAGCAGGTCCCAGGCGGAGCCCGGCAGGTCGGCGTCCATGCGGTCCTGGGGCACGACGCGCTCGGGCGGGTTGAGGACGGGCCGGCCATCCGGCTTGTAGCCAATGCCCTTGACCTTGTCCAGGCCGGTCTTGAGGTCGGTCTGCAGCAGGTTGTGCAGGGCGTAAACGCCTTCGTTGAGCAGGACCAGGTCCACGCAATCCAGCGCGAGCACTTCCAGGGGCAAGGCGCTGGTGTGCGAGCCGACAAAGCAAATGGGGTAGCCGGGGTGCTGTTGCTTGAGCGACCGGGCCAGCGCGGTGGCGCCGATCATGTTGGTCGTGCCGGAGTTGGGGTTTTGGCCGTAAACGACCAGGCAGACCAGCCGGGGATTGGCTTCGGCGATGCGCTTGACCGAGTCCTCGACCGTCAGCCGCTCCGCGCAACAGTCCAGGATGCCAACGCCGAAGCCCTTGGCGCGGCAGCTTTGGGCCAGCAGCAACGCCCAGGTGGGCGGCTCGATGGCGGAGAAGTCCTTGCTCAGGGCCTGGTAGGCCTGGAAGGAGGAGTCCGGGCTAACAAACAGTGCATCGAGCTGGCGGTTCATCGGTTAAGCGTGTTGAGCTACCCGATCTGGTTGAGCAAGGCGCACAGGGCCAGGATCTTGTCGTGCTCCAGCTCCGGGTAGTTGCCGATATAATAGCCGAAGAAGTGGACGTGGTCCACTTTGGGGAACTTCTCGAATTCCCGGTCGCCGAGCAGCTTGCGGGCGTAGGGCTGGCGAAGTTGGTTGCCGCCGCCTGAGGTGCCGCGCCGGAACTCGACCTTGGCCTGGCGCAGGCACTGCTCGACCTTGGCGCTGAAGGCCGGGTCGGGCTGGCGCAGGATGAGAGTGAAAGCGTAGTTGCAGCTCCCTTCGAGCTCAAAGCCGGTGCGGTACTTCCTGGCGTCGAGGTGATCCAGGAACAGGCGCAGGTTTGCCCGGCGGCGCTCGTTGTTCTGGTCCAGCCGCTTGAGCTGGGCGCGGCCGAGCACGGCGTTGATTTCCGTGCTGCGGACGTTGTAGGCCGGGAAGGCGAAGATGAAGTCGGGGTTCAGGTCGGGGTATTGCCGGCGGTAGCTCTCCTTGAGCGTTTCGGAGCCTGATTCGCGCACCATGCCGTGCGAGCGGAACATGCGCAGGGCTTCGTAGTAATCGGCGTCGTTGGTGGAAATCATGCCGCCCTCGATCGTGCTCATGTGGTGGGCATAGTAGAACGAGAAGTTGGACATGAGGCCGAAGCCGCCGAGCTTCCGGCCCTGGAAGGTCGCGCCGTGAGATTCGCACACATCCTCGATGAGCGGGATGTTGCGGGCCTTCAACTCGTCCAGCAGCCGCTGGGTGAGGGCGTTGTAGCCAAGGATGTGGGTGATGAAAACCGCCCGCGTCTGCGGGGTCAACCGGGCGATGACTTCCTGGTCGTCCATGCCCAGCGTGCGCGGGTTGATGTCCACGAACACCGGCTTGAAACCGCACTGGATGACGGAGGCAATATCCGAAACCCAGGTGAGGGAGGGCACGATGATCTCGCCCGGGCCGAGCCGCTCGCGCAGCGCGGCCATCGTCAGCAGGTTCGCGGAGGAACCCGAGTTGACGAAGACGCTGTATTTGACACCGAGCCAGTCGGACCACTCCTGCTCGAACAGGCGAACCTGCTGGGACTGGGTCAGCATCGGGCTGTCCTGGCCGAGGTAAGCCACGAGCGCGTCCAGGTCGGCGCGCGTGATGTTGTTATTCATCAGCGGCCAGTTCAAGGGCGCCGCCGGGTTACTTCTCGTTGTAGTAGTCGCCATATTCAACCACGATGGTGCTCTTGCCGTCTTCGCGTTCCAAAGCCCGCTGGTAGGCGGGGAAAATGTCCTGCGGCTCCTCCAGCCGGATGACCTCGATGTTGTGGCACATCAGCCGGAAGGCGTCGGTGAAGTCGCCGATGTGCTGATGCTGCGGATGCAGCGGGCGCACCGAGCCGATGCCGGTGCGGATGATCACCTTGGGTCGGTAGCCGCCGTTGGACATGAGCGGGAACTTGTCGAGGTGATTGACGACCTGGTTGACGGCCAGCAACAGGAAGTTCCATCGCGGGAAAATGGTGACCGGCACGTGGCCGGCCAGGGCCATGCCGCTGGACATGCCCATCTGCATCTCCTCGGCCACCGGCAGCTCGAGCAGCTTGTCCCGCGAGACATTCTTGAGGGTGTTGGACATGGCGGTGCCGGGGCAGGCCACCGCCTGGCCGAGGAACATCACCCGCGGATCGCGAGCGAGGTACTCCATCGCCCGGCACATTTCATCGAAGTACTTCATGGGCTAGAACTGGACCCGCACGCCCGCGCCGGCATGGGGATACTTGGTTTGGTATTTGTAGTGAACGACCAGCGGGTGGGGCGATTGCTCGCAAGTCAGGGCGGGCTGATTCCAGGTCTCGCGCGTGTCGGTGCAGACCGACTTGCCGTTGTCTTCGACGATGAACCGGATGGGCAGGTGGTGGTTGAAGGAGTACTTGATGCACTCGTGGGCAATGCCGGTCTCGGAGGTCATGTCGCCCATGAAACAGTGCACGCGCGCCGCCTCGCCCCGGCGCTTGAGGCCCAGCGCAATGCCCACCGAGATGGGCAGGACGCCGCCGACAATGGCCGAGGAGATTACCCGGTATTCAGGGAAACAGAGTGAGATGGAGCGGCCGGCGAGGATTTCCTCGCGCACCTTTTCGGGCGGGACGCCCTTGAGCAGGCACTGGTAATGGCTGCGCCAGGAGCAGCAGACCCAGTCCTCCGGGCGCACGTCCCGGAAGATTTCGATCATCTGTGCCTCGTTGCCGTAGTAGAGGTGGACTGGGGCGCGAATCTTGGCGGCGTTGAAGAGGTTCGCGATTTCGGTCTCGAAATTGATGAGGTCGTTGGCGGTCATGCTTTGGTCTGTTTGCGCGGAGCGCCCGGGCCGGAGACCGGGAATGCCTCGCGGGACGTGGGAGCCGGGTGGTTTGCCCGGGCCTGGTCGAGCTCGGCATAATCCTGCTCGGCGGAGTAGAAAATGATTTCGCTGCCGCTGGTGTCAAACTGGAAGGGGACCCAGAGCAGGTCGCGCAACCGTTCCCTCACCTGCTGCTGGCATGCGGGCGGCACGTAGAAAAGCACGAAGCCGCCGCCGCCCGCGCCGAGCAGCTTGCCGCCGCGCGCACCGCCGCGCTTGGCTTCGGCATATATTTCGTCCACCTGCGAGTTGGAGACGGCGCCGCTGAGGCTGCGCTTGAGCCGCCAGGCCTCGTCGAGCAGATCGCCAAACCGGTCCAGCGAGCCGCCGTCCGACAGGATCCGCAGCCCCTCGTCCACCATCTGGCGCATGCGGGTCAACTGCCGGGTCCGCGCGCCGATGTCCGTCACGTAACTGGCGGCCACTTCGGAGGCGGTGCGGCGCAAACCGGTGTAGAAGAGCATCAGCGAGCCATTCAGCTCATCCAGCCGCCCGCGGGGCAGGGTCAGCGGCTCGACGTGAAAACTGCCGTCGCGCTTGAACTCAATCAGATTGAATCCGCCGTGCGCCGCAAAAACCTGGTCCTGCGAGCCGACGGTCTCGCCGATCAAGTCCTGCTCGACGTGAATGGCGTCTGTGGCCAACTGATTCTGGGAGGTCAGCCGCCCCAGCAGGCCATACATCGCATGGAGCAAGCCGACGGTAAACGCCGAGCTGGACCCCATGCCGCTGCGGGCGGGCAGGTCGCCGTCGTGATGAATCTCCAGCCCGCGCTCGACGTGCAGCATCTCGAGCACCGTGCGCACGACCGGATGCTGGATGTCCGCGGCGCGCTGGCAGTCCTCGATCTTGGAATAGACCAGGCGCAGGCGGTGCTCGAAGAAAGGCGGCAAGTAACGGCAGGTGATGAAGCAGTACTTGTCAATCGCTGTGCCCAGCACGGCGCCGCCGTTTTCCCGGTACCACGCCGGGTAGTCCGTGCCTCCGCCGAAGAAGGAAATGCGGTAGGGCGAGCGGCTGATTACCATAACACGCCCGTGTCCGCGCTCCGCCAGCCGGGCAATCGAACCGCGCCGGCTGGATTGTCCAACCGCAGGGCCGCCCGGGAGGCAAGGGAAATCTCAAGCTTCGAGCCAAACATCATTCAGAACCGTGCGGAATCTAGCGGCTCCTCGCTCGGGGCGTCAAGCGCAACCTCGGGTGGCGATTGTCTCCAATTGGGGAAATGGCGTCCAAACGCGCCCCGCCGAAAGCTCTTGATAATTGTCGCTGGAAACAAATAATCCCTGCCCGACAACATGCAAACAACACTCACTAATAGGGCAGCCGACAATATCCGCATCCTTGCCGCCGCCATGGTTGAAAAGGCCAAGTCCGGCCATCCGGGCGGGGCGATGGGCGGCGCTGATTTCATCAATGTTCTCTACACCGAGTTTCTGCGCTACGATCCCACCGACCCGGGCTGGCATATGCGGGACCGGTTTTTCCTGGACCCGGGCCACATGTCGCCGATGCTCTACTCGGTGCTGGCGCTGAGCGGGTTTTACACGCTGGAGGAGCTGAAGAACTTCCGCCAATGGGGCAGCCCCACGCCCGGCCACCCCGAGCTTGAGGTCAGCCGCGGCGTGGAGAACACCTCCGGACCGCTGGGCCAGGGCCATGTCAGCGCGGTCGGCGCGGCCATCGCGGAACGCTTTTTGTGCGCGCGCTTTGGCGAGTGGATGGCCCACAAGACATTTGCCTTCATTTCGGACGGCGGAGTGCAGGAGGAGATCTCGCAAGGGGCGGGCCGCATCGCCGGGTTCCTCGGCCTGAGCAACCTGATCATGTTCTTCGATTCCAACGATATCCAGCTTTCCACAGACACCAGCGCGGTCACCTGCGAGGATACCGCCCGGAAGTACAGGGCCTGGGGATGGAGCGTGAGCACCATTGACGGCAACGACCCGGACCAGATTCGCGCTGCTTTAGCCAAGGCGATCAGGCAAAAGAAGAAGCCCAGCCTGATAATTGGCAAAACCATCATGGGCAAGGGAGCGCTGAAGGCCGACGGCGCCAGCTTCGAGCGCCAGTGCGCCACACATGGCATGCCGCTGGGCGAGGCGGGCGCTTCCTTCGAGAAGACCATCGCCAACCTGGGCGGCAACCCGGCGGACCCGTTCACCGTTTTCCCTGAAGTGGCTGAACTCTACCAGAAGACCAGGGAACAGAAGATCGCGGCGGCTGCCGCCCGTAAAGCCAAACAGCGCCGCTGGGCAAAGGCCAATCCCGAGCTGGCCGCCAAGCTGGACTTGTTCCTCTCAGGCAAACTGCCGCCCCTGAACTTCGAGGAAATCGCGCACAAGCCCGACATCGCCACCCGCGCCGCCTCGGGCACGGTGCTGGGCTGGCTGGCGCGAAAGGTGGAGAACATGATTGTCGCCTCCGCCGACCTGTCCAATAGCGACAAGACCGACGGCTTCCTCAAGCAGACCAAACCGTTCGTCAAGGGCGACTTCAGCGGCGCGTTCCTGCAGGCCGGGGTGAGCGAACTGACAATGGCCGGCCTCTGCAACGGCATGGCGCTGCACGGAGGCGTCGTGCCCGCGTGCGGCACCTTCTTTGTCTTTAGCGACTACATGAAGCCGGTGGTCCGCCTCTCGGCGCTCATGGGGCTGCCGGTCAAGTTCATCTGGACCCACGACGCCTTCCGCGTGGGCGAGGACGGCCCCACCCATCAGCCGGTCGAGCAGGAAGCCCAAATCCGCCTCATGGAGCACCTGAAGAACCACAAAGGGCAGCGGAGCCTCCTGGCCCTGCGCCCCGCCGATGCCGCCGAGACCTCCGTGGCCTGGAAGATGGCGCTGGAAAACACCGCCACGCCCACAGCCCTGATCTTCTCGCGCCAGAACATCAAGGACATTCCGGCCAGGGCCGGGAACACCCGTTACCAGGATGCGCTGCAAGCAGAGAAGGGCGCCTATGTTGCGCTCGATTGCAACGGCACGCCGGATGTCGTGCTTGTGGCCAGCGGCTCGGAGGTCTCCACGCTCATTGGCGGCGCTGAGCTGCTCGCCGCGAAGAAAGGGCTCAAAGCCCGCGTGGTGTCAGTCATCTCGGAAGGCCTTTTCCGCGAGCAGACGCCCGAATACCAGGCCAGCGTCCTCCCGCCGCAACTGCCGACCTTCGGCTTGACCGCCGGGCTGCCCGTCACGCTGGCGGGCCTGGTCGGAGCCCGGGGCAAAGTTTACGGCCTTGAGACCTTTGGTTACTCGGCGCCGGCCAAGGTGCTGGACGAGAAGCTCGGCTTCACCCCCGCCAACGTCTGCGAGCAGGTTGTGAAATACCTGGCAGAACGTTAGAGGAGCGGGACCGCCTTGACCCCGCGGTGACAATGTGTCGCTGATCGCCCTGGCGTTGCCGGGCCCAACCGGCAGCCGTGCCGCTCCGGGCGCAGCTCCAGGCCCCATTACGCCGTCACAAACCCGCGCAGGTGTTGGAGCAGCGCGGCGGCCTTTTCGGGCGAATCGGCCTCGGCGAACAGCCGCAGGATCGGCTCGGTGCCGGAGAAGCGCACCAACGCCCAGTTGTCACTGCCAAGGTAGAATTTCGTCCCATCCCGGTGGGAGACCTTCACGACCGGGCAGCCGGCAATCTCCTTGAGCGGCGTCTTCTCCAGCCGCCGGGGGACGGCCACGCGCATCTCGGGCGTGGAGGGGATGCTGTCCTCGAGGCTGTAGAGGCGGCCGGTGATGTCGTAAACGCGCTCCCGCAGTTGCGAAATCCTCTGGCGCGTCCGCGCGAGCATTTCGACGATCAGGGCCGAGGCGAAAATGCCGTCTTTGCCCAGGATGTGCCCGCGAATGGTCAGCCCGCCGCTCGACTCGCCGCCCAGGAGCGAATTGTGGGCAACCATCGCGCTGGCGATGTGCTTGAACCCCACCGGCACCTCGATGCACTGCTCGCCGAAATGCTTTGCCAGCCGGTCCAGCAGGTGGGTGGTGGCCAGGTTGCGCACCACGCCGCCCTTCTCCTGGCGGATTTCGTGCGCGTACCAATACACCAGCAGCAGAATGTCATTGATGGTGATGTATTCGCCGCGCTCGTCCACGATCGCGATGCGGTCGGCGTCGCCATCGGTGGCCAGGCCCAGGTCGTAGCGGTCTTCGACGACGTGGGTCGCCAGCAGCCGCAGGGCGTCCAGGTTCGGCGCGGGCGAACGGCCGCCAAATAGCGGGTTGTGGCGCTCGTGGATGAACGTCACCCGGCAGCGCGCTTCGGTGAGAATCGTGCCCAGCGTGAGCTGCCCCACGCCGTACATCGGGTCAACGATGACCTTGAGTCCGGCCTGGCGGATGGCGTCGAGGTTGATCAAGGTCTCCACCGCGTCCACGTATTGATTGGTGAAATCACCCGGCTGGACAATGCCGCTCTCGAGCGCGATGTCCAGGTCAATCTTGATGACCTCCTCGAGGGGAAGCCGGTTCGTTTCGGACTGAATCTTCCCGGTCTCGTCGTCCAGCAGCAGCGAGCCGTCGCCGTGGAACACTTTGAGGCCGTTCCATTCGGGTGGATTATGGCTGGCGGTGAACATCAGGCCGTAGGCGGCTTTCTTAACCGCCGTGGCGTAGGTGACGAGCGGCGTGGGCGCGTCCTCGCTCAGCAGGGTCACCGGGATGTTATTCCCGGCAAAGACCTCCGCGGCGGCATCGCCGGCCTGCCTTGACAGGAATCGGCGGTCGTAGCCGATCAGCACGCCGCGCTTTTCCTCGCCGCGGCGCGTGATCTCGTTGGCGAGTGCCTGGCACAAGCGCCGCACGTTGTGGAGCGTGAACCCCTCGCCAATCACTGCCCGCCAGCCGCCGGTGCCAAACGACACCTGGTTCTGTTCCTCCTCCCGGCGCGGCCGGAAGAGGCGCTTCTGCAAGATGAACTCGGCTTGTTCCAGGTCCTGAGGCGTGTTGATGCCCTGGATTTCGTCCGGGTCGTAGATTTGGTAGCTTTCAACCCGCAGGCCCGAGCGGATGAGTTCGTGGACACAGTCCGTCAATTGATATCTGCCGTCCGGCGCCGGGGCGAGCTTCTCCAGCGCGGCAAAGATGGTCGGCGCCGAGACGATGTAGGCGCCCACATTGAGCTCGTGGATGTCCCGGACGGCGGCGGAAGCCTCGGTCTCCTCGATGATGTCTATGATGCACCCGCCGGCATCGCGAATGATGCGCCCGTAGGGCAGGGGCCGGGGGGAGATGGCGGTCAACAGGGTCAGATGCGCCTGGCGCAGGGCATGCCGGTTGAGCAGCCCGCGAATAGACGCCGGACGGAACAGCGGGGTGTCTCCGTACAGGATCAACAGGTTCGCCTCATAACCTTTGAGCAGGGGAGCCAACTGCCGCACCGCGTGCCCGGTGCCCTGCGGCTTCTCCTGCACGACATAGTGGAGCCCGTTACCCAGTTGGGCGCGCACCTCCTCGTGCCGATCACCAACCACCACATAGAGATCATCCGCCGAGACGACCTGGCGCGCGTTGGCCACGACGTAATCCAGGATCGTGCGGTCACCCAGTTTCTGCAACAGCATGGGCTTGTTCCCCTGGGCCACTTTCGTCCCGCCCGCGAGGATAACAGCTTTCAGTTCAATCTTAGGCTCTGATTTCGATCTTCTCATGGTGCCAGGGCAGCATTCTACTCAGTTGTGCCCGCCGGATGCAAACTCCGTTGTCGGGGCAAGGGGATGCGCCGCTGCTTGACCAAGAGCCCGCTTCGCACCGCGCCCACGCACCACGCCCCACGCCCCACGCGCCAGATGCGCCGCTGCTTGACCAAACGCCTGCTTCGCTTCAGTCTGGCGTCATTATGAGCCTGTGCTCCAGGATTGGGGCCAACCTTTTGTCCCTGTATATGACTGCCGCCAGCCTTTCCGCCGCCGACGCGGCACCGCCCGCAACACCCGACCCGGCCGCCCTGGCTGCGGTCCGCCAACTGCTGCGCGAATCGCCGCTCATTGACGGCCACAATGACCTCCCGTGGCAATACCGCAAGTACAACAATGACCTGGAAGCCCTGGACCTGGCGCGCGACACCCGAAAGGTGAGCCCATCCCTGGTCACCGATATCCCCCGCCTGCGGGCGGGCGGCGTCGGCGCACAGTTCTGGGCCGCGTATGTCCCCCCGGTGCCCTCCGGCCCGCCCGCGGTGCAGATGATGTTCGAGCAGATAGACCTCGTTCACCGGATGGTGGGGCGTTACCCCGAGACCTTCGAGCTGGCCCTGACTGCCGCCGACCTCGAGCGAGTCCACCGCCAGGGCAAGATTGCCGCCCTGATCGGCGTGGAAGGCGGGCATTCGATCAACAACTCGCTGGCCATCCTGCGGATGGCCTACAGCCTGGGCACGCGTTACATGACCCTCACGCACGTCAAGAACACCGACTGGGCCGATGCAGCTGGCGACAAGCCGACGCATCACGGCTTGAGCCCATTCGGCGAGGAAGTCATCCGCGAAATGAACCACCTGGGCATGTTGGTGGACCTTTCGCACGTCACGGACCAGACCATGCGCGCCGCGCTGAAGGTCAGCCAGGCTCCGGTCATCTTCTCCCATTCCTCCGTGCGCGCGCTGTGCAATTCCCCCCGC
Organism: Verrucomicrobiota bacterium; assembly: GCA_035358715.1. Taxonomy (GTDB): domain Bacteria; phylum Verrucomicrobiota; class Verrucomicrobiia; order Limisphaerales; family UBA8199; genus UBA8199. The sequence goes on from DAOPPX010000013.1 coordinate 55,422, forward strand.
AACGTTCCGGACGATGTCCTGAAGCTGACGGCGCGCAACGGCGGGGTGGTGATGGTCTGCTTTCTGCCCGGCTTTCTCACCGAGCAAGGCCGCCTGGCCCTGGAAGCGTCGGAGGCCGAGAAGGCGCGCCTCCGCCAGCTCTACGGGGAGGACTCGGCCCGCTACAAACAGGGCCGGGCGGAGTGGCGCCGGCGACATCCGGCTCTGCACGAAGCCGGCCTGGCCGATGTGGCGGATCATATTGACCACGTGCGCAAAGTGGCTGGCATAGACCACGTCGGCATCGGCGCGGATTTCGAGGGCTTTGACGGCGCGCCGGACGGCCTGGAAGACGTCTCCTGCTACCCGGCGCTGCTGGCGGAATTGTTACGGCGCGGCTATGACCGCGAGGACATCCGAAAAGTGGCCGGCGCCAACCTGCTCCGTGTCATGCGGGAGGCGGAGAAGGTCTCAGCCCGGCTCCAGCGCAAAGGCCCGTAGGCAGATCCCGCCGTGGATTCCGCTGCCGGTTACCGCATCGTGAAGCTCGCCAATGGCGCGCACAGCGTTCATTCCCTGGCCCACCATGAGACGTTTCACCCCGTGGTCGGCCCGGTCGCCGAAGCCGAGGCGTTGTATGTCCGGCAACTGCGCCTGGCCGAACGGGTGCAGCCGCACCAGGGCGAATTTGTCCTATGGGATGTCGGCCTGGGCGCCGCCGCCAACGCCCTGACCGCCCTGCGGGCAACCCGCGGCATGCCCTGCGCCGTGCGGCTGTTGAGCTTTGACCACACGCTCGAGCCGCTGGCCTTCGCGCTGCGGCACACCGATGCGCTTGGCTACTTGCGGGGATACGAAGAGCACCTCGAACGCCTTCTGCGCGACCGACACTGCGTCTTCCGGGACGGCCCCCAAACCGTGACATGGGACATGCACCTGGCAGACTTCCCGACCCTGCTTGCCGAGCCTGCCGCGCGGAAGCTCGCCAAGCCGCATGTGATCATGTTCGACGCGTTCTCGCCCGCGACCAATCCGGCGATGTGGACGCAGCCGCTTTTCTCTCGCCTATTCGGCCTGCTCGACCCGGCGCGTGCCTGCGCGTTGCCCACCTACTCGCGCAGCACCCTGCTGCGCGTCACGCTATTGCTGGCTGGGTTCCATGTCGGCATCGGCCACGCCACCGGGGAGAAGGAGGAAACCACGATCGCCGCGAACACCCCCGACCTCATCGCCGAGCCGCTGGATCGCCGGTGGCTGCAGCGGGCGTACCGTTCCAGCAGCGCGGAGCCCCTGTGGGAGCCAGTCTATCGCCAGGCCCGGCTTTCCCCCGCCACGTGGGAAAAGCTGCAGCAGCATCCCCAATTCCGCTCTTAGCCCTTTAGCCGCCAGTGCGCCTGCCGGAGCACTGCGTGCGGCATGCCCCGCATTACCTCGTACCAGACGCTGAGCAGCGACTTGTCCTCGAGCTCGACTGTGCTGGGATAACCCAGGTCGCCCGAGACGCCGTCTCCGGAAATGATCACCGGCTCCGACCAGGTGCGCCCGTGGTCGGGGCTGACACGGGCCTGGTTGCCCAAGGGCGCGCGGCGGTGTCCGTAGGTCATGAGTAGCTGGCCGTCGCGCAGCCGGAGCAGAAACGAAGGCAAGCCCCAAACGCCGATCGCGCGGGGCACCGACCAGGTCTTGCCCCCATCCGTGGACTCCGTCTGCAGGGTTTCGCCTTCGTTGGCCGAGTTATGGTTCCGGATCTGAACGAGGATGCGCTTGTCGCCGGTCTCGACGGCGTGCAGTTCGTGGTATTGCTTGGGATCATCGCCGGGCCGGGCCGGGATTTCCGCCAGCCAGCGCCAGGTCTGGCCGTCGTCCCGCGATTCGCACACCCCGACCCGTCGCTTGCCGGTCCACAGCTCCACCCCGGCATAAAGCAGACGGCCATCGGCGAGCTGAGCCGGTCCGTGCGGGCTGTTCACGATCGTCGGGTAGCGCGCGGACCAGGTCACGCCTCCATCGGTCGAGCGGATCATCCACTGGCCCAATTCAGCGCGGCGTTGTTCCGCAGTCAGACGGTTATGCGCCGCCTGCCAGGCATCAAGGCGCTCGGGCGCCCATCCCCCCGCTTCCCCGGTCTTCCGTGCCCGTGCCTTCTCGAGGGTCTGCTCGTAGGCCAGCGAGGTGAACGTAGTCACCAGGATTGAGCCCCGAGCCGTTTCCAGCACCCCGGCATCCCGGTCGTCTGTAGCGCCGTCCAGGAGCACTTGCGGCCAGCCCCAGTTCCGTCCTTCGTCGGAGGAAACCATCAACTCGACCCGGCCAAAGGGACAGACATGCCCTTCGCGTCCACCGGAGCAAACCAGCAACAACTGGCCGTTGCGCCGGCGCGCAACCGTTGGCCACCCGTGGTAGGACTGCGGCTGGCGGCTGATGACACGCGTGTCAATGACTTCGATGCCGGGCGCGGCATTGGCGGTCTGGCGCACCCCCGCCACAACGGCCGCGGTAGCAAGACCGGTAGCGTGGAGGAATTGTCGGCGATTCATGGCGGCTTTCAGTGATTGGTTCATGGGATAGTCTATGTTGGCGGCAGTTTCACTGGCAGGCTTGGTATAGCAAGCCGGGTTCAAAAGGAAGAGAAATCTCCCTTCTACCGACCTGCAGCCCCACCGTGCCCACCCCGGGTGTCCATTGTTTGGACACACTCCGAGACTTCCCCACTTCCGCACACAATTACCCACCGGCAGGGATTGTGCCCCGAAACTCTCCAATTCACACCATTTCGCCCCACGCCATAGCCACCAATAGGGCGTGTACAAGGGGAGTACAAGGGATGCTCACCGGCTGCACAACTGAAAACCGCATGTACACCCGGCGTGCACCCGGCGTACACCCCTTGTACACGGCGTGGAAGGCTGGCAAGAGAGCAGGGGTGTGGAGGCAGTAGCCGAACCTGAGTTGATGGTCTAAGGGGGGGCTGGCCTCTGGCCGGGGGATTACTCCGCCACCGCGAGATTCATGTCCGGGGTGCGCGCGTCTCGTGGGCTACCGCAGTGGCCAGCGCGGCTACCACCGCCGCACTCGGTAGAACCGATGCGTGTTAGTCGCTTGCGGATCGGTCAGTTGCACGACTGCCCCGTTCCCGTTCAATGCCGGCAGCGCCGTCCAGTTCGATCCTGGCAGCGAGTCGGCGTACTCCAGGGCGTATTGCCCCACCATATCCGTTTGCACCAGCACGGAGAACCTGGCTCCGCGCCGCTGCGCCGCGAACATCGTTGCGCTTGGCGTGCCATCGCCCAGCAACGCCAGCGTGTGGTAATCTCCCGCCGCGATCGCGATCAAGCCCGTCGCCCCGGTCGGCAGCGCGCCCTGGCCCTGCCAGTTGCTGCCCCACGCCAACACGCTTCCGTCCGCCCGCAACGCCACGCTGTGCGCCGCCCCGGCCGCAATGGCCACCGCATTCGTCAATCCCGCCGGCGTCGTCGCCTGGCCGTAATCGTCGTCTCCCCATCCGCGGATCATCCGCTCCGCGTCCAGCGCCAGGCTGTGCCAGCCGCCCGCCGCGATGCTGCCTGCGCCGGTCAAGCCGGATGGCACAATGCTCTGCCCCGCGTAATATCCCTCCGCATTCAGGTTACCGCCCCATGCGACCACCGTACCCGCCGCTGTCAAAGCGAGGCTGTGGTTGCTTCCCGCCGCAATCGCCACGACGCTGGTCAAACCGGTCGGGACGGTTGCCTGCCCGAAGCTGTTGTCGCCCCACGCCACCACTCGCCCGTCGCGCGTTAACGCCAGGCTGTGCCACGTTCCCGCTGCCAGCGCCCACACCTCCCCCAGTCCGTCCGGCACCGTGCTCTGGCCGTAGTAATCGGCGCCCCAGGCGGCTACGGTCCCATCGGCCCGCAACGCCAGGCTGTGATACCCTCCCGCCGCAATCGCCACGACGCTCGTCAAACCCGTCGGCACACTCGCCTCGCCGTCCCAATCCCGCCCCCAGGCCAGCACCGTGCCATCCTTGAGCAGGGCAAGGCTGTGATACCCGCCCGCTGCGATTGCCACCGCGTTACTCGCCGCCGCCGGCGCTTCGAGTTGCCCGAAATCATTGTTCCCCGCCGCGAGCAACGGCGACAAAAGCGGCAGCACCGTCAGCACCGCGTTGGAACTCGTCACTGCGCCGTGCGCGTTGGACACCACCACCGAGTAACTGCCGCCGTTGGCCGCGAGCGCCGCGCCAATGGCATAACTCTGGCCCGTAGCGCCCGCCAGGTTCGTGCCGTTGAACCGCCACTGGTAACTCAACGGTGGCGCCCCGATTGCCTCCGCGCTGAACGTCGCCCCCTCCCACAACGGGACTGTTTGGCTCGATGGTTGCGCCAGGAACACCGGCGTCAGCGGCTGCGCGAACACGCCCAGGTGATTCCCGTTCACCCGCTGCACGCCGCCGCTCGGCCGGTTGAGCAATGCCGCTGTTCCGTTGGTCAGCCACGCCATTGCTGACGATCCCCCGCCGTCCAGGTTCAAGCCGTTCCACGCCCCCAGGCGGGAGAGCCATTGTCCCGTTTCGTAGAGCGTCGCCCCGTCGCTCCAACCCGCACGCCGCCCGTCTATGACCATCAGGTAGAAGTAGCGTCCCTGCTGAGACAGCCCCACTGCCGTGCGCGGGTTCTCGTTGCAGAACGCGGTGTCACAGTCCTCCAGTTGCGCCGCACCGTTGATCAGGACCATGTGCGACCCGGCCACCGCTGTCCAAACGTTCGTGAGGTTCGCCGGCGCGCTCGTGGCAAAGCTCACGGCGTTGCTCCGCGTGATCAGCACCGCCGGATAGCCGCTCCCAAAGCCTGACACCACCTCCCCCCGCGACACCGCCAGCCCGGTCAGTTCGCGCGGGTCATCGGGGATCGTGCTCACCGGCGAAAAGAAGTTTGCGTTGACCCCCACCGACACCCGGTAGCTCTCCACGAACGTCGTCGTCGTCTGCCCGTAAGTTTCTTTCTCCCCATCGCCATTCGCGGGGGTCGAGAAGAACTCCACCGTCGGATCGGCCAGGTCCACCCGCAGCGCGAACACCTTGTGCTGCCGGACCTCATTCGTGTCCGCCTCCCCGCGCGCAAACTCCACCCCCCGAAACAGCGGCGCCCAAGGCTCCAGCGTGATCGCCGCCCAACCACGACCCGCCCCCAGCAACAGCACGGCCGCAGCCAGTCTTAGTGCAATTCTCAGCTTCATCACAAACACGCCTCCTAATCTGCCCCATCTGATCCCTGTTGCCCACCCCAAACCCCGCCTCCCCGGCGTTGTCCCACGCCGGATTCGAGAAAGTGATTTGGGCGGATTTGGATTGTGGCCGGGTC
>DAOPPX010000014.1:0-59720 GCA_035358715.1 Verrucomicrobiota bacterium
AACCGGAACACTTCCGAGCTTCGCTAGGGTAACAGTTACTTTTGAGGCGCGGCGGCTCTTGCCGGACCGCCAGATTTGCCCCTGCCCCGCCCCATGAAGTGGCAGGGTAGCTCCCGCATAGCTCCTACCTGGCTCCCACATGGCTTAATAGAATCTCTATTAAGCCATGTGGGAGCCAGATGCTACGGGGGCGGTGCCCCCTGGCGGGCGGCGGGGCGGAACGCTTCCGCGGCGGAAAGCCAGAAGCCGGGGCTCAGCGAGGGGTGACTTTGGGCGCGCCGAAGCGGCGCAGGCGCTGGAGCTCGTCCCAGCGGTTGAAGCGCGCCCGGAGGAAGTGCAGCATCCACAAGTCGCCTCGGCGGCGGAACTTCCGGATGCGGCGCCGTTCGGCCAGGACATGCTTCCGCAGCCGCCAGCAACCCATCACGGCATCGCAGTAGGCCCGTTTCACAAAGGCCCACCGCCGGACCAGGACGAGGCTGGCGAGGGCTTCGAGGGCGAGCAGGCCGAGTTGGAGCGGAACCAGCAGCAGCAAGAGGCCGCGGGCGTTCTTGAGCAGCGCCAGCAGGCTGTTGCGGTTGGCGTAGTAGCGCTTGGTGTCGCTGGTGCGGAACTCGACGGTTGCGCCGCCGCCCGCGGGGTTGACCTGGGCCGCGCCGCGATGGTGCAATCGGGCAGACGGCACGCCGATCGCCCGATGGCCGGAAATCCAAACGCGCCATGAGAGGTCGAATTCATCCGCGAACATGAAGAACTCCGCGTCAAATTGGCCCAACGCGTTGAACAGGTCACGCCGGATGAGGTAGGCACAGCCTTCCGGCATGAACACCTCGCGGGTTGCCGATGCCGGGGCGCGCGTGCTGGCCAGGCCAAACAGGTCAAAGCCAAAGGCCCCCAGGGACTGGAAGCTGTCGTCTTCGTAGTTAAGGATGAGCGGTCCAGCGGCAGCGGCGTCGGCGCGCCGAACTTCGGACAGCAGCTCCTCCAGACAGCGGGGTTCCAGCCAGGTGTCGTTGTTGAGGAAGAGCAGGTATTGACCGCGCGCGGCCTCGGCGGCGCGGTTGTTGCCTTCGCAGTAGCCGAGGTTTCGGCCGTGCTGGATGAAGACCCCACCCGGCCAACTCTCGACAATGGGCTTGCCCAACTGCTCCGAGTTATCGCTGGAGGCATTGTCGGCCAGTATGACCTGGAGCCGGTCGAAGACAGACTGGCTGCGGAGAGACTTAAGGCAGCGCTCGAGCCAGTTCACGCCGTTGTAGTTGAGGATGATGACCGAGAGGAGCGGCGGCGGCGGGCTGGATGGGAATTGAGCCGGGTCCACGTGCTAGAGCAGCCGGTGCAGGGTTTGGGCTACGGACTGGACGGTGACGGAGGTCATGCAGCGGAGCAGCTCGGCGGGGGAGCCGCGAATGCCGCGTCCGTCGTAGCGGTAGTAGTCGAGGTTACGGCCGGCGACGGCGGGATTGGGGATTAGCGTGAAGGGATGGCCGTAGGGCTCGATGGGCTTGTTCCAGGTGGGGGTCTCGATGACCGCGAGCCCGGGCACCTTCATGGCGGCGGCCAAGTGCATGAGGGCCGTGTCCACACTGAGGAATGCCTCGCAGCGCTGGAGCAGCGCGGCGGCCTGGCGCAGGCTGGCGGTATGGGCCACTAACACCTGGTCGCGGCTGGTCTGCGCTTCGAGGAATTGATGGTGTTGTTCCTCCTCCGGCCCGCCCAGGAGCAGGATTCCCACCTCGGGACGCGACTGGCGCAGCTCTTTGATGAGCGCGAGGTAATGATCGAGCGGCCAGCGCCTGAGGGGAAGGTTCTTGGTGCCGCCGGAGCCGACGTGAATGCCGAGCAGCTTCCGCCCGGCCCAATGGTGGCGGGCGAGGTAATCAGCGGCCCATTGGGTCTCGGCGGGGGAGAGGAAGACCTCGTATTGATGGCGCGGCAGGGTGCGGCGGGCACCGACGGTCTCCAGCAGCGCGAGGTTGTTCTCGACGGCGTGGCGCGTGTAATCCTGCTTGAGCGTGCGATTTACCAGGAACCGGTCAAAGGCGCCGGAGTTGTCGTATTCGTGGCTGGCGCGGACGCGGGCGCGGATAATGCGCGCCACGACGCGGTAATGAACCCGGCTCTGCGGGTGGGTGTTGAGGGAGACGTCATAGTCCCGCTTGCGCAACTGCCAGAGGAATCGCAGGGATTGCGCCCTGCCTGCCTTGATCAGGTTCTTCTGATAGACGGCATTGAGGTGCGGATTGCCTTCCAGCAAGTCCTTCGCCCCGGGCCACAGAACCAGGGCGTCCAGGCGGGCGTCGGGAAAGTTGGCGTGCAGCTCGTGAATGAGCGGCGTGGCGAACAGCGTGTCGCCAATGCCCGCCAGTGAGATGACCAGGATGTTCATTCCCCGACTCGGGCTACAAGCGCATGATTTTCTTGAGGGTCGCCGTTGTGGACCTGCCCGGCACGAAGGGAATAATCACAATCCTGCCGCCCGCGCGCTCCACGGTGCGGCGCTCCTCCTGGTTGAGCGTGTCGAGGGTGTAGTCGCCGCCCTTGACGTAAATGTCCGGCTGTGCGGCGGCCAGGAACCGCGTGGCGGTGGATTCCGCGAAGATGCAGACGCCGTCCACGCTTTCCAGCGCGGCCAGCACGGCGGCGCGGTCGGCCTCGGGTGTCACAGGGCGGTCCGGCCCCTTCAACTGGCGCACGGCGTCGTCGCTATTGACGCCGACCAGCAGCGCGTCGCCCTGGGTTCGAGCGGTTTCCAGGTAAGTGACGTGGCCCAGATGGAGCAGGTCGAAGCAGCCGTTGGTAACCACCAGCCGTTTGCCGCTGGCGCGCATGGCGGCCCGCCACTCCGGCAGTTTGTCCCAGGCAATGAGCTTCCCGTGAAAATTCACCCGGGCATTCTGGCCTGACTGTTTCAGCCTTGGCAAGGCGGGAGACGCGGCAATGGCTTCTCCGCATAGTTGATAGCCATGACGCCGCCGAGCAGGGTGACCACACTGACATTGGCCAGGGCGAGCGCGCGCATGGCCGCCGCCACGCCGTGCTGCGCCGGGTAATGCTTGAGGGATTCGAGGATGTAGGCGTAGGCGCGGGCGCTGCCGCAGAAGAGCAGCCCCAGGCAAGGAACGAACAGCCTGAGGTAGGCAAAGTAGAGGCTGCGCCATAGCGCGTTGTCCGGCTTGCCGAAATCCAGCACGACCAGCCGGCCGCCGGGGCGGGCCACGCGCCGCATTTCGCCCAGGCAGGCTTCCCAGCTCGCCAGGTTGCGCAAGCCGTAGCCGATCGTCACGATGTCGAAGGCGTCATCCGGAAACGGAAGGCGCTGGGCATCTCCGCGGACGAAGCAGGGAGGGGTTGACGCGTGTTGCGCGCCGCGTGCTGCGCGGGGAGGCAATTCCGGCTCGCGAAGTCGGATTGCGGCGGCTCTCCGCCCGGCTGCCTCCAGCATCGGCTCGTTGAAATCCAGGCCCGTTACCTGCGCCCCGCACCGGGCCAGTGCCAGCGCGAGGTCGCCCGTGCCGCAACACAGGTCCAGCGCGCGCTGCCCGGGCTGCGGCCGGGCCAGTTGGACCACGCGCCGCTTCCAACGCCGGTGAAGGCCCAGGCTTTGCAGGTCGTTGACCAGGTCGTAGCGCGGCGCGATGCGGGAAAAGAGCGCCTGCACCTTCGCCGCGCGTTGCTCGCCTGGATCGTAGAACGTATTGGCCATGGGCGCGCCAGTCTGCGCCAAGTCCCCCCGTCCAGCCAATAGAATCCGCTCCATTCGCCCGGGACTTGGAATGCGTCCTGCTGCCCAACGACCAGCGCAGAATCGCGCTCTGAACAGCTTGTACTTATGAATCGCAAGAAGATACTGGTCGTGGATGACAGTCCCGTGATCCTGAAGACTATGTCCATGAAATTGACTGCGCATGGCTACGAAGTGGTCACGGCGGAAGACGGCGGCGCGGCGATTAGCGCGGTGCGCCGGGAAAAGCCCGACCTCATTCTGCTCGACCTGAGCTTCCCGCCCGACGTCGCCCACGGCGGGGGCGTGCCCTGGGACGGTTACCTGATCATGAACTGGCTGCGGCGGCTTGAGGAAGGCAAGAACATCCCCGTTATCGTGATTACCGGAGGCGACCCCGCCAAGTGCAAGGACCGGGCGATGGCAGCCGGCGCCACCGACTTCTTCCATAAACCGATCAACAACGACGAGTTGCTGGCCGTCATGGCACAGACGCTGGCCAGCAAGCCCGGCGAGCCTCAACCCGCGGCGGTCGCGGTCCCGCCGCCGACCCAATAGCCGGTGTTGCCGCATCGCCCCGGCGGCGATGCGTTCAATGCTCCGGATTCACTCCCGCGACGCGCGCTTCGAGCCTCGCGCCCGGGCTCCCATCAGGCAAACGCGCGCTTCAGGTAGTCCAGGCTCTTTGTGGCAATTGTCTCCGCGCCGTCTTCGAACTTGAAGACCTCCACCGAGACGAAGCCCTGGTAGCCGACCTCCTTCAGGGCGGCGGCAATTGGCTTGAAATCAACCTCGCCGAAGCCGGGTCCCTTCAGGTTCTGGTCATTGGCATGGACGTGGGCGAAGTGCGGCCAGGATTCGCGGATGATCTGCGGGATCGGCTTCGCCTCCGAGCACATCGCCTTCACGTCGAGGATGATCTTGAACCGGGGCGAGGGCACTTGCCGGACGAACTCAAGGGCCTCGGCGGCAGTGTTGACGAAGTTGGTTTCCGCCGGCGCCAGCGGTTCAAAGCAGATGGTGACCTCCCGTTGCTCAGCCTGTGCGACCGCGTTGCGGAACGTCGCCGCCGCCCACTCCCGCGCTTGCTCGGGGGAAACTCCCGGCAGGACATTCCGCTGTTTGGGCGAGCCGACGACCATCACCTTCCCGCCGAGGTCGGCGCAGAAATCCACCAGGTCGCAGAAGTACTGCGCCGTGCGGGCGCGGAGCGCGCCGTCCGGATGATTCATGTAGAGCCCCTCGGGCTTCACCAGCACCCAATGGATGCCGGCAATCTCCACGCCGTGCCGCGCCGCCGCCTCACGGATCTTCAGCCGCGCGCCCGCGGAAATATCCGTCACCGAGTTGGCGAGCGTAAAGGGGGCAATTTCGACCCCGGCGTAGCCGGCCTTCGCGGCATAAAGCAGGATGTCTTCAATGTTCCAACCCTGAAAGATCTCGTTGCAGATGGTGAATTTCATCCCCGCCAGATTCGGCGTTTGAGCCTTCCGGTTCAAGGCTGAAAGACAGGCGAGGGCCACGGGGGTGGAGTTTCCGGCCGCCGGCGTTGAAACGGCCGCGCTTCGCTACTTCAGCTTGCACGGAGGTTCACCCGGACCTACCATGAGGCCTATGTTCGAGACAATCAAAGCCGAGTTGGTCACTGCCACGGATAAGCTGGCTCACCTGCGGAGGTTTCTTTGACGTGCCCGGCGCGCAGAAGCGCCTCGGGGAGATCAATGCCCTGATGGCGGCTGAGAGTTTCTGGAACAACCGCGAGCAGGCCCAGAAGCTCATTGAGGAGTCCAATTCCCACCGCGGCAAAATCGAGCCGCTCCTCAAGGCGGAGAAACAAGTCGAAGACTTCCAGGTCATGGTGGAACTGGGCGAAGCGGAGCCGGAATCGGCTCAGCCCAAAATCCAGCAGGAACTCGAGCAGGACCTGGCCAGGTTCTTCAAGGACCTCGAGGCGCTCGAACTGCGGGTCTTTCTGAGCGGCCGCCACGACAAGAGCAACTGCATCGTCAGCATCAACGCCGGGGCGGGCGGCACCGAATCCTGCGACTGGGCGAACATGCTGCTGCGCATGTACCAGCGCTGGGCCGAGAGACGCGGCTGGAAGGTCGAGGTCGAGGACGTGCTGCCGGGCGAAGCGGCGGGCATCAAGAGCGCCACAATGGTCATCAGCGGTGAGAACGCCTATGGCTACACCAAGGCCGAACGCGGCGTCCATCGTCTCGTGCGCATCTCCCCCTTCGACGCCAATAAGCGCCGGCACACGAGCTTTGCCAGCGTGGACGTCATTGCCGAGATCGAGGAGAACGACAAGGACATTGCCATTCCCCCCAACGAGTTCCAGATAGACACCTTTCGCTCCGGCGGCAAAGGCGGCCAGAACGTCAACAAGGTTGAAACCGCCGTCCGCATCACACACATTCCGACCGGGCTGGTGGTGGCCTCGCAAAGCCAGCGCTCGCAGCATCAGAACCGCGCCGCGGCGATGAAGCTGCTGCTCTCGCGCATTTACGCCCAGCGCCTGGATGCGCAGAAGGCCGAGATGGAACGCTTCTACGGCGAGAAAGGCAGCATCTCGTGGGGCAACCAGATCCGCAGCTACGTCTTCCAGCCTTACCGCATGGTCAAAGACCTGCGCACGGGCGTCGAAACCAGCAACGTCCAGGCGGTGATGGACGGCGACCTTGACCAATTCGTGAACGCCTGGCTGCGCGCCGGCTGTCCCACCAAACGAATGCAGGGAGTCAAGGATGAAGAAGAGTAACGACCAGCCCGGAGGGCGAACATGCCCGTCCGCCGGCGGGCGGCTGCGCGCAGCGGGCACGCGCGAGGCGCGCCCCTAACCCGTCTGCGGTGAACATTCTTGATTCCATCGTTGCGGAGAAGCAGCGGGAGGTGGCGCGCCTGCCCCGGGGCCCGGTCTCGCCCGCGGATTTCGAGGCCGCTCTGCGGATCGGTGGCAAACGGCGCGACTTCATGGGCGCGCTGCGGAACCCGGCAAAGGGCTGCCCCGCGCTGATTGCCGAAGTCAAGAAAGCTTCCCCATCCGCCGGAGTCATTTGCCCTGACTTTGACCATGTCCGCATCGCCCTGGAATACGAAGCGGCGGGGGCGAGTTGCCTCTCGGTGCTTACGGACGAGCGGTTCTTCCAGGGATCGCTGCGGTATCTGAAGGAGATTCGCGCGGCGGTGAGGCTGCCCCTCTTGCGCAAGGATTTCATCATTGATGAGCGGCAGGTGCTGGAGGCGGTTGAATGGGGCGCCGACGCAGTTCTGCTGATTGCCGCAATCCTGAGCGACGCGCAGTTGAAGCATCTCCAGGCGCTGGCCACGCAGGCGGGTTTGGCGGCATTGGTCGAGGTGCATGACGAAGCCGAGCTGGACCGCGCCCTGTCCGCAGGCGCGGAGCTGGTCGGTGTTAACAACCGCGATCTGAAGACCTTCAAGGTGGACTTGGTTGTCACCGAGCGGTTGGCCGCGCGTTTGGGCGCTTCCCCGCCGGCCGCTCGCCGCTCGCCCCTCTTGGTCGCCGAAAGCGGCATCCGCACCCGGGCGGATGTCGAGCGCCTGACAAAGTGTGGCGCCCGGGCTATCCTTGTAGGCGAGTCATTGATGAAGCACGCGGACCTCCGCGCCGGAGTCCGTGAGCTGCTTGGCTGCTGACATGATCGCGCATTGTTGTGTTATCGCCATGAAACCAGCAACCCCTGTGAGCCGGCCTGCTGGTCTTGTTTTGGCCGGCTTGCTGAGTGTGCTCTGGCCGGCTTTTCTGCCGGCGGCATTGGCGCCAGTGCCGCCTTCATCCGAGCCGCGTGACCAGGTGCTCGGCGGCCGGGAGTTCTGCCGGCAAATCGAAGAGGACTGGTTGAAGCAGGCCAAGGCAATCGAGGACGGCACGCCGGGCCCGGCCACAACGGAGACGGACGCCCGAGGCGGCTGCGACGGCGTCAAAGACGGCAAGTATGCGTTTCACACCGCCCAGGAGCCGAACCCCTGGTGGCAGGTGGACCTGGGCCAGGTGGTCTCCCTCAGCCGCGTGGTCGTGTTCAACCGCCTTGACTACGCCCCGGGCCTGCATAACGCCGACAACCTGCGCGTGCTAACCTCGGAGGACGGCAAGCAATGGACGCTGCGCCACGAAACCAAGGGGAAGCATTTCGGCGGCATTAGCGGCGCGCCGCCGCTGGAGCTGCAGTTTCCGCCTGACGCGGTGCGCGGCCGCTTTGTCCGGCTGCAAATCCCGAGCGCCCAACCCATCTATTTCCACCTGGACGAAGTCGAGGTCTATGGGGCCGTCGCGCCGGATCGCAACCTTGCGCGGCACCGGCCCGCCAATCAAAGCAGCATCAGCCAGTGGTCCACCGCGAAATCCCTCAGACCGCCGGATGCGCCCCCGGAGTATCCCACCGCGGCCTTTATCCAGCGAGGCCGCAGGCTGGCGGAGGAGTTGCGCCAGGCTGGGGTGGATTGCGCGCCGTTGCTGCGGAGACTGGATGAGGCCGCCCGGCGCTTCCAGTTGCTGCCCGGAAACGCCGCGGACGACACGCGCCGCGTCCTCTACCGGGAGGTCCGTTGGATTGTGCGCGAACTGGTGTTCGCCAATCCCGCGCTCGACTTCGACCGCCTGCTGTTCATCAAGCGCTTCACGCAGGAGACCTATCCCGATGTCTGCCTTAACCACATGCCCTGGTGCTCGCGTCCGGGCGGAGATTTGTGTGTCCTGTCCGCCCCGGCCGGGCGGAAGCTGTCCTCCGCGCTGGCCGCTCCGGGCGATTCCGCCCTAAGCGTGCGTTACCTGCTGAACCGGGCGCTGGGTCCCGGCCATGTGCACGGCATGGACCTGTGGTGGGACGGCAGCCGCGTCGTGTTCGGCTACGCGCGCTCGCCGAGCGATGAGCCGCCCGAAGGCTGGCTGGACCGCTCCCGCAGTTATCACTTCCGCCGCACAGTCGAGCCCACCCATATCTTCGAGATGGGCATTGACGGCCGGAACCTGCGCCAGCTCACCTCGGGCGAATGGAGCGATCTGGACCCGACCTACGCGCCCGGCGGGGACATTGTCTTCGTCTCCGAGCGCTGCGGCACCTCGCTCCAGTGCAACGAATACGACAAGGACGAAACAAGCTGCAACCTCTACGTGATGAAGCCCGACGGCACCGGCATCCGGCGCATGAGCGTAAGCAAGGACGGTGATTACCTGCCCCACGCCCTGGACGATGGCAGCATTGCTTATCTTCGCTGGGAATATCACGAGCGCAGTTGGGCCTATATTCAATCCATCTGGACCATTCGGCCCGACGGCACCGGCGCGGATGCAGTCTTCAAGCAGCACTTCGTCAATCCCTGGTCCCTGGAGGACGCCCGCTCCATCCCCGGCAGCCGGAAACTGGTCTGCATCGCCGCCGGACACCACACCCTGGCGGTGGGCCCGCTGGTGATCGTGGACCCGTCTCTCGGCATCAACGAATCCAAAGGCATCGCCATCGTGACGCCTGACGTGAAGCCGACCGAAGGCGGCATGGACGGCGTGCCCGTGCCCGAAGGCGGCACCCGGGACGGCGGGGGCCTCTACTCGACGCCTTACGCCCTTTCGGAGAAGCTCTTCCTGGCGTCCTACACCTACTCAAACAAGGAAACGGACGCCAGAGGCTATGCCCTCTACCTCGTGGACGTCTTCGGCAACAAGGAACTCATTCATCGCGACCCGGCCATCTCGTGCTTCATCCCGATGCCGCTGCGGCCCCGTCCCCGCCCGCCGGTCCTGCCCGAGACGGTGGATCTGGCGCTGAACCACGCCACCTGCGTCATCAGCGACGTGAGCTTCGGCTCGGAGGAACTCGCCGACCGCATCCGCTATGTGCGCATTGCCGAGCCGATTGGCTGGCCCTACGACAACCTGCTTGGCGGCCACCGCTATGGCGAAAAAGGCCCGCACCTGATCAACTGGACCCCCATACGCGTGCTCGGCGACGTGCCCGTCGAGGCCGACGGCAGCGCTCATTTCGAGGTGCCCGCCGACACCGCCGTCTATTTCCAGTTGCTGGATGAGGACCGCATGGAACTGCGCCGCATGCGGAGTTTCATCAGCTTTCAACCGGGCGAGCAGCGCTCTTGTGCCGGCTGCCATGAGACGCGCAGCCTGCCGCCGCGCCCGGGCGCGCCGCCGCTGGCCGCGGCGCTGCCGCCGCGCGCCCTGATCCCGCCGCCCTGGGGCGACCGGCCGGTCAGCTTCCTGCGCGATGTTCAGCCCGTCCTCGACCGGCATTGCGTCCAATGCCACAGCGGCCTCAAGCCGGCGGGCGGACTGGACTTTTGCGGCGGCCTCACCGACTGGTCGCGCCAATACGAACAATGGTGGGGCCTGGTGCCCGGCTACGGCTTCAACCGCGCCTTCGAGACTATCAACCGGGCCAAACTGGTCGCCACGGCCGAACCCAATCTCCAGGATGCCAGCATCACGCCGCCGCTTGCCTACGGCGCGCATCGCAGCAAGCTCTTCCAGACGCTCGCGGACGAAGCCCACCGCCAGCGCGTCCAGTTGAATGCCGAGGAGCGGCTGTGCCTCACGATATGGATGGACGCCAACGCCCCTTACCACGATCGCTTTGTCCGCAAACGCACCACTCCGATCCCCTATGACATTGCCACGGACAAGGAACTCTCCCGGCAGATCACCGCGGTGCAGGACCGCCGTTGCGCCGCCTGCCATAAAGCCGCCGAAGTGACCCGCCTGGACTGGATAGACCTGCCCCAACCCGAGCGCACGCTCTTCCTCCACGCCCCCCTCAGCAAGGCCGCCGGCGGCAGCGGCCGTTGCGAAGGCGCGGTGTACCAGGACACCAATGATCCCGATTATCAGGTCATACGCGGCCTTCTCACCTCCGCTTCCAGGAAAGCCTGGCAAGCCCCGCGTCGCGACCTCCAGGCCATTGCGGCTGCGCCGTAGCAGTCCAGTCCGCCGGCAGCCTGCGCCTGGCGGCAGCGGGAACAACCCGCCTTAATCCCTCCGTGCCAGGAGTTCCTGGCCTGACAAATGGCCCCCATTACCGCAGTGGCAGGCGGTTGCCCCCATAGCAACCCCGTCGCTCCTCCGTCCTTCCTCCGTCCTTCCTCCGTTCCTCCTCCGTCCTTCCTCCGACCGGCAGTCGGAGGTG
This sequence comes from Verrucomicrobiota bacterium, assembly GCA_035358715.1. Classification (GTDB taxonomy): domain Bacteria; phylum Verrucomicrobiota; class Verrucomicrobiia; order Limisphaerales; family UBA8199; genus UBA8199. The sequence continues at coordinate 10,876 of DAOPPX010000014.1, forward strand.
GAACGGAGGAGGGACGGAGGAGCAACGGAGGAGCGACGGTGAGGGGACGGGATGTGGCGGGGGCGGAATTGGACTCACGTCGGTTGCAGTGGGCCAGGATGCCTGAGCCTGCGCCCCCGCCGCGGCGTTTGTGGGATGGGCCTGGCGCGCTGCCGGGCCGGTGATGTTACAAACCCGTCTGTCGTCTGTTCACAAGCGATGGTTGTGCCCGCGGCCAGGCCTGCCTAATACTGTGCGCATGCAGAGCCCTGTTTTGGCCTCCAGGTCCGGCGCGAGCTTCAACATCAGCCGCCGCCGGTTTCTCCAGTCCTTTTCCGCCTGCGCCGCCCTGGCCGCGTTTCCGTCGCTCGGCGCCGAGGCGCTGGATTTGGTCAACCGCAAGCCCCGGCGGGTCGGCCTGATCGGCGCGGGATGGTATGGCAAGAGCGACCTGTGGCGGCTGGTCCAGGTTGCGCCGGTCGAGATCATTTCCATCTGCGACCCGGACCGGCAGATGCTCGCCGGCGCGGTCGAGATGGCCAGCCAGCGGCAGAAATCGGGAAAGAAGCCGCGCGCTTACGGCGATTACCGCCAGATGCTCAAGGAGAAGGACCTGGACATAGTCCTGGTCGGCAGCCCGGACCATTGGCACGCCCTGCATGCGATCGCGGCAATCGAGGCGGGGGCGGATGTGTATGTCCAGAAGCCCATCAGCGTGGACGTGATGGAAGGCGAAGCCATGCTGGCCGCCGCTCGCAGGCACAACCGCGTCGTGCAGGTCGGCACGCAGCGCAAGAGCACGCCCCACTTGATTGATGCAAAGAAGCAGGTGGTGGAGGCCGGCCTGCTGGGCCGGATCGGCCACGTGGATATGTGCTGCTTCTATCACATGCGGGCCAATGGCAATCCGCCCGTCGAGCCGGTGCCGGATTTCCTCGACTACGAAATGTGGACCGGGCCCGCCCCGCTGCGGCCTTACGACGGGTTGCCGCACGTGCGCTGGTGGAGGACCTTCATGGAATACGGCAACGGCATCGTCGGCGACATGTGCGTCCACATGTTCGATACCGTCCGCTGGATGCTGGGGCTCGGCTGGCCCAAACGGATCACCTCCGCCGGGGGCATCTACGTGCAAAAGGAGGGCAAGTCCAACATCTCCGACACACAGACCGCGACCTTTGAATACGACCAGTTCCATTGCGTGTGGCAGCATCGGACCTGGGGCACGCCGACCGACCCGGACTACCCGTGGGCCCTCTTCATCCACGGCGATAAAGGCGTGCTCAAAGCCAGCACGATGCGCGCCGACTTCATTCCGCTGGACAAGAACGCGCGGCCCTTGCATTTCGAGTGCCTCTATGAGAAGGAGCAGTTTCCCGAGGACGTGACCGAGAAGAGGATTGAGCTCAATGCCGCGCCGGCCACCCGCCGCCACATGCTCGACTTTCTTGCCGCCATCGAGCGGCGCGGGCGGCCGATTGCCGACATCGAGGAAGGCCACATATCCACCGCCAGTTGCATCCTTGCCAACGTGGCGGCGGAAGTTGGCCGCGCGCTGGTCTATGATCCAAAGAAGCGCGAGGTCGCCGGGGATCGTGCCGCGACCAAGCTCCTGCGTCGCCCCTACCGCCACCCGTGGCGGCGGCCATCGGTCTAGCCCGGACGTTTTCTGAAGCGGCAAAGCCGCCGCGCGGCGGAGACAATCCGAGTCCCTGACCGGCCACCGGCCAGGCGCAGACGACTCCGACTGTTCCCGCGTCAAGGCGCGTCTGCACTCAAAAACACCCCTCCTGCTGCAACACACACAAGAAAAGTATTCTGGCGTTGTTCCGCCCACTCCCCGCGAAAACCAGGGGATACAGGGTGTCCCTGTGGTGGCGATCAGTCCCGCCTGTGAGGCTCCAGAGGCCCGTCTCCACCCGGGATTCTATGGGGCCGGGCCGAAGCCGGCAGCGGGGCGAACGCGTTGCAGGGCATCAAAAGCTCGACAAACGCTTCGGAAAATGGTAAAAATGGCCTCGGTATTATAGGTAGTAATTAGCAACAAACCAGACCGATCATGAAACGACTTGCAGCGCAATCTTGTCCCCACGCGCTTCCCTCCGTTGGAATTTCCTGGGTGCTCGCGGCACTCGCCATTCTGCTCTTCACCGCTCCGCAGAATCTATGGGGCTATGCCCGGTATTGGGACCCGGACGCAAATGTCACCGGCAACACGACCGCCGGCGCGAACCTGGGCGGCACCGGGACGTGGAGCACAGGCACTGCAAACTGGTGGAGTGGAGCTGCCCCGGGGTCGGAGGTGGTCTGGGACAACACCGCCCGCACGCCGCGCGATGACGCGATGATTTGGAATGCCGGCACCATCACCATGGGCTCGGGCATCACCGCGCGTTCGGTTCGCCTGTTGGGAGGAAGCGGGAATGTCACGCTCGGCGGCACCCAGACTTTGACCATGTACTCGGGCAACACCAGTCACGTTGATATCAGCGCCGCGACCAATTACACCCTGACCATCAACCCATCCGTGACGATTGCCGGCACTGAACGGCTTTACATTTGCGAGTACACTCAAGGCGGCAAAGTGGTTTACACCGGGCCCGGCACTTACAGCGGCGGCCTGACCATTTGGCACGGAACGTTTGAATTCAACGGCGACGTGAATGCGGTGAACAATCCCTGCGGCGCTTACCCGAGCACCTTCGACCCGGATAACATCATACTGACCGTGAATGCGGTGCTGCGCTCGACCAAGACCGGGGCGGGCTCCTCGCTGGTCAAAGTCAATCGCGGCATCACAGTTACCGGCTGGAGCACGATAGACATAGCGGATGCCACTCCCGGTAATTTCTTAATTTACGGCGGGGTCATTGCCATGGGAGCGAACGACCTCGTCAAAGCGGGTCCGGGCACGCTTGCTTTGTATGGAACGACTACCGGCACCAAGACGATTGAAATTCACGAGGGCACCTTGAGGATCAGGACCAGCTCCGAGCGCATCTCGGACGACCAGCGGGTTTACCTGAAGCACAGCGGCACGCTGTTCGATGTGGCCGGCTACACCGAGACCATCGGGTCGCTGGCGGGCGAGATAGGCAGCGTGGTGGATATACGCGGGGCCAATGCCACCAGCGCCGGGACTTTGAGGGTGAATCGGGACAATACTGGCACTATCATGGCCGGCGTGATCCAGGGGGCGGGCTCGACCCTGGTCAAGCAAGGCACGAGCTTTCTGCGGCTGGCGGGACCGCTGCCCAACACCTACTCCGGGGCCGCGACGATCATCGAGGACGGGGAACTCATGCTGGATAAGGATAACGGTGTGACCGCGATCCCGATGAACGTGACCCTGGGCGATGGCGTTGGCACGGATCAGCTTTCGCTCTGGAGCCACAATCAGATCGCCGACACCTCGGTCGTAACCATCGCCGGCCCCTCCAGCGGCAACAGCGGCAAGTTCAACCTGGGCGGCTACAACGAGACCATCGAGGGAGTCAGCGCGTCGGAGAGTTTCGCGGTCATTCAGAACGCCGAGGCCCCGGCCACCGCCCTCGGCACCTCGACGCTGACGGTGAGCAACGCGGGTGACTATACTTTCGCGGGGATCATCCGCGACCACGCTAGCGGCGCCGCTTCGCCGCTTGCGCTGGCCAAGGAAGATGCCGGCACCTTCACGCTCACCGGCGCCGACAACACCTATAGCGGCACCACGGCGGTCAAGGCGGGCACACTGACGCTGGATAACGGCTCGATTGGCACCGGCACCGCCACCGTGGAGGCTGGAGCCATTCTGCGCGGGAAGGGCACCATGGGCGGCAACCTGACCGTCAAGAGCGGCGGTCTGCTGGCCCCGGGCCTGCTCGCCGCGGGCCAGCAATATGGCACCCTCACCGATCTGAACAGCGGCAACGTTACCCTGGAGGCCGGCAGCTTGACGGGGGTGGACATAGACCGGGCCTACGCCCACGACCAGGTCGCCGGGATTGGCACGATGACCGAGGGCGGCACGTTGTATGTCACCAACCGGGGCGCGACGCTCCAGGCCAATGACCAGTGGCCTCTGTTCGTCGCCGCGAGTTACAGTGGCACGCCATTCGCCGCCATTGACCCGGCGATGCCGGTGGCTGGCGAACCGGACCTGGTGTGGGACAGGGAGCTGCTCAGGACCAATGGTATCTTGAGGGTCCATCACGTGCCCTTTGCCACCAACCTGGTCGTTCTCCGCTCCACCAACACCACTTGGAAGATCCCCGTGTCGAAGCTGTTCCCCAATCCCGATCCGCTGGACGGCGAGACGGTGGTGATGGCAAGCTTCGAGAAGGTCTCGTCAAACGGCGGGAGACTCGAAAGCTACCCGACGCATCCGGGGCTGCTGTTCTACTACCCGGCCAATAACAATAACGACACGTTCAACTACACGGTCGTTGATACCCGCGGCGAAAGCCGCAGCAAGACGATTCAGGTTGTCAAGGGCGACTGGTACGGCCAGCCGCAGACGCCCACGGTGCCGCCGAGCGGGCCCGTCACGGTCAGGTTCCAGGGCGTGCCGGGTCTTGCCTACGAAGCCCAGCGCGCCACCGTCGCGGACTTCTCAGGCACGATCCGAAGCTGGTTCTTCACACCGGCCATGAATCCAACCGGCCAGTTCGAGATCTCGGATGATTTCAGCGACCTCGGAGGCCGGCCCAGCCAGGCCTATTACCGCCTGAAGTACAACCAGTAATCATTGGAGTAGAAGGATTTTACGATGAAGAAGCTGACAATAACCGGCCTGGCGCTGATAGCCGCGCTCGGGACGCTGCAGGCCCAAACCGTCGTCACCGATTCCTGGACCCAGACACTGAGCCCGGCGGTGGTCATTCCAGACGACAACCCCGTGGGCGTCTCCTTCACCATGCCCATTGATTGGGAGGCAGCGCATCCCCCGACCTACGGTGGCAGTTGGATGTTCATAGACGTCAACGTCATCATTAACGTCTCGGGCGGGTGGAATGGCGATCTCTACGCACATCTGTCTTATGACAATCCAGGGCTGACGGTGCCCTTGTTGAACCGGGTAGGCTCGGGCAATCCTCCGAATGCCGGCGAGCCGCAATTCACGTTTGGATTCTCGACGGCGGGCTTTCCCAATATCACGCTCGATGACCAGGCGACTGCCAACGGCCCGATTCACCTGGTCGAGTTCCCCCAGTCCGGCGAGTCTTACCTGCCGGATCACGGAACGGTAACACTGAATAGCTTCTGCGCCCCCCTGGATGAAGATTCAGACGGGGAATGGACGCTCTTTTTCACCGACCTTTCCGGCAACTTTGAAAGCAGCGTCCTTAATTGGACGGTGCAAATCACGGCGATGATCCCCGAGCCCTCGACCTTCACATTGGGGCTGCTTGGATTAGGCGCGCTCGTTTGGCGCCGCTCTCGCTGCCGCTCGTAAGTACGCGGCAGCACGGGGCTTGTTTGCGGGGGGCGGACTTTCCTGTCCGCCGGGCCGTTGCCCGGGCACTGGCGCAGAATCATGTCCACTCTCCCCCGCTGGTTTCCTGCATACGCTCGCCGGAGGACCATTCCCATTTGAATTGGGCCGGGAAGAGTGGTAGCTAAGGGCCATGTCCGAACTCAAAGTCGGAGTGGCCGAGGTGGATTTCACGCCGGCGCCGGGGCTGCCGCTGATGGGGCACATCCGGGACGACTACGCGGCCCGCGGCACGCACGATCCGCTGCGCGCGCGGGCGCTGGTGGCGGCCAACAGAGCCGGAGCGCGCGTCGCCCTGCTCACGCTCGATCTGTGCATGCTCAATCGCGCCCAGGCGCGGATGATGCGCGAGCACATCGCGGCGCGCACCGCCATCCCGGCGGAGAACGTACTGATCGCGGCGTCCCATACCCACGGGGCGCCGGCGGCGGTTTCACTCTACCAGACTCCCGCCGCCGGCCAGGCGGAGGTGGAGACATTCCTGAAGCAGGCGGCGGAAGCGGTCGTTAAGGCGGACAAGCATCTGAAGCCCGCCGATTTGAGGGCGGGCTATGCCAAAGAGTCCTCGCTGTCGTTCAACCGGCGGCTGCGCTGCCGCGACGGGAAAACCCACATGAATTGGGAGGAGTTGGCTCCGGGGTTTGTGCTGGATGCCCTGGGGCCGATTGATCCGGAGGTGTTTGTGCTCACTGTGGAAGACCGCGGCGCGCCGGCGGCGGCGCTGGTTAACTTCGCCCTGCACCCGGCCATCCTCGATTACGAGAACTGGCTCTACTCCGCCGACTACATTGGTTACTTGGACGAGGCGATGCGCCGGATTGTCCGGGACGACTTTACGACGCTGTTCTTCAACGGCTGCTGCGCAAACGTCAACCACATCAACTGCGCCGACCCCTCCAGCCCGCGGCGCGGCTACTCCACAGCCCAGCGGGTGGGCTATGTGCTGGCGGCCGCGGTCGCGCAGGCAATGCGGTCGCGCGCGCCGGTTGAGGGGGATGCGATCAAAGTGTCGCGGGAGCTGGTCGAGCTGGAGCGGTTCAAGATCAGCGACAGCCTCTGCAGCGAGGCCAGGCGCTTCCTGGAGACCGGGCGGCAGAACAAGCCCGCGGGCCTGGACGGCCTGGACTTCAAGGCCGGCGCACCGCTCTGGATCAGGATGCGCGGACAACAAGCGATGCCGGACCGCGTCGAGGTGATGGCGCTGCGCCTCGGCTCGGTGGGCGTTGTGGCTCTGCCCGGAGAGCTGTTTTGCGAGACGGGTCTGGCGATCAAACGGGCCAGTCCGGCAAAGCACACCATGGTGATTGAACTGGCCAATGACGCCGTGGGCTACCTGCCAATCCGCGAGGCCTACCAACAGGGCGGTTACGAAGTGACTCCGGGCGCGACGGCTTATGCGCCAGGCTGCGCCGAGAGGCTGGCGGAGTCCGCCACGCGCCAGCTCAAGGACTTGTTCGCAAGCTCGGAGACCTGAAACCTCAAGCCTCAGAACTCCTGCTCCCCCGCAGGGATTCCGAGGCGGCGAGAAATCTCCCTGATGCCACCACGGGTTTGCTGCGGCAGTGGGACGGGGGCGGGGCCGGGGCGCGCCCGCGCGATGCCGGTGACTGAGCATTTGACCTCCGGCCTGCCCCCACCTATAGTGCAGCCTTTCTTATATGAAGATCCTGGTTTGTGATCCTGTGTCCCCGAAGGGCATCGCTGTATTGCAGCAGCGCCCCGAGTTCGAGGTGGTTGTGCTGCCCAAGCGGCTCTCCGAGCCGGAACTGCTGCCGGTGGTCAAGGACGTCATGGCCATGGTCGTCCGGTCCGAGACGAAGGTGACACGCAAAGTCATTGAGGCGGCGACGGAGCTGCGGGTCGTGGGCCGGGCGGGCGTGGGGGTGGATAACGTGGATGTGGCGGCGGCCACGGAGCACGGGGTGGTGGTGATGAACACGCCGGGCGGCAACACCGTGTCCACCGCCGAGCTGTCGTTTGCGATGATTCTGAACCTCGCCCGCAAGGTGCCGCAAGCCAGCGCCTCGATGAGCGCCGGCAAGTGGGACCGGAAACAGTTTCAAGGCGCCGAGCTGGCCGGCAAGACGCTGGGCGTGCTCGGCCTGGGCCGCATCGGCAGCGAGGTGGCCAAGCGCGCCGTGGCCTTCGGGATGCGCGTGCTAGGCTACGATCCGTTTGTGACCGAAGCGCGCGCCCAGGCGCTGGGCATCGAGTTGGCGAGCGACCTGGACGAAGTCTACCGGGACGCGGATTTCATCACCGTGCACATGCCGGTGACCGACCAGACGCGCGGCATGCTCAACGCCGCGTCGTTCGCGAAGATGAAACCCAAGGTCCGCCTGGTGAATTGCGCGCGGGGGGAGGTAATTGTCGAGAACGACCTGCTGGCAGCGCTGGACTCGGGCAAGGTTGCCGCCGCGGCGCTGGATGTCTATGCGACCGAGCCTTTGCCGGCCGAGCACCCCTTCCGCAAGCACCCGGCGATCACGCTCACGCCGCACCTGGGAGCCAGCACGAGCGAGGCGCAGGAGAAATGCGGCCTCGAGGTGGCCGAGGTCATCGCCGCCTACCTGCTGACGGGCGAGGTGCGCAACGCCGTCAACCTGCCGTATCTGGACGCCAAGACCTATGAGCAGGTCAAGCCCTACCTGACCCTGGGCGAGAAGCTGGGCCGTCTGCTGGCGCAGCTTGCCCCGCCGCAGGCAGATCGCCTGCACATCACCTTTGGCGGCAAAGCCCAGGAACTGCCCAATACTGACCCGGTGACGCGCGCCGTGCTGTTGGGCTTCCTGTCGCACACCACGGTGAAGGAGCTTAACAACGTCAACGTCCGCAGCATCGCTTCGACGCTCGGGCTGACGGTCGAGGAGAAGCGATCGAACGAGCCGGTGACGTTCAACGAGTGGCTGCATGTGCAGGTGTTCCGCAACGGCCAGAAGGTCGTTTCGGCGGGCGGCACTTTCTTTGGCTCGCCGGACAACCCGCGCATTGTGCGCATTTTCAGCCAGCCGACCGAGATCGTGCCCTTTGGCGTGGTGCTGCTGCTCAGCAACAAGGACCGGCCGGGCATGGTCGGCTACCTGGGAACCCTGTTGGCCCGGCACAAGGTGAATATCGCCAGCATGAGCCTGGGCCGCGATGCGGTCGGCGGCCGGGCTTTAACCGTCCTCAATTTGGATAGCGTGCCGCCGCAGGAAGTGTTGGACGAGATTCAAAAGGACCCGGACATCAGCAACGTCAGGGTGGTCAAACTGTAGTCACAAACGAAAGCAAGCAAATGTATAACATCCGAGTATTAAGACTCTCCATGCCGCTCCTTCTGGCGGCGGCCGCTCCCGCCTGGGGCGCCGCGCCGGACCAGCCGGCGCAGACAACCACCGCCCCCGCCGCGGCGGCTGTCAAAGCCGACACGCTCTTCACCAACACCGTGGTGGCCAAAGGCAAGGGCGTTGAGATCACCCGCGCCATGCTGGACGACGAGGTCATCCGCCTCAAAGCCCAACTGGCCGGGCGCGGCCAGACGGTGCCGCCCGCGGAAATGGCCGCGATAGATCGGCAGGTGCTGGATCAGCTCATTCAGATCCAGCTTATGAAGGCCAAAGCCACGCCCGCCGACAAGGCCGCGGGCAAGGCGCTGGCCGAAAAGCGATTCGAGGAAGCCAAGACCCGTGTCGGTTCGGAGGAGGCGCTCGCCCGGCAATTGAAACTCATGGACACCACCCGCGAGGAAGTGCTCTCCAAGTGGACCGACACCTCGACCGCCGAGGTCGTTCTCAAACGCGAGCTTAAGGTCAACGTCACCGACGACGACGCGAAGAAGTTTTATGAGGACAACCCGGCGCAGTTCGAGCAACCGGAGATGGTCCGCGCCGGGCACATCCTGCTGACAACTACCGACACCAAGACCGGCACCGAGTTGACGTCGGACCAGAAGGCCGCGAAGCGCAAGCAAATGGAGGACCTGCTCAAGCGCGCGCGCGCCGGAGAGGACTTCGCCAAACTGGCCCAGGAGTTCTCCGAAGACCCGGGCTCCAAGGACAAGGGTGGCGAATACACGTTCCCCCGCGGCCAGATGGTGCCGGAATTCGAATCCGCGGCCTTCTCGCTCAAGACCAACCAGGTTAGCGAAATCGTCACCACGCGCTTCGGCTTTCACATTATCAAGCTGTTCGAGAAGATCCCGGCCCGGAAACTGGAGCTGGCGAAGGTTGCCGACAACGTCAAAGAGTCCCTGACGCAGCAAGCGCTCCAAAAGCAGTTCCCGGACTACATCGCCAAGCTCAAGACCGAGGCGGGGATCGAGATACTGGACGAGAAGCTAAAGGCCATGCGGGTGCCGACTTCGCCTGAAGCGCCGCCGGCCAAGCCGAAAAGCAAGTAGCCGCCCGTCGGCCGGCAAGGCTGGCCGTTCTCTCCGACGCGAACGCGGCGCGTGAAGCCGCACGCGTCTCTTGAGCGGCGCGGACGGTCCTGTCCGCTTCAGACGCAATTTGCTGGATGCCTGCGGCGGGACATCTCTTGCTTGCCCGGCGCGGCTCACCCGCCGTAAATTGGCGTCATGCCGCACGCAGAATTTGTCCACCTCCACCTGCACACCGAGTATTCGCTGCTCGATGGGGCATGCCGTTTGGACCGGTTGATGAACAAGGCGCGCGAACTGAAATTCCCGGCGCTGGCGATTACCGATCACGGCGTGCTTTATGGCGCCATTGACTTCTATAACGAGGCGCGGAAGCACGGCATTAAGCCCATCATCGGCTGCGAAGTCTATGTGGCGCCGGGCAGCCGGTTCGAGAAGAAGGCCAGCACCGGCGGGCGCGACGTTTACAACCACCTGGTGCTGCTGGCCCGGGACGAAGCCGGCTATAAGAACCTGATCCAGCTTGCCACCAGGGCCCATACCGAGGGGTATTACTACAAACCGCGCATTGACAAGGAGCTGCTGGCGGAGCACCGGGAGGGCCTGCTCGCGCTCTCGGGCTGCCTGGCGAGCGAGATTCCGGAGTGGATTCAGAAAGACCAGTTGCCGCGGGCGCGCGCGGCCATTGACTGGTTCAAACAGACGCTTGGGGCGGAGAACTTCTACCTGGAACTGCAGCAGCACGGTTTGCCCGAGCAGGCCAAGGTCAACCGGCACCTGGTGGCGTGGGCGAAAGAGTTCGGCTTGAAGCTCGTCGCGACCAACGACGTGCACTACATCCAGCAGAGCCACTCGCATGCGCATGATTGCCTCATCTGCATAGGCACGCAGGCGCAGTTGTCCGATACCAAGCGGTTGCGGTACGCCGAAGGGCAGTTCTACCTGCGCTCGGCCGATGAAATGAAAGCGCGCTTTGCCGAGGTCCCGGAAGCGGTGCTGAACACGCTCGAGGTGGCCGAAAAGTGCAACTTGGAGATCGAGTTCGAGAAGATGCATTACCCGGTGTTCGCCCCGCCGGAGCACTTCACTCGCGAAGGCTACCTGCGGCACCTGGCGGCCGAGGGATTGCGCAACCGCTACGGCATCCACGCGCGGGCGGAGGGGCGCGAGTTCGTGATCGAGCGCGTCGAAGACCCCCGGCGGCTGCCCGCCTATGAGGCGGAGGCGTCCCCGCCCGCCGGTTCCGCGAGCGCGCCCGCCCCGGATGCCGGGGTGCCTGGCAAGACCGCAGGCGGGGAGATCTCTCCCACCGACCCCGCCGTGGCGGCGGCGGTCAAGGCGCTGCTGGACCGCCTCCAGCTCGAACTCAAGGTCATCGAGAAGACGGGCTTCGTAAGCTACTTCCTGATCGTCGGGGACTTCATCCGTTACGGCCATGAGCACGGGATTCCATGCAGCGCGCGCGGTTCGGCGGCGGGTTCGCTGGTCACTTACCTGCTCGGGATCTCCAACGTCTGCCCCATCCGCTACGGGCTGCTCTTCGAGCGCTTCCTCAATCCCGAACGCGTCAACCCCCCGGACATTGACATAGATTTCGCCGATGACCGCCGCGCCGATGTCATCGAATACGTCCGCGAAAAGTACGGGAAGGACGCCGTCGCGCAGATCATTACCTTCGGCACGTTGGGCGCGAAGTCGGTGGTGCGCGACGTGGCCCGGGTGATGGGGCTGTCCTTTGGCGATGGCGACCGGCTGGCGAAGATGATTCCGTACGACCTGAAGATGACGCTTGAGAAGGCGCTCAAGCAGTCGCCCGAACTCAAGCAAGCCTACGAGAACGAGGAAGTCACGCGCGAGCTCGTTGACACGGCGCTGGTGCTTGAAGACCTGACGCGCAACGCCTCGGTGCACGCGGCGGGAGTGGTCATCGGCGACCAACCGCTGGCCAACCTGCTGCCGCTCAAGCAGGACGAAGACGGTGCCATTGTTACCCAGTATGCCATGGGGCCGGTGGGCAAACTGGGCCTGCTGAAGATGGATTTCCTGGGCCTTAAGACCCTCACGGTCATTCGCAACACGTGCGAGCTGGTCCGGCAGACCCGGGGGGTGGAAGTGCCGATTGACGCCCTGCCGCTCGATGACGCGAAGACCTACGAGCTGTTGAACAAGGCAAACACCCTCGGCGTGTTCCAGTTGGAATCCAGCGGAATGCGCGACTTGTGCCGCAAGTTCCAGATTGCCTCGCTGGAGCACATCACGGCGTTGATTGCACTCTACCGGCCGGGGCCGATGGATCTGATCCCGGAATTCATCAAGCGCCGCCACGGGGAAATCCAGATCGAGTATGAGCACCCGCTGCTCGCCCCGATTTGTCGCGAGACCTACGGCATCATGATCTACCAGGAGCAGGTGATGCAGGCCACGCAAGCCCTGGCGGGCTACTCGCTCGGCGGGGCGGATATGCTGCGGCGGGCCATGGGCAAGAAGCAGGCCGACGAAATGGCCAAACAGCGCGACACCTTCGTTAAAGGCTGTGCGCAGGTAAACCACATCCCCGCCGCCAAGGCCGACCAGATATTCAACTTGCTCGAGAAGTTCGCCGGCTATGGGTTCAATAAGTCGCACGCCGCCGCCTACGCCGTGCTTGCCTATCAGACCGCCTATCTCAAGGCCAATTATCCGGTCGAGTTCTTCTGCGCCATGATGACCAACGACATGGCCGACACCGAGAAGCTCAGCCAGTACATTGCCGAGGCGCGCGGCATGGGCATCGAGGTCCTGGCGCCGGACGTGAACGCAAGCCAGGTCCATTTCGCCCCGGCGCCCGGAGCGCCGGCCTCCGCGCAGCCGGGCGCGCCCGAAGCGGCCATCCGTTTTGGATTGGCCGCCATCAAGGGCGTGGGAGAGATTGCCGTCCAGGCGATCCTCAAGGCCCGGAGCGAAGGGGGGCGGTTCGGCTCGCTGAGTGAGCTGTGCGAACGGGTGGACGCCCGCACGGTGAACCGTAAAATCCTGGAGGCAATGATCAAGTGCGGTGCGTGCGACAGCCTCGGCCAGACACGCGCCACGCTCTGCGGTCAACTCGACCGCACGCTGGCGCGCGCCGCCAGCGTCATCGCGGACCGGCAGCGCGGGCAGGCATCCCTGTTTGGCGCCCTGGAAGAGCGCGCGGCGCAGCCGGAGGACGCGGCCAGTCTGCCGGAATGGCCGGAGCACAAGTTGCTGGCCTGCGAGAAGGAGTTGCTCGGTTTCTATGTAACGGGCCATCCGCTGACTCCCTTCGCCCCGATCCTGGAGAAATACGCATTGGCCAATACCGCCACGCTCGCCCAACTGCCCCCGCGCAGCCTCACCCGCATCGGCGGGCTGATCGCCGCGGTGCAGAACGGCATCTCCAAGAAGACCCAAAAGCCCTACTCGCTGGCCACGTTGGAGGACCTCGAAGGCTCGGTGCAGGTGCTTTGCCTCAACGAGAACTACGACAAATACCGGGAGCTGCTGGTGCCCGGCAAGGCCATCCTGATCATCGGCGAAGTCAATACCGGCGACGACCGGCCCAAGATTTTCCCGCAGGAGATCATGCCGCTGGAGGACGCGCCGCAACGGTTCACCAAACAGGTGCACCTGCGGCTGCATACGGCGCACCTCAAGCCCGAACACCTCGAGGTGGTCCATGAGTTGGCCACCTCCCACCGCGGCAAGTGCCCCCTCTTTCTGTGCTTCGTCCGCCCCGGCGGCGAGGTGATCTTCATCGAGACCCACGACCAGTTCTCGGTGGCGCCCTCCCGCGAACTGCAGCAAGCCGCCAACGAACGCTTTGGCGAGGAAACGTATTACGCCAAGGTGGACACCAGCCTGCCCGAGCGCGCCCCGCGCCGCTGGGAACGGCGCGCGAACGGCAACGGCACCGAGGGGTGAAAACAAAAGCCCGCCTCAGCCCACGCGAGCCAAAGCGGGTTCAAGAGCAACAGGCCCGCGGCCTACTTGGTCGCTTCAGCCAGCGCGCCTGAGACTGGCACCACGGGCGAGAGCAAGCCCAGCTTGGCGCAGAGGAAATACACCACCGCGCCAATGACGAAGGCCAGCACGGGCGCGGCCGGAACCGCCACGCCGAGATTGGGCAGGATGCCGACCCCGAAGCCGAGCGCCCAGGCGATCCAGCCGGCGGGGTTGAAGCCCGCGCGCGGCCCGCTCCATTTCCTGCCGCTCAGCAGGTAGTCCACTAGCATCGCGCCGCAAATCGGGCCGAACGATGCACCGATGATCACAAACACGGCGATGGCCTTGGCCACCACGCCGGTGACGGCCAATATGATCGCCACCGCCGTCCCGATGCCGACCGAGATGAAGGGATTCACCTTGGGCAGGGTAGTCTTGAAACTATTGGCGGCAATGAAGGATGAGAAGCAGGCGGACGGGAAAGCCGCCACCGCCAGCAGAAACATCACCCACTTGGCTGTGGCCGCGCCGAGCACGGTGGGGATCAGGTCGAAGGAACTCAGGCTGAGCTTGTTGGTAGCCGCGGCGTCAATCGTGTCCTTCATGCCGCCGTAGGTGCCCGCAACAATCAGCAGCGACAGGCCGGCCGTGACGACGATGGCCAAAGCAATGCCGATCAAGCCGCCCATGCTCACATCCTTCTCGTCGCGGCTGTTCAGGCCGAAATCCACCCCCGCGGCGCCCGCCGTGGCAAAGAATCCCACGACATAGGTTAGCATCGCGGCCAGCACCCCCAGCAGGCTCAACGCGCCCGGCCCCGTCGGGTTGGCCGCCGTTTGCGCGGCGATCAGAGCGTCGGGTTTGAAACTGCCGACATTGCCGATGGTCGAGGCGGTGAGCCAAAGCAGAACGACCAGCGGGATCAGCGGCAGAAACGTAGCCACCTTGGCGACATACTGAATGCCTTTGAGCCCAACAAAACACGCCAGCACGCCCCACACCACCATGATGATGCGCGCGTCAACGGGGATCATGGCGCTAAGCGCCAGCGAGGAGAAATAGACATTCACCCCCACCCAGCCAAACTGGAGAACGCCCATAAGGAAGCCGGGCATCAGGAAGCCGCCCTGCGCGCCAAAGGCGGAAGTGCCGACAATGTAAAGCGGCAGGCCAGTCTTCATGCCGAACAGGCCCGGCACGAGATAGAACAGGAAGTGACAGACCAATGCCGCAATGACCAGGCTCAGCAGCGCCCAGCCCACCCCCTGCGCCAGCGTGCCGCCGGGCGCGCCGGCTTTGGCGGCATCCTGCCAGAAAACGAACCACAGGAAGATGCCCGCGTAGGTTGGCGCGGTGTTCTTATACCAGGGGGCCCGATTGGCCTTGGAATTGGGAACTGCGCTGGTAATGTAGCCCGGGAGCGGGCCCACTGACTGCGATTGTTGATTATTCATAGTTAAGCTGCGGACTTGGTTACGCTGCCTGACCCCGAACAGACGACAAGCATTGGAGGCGAATAGTCGGGGCCAGGGCCGATCTGTCAACGACAATGTTCGTGCAATTGACTTGCCCGGTTGCTCTGTTAGCCTTGGCGGAGTCAGCATGGCAAGAAAGGTTTCCAGGTTTCAGAAGATCCGCGAGGAGACGCAGGCGCTGCTGGACGAGCGGACGCCGCACGCGCTGACCAGCTTCTCCAAGTGGCAGAGGTTCGCGCACTTCTGGATCCTGGTTTGCAGGAGCTTCATCCGGAACCGCTGCCCCGTGCGCGCTTCGGCGCTGTCTTATGTAACTGTGCTGGCGATCATTCCGATGCTGGCCGTGGTCGTGAGCATCTCCAGCGCCATCCTCAAACAGGAAGGGGAAGAACAGATTGACCGGTTTATCGAGCAGTTTGTGGCCAGCGTCATCCCGCCGGCAACGCTCCACACGAATCGCCCGGGCGTGTCTCCGGGCGCGGCCACGCCGGCCGCGGCGCCGAGCCCCGAAGCCGCCGCGCCCGGCCTGCTGCTCCCGGCCACCAATAGCCCTGCCCTGGCCGCCACCGGCAGCGAGACCAATCAGAGCGTGCTGCCGTCTCTCATCCAGGACGAGCGGACCGTCAAAGCCCGGCGCGCCATCGCGCGGCACATCCACGATTTCATTCAAAACACCCGCAGCGGCGCCCTGGGCCTGACGGGCAGCATCCTGCTGATCTTTGTGGCTATCTCGATGCTGAGCCGCATCGAGGATACCTTCAACGACATCTGGGGCGTGACCCGCGGGCGAAGCTGGTTCATGCGCATTGTGCTGTATTGGGGCGTGATCAGCCTGGGGCCCCTGCTGCTGACCGTCGCGCTGGGCCTGGCCACGGGGCCGCACCTGGAGGGCCCCCGGGAGTTGCTGACGACCATGCCGGTGGCGGGCAACCTTATCTTCAAGTTCCTGCCCGTGGCGGTCTTGTGTCTCAGCTTTGCCTTGTTCTATGCGCTCATGCCGAACACCCGGGTCCGTTGGCCGGCGGCGCTGGTGGGCGGCCTGGCGGGCGGCGTTCTCTTTCATTTGAACAACCTGATCAGCGTGCTCTACGTCTCGCGCGTCGTGTCAAACAGCAAGATATACGGCAGCCTTGGGCTGGTGCCCGTGTTTATGATCGGCCTGTACTTCTCCTGGCTGATCCTGCTGTTCGGCGCGCAGGTAGCCTATGCCTACCAGAACCGGGCCACCTACTTGGAGGAAAGGCAGGTTGACAACATCAACCAGCGCGGGCGCGAGTTCGTTGCCTTGCGGTTGATGACCTGCATCGGCGAGCGTTTCACGCGAGGCGAGCTGCCGCCCGCCGCCCTGGAGATTGCTGAGGCCCTGGCGGTGCCGACCCGCCTAGTCAAGCAAGTCATGCAGACCCTCGCCGCCGCGCGGCTGGTCAATGAGACGGCGGGAGCCGAGCCGGCCTATTTCCCGGCGCGGCCACTTGACCAAATCACCTGCCACGACGTTCTTCTGGCCATGCGCGCCAGCCAGGGGCAGGAGTGCGCCACGCGGGACGAGCCAGCTTGCGTCGAGGTTTACGGCGAGTTTCACCGGATCGAGGAAGCCGAGCGGCAGGCCGCCGCTTCAGTCAACCTGCTGGCGCTCGTCAACCGGGCGCAGGGGCTAAGACAACTGACGGGCCCGGCGAACAACGCGGCAAAGCAATAGGCGATCGAGCGACGGCTGCCGGGCCATGCGCTCGCGCTAGAACTTGCGGGCCGGAGGCGCCGGAATGCCCTTGCAGCCAGGGGTTGCCCGGCCTTATGGTAGCACTTCAAACATGTTGGACAAAGACGGGCTGGCAGCGATTGGTATCTGCCGTTGAAGCCAAAGGGCAATGGCATGGCCATCGTCTTGAGTGGTGTCGCCGCCTCTCCCGCCGCAACTGGTGTTTTCTATGATTGTTGGCGTCCCTAAAGAGATTAAGGATCAGGAGTACCGAGTGGCGCTATTGCCTTCGGCGGCTTATCAACTCATTAAACGCGGCCACAAGGTGGTGGTCGAACGCGGCGCAGGGGCCGGCTCAGGCTACCTTGACGCGGACTATGCCCAAGCGGGCGTGACGTTGGTAAACGATCACGCGGCGGTCTTTGAGCAGGCCGACCTGGTGGTGAAGGTTAAAGAGCCGCTACCTTCCGAATACGGACTCCTGAGGGCCGGGCAAATTCTCTTCACCTATCTTCATTTGGCGGCCAGCCGGGAGCTAACGGAGGCGCTCATGAAAGCCCGGGTCACCGGCCTGGCTTATGAAACCATCGAGCTCAATGGGCGGCTGCCCCTGCTGGAGCCGATGAGCGAGATCGCCGGACGCATGTCCGTCTTGGTCGGCGGCTATTTCCTGGCCAAACACAACGGCGGCAGCGGGGTGCTGCTCGGGGGCGTGCCCGGCGTGCTGCCCGGCAAAGTCGTTGTGCTGGGGGGGGGCACTTCCGGCATTAACGCGGCGCGGATGGCGCAGGGCATGGGAGCGGATGTGACCATCCTGGAGGTGGACCTGGAGCGGATGCGCTTCCTGGACATCACGCTCCACACCGCCCACACGCTGTACTCGAACGAGGTCCACCTGCTGGAGTTGCTGCCTTCAGTGGATTTGCTCATCTGCGCCGTGCTCGTGCCGGGAGCCAAAGCGCCCCAGCTGCTTCGCCGGGAAATGCTGCGGCGCATGCGGCCCGGCAGCGTGCTGGTGGACATCGCGATTGACCAGGGCGGCTGCGCGGAAACCTCGCGCCCCACCACGCACCAACACCCGGTGTTTGTCGAGGAGGGCGTAATCCATTACTGCGTCGCCAACATGCCCGGGGCCTATGCGCGCACGGCGACGCAGGCCTTGACCGCCACTACTTACCGCTACCTGGAGATGCTCGCCGACCGCGGGCTGGCGGAGGCCTGCCGGCAACAACCCGCGTTGCTGGGCGGGATCAACGTGATAGATGGCAAGCTCACCCATAAAGCCGTGGCCGAGGCACATGGGATGGCGTATTCTCCGCCAGTGACCTGAGGAACATAGTCGCAGGGGCTACGCGCCCAAATCCCCCCATGACAACCCCGATCCCTGACAATGAGGAGCAGCGACTGGCAGTCCTGAAGGAATACCACATCCTCGATACCGACGCCGAGGAACTTTACGACGATATTACCAGGCTTGCGGCTTACCTGTGCAAGGTGCCCTTCTCCACAGTTTCCCTGCTGGACCAGTCCCGGCACTGGCTCAAGTCCAAAGTGGGGATAGATCACCGGGAGGGGCCGCGCGACGTGGCCTTATTCTCCTCGTATGCCATCCTCCAGTCCCAACCCCTCATTGTGCGGGATGCGCTCAAAGATGTGCGCTTCGTGGCCCATCCCTTGGTAACGCGGACCCCGCGCTTGCGCTTTTATGCCGGTTTCCCGCTGATTAACCCCGAGGGCTTTGCCTTGGGCGCCCTCTGCGTGCTTGACCGCAGACCCCGGCAGCTTTCGGCCAGGCAAAAGCAGGCCATGCAGGTCCTGGCGCGGCAGGTCATGGCGCTACTGGAGTTGCGGCGCGTTTCCTCCCGCATGGCGCACCTGCTGGAGAAGATCAAGCTGCTGCATGGGCTGCTGCCCATTTGCGCCTGGTGCAAGCGCATCCGCGACGACAGCGGCTACTGGCAACAGGTCGAAGGTTACGTCCACGAGCATCTGGGGGCCGATTTCACGCACGGCATCTGCCCCGACTGCCTGGAAAAACAGCGTCCGAACAAACCGAAGAAGGAGGGCTGAGCTGCCCACGCGCGCCCGACCGGGCTGACGCTTCAACCGGACTCTTGTCTGCCAGGCAACTCACGGGCCTCCCCTGGTTGGGGAGCATTTGAATGGCCCGGTCGTCGTAATAACGAATCAGGTCATAGTCCTTCTGATTCGTAACCTCCAGCCGGCCCAGCCCGTGCCGCTCCGCCCAGGCTTGAATAATCGGAATACTCGCCGACTCGCATGCGCGGGCAGAGAAGATCTTCACCGTTACCCCCGCCTCCAGGAGGCTCTTCACCATGGCGATCATCTCGGGGATCGGCTCGCCCAGCGGGTAGGGCGGCAGAAAATGGCCCTCCCCATCGTCGCGCGCCAGCGTGCCGTCCAAGTCCACGCCGATCCATTGGTGCCGGGCGACGAACACCGGCTCGGCGCCAGGATCGAGAGCTACCCAGGCCCCGGGATTGCCTTGTGCATCGTATGCCTTTTCTGTTTGCAGCGGGCCCATTGGAAAACTCTAGAATCCACTCCGCCGATGTCCATCACAATGTTCCCGGAGCCCAAACGAGACTGCGCTGAACGCCGGCCGCCTCCACGACAGCGGGACACCCTGCGTTGGAGAGAAGGGCATCCTCTATACCACCACCTGCGCGCGCAAGATGCAGCAGATCCCCGAGCCGCCCCGGGGCTGGACAATCTGACTCCCTCCCGCGGACCCCGTCAGCCGCTAAATCGGCACGGAATGCCCCGGCTCATCAATCGCCACATAGACAACCTCGGCCTGGGTCACTCGCATCGTTTCATGCGGCGGCCGGCTGCGCTTGGCGTCCACCGTCACCCGCACCGTCACCGACGTGGTGCCCACCTTCACTGTCTCGGCATAGAAGCTCACCAGGTCGCCTACGAAAACCGGGGCGATGAATTTGACCTCGTGCATGGCCACCGTCACGAGCTTCTTGTCCGAATGCCGGCGCGCCTCGACTGCCCCCGCCACATCAATGTGGCTCAGGATAATGCCCCCAAAGATCGTGCCCATCGAGTTGGTGTCGCGGGGCATCATCACGACCCGGATGGCGGGCTGCAAGCTGGCAGTCTGGCTCATCCGCGCAGCATGCCCCAACCGGCCATAATTAGCCAGCTCTTGCAGCACCGACGCCCGCTCCTCCCAATCTCTTGCTGGGCAATCTTAGCGCAAGGAACCCAGCTTCCCGATCCAGCGGAATTCTGCGGACTCCTCATCCCAGTGCTACGTCCGTCTTCTCGGCGGAGTTGGTGTTTGCGGCGCCCTCTTCGAGCCGCCCGCCTGAAGAAAGCAAAACCCGCCTTGGCCACACAGAGCACAAGGCGGGTTTGAACTGATGGGAACTTCCTTTTTGGGATTACTTCACAACTCGGCGGAAGCAGCCAAGGCCCACCATGACCAAGCCCAGCAGGGCGGCAGTGGCGCCACCATCAGGGACCGTGGGGTCGGGGTCGGGGATGGGGTTACCATTAACCTCAACCACGGACTTGGCGAGGCTAATAGCCCAGGTGTCATAGTTGTGGGTGCTATCAATATCCATCCAAACCTGCAGGCCGGCCAGAATATCGTCGTAGAACTCAGGCCCTAAAACGAATGTTGCGTAGGACCAAGTTTGGTTCTGGCCCGTCAAGGTTCCGAGGAGGGTCTTTACGCCGTTATCGTAAGCGTAAATGTTGTCAACCTGACCAGACGGCCAGTCAACGTCAAAGGCGCTGATGTTCAGTGTCGCGGAATTAATGGTGGCTACACCTGCAAACGGCGTACCGCTGTGAGTCCATCCCCAGTCTTCATTCCACCACCGATAATAGGGGGCGCTCAGCTTGACGGCATCATTCGGGGTGAAGAAGCCAGTTGGAGATTGTATAACGTCAATCGCACCAATGGCGCTTGCTGTGTTCCCCAGCATCAGCAGAGCGCCAGCAGTAACAGCTATCAGTAACAGTTTCTTCATAATCATTTCCAGTCTTCTATCTTGTCTCTTGTGAACTTTAACTCCGCCCCCATTCCCGGTCACGTCGGCAATGGGTGCCATCCCGCTCAACTCACCAATTCCAGGACGTGTCCAAAAATAGCACAGAGTATGCCAGCAGGTTATTTGAAGGTCAGGATTCCCGGTTCCGTTTGTTGTTAAGTTAATTCATTACAACACCTTACACCAATACTCGTCTTTCATTGTCTACAGGTTAATTGGAGAATCAGCCATTCCAGCTAATGTAAGAAAGCCCGACGCTTTTTGAACGGCCAGGAAGGTTCAATTTCGTAAACCAATAAAAGCCAACAGTTTATGAGCAATTACTAGAGTTAATCGGAGTGTAAGGTTTTGCAGACAACCCCGCCGATCTCGCTCAATAGTCCCGCATCTCGTTGTTGATGCATTGGTTACAGCAACAGATTCACCCTGGAAACTCGGTTCTTTCCGGGGTTTAGGGTGGGCCTGGCACCCGTCAATGCTCTTGCCGCCACATCCCGGGCTCATTCAGGAAGCTTGCGTATGGGTTGAGGGTGGGTCAACCCGGGCTACTCCCGTAGCCCCCCCCCACAGACTTAATAGAGAGCGTCTATTAAGCCACGTGAGGGCTACCCTATGGCTCTAAATCGGGGAGTGGAAGCCAAGGCGGCTTGGCCGGCTTCCGTCGTCGGCTCGGTTAGGGAACCCTGCGACGCGATACGGCAGAAGGTAGGCCTTCGCCGCCAGAGCAGCAGGGCTGTGCCCAAGGTTATTAGCCCGGCTGCGGTTGGTTCAGGAATCCTGACGATACGAAACCCCAAAGTTTCCCTTTCCTGCTCCGGGGAGAGGCCGTTGAGGTCATAGTCGGCGCACAGGAGGCCAACACCATAGAACCACGAGCCGCCACAGTAGGCCCGGTAAGCGTAGTCCTCGATGATCGCATCGTTCCACTCCGACACGTTGCCGCCCTGATCGGAAGTGCCGTAGAAACTGGTGGCCAGCGAAAAGGCTCCCGCGTCTGTTAGCGCGTTGCCGGTCGGGTAGGTTGTGGAATTATTGACCGCAAACCCGCCGTTGAAGCCGTTGGCGATGTTATCATTATAATAGTAGTTCGCGCTATTCGGGTCGGTGGCGCTGCCATTGCGGCTGTTAGGCTGGAGGTTGCTGCTTGTCGGATAAA
The DNA here is from genome assembly GCA_035358715.1 of Verrucomicrobiota bacterium. GTDB lineage: Bacteria > Verrucomicrobiota > Verrucomicrobiia > Limisphaerales > UBA8199 > UBA8199. Next base: position 32,988 of record DAOPPX010000014.1, read on the forward strand.
GCCAGTAGCCATCGCTGTCCCCCCCCTGGGCCGCCGGCTGGTAATACGCCGCCTTATACCACTCGTTTTCGGTGGGCAAACCATACGTTGTCCCGGAGTTTCGCGCGAAGCCCACGCCGCTTAACGCGCCGTCCAGCGTGTACGCGCCACGTTCCGTAGTCGAGGCATCCTGCGCCCCCATCGGTTGGCCGTTCTCCAGCCAGTTGACGAAACGCGCCGCGTCAAACCAACTTACCCACGTCACCGGCCGATTCCCACTTCCAATAACTGAGTAAGTATAACTGCCCGCCGACCCGCTGCGCGCGATACCCCGGGTCTGCGTAAAGCTGCCCATGTAGGAGCTGTAAAGTCCGTAGGTGTCCGTCGCTCCCACTGCATTGAGGAACGCGTTGTACTGATCGAGCGTCACTTCGTATTTGCCGATGCTGTAAGCGTAGGCCACGCCGCCGCGGCCAGTGGTGTCGTTGGGATTCCCGATGTCGCCCACCGGCACAGTATCAAGCGAAATGAGTGCCATGGCGGGAGTCGCGGCGAGCATGCCGAGAACGGCGGTGATGAGCCTCAGCAGTCTAGTGGCTTTCATGCGTTTTTCAGTGTTTGAATTCATACTCGATAGCCGGCCGGTTGTCAACTGGAGATTTGGCCAATCCGGCGGCTAGGCGGCTATCCTGGGGCGGGCAACCGAACGGTTGACCTAGGCGCGCTGGCGACAATGACGTCGAAGCTCCCGCTCCTGGCCGTCGGTGCATTGATTTTCGGTGCTGACCCGGATGTATAATTGTGGTTCAATAAAGTCCCAACGCCACGAATCTGCGAGTGGACTTATCAGGCAATTCGGGTGATGATTGTGTAGAAGATTAAAGCCAACTTGTTGAGAATAAGTCTATGCGCCAGTTCACCCGTCGTCAGTTCATCCAGACCACGCTCGCCAGCGCCGGCTTGCTTGCCACGTCGCCGATCTCCCTGGGAGCTGCCGAGGCCGCAGCATCCGCACACTTTAAGGGGACCGATTTGGTTTCGCTGGGCCAGACCGGACTCAAGGTCACCCGCCTTGCCCAAGGCACCGGCTACAACGGGTATAACCACTCGTCCGAGCAAACGCGCCAGGGCAAGGAAGCATTCGACCGCCTGGCGCGCCACAGCCTGGATCAAGGTATCACCTTCTTTGACATGGCCGATCTCTACGGCTCCCATCCGTTCGTGAAGGAAGTGATCAAGGGGTTGCCCCGCGACAGGTTCACGCTCCTGAGCAAGATCTGGCCGCGCAAAGAAAACTGGGTCACGCCCTCGGGTGGCGCCCAGGAAGAGGTCGATCGCTTCCGCAAGGAGCTTGGCACTGACTGGCTCGACGTCTGCCTCATTCATTGCATGCAGAACGCCAACTGGCCCAGCGAATACGAGCGAATCCGCGATGACCTCTCCCGACTCAAGCAGCAGAAGATCGTTCGCGCCGTCGGCGTGAGCTGCCATGATTTTGGCGCGCTCAAGGTCGCGTCCGAGCATCCCTGGGTTGATGTGATTTTTGCCCGCATTAATCACAGGGGGGGCTCGAAACACTCCTGTGACGGCTCAGTGGAGGAGGTCTCGGCCGTGCTCAAGACTGCCCGCGCCAACGGCAAGGCCGTGGTGGGGATGAAGATATTCGCCGCCGGAAAGTTCGCCAAGCAACCGGAGGAAAAGGACGCCTCCCTGAAATACGTCTTCGCCAACCGTCTGGTTGATGCGATCACCATCGGTATGCTGACCCCCGACGAAGTGGATGACACCCTCAAACGGATGAGCACCGTGAAGGCCTGACGGCGTGGTCTTGCCCTTGTTTGTTGTAGCGGGCGCGGTCCGACAGGCGAACGAGGACTGCTGTTTCTGTGGGGGATGGTTGGTTGTCGGGAGCCTTGTTCCCCAGTAAACTGACCCGGTGAAAGAACCAGTTGCCAAGAAGCCCGTGGAGCGGTTGTTTCCCTTTGTCCTACGCTCCCGCAATCTGATTGTTGGCCGGGAAACATTGGCTCGCAGCAAGAGCAGGCTGCACTTCGTGTTGATCACCAGCGACCTATCGGAGGCCAGCCGGGAGCAAGTCGTGCGGGAATTCTCGCATTACCCGGTGGTTCAACGTTACACCTCGGAGGACCTGGAGCAGCATTTCGGAATTAAGGGCGCAAAGGTGATCGGGTTTCAAAAGTCAGGACTTGCCCAATCCCTTTACGCGGAGCTGAAGGAATTCCGCATCAACCTGCCGCCGAAGCCGTCGAAAGGTCCGGTGCCGAAAACCTGAGCGGTTTGTGGGCGCAATGCGGGTTGGTTGCGTAGGTATGGTGGGCCCAGAGGGATTTGAACCCCCGACCAAGCGATTATGAGTTGGAAAACCGGCGAAAATCAAGAGTTTGCGGCAGTTGTCTTCAGTTGCGGCGAGTTTCTGTAACTCCGCTTTTATTAGCGCGTTGCGACGTTTCTTGTCGGCGCCGCGTTCTCTCACTGCAACCCATCACAACCGACCACGACCGAAAAAGTGGCCCAGAAGTGGCCCAGAAAATCCTAATTTAGACCCTGTTCCACTCCTGCCCCCGTCGCCTGCGACGCCCTTCCCGGCGGCAACATCTGCATTTGCCGTTAATGAGAACCATAGGTTGTGAGCCAGCTACACCAAACAAGTCGCTGTAAGCCACATGCTCTGGGGGCGTGAGCGTCGAAAGAACGGACACAACAGGAACTCTCAAGTTTCGTCCCGGGGCCGTAAGCAGCGACCGCAGCGAACCGCGCGGTAGCGATGAGATGGGACGCTCTCGTTCTGTTCCAAAGACCCACGTTGCCTTCTGGCGAGCGCGTGTCGAACGGAGGACCTACGAGTACGAAGGGAAAACCCTGGAGGTGCCCGAATACTCGGTTCGGATGAAGTTTGGAGGAATCAGGAAGCGGCTGGCACTTGGCACGGCACTAAAGGAAGAAGCCGCCTTGAAAGCGCGTGACATCTATTTGTCACTCGTCGCCAAAGGTTGGTCAGCTACTCTGGCGGAACTCACCCCGAAGACTGCGGTCGAGGCTGTACGCAGCGAAGCCGGACCGACAGTGGGAGAATTCATTGCTGAGGTCGAGCGAACATCGAACCTCAAGACGAAAACCTTCCGTCGCTATGCCCAATATCTCCGAATGCTGGCGGCTCACATCCAGGGGGTGAAGACGGATGCCTCGCGCTACAATTACTACGGTGGCGGTTTGACCCGTTGGCGGGAAAGAGTGGATGCCATACCTCTTTCTGCCATCACGCCCGCCGCCGTGGCCGATTGGAAGATCGCCTATTTGCGACGCGCGGGTAGTGACCCTCGGCGCAAGCTTGAGGTGAATCGCTCCTTCAACAGCGCGTTGCGCCACTGCAAGAGCCTCTTTAGTTCAAAGATCATCAACAAGCCGAATTTTGCGGTTAAGGTTCCCCGGTTCAAAGTGCCAGATGGACAACTCGGGGAACGGGGGGTGTATTGGTTCGATACCGTGGATTTTGAGCGTGTGGGGTCAATGAAGTTTCAATCTCCTGCCGGTGTCACTTACGAGAAACTCGTTACAAACGCTCGCAATGAGCTTCGCTCGCAGGCTTCGGAAGCCTACAAGCTGTTCTTGCTGTGCCTTTGTGCGGGACTGCGCCGGGCCGAGGCGGATGTTTGCCTCTGGTCCCAGTTGAACTCGGAGGACAATTCGATTCGAATCGAAGCTAACCAGTACATCGAACCCAAGCACGGTTCCGGCGGCACTGTATATGTTGATCCGTCATTGATGAAGGAACTGCTCAGTTTCAAAAAGCCGGAGCAAAATGGCTTCGTCGTCGATTCTCCGTTGAAGTGGAAAGAGACGACGTATCGCCGCTATCGGTGCGAACCGCATTGGCAAACGCTAATCGGATGGCTGGAAAGCAACGGCATTGATGCGAAAAAGAAAGTTCACGAACTGCGGAAGCTCTTTGGCGATGCCATCGTCAAGCGAAACGGTATTTTCGCCGGCAGCGCGCAACTCCGGCATTCAACCATCCAAATGACCGCCAGCCATTACACCGACCCGCGTCAGCGAGCGGCCCTCCCGGTAGGCAATTTATTCGCCGATGAGGGCGCTCAAATTGTGCCAAATGCCCAACCCCAACCAGAAGTGGCAGGACAACGCCCGGAAGCAAACGAGTTCAAGACGAGAATCAAGAACAGTGTCTGACGCATTCTCATGACATTCCCCGCAGCTCTCAAAGGCACCTGTTCAGCATCTACCACTAAAATCTTATTCGGAATTCGGGGGTCTATGACGCTAAAGAAATTCAAGCCGGTGCTGGATTTCCCGAACGCCACACGTCAATGGAAGCTCCTTGCCGTTTTGGAGAACGACCACGTGATCTCCCCGCATCGCCGGTTGGACCGCCTTAACACGTCGGAGGTTTACAATCGCTGAACGGTTCACGCGAAGGAAGGTCTTTGGTGAAAGCCGGGCTTCCAGGCTTGTGAGTGTCTCGCGCAACACGTGATTGGTTGCGCCAACGTGCAAGATGGCGTAGTTGGAGTCAGCTTCGATGTAATCCACTTCGTCAACGGCAATAAATACCGACCGCTCCCCGGATCGCACCGTCAAACGAGTCGGATAGCCGGAATTTTGCTCTTGGGCCTGCAACCATAACTGGAAACGGTGGTTTGTCTCCGAGTTGTCCCGGTTTTCCAGATGCTGTCGCACATGCTGCATGGCCTGCCGAAACCGAGACTCTTTGAACGGTTTTAACAGGTAATCCACAGCGTGCACTTCGAATGCTTCCAGCGCATAATGATCGTGAGCTGTTACAAAAATCACCGCGGGCCATTTCTCCGAGGGGAGCGCGCGCAACACATCAAATCCGCTCACTTCCGGCATTTGCACATCAAGAAACACAAGGTCCGGATGATGATCCTGGATGAACTCTAAAGCCGTCGGGCCATCAGCGCATTCACCGACAATTTCCACATCCGTCTCATCGGCTAGCGCCTTTCGGACACGGGCGCGCGCCAGTGTTTCGTCATCAACAATCAAGATGCGGATTCTCATTCAAGTAACTGGTTGCGACCGGCAGGGCAGTCGAATCTCAGCAACGACGCCACCAGCGGGCGACTCACGGACTTCCAAGGAGGCTGGCGTGCCGGCCAGTTCGTTCAGCCGTGCGCGAGTGTTGGTCAACCCCACGCCTTCTTTGAAATCCTTTTTTGAGTCCTGCTGCAAACCGCGCCCATTATCGGCCACCTGCAAACACAAACTGTCTTCCGAGCGCGCTGCAATGATGCGCACAACCCCGGGAGCGAGCTGTTTTTCAATGCCGTGCCTAATAGCATTTTCCACAAGCGGCTGTAGAATGAGCACCGGCACAAGCAAATCGAGCGTGGCCGGATCAATCTGTCTTTCTACCTTTAACCGGTTTCCAAAGCGGATTTGTTCGATGTTAAGATAGTGGTCGAGATACGCCAACTCGTCTCGCAGCGCGACCTCAGCCCGGTCAGACGTTTTGAGGGTCATCCGCAGAAATTCGCTGAGCGAAGCGACCATTTCGTCGGCAACATGCGGATTTTGGTGAATCAGCGAGGCGATTGAGTTTAGCGTGTTGAACAGGAAATGGGGATTCAACTGCATCTGGAGACCGTGGAGGCGAGCCTTTGTCAAACGCGATTCGAGCACAGCAGCGTGCCGTTCTCTTTCTCGCGCCCGCTCGTAGAATGCGAATGACTGCGCCACACCCACGATGGCCCAGTAGATCGGGAACTGGAAGATCGTTCGGCGGATGATAACTTCGCCAATTGAAGGGATGATTACAGGTGGACTTGGTTCGTCCGCCGAAGGACGAAAACGCTCAGATCCAGCGGGGGGAGGGCGTAGATACTGCGGCGGCATGACCCAATAACTCAGGAGACCGAGTAATACGAAAATGGCGGCGCATCCCGCCAAGTGCACCGCGATAGCGCGCCGCCAGGTATTTCGCTCCAGCGGAAAATGGCTCGCAATCCATGCAATCAATGGAGTCAAGAACGCCCACGGCAGCCAGACCGACGCGGCAAACAGCACCGCTACATCCATATCTTTGCGTAGAGTCAGCCAATCTTGAAGCGCATTGGCCAGCGTCACCAACGCCCAAAAACCGGCAATCATCACCCAATGGCGAAATTGCAACTGTGGTTTATCATTCACGGTCGCACTCATTTCTGAGTGAGGACTCTACAAAATCGTTTCAGGGTTTGCCAGCAACCATATACGATGCCTTGATCGCCATTCCAGATGCTCACAAGGGTCAGATTTCGTCTTCGGCGCAAACCGTCACCGGATCAACTCCGGCCAGCGTTGCGCCAAAGACGACACCAATAAATAAACTGCTATGGACGAACACGTGCTGGACGCCAAAAAGCCATCTACTGCTTTTGTTGAGATGGCCCGCCGGGTCCACGAATTCCGCCAGGCCGTTTGGGCATTATCTCATCCCTACTCAACTGGCCGTCGCTATTGCTGTCGAGTTTCTTGAGTGCAGTGCTGGCGTTGGCGATCTCTGTGGCATCGAGTTCACCATTCTCATTAGCATCCAGCGCTGACATGAGTGGGGACGTTGGCCGCCTGCCACCTCCGGAAGAGTTGGATGAGGGTTGATTTCCGCCGCCGGCTTGTTGTGTTCTGATCTCGTCAGAACTAAGCTTGCCATCGTTGTTCTTATCCAGCTTTTTGAGCCCGTCTCTAGCGTTATTGATTTCGGAGGCCTCGATTACGTTGTTCGTGTTTGCATCCAGCGTGGTCAAAACCGGATCCATCGGAAAACGTTCGCCGCCGGATCTCCCTCGACCACCCGGCGACCCGTCCTGAGCAAACGTTGTCCATGCGCTCAGTCCAAGTGCGAGCGTCAGCAAGGTCGTGAATCTCATTGTTTTTTTCCTTTCAGATTGTGGCAACCGTACTGTCTGACCTGCGGTGCGGTTGCCACGAATTGTTGCGTTCTGTTAGTCGGTCAGACATACCTCCTCGGATGGAAGTATCCATCTGCATTTGCCGAACGACCTGCTTAGGCCGTCCTTCACTGCAAAAGACATACGGCAGAAAATTCCATGCCACCGTGGAGCTGGCTTGTTTGCGCGATTGTGCTCGCATGAAGACATGCGGGGACTCGCCAGAGGCGAGAACCCTTGAGCCTGCTCGTCAGCATGATTGAATGATCCAGCTTTCAGGTGCATTTACGCAAGAGCCTACACCTCCGGCTGCAAATGGTTGTGCAGTTTGGGATGAATAGGGGTGAAAACGGGATAAACCCGGCCAAGAATGGAGTGAAAGTCTCTACCGCGTTTCTGTTTTACGGAGCTGCCGTTGCCAACTTGAATGTTGCTTGTTTGGCTAGCGAAGGGACACGGAAGCGTAGGCAGCTTCCGCGCTCGAGATAGTTTGTCTGGCCGTTGATGCGTGAAAGGCGTGGACAGCGCCCATTGTCGTCCAGACTTCCTATTTCCCGTGTCGCATCGCCAGCCATGTCGGGCAGGCGTCAAATTCTTCACAAGCATGTCATTCATAACGCAACGCCTCAATGGGATTCAAGCCGGCTGCTTTGTGGGCGGGATATAAGCCGAAGAACACGCCAATGACGGTGCTCACACCAAAGGCCAGAAGGATTGAGCCGACCGATACTATTGTGTTGAAGCCGGCAAAGGCCGATACGAGCCTAGACGCGCCGACGCCGCCCAGAACGCCGATCAATCCTCCGAGTAAACTCAGCGTCACCGCTTCAATCAGAAATTGCAGCCGAATGTCTCCCGGTTGAGCACCTACGGCGATGCGGATGCCGATCTCGCGTGTGCGTTCGGTAACGCTGACCAGCATGATGTTCATGATACCGATGCCGCCCACAACGAGCGAGATTCCCGCCACCGATCCCAGCAGGAGCGTGATGACAGTTGAAATTGAATTCACCGTGTCGGCGATTTCCTTTTGATTGAAGATGTTGAAGTCGTCATCGCGGCCCTCGGTCAGGCGATGCCGCTGACGCAACAAACGGGTGATCTGCTGTTGGGCAATTTCCATGCGGTCGGAACTGCGCACTTGAACGTTCACAGAGCGCAGATACCGGTCGCCAGTGATGCGCTTCATCGCCGTGGTGAAGGGAATGATGATGCGGTCGTCCTGATTTGCACCACCCATGCCCGCACCCTTGCTCTCAAGCAGACCGATGATGGTGAATGGAATGTTTTTGATGCGCACACTCTGGCCGATGGGATTGATAGGGCCAAACAATTCATTGGCGGTTTTTGAACCAATCACAGCTACTTTCGCGGCACCGCGAACTTCGCGGTCGGTGAACATTGAACCGGCGGTGATTTTCCAGTCGCGGATTTTCAAATAGTCGGAGGATTCCCCGATGATGCTGGTGGACCAGTTGCGGCCATTGGCAATGGCCTGCGCCGTGGTGGACACCTCCGGGCTGACCGCCGCAACGTCCGGCACTTCGCGACCGATGGCTTCAGCATCCGCCAGTGTGATCGCGCTGGCACTGCCGAGGCCGCCGCTCACCCCCCCGGAACGCCTGCTGCCCGCAAAAATCATCAATAGATTTTGCCCCAGCGCGGACACCTGGCTGGTGATACGCGCCTGCGCTCCATTTCCGACTGCGACCATCGCCACGACTGATGCCACACCGATGATGATACCCAGCGCAGTGAGCACAGAGCGCATCTTGTTTCGCCGTAAGGCGCGCAAAGCGATCAGGGCCGTTTGCCAGGTCTGGAGTAGAAGATTTTGAATCAAATTGAACATAAGGGTCATGCCAGGCTGGCTTTCTGCTCCGCCGTTTCAAGTGCGGCAAGCCGCTCGTGGGCGAATTGGCGATTTTCGTTTTGCGTGTCACTGATGACCTGTCCGTCGCGCATCACAACGAAGCGTTTGCAGTATGCCGCAATGTCCAACTCATGCGTCACCATCAGGATCGTAATGCCCGAGTCGTTGAGTTCCTGGAATAGGCCCATGATCTCGATGCTGGTCCGGGTATCGAGATTCCCGGTTGGCTCGTCGGCCAGCAGAACTTCAGGACGACTTACCAGCGCGCGAGCGATGGCAACGCGCTGCTGCTGTCCTCCGGAAAGCTGGTTGGGCAAATGATCGCGCCGGTCACCCAGCCCCACCTTCTCCAACGCCTGCATCGCTCGTTCATGACGGCCGCGCAACGTCACCAGCGGATGACTGTAAAACAGCGGCAACTCGACATTTTCCCGCGCAGAGGTGCGCGCCAGCAAATTGAAGCTTTGGAAGACAAAGCCGAGTTTTTTGTTCCGCAGTTTGGCCAGTTGTCCGCGGTCGAGTTCGGCAATCGCCACCCCATCGAGCAGGTATGTGCCACTTGTGGGTTTGTCCAGGCAACCAAGCGTGTTCATCAGTGTGGATTTACCCGAGCCGCTTGCGCCCATGATCGCTACGAATTCGCCGCGCTGGATTTCCAGCGTGACGCCGCGCACGGCTTTCACTTCGACCTCGCCGGTCTTGTAAATGCGGACAAGATCGCGCAGTTGGATGACTGGTGCATTCATGTAAATGATTACAGACCTCGGGGCAGAGGACCGCCAAAACCGCCGGTTGTCTTCGTGGTTGAAAAGTTGGAGGTCACGACGGCTGTGCCGTCGGTCAGACCATCCAGGATTTCGGTGTCCACCCCATCGGTGATGCCGGCTCTGACGATGATGGGTCTGAGCTTTGCGCCGTCGGCGGCGGAGGTGTAGATGAGTCGTTCATTGCGGGCCAGCTTGGGCTGCGAAATAGGAGTCGGGCCTGTGCCATTTGACGGAAGGCCGGATGTTGCCTTCCCGTCAGGAGACATTGGCGGGAATTCCTTTTCCCCATTGGAAGCAGAAAATGATGCCTTTTGTTCCCCTCCCGTCGAGGCGATTGAAATCTGCTCGAACTGCGCGCCATCGGGAGGAGTGAAACGGAGCGCCGTATTGGGAACTTTCAACACATTCTTTCGTTCGGCTACCAGGATGGAGACGTCAGCGGTCATACCAGGGAAGAGTTTCTCGCCCGGATTGGCTACCGAGATGATCACCTGATAGGTGACGACGTTTTGCGTGGTGGTGGGCGATTTGCGCACTTGGGTCACCGCGCCGCGAAAGACATCGTCGGGAAAGGCGTCCACGGTGAAGTCCACCGATTGGCCATTTTTGACCTGGCCGATGTCCGCTTCGGAAACATCAGCCTTGATGTTCATTTGGGCAATGTCCTGAGCAATGGTGAACAGAACTGGCGTATTCATCGCCGCATTCACCGTCTGGCCCAGGTCCACGGCGCGCGAGATGACAATGCCATCCACCGGCGCAGTGATTTTGCAATATCCGAGATTGGCTTTGGCGCTTTCCACAGCAGCCTCTCGAATAATCACCGTGGCCTCGGCCTGCGAAAGTTCGGCCGTGGCTTGGTCGAGGTCCAATTGCGATGCGGCCTTGAGCGGAACGAGTGTTTTCTTGCGTTCCAGATTCTGTCGCTTGAGCGTGACATCCGCCCTGGCGCTGGCAAGTTCGCCTTCGGTCTGGCGCAATTGGGCCTGGTAAACCGTCGGATCAATCTCGGCGATGAGTTCGCCTTTCTTCACCGGTGAATTGAAATCCACGTAGAGCGCGGAAACTTGGCCGGAAACCCGGCAACCAACATCCACACTAACCACGGCGCTCAACGTGCCACTGGCCGTCACATGCTCCACCAAATCACCGCGGCTGGCGGTGACGGTTTCGTATCGTGCCAGGCCACCGCCGGATCTCTTGCAGCCGGCAAGCACCGTCAGCATGCTGAGCGTGAGGACACAGCGGAGAATGAATTCGATTTTCATATCTGGGATAAAGCTTGATTGAGTTTGGCCGGTTCAATTTGCGTTGGCGGACGGGATAATTTTTTACTGCCCGCATACGCCAGCGCGCACAGCGCCGCTAGCGCCAGCAGGCCGACGGCGTGTTTGACGCCGGAACGATAAATCAACGGCGCAACGCCGCTGGCAATCAGCGCGAAAACGAGGATTTGCGAAAAACCCTGCAACGACGACGCCAGCCCTTTGCGATGCGGCAGCATGTCCAGCCCTTCGATGGTGGCCACGGGCGCGACGAATGAAAATCCAAACGTGTAAATCGTCAGCGGCAGCACCGACCACGGCACGCGCGGCGGCAACCAGAGGTTCGTGAGGAGATTGACGACCGCGCCCGCCGCCATCAGCGCGAAACCCCAGCGCATCAGCCGCGCGGACGGCACGCGTCCGAGCAATTTGCCGCCGACCGCCGAGCCGATGATCAATCCTGAAATCAGCGGCACGAACAGCCAGCCGAATTGCGTTTCGGAAAGCTGCAAAATGTTCAATACCACGTCCGGCGCGGTGGCGACATAAAGCAAAAATCCGCCGCCGCCAAACGCCAGCGCCGCGCACGACAGCAAAAAAGCCGGTTGCCGAAGCGCGCCCCAGTAGGCACGGCCCAGTTTGATCGGATGAAATGAATGGCGTAAATGCGTCGGCAAACTTTCCGGTAAACCAAACCGGCACAGGCACAGCAAAACCATTCCCAGCAACGCGAGAAAAATAAATACGCCGCGCCAGCCGAACCACACGTGCAGCCAGCCGCCGACGATCGGCGCGATGATCGGTCCTGCGCCTCCCATCATGGCCACCAGCGCCATCAATTGACCAGCTTCCGCGCCGTGAAACATATCGCGAATCATCGCCCGGCTGATGATCATGCCCGCGCCGGCGGCCATGCGACAAAGCTCGCTCCATGTGGGCGCGGGCGGTGGGGTCGAGGTCGTGGCGGTGAAGGTTCGCCCGCAACGCCTGGTCCGCAGTGTCGAGTTGTTCGAAAATGTGACGGTTCATAGCTGATCTTTTGCGAGTGGATGCGTGAGGCGCGGTGGTTCGGGGGCGAAGCCGCCACCTGTAAACACGCGTTCGAAGATGTCACGGTCGTAGCCGGGCGGTTTGCCCTGGCGCAGGCCGAAGATGTAGGCAAGGCACAGCCCCACCGGGAGAAGGGCCACTCCCCGCTTTGCAAGCATCGCTCGCTCCGTTACTCTCGCGTCCATGTCAATGTCGGAACTCAAACTTGGGATCAGGAAGCCGCGCATCGCGTGCGATGCGACGGTGATCTGCCCAAATCGCAGAACAAGGAGGAAATTATGGACTTTGTCATTCATGCACTATTGAAAGAACTGAATGGCCCGGTGCGAGAACGGTATCGGGAAGAATTGATTCCCCCAACCGATGAGGAATCAGGGTTCGTCGAAAAAGTCACGAAACTCTTCCGCAAGCATCAGTCTGGGCGTGTTTACGGGAGCTTCGAAGCAGACACAAACGCCTATCCCTTTTCGCGCTTGCTCTCCGAATGCACTGCCAATGGCGGAGATTTCTTATCTTTCTCGAAAGACTCAGCCGCTCTCCTCGTCGCGAGAATGAAAAATATTCCTGCCGCGACGGGCGGATATTTCTTCGCTGCGCGGTTTACGGAAGATGACGAAGATCTGCTTTTGATTTTGATGCTCCATCAGGAGCAAGGGCACGCAATCGACGATGCGACGTTAACCCTCAAACGTTCCCTGAATTTGCAGATGCAGCATTTGGATTTGGCGGCGCGAATCAGCATTACCGATTGGCAGGCAGACAAGCCCGAGCCGGTCAGTCTTGTGCGCGGACGCAAGGAAGTGTCGGAATACTTCAAAAGTTTTATTGGACTGCACGAACCGCGGACAAACACCGAAGGCACACAGAAGTTGAAAAACTTCATCGAACAATGGATGGAGACAAACAACTATTCGCGCTCAGAAAAGGAGACGGTTCGTGAACGGGTGCTTGACTACGCCAAGCAGCGCAAAGATGAACCGGTGGAGCTTAACGTCATTTCGACGCTTGTCGATCCTCAACAACACGAAAAGTTTTTCACTGAGGCAAACGAATCGGGATTGGGAGCAGAGTTCCACATTGACCGCCGCTCGCTCTCACCGTGGGTGCGCGTTATTTACAATGATTCCGACATAAAGCTGAATTTCTCCCGACGCTTGTTGAACAAGCGCGTGCGCTACAACAAGCACGACAAGACTGTTCTCATCAAGGACATCGAACTTTCAGACGAAGACATCAGCTAATCATGCCGCAAGCAGTTGACAACTTTCTTAGGTTGCGGCCGAGCTTGCGCGATGTGCGTGAACAAGAGGACGGCTGGATTCTTGCGCTTTTCGATTACGAGATGAAAGACATGGACAGGCTCAGCTTGCTCACTGAATTACACAACGGAGGAGTGATTGCAGAATTCCGTCGAGGAGGGCACTTGGTTTTCCCGCCAAAACTTGGAGATTCCGGCCCTTTGGAGTTGCGAATTGATACTGGAAAACTGCCAGGCTACTTCGAGACCTACGACTCGCTGATTCGGAGCAACCCTGACATTCCTCCCCAAGAACTTACTGTCTGGAAAAAGGGTGACGCATTTCATGCTGGATACACGGCAGCTTGTGCTTTGCTCCAGTTCTTGAAATCAAAGGCGGAGGTTTGGGACACGACCGGACAACGCTTTTTTCTGGTTGACCAACAAGCTGTCGAAATTCCACTGACTTCCTATTTATCTCAACAAACAACAAACTTGCCTTCGCATTTGCCTGCCATCACTCGCTTTCTAAACAGCGAACATTTGGACGCGGACGCGCGATGGGCATTTTTTCGCAAAGCCAGCCTGCGTCTCCTTCGGGATTTTCCAAAGGAAAAGCGACTCGGCGTTTTGATGGAGAATCTTGGCAATGTTTTCGACCGCGCCCAGCAAGACCACTCGCTTTATCTGGAACGGTTCTCCTTTGAAGACCTGCTCAAGAACTTCGATGAAAAGCGGCTCAAGTTCGTCGGCGACTTGAACCAAATCCTCGCGTCCATCCAGACTGCGCTCATCGCAGTTCCAATAGGCTTCTTCCTCATTGCAGAAAAATTCAAGCCGACGAACGGATGGATCGGCCAGAACATCGTGCTGGCGGCTGGTGGGCTTGTGTTCTTCGCGCTGGTATTGGTTCTCTCTCTGAACCAGGGCAAGACGCTTAAAGGAGTCAAACTTGCTCTCACCGATTTTGAAACGGAGCAGAAACGGAAGGTTACGGACAAATCCGAACGATTGCAGAACCTTCTTGCGTCCACTTGGAGTCAGTATGGCCGAGTTCGGTGTCTTCTCTGGGTTGTCCGTTTTCTGCTCCTTTTGTTTTCCGTGATCATCGTTGCCGCATTGCTCTGGTGCTCAATTCCCGCTTGGCAAAAGTTCTTGCCCTACGCTGTCAAGGATTCCACTCCGCCGCCGACAACGAACGCAGTCGCGACTCCGAAAACGCCTTAGATCAAATGAAAAAATGCAACGACCAAGAGCCTGCAATGTGTTTACTCAGCGGTGCGATGCTGGTAAAAATTTAAGCGCATGCCGACCACCGCACACAAAACCAGTGAGACGACCGTGAGGCTGTTTCACGAAACAGCACGCGGGCGGATTCTTCTTGGCGATTCGCTCGGGATGTTCCGCGAGGAGATTGAGCCGGGCACAGTTGACCTGATAATGACCAGCCCGCCGTTTGGTTTGGTTCGCAAAAAAGATTACGGTAACGCGGACGCACATGATTATCTGGAATGGTTTCGCCCATTCGCCGCAGCTTTCCACAAAGCACTGAAACCGCAAGGGTCGTTGGTCATAGACATCGGCGGCGCATGGATTTCAGGACAGCCAACACGCAGCCTTTACCATTACGAGCTGCTTATCATGCTTTGCAAGGAATTCGGATTCCATCTGGCGCAGGAGTTTTTCTGGTGGAATCCAGCGCGTCTGCCGACACCAGCCGAGTGGGTAACGGTTCGCCGCATCCGAGTCAAAGACGCCGTCAATTGCATCTGGTGGCTTTCACCTACGCCTTGGCCGAAAGCGAGCAACCGTCGTGTGCTCCAGCCTTACTCCGACAGCATGAAGACGCTTTTGGCAAAGGGTTACAAGCCGATGCTCCGTCCATCGGGACACGACATTTCCGATTGTTTCGGCACAGACAATGGCGCGGCTATCCCGCCGAATCTGATTTCGCTCGCGCACACGGAAAGCAACTCAGCCTACATCCGTTACTGCCGCGACAACGGCATCACTCCGCACCCGGCGCGATTCCCAACCGAAATCCCGGAATTCTTCATTCGCATGTTGACCGAGGTCGGCGACTTGGTGGTTGATCCGTTCTGCGGTAGCTGTGCGACAGGTGAAGCTGCCGAACGAACGCGACGCGAGTGGATTTGCTGCGACTTGGTTGAAGATTATTTGAAAGGTGCGCGTGGTCGCTTCCAGCGTAGCAAAGTGGAAAAGTATTCGAATGCCAAATCTGAAAAGCCGAATGACGAGGACTCCTATCGCGCCGTCAAGCCAGGGCTTTTGTGGAATGGTGTGGAGGACGACGAGCCACTTGCGGAAGATGGCGGCGCGAAAAGAGTTGTCCGAGACAAAAGAACAAAACCGTTGCACGCAAATGCGCATCCTCACGAACCGAAGCCAGCACAAATGGCCTTGCTGGAAAGCTATTCTCCGGCTCAGAAGCGACGAAAGAACAAGGGCAAATGATTCCAGCCTATGGCCATGCGCGTCAGTAAATCCGACCTCCTTCAACGAATCATCGCAGCGGTTAAGGCGTCCGGCTGGAATGCGATTGTTCTGTCGTCTGAGCATCCTTTCAAGCTGTCGCTGTTTCGCGGTGACCAGCGGGTCGTAGTCCTCTGCTACATCTGGAACATGACACACGGCGGCTATCCCAGAAATCCAAACGAACTCCGAATTCAGGTCACCGGCGTTGACCACTTCCGCATCGAAGAAGGTGTAACAACTCTTCTGCTCGGATGGGAAGAAGAAGCGCGGATGTTCGCCGGGTTCGATGTGACCAAACATCTGATTTCAATGGTGGGACGCTCGCCCTCTCTCCAAGTCCGGCGCGAGACGGTCAACGAAGCCAAGACGAAAGCATTCTTTCCTCAAACGCGCGACAACCAAGAAATCGTCATCGCGTTCCGTCCTGACTTCTTTGCGACCTACGTTCAGGAACTCGAAGAACTGCACAAGACCGCACAGCAGCCGGAGGAAATGCGCCAGCTTGAGCGCATTGCCAATACCGACATAGAACGCGAAATCAGAGACATTCCGGCAGGGCCACGCAAAACAGTGCTGCAACAAATCAATCGAAAAGTGCGGGACGCACGCTTCCGTCAGAACGTGTTGACTGCTTATGGCAACCGGTGCGCAGTCAGCGGAATGCAACTCGACCTCGTGGACGCGGCACACATTATTCCGGTTGACCACGAGCGGGGAACGGATGAACTGAAAAACGGACTATGCCTCAGCGCGCTTCATCACCGGGCTTTCGACAACGGCCTTATCGGAATCAAGAAGGATTACTCGGTCATTCTCAATGAGCGACGGATGGCAGACCTTCATTCGATTGGGTGGGACGGCGGTGCGGCGGAATTCAAGGCGAGCCTGCGTGACCAGATTCTTTTACCCGCCCGGCGCACTCATTATCCAGACCCGGACTATTTGGTTTTCGGACAAGCGTTGCGAGGCTGGTCGCACAAGCATTTGGTTTGAGCAATCGGTCATTTGCCAGAAGCGGTTTGTTCAGGAAAAGTTTCTCGTCGTCCGCACGCCATCAACGCGCTTCCATGAAAATGTCGCGGTGCTAAAGTCAATTCAACCGGAGGATTTGTCCCGCGACGGAAATTGACGTGCGGCTGGGCCTCGTCCGCAAGCCGATGTTCTCAGTTCCAAACCACATGCTCGGTCAGTTTTCAACGGAACTGCTGACGCTGTATCCCGGCGCAAATATCCTGGTCGCGGGTAAGGAGGACTTCGAGTCGCAGAATTGCAAGAAGCTGTTCAGCCGCATCGCCACGGGGAATTGGGATGCCGTCATTGTCACGCATTCCGGGTTCGAGCGCATTCCGCTGGCACGCAAGACGCAGGAGCGGTTCTTCGAGGAACAGCTTCACGAGTTGGAGCTGATCAAACGGCAGCATACCGATTCCTCAAATCGCCGTTTGGTGAAGGAGATCGAAAAGGCAAAGAAACGGCTGGAAGCCAAGCTGCAAGGTCTGGCCGCCGAGCACAAGAAAGACAATACGCTGACCTTCGAGGAACTTGGCGTAGATCGAATCTTCGTGGATGAGGCACATTATTTCAAAAACCTGTTCTACGTCACCAAGATGACGCGCATCGCCGGGTTGCCGCAGACCGCCAGCGAGCGGGCATTCGACATGTATTTGAAAGTGCGGCACATCCAATCGCTCAACGGCGGGGGCGGTGTGGTGTTTGCCACGGGCACACCCATTGCCAACAGCATGGCCGAGATGTTCACGATGCAGCGGTATTTACAACCGGAGGAATTGAAGAAGCATAATCTCCATCATTTCGATTCTTGGGCGGCCACTTTTGGCGAGCCGGTCACGGCGATGGAGCTTTCGCCGGACGGTGCGGGGTATCGGGTCAACACGCGTTTTGCCCGTTTCGTTAACGTGCCGGAGTTGATGCAGATGTTCCGCCAGTCCGCCGACGTGCAGACCGCCGCCATGTTGAATCTGCCACGCCCCACGCTTGACCAAGAAAAACCCGCCATCCGCAACGCGCCCGCAACCGAAGAGTTGAAGGAATTTGTGCAATCGCTGGCCGCTCGGGCCGAGAAGCTCAAGGGCGGACGCATTGATCCGAGCGTGGATAACATGCTGAAAATCACGTCCGAAGGGCGGAAAGCGGCGTTGGATCTCCGCTTGATGAAACCGTCCGCGCCCGACGAGCCACAGGGAAAGGTGAATCTGGCCGTCGAGAACATTCACCGCATCTGGCAGGCGAGCGCGGCAGAACGTTCCACGCAGCTTGTCTTTTGCGACCTCTCGACGCCCAAGGACAAGGGATTCTCGGTCTATCGCGACATGGCCGATAAGCTGAAGGTCATGGGCATTCCCGAGCGCGAGATAGCTTTCATTCAAGATTTCGATTCCGACGCCTCCAAACTGGCTTTGTTCCGCGACGTGCGCTCCGGAAAGGTGCGCGTTTTGTTCGGCAGCACGCAGAAGATGGGTTCAGGCACGAACGTGCAGGAGCGATTGATCGCCTTGCACCATCTCGATGCTCCGTGGCGACCCGCGGACGTGGAACAACGCGAAGGCCGCATCCTCCGGCAGGGCAACAAAAACGAAGCCGTCTCGATTTACCGCTACGTTACGGAGGGTTCGTTTGATGCGTATATGTGGCAGACGCTGGAAACAAAAGCCAAGTTCATCGCCCAGGTCATGAGCGGTGACATGACGATCCGCCGCTTGGAGGACCTCGACTCGGCCGCGCTGACCTATGCCGAGGTGAAGGCCATCGCATCCGGCAACCCACTGGTGATTGAGAAGGCGCAGGTGGATGCCGAACTGATGCGCCTCACGCGATTGCGTTCCGCCCACTCCGAAGAGCAATATCGCATCCGGTCGAATCTGCGCCGCTCCCACGAGGACGCCGAGATATTTGCCAGCCGTCTGACCAATCTTCGGCAGGACTTGGCGCTCCGGCAGGACACAACTGGTGACAAATTCATCATTGAACTCGACGGCCAGGAAACCAACAACCGGGGCATTGCGGGCGAGTTGATTCTGCGCCGGGCCGAGAGACTCAAGCACCGATTCGGCGACGACGTGCGCATCGGTCGCTTCGCCGGCTTCGATTTGTTCCTGCGTCCGGGCTTCAACCACACCGTCGAAATTATCGTGCATGGCAGGAACAGCTACGCCGCGCGAGTTACGGATACGGCCTTGGGCACGATTCGGTCACTGGAGGCCACCGTCCAGGGGTTCGAAGAACGCGCTGCCAAATTGGAGGCCGACATTGCTGATGTCCACAAACGCGCCAAGGACCTCGAATCGAAAGTTGGCGCGCCCTTCGAGAAAGAAGAGCACTATCAGGAGCTTTGCCGTCGTCAGAGCGAGATCGAGGAGCAACTCGACCTGACCAAGAACCAGGCTCCGAGTCAGGTCGAGGCGGATTCGCCGGAGGCCAACACGCAGAGGAATTCCGAAATCCAACATGCCACCAAAACTATTTCGTCAAAAGCGCTACGACGGGCTAACCGTATAGCTGCAATTTGATCTTTTCCCCCGGAGCCATTGTTTAGCCGAGCGCCCGCCCCCCTGTACACCACGGCGCACCGTGCGGCAGGTCGCGTCTGTTTGAATAATCGGTGGAGTTTCCGCCTCTGATCCTCATCGGAAGGATTGTGCTACAGCTACACCAAACGAATCGCGACGGGTCGTATTCTGTTGCCCGTGAAAGCTCCATTTATGAATGCGACAACAATTCCCGAATGCCACACGCTGAACATCACTGATGCCGCGACCACCTTGGGAGTTTGCAAAGAGACTGTCCGGCGACTCGTCCGCCGCAAGCTCTTGCGGAAGTTGCCAGGGGTGCGGCGGATTCTGATCCCAAAGGCAGAAGTCCAACGGTACTTGGAAACGGGAACCGGGACTCTTCCTCTGAAAACACTCTCAAAAAGTGGCCCAGAAGTGGCCCAGAAAAAAACTCCGTTTGCGTAAGTATGGTGGGCCCAGAGGGATTTGAACCCCCGACCAAGCGATTATGAGTCGCCTGCTCTAACCACTGAGCTATGGGCCCGAACGATTGGGACCCTGCTCCCTGACCGTATCCCCGCCCGCATCGTTGGCCATCCTTTTGGCCTGAGTCGGCCTCAGAGGCAAGCCTTTTCCCCGCGGCCATTTCCCCGCAGGTGGCTGCCCGGCGCAAAGTCAGAGGGCCATGCCGGGGAACCTGGCGCGGGGCGGCTGCGGCTCGCCGAGGGCACAGAGCGCTACCAGGATGGTCACGGGATAAATCGCAACTCCGGCTCGACCCGGGGCATTGGAACACTTCCTTCCTTTGGTGTGATAACGGATTGGTCATCGCGGCAGGCGCCCGGCACCACCACGATGCAGCTATACGGAGCCGTCTTATAGACGCCCGCGGGAATGCCAGGCGGCGCGAAGGGACCCGCAAAGAGGTTGGAGCGGATGGTTCGGCAGAAACCGGAAGGGACGAGAGGCAGACGGGGCGGGGGACAACGAGCGGCTGGCGGCAGAGTCCAGTTTCCGAAATCTGATCGGACGACTGGCACGGAAGGCCGGGACGCTGGCCGGCTGGGTTGAGACGGCGTGACGATCACATTGATCTGGCGGCTAGCAGACCCCGATACTGTGCCAACCGGCGGCGAACCGCGCCCCAGGTCCGTTTGGGCAGATGCTGCGCCGCACATCCAAACCAACGCCGCGCCGAGCGCGACCACTAAGGCGATGGGCTTCATATACTGTTAGACGCCATGCCGCGCCGAATGCTCCCTGAGAATATCTCAGGGGCCGTGTCCGCGAGGCCGCAAGGCGCTGAAAATGTGTTCGACAAAGCGCCCGGCGTCCATGAAGGTAGGGGTAATGAGAGCCAAATTGGTAGCTGCGATCTGCGTAGTGGCAATCACCCTGTGCGGCGTCACTCCTTGTCCCGCGGCCGAAGACAGCGGCCCGCTGGCGGTTGCGGCCGATGCCGTCGTGGTTCGTCCGGCCTGCCTGGTTGCGACTGTGGTCGGTTCCGCCGTGTTCGTGGTGGCGCTGCCGTGGGCAGCGGCTTCCAAGAGCATCAAGAAGACGGCCAACACGCTCGTGGTCAAGCCCGCCCAGGCCACCTTTACCCGCCCGATGGGCGACATGGACGCCTTGATGGAGGAGTAGCGGCGCCGGGTTCGGGAACTCCGGCTGGCCTCGTCTGCCGTCCGCCAGGACCAGACGCTCAGGAGAGCTATATGATTACAGAAGAAAGTTTCATTGACTTCAAGTGCCCGCATTGCGGCGAGCCGGTTTCATTCCCGCAGGAGACCGCCGGGTTTGCCGAGGCTTGCCCCAACTGCACCCAGAGTTTCATCGTGCCCGACGACGGCAGCGAGGCGGGAAGGCAAATTCCCCTGCCGATCACCACGGCCCGGCTGGTGATCCGGCGGCTGGCTGCTCATGATTGGCAGGACCTGCTGGAGTTGATGGCGGATGAGGAGTTCTTCCGCTACAGGGACGGCGCGCCGCTGGACGAGGACGGCGTGCTGCGCTGGCTCGAGAGCGATGCGCACGTCAAGCTCACCACGCCCGACCAGACGTTTTTCCTGGGCATCGAGGTCCAGGACGGCCACAAGCTGATCGGCTACGCCGCCTTGAACTTCGCTGATCCTCAGCGCCTGCAGGTCAACTTCAGCATTGGCCTGAATGCGAAGTTCCACCGGCAGGGATTCGCCCATGAGGCGGTGGCGGCCCTGCTGGACTTCTGCTTCAAGGGATTGAAACTACATCGCGTCGCGGGCTGGTGCGACAGCCGGAACACGGCGGGGCTCCGGCTCCTGGAAAAGGCCGGGCTGAGGCGCGAGGGCGAGTTTGTGAAGAGCCGCTCGGTCCACGGCGAGTGGGCCAACTCGGTCTGGTACGCCGCCCTGGAAGAGGATCAGCTCAAGCCCGAAAGCCAGGCCTCGTGAGCAGGGGTCAGGAGAATCCCGGGAGCCGTCCTTGTGCCGCTCAGCCCTCTGCTGACAAGCGTCATTGGCTGGCCGGGTGCGGCCCGGGTTTCGCCCGGGCGGTTGTGGCTTGCTTGCTCGGATAGATGGACATTAAACCCTGGAAGAAGATCGGTTCTCAGCCAGTCGGCAAGTTTCGGATCTTCAGCATCCGCTCCGACCTTGTGGTGTCTCCGCGCACCCGGCAGACCCACGACGTTTATGTGATTGATTGCGTCAACTGGGTCAACGTCATCGCCCTCACGCCGGACCGGCAGTTGGTAATGATCGAGCAATACCGGCACGGCTCGACAACCGTCGAGCTGGAGATCCCGGGCGGCATGATAGATCCCCAGGACGCCTCGCCCGAAGCAGCGGCCCTGCGCGAACTGCGCGAGGAGACCGGTTACGAAGGGGAAAATCCGCGCCTCATCGGACGGGTGTTTCCGAACCCGGCCATCATGAGCAACACCTGCTTCACGGTGATGGTCGAGGGCTGCCGCTGCCGGCATCCGGTCCAACTCGATCATGGGGAGGATCTGGCCACCCGGCTGGTGCCCATCGCCGACCTGCCGCGACTGGTGGCGTCCGGCAAGATTCAGCACTCACTGGTTGTCGTCGCTCTGTACTACTTCGACCTGTGGTTGCGGGGGGCCGGTCCGGAGGGCGAGCGTCCGCGCGAGCCCTGATTGCCGGGGGCCGGCGGGAATCAGGGCCCGCGGGGAGGTTCGCCTCCCGGTCTTATTCCGCGGCCTTCCGCACCTGGTCCTTCTTTTCCTCGCACTCGGCCCGGAGCGTTTTGCGGTCGCTTGCCAGTTGCTTCTCCAACTGCTCCACCGCCTCGGCGTCGCCTTTGTCAATCGCCTTGGCGATCTCGCCTTTGAGCAACAGCTCGCGCTCCGCAATCCTGGCCACGCACTTGGATTCCAGTTCGGCGATTTCCTTTTTCTGCTCGGCAGTCAGCTTCACGGTGGGCGAGGCTTTGCCCAGCCGTTCCATCGCGAGTTCGTAGGCGGTCTTCATAGTCTTTGACAATCCAGCGTAGTCCACGATCATATCCGGGCGCAAGCGCGCTGCCGCGGGGCCTGATTTCGCCGCTCGCCCATTGCCGACAACACATGTATTCGCCCATTAAGCTAATCTCGACCGACTTCGACGGCACGCTCTTCGCTGAGTTTGAAAGCCCGCCGATCCCCGAGTCGGTGCAACGACTTATCGGCGCGCTGCAGTCGCGCGGCGCCCAATGGGTGATCAACACCGGGCGCGACATGTCCAGCCTCATGGAAGCGCTGGCGCGCGCCCAGATCTCCATCGAGCCGGACTACCTGGTGCTGGTCGAGCGCGAGATTTACCAGCACGCCGATTCGCAGTACCTCGGGCTCGAAGAATGGAACTCCGCCTGCGCGCGCGCCCATGCCGAGCTGTTCGCCCGGGTCCGCCAGGACTTGCCTCGCATTGTCGCCTGGATCAGCGACCGTTTCCATGCCCGGCTTTACGAGGATGCCTATTCGCCCTTCTGTTTGATCGCGGGCAACAATGGCGATGCGGATGTCATCCATGCTTATCTGGCCGAGTATTGTCGGGGGATTCCCGACCTCGCGCTCGTGCGCAATGATGTCTATGCCCGCTTCCATCATGCCCGGTTTGACAAAGGGACCTCTCTGGCGGAGTTGACCCGCCGGCTGGGCCTGCGCCCCTCGGAAGTCTTCGCCGCCGGCGACCAGTTGAACGACCTGCCGATGCTTTCCCGCCAACATGCCCATTGGCTGGCGGCGCCCGCCAACGCCGTGGACCCCGTCAAGAAGGCCGTCCGGCGGCAAGAGGGGTTTGTCAGCGAACTGCCCCACGGCAGCGGCGTAGCCGAGGGTTTGGATTTCTGCCTGCAACGCGCCGAACGCCTCGGCGGGCGCAAGCGGTTGTGAGGCGGGCTAAGCGGGCTTCTTCAGAGGATATCCCAGCCGGAACTTCCCGGAACTCTCCGGCACCAGCAAATCCGTTTGCTGGACCACCAGCCCGCCGTTGATCCCCAGCAACGGAGCAAGGCGCCGCTCGAGTTCCGCCGGCCCGGCGGCGTCCGGCGCCGCGGGATCAGGCACAAAGCGCAGCAGCCATTCGCCGCCCGCCCGCTCGCACAACTGGTAGTGGACCATGCCCGGCAAGTCCGCCAGGCACTGGTCAACCTGCCAGGTCGTTACTCGCCGGCCCTCCGCCATGACAAAGGCATCCGCCGCGCGGCCGTGCACCACGTAGCGCGTGCAGTAGGGCCGCTCGTGCCGCTCGACCAGGTCGCCGATACGATAGCGAATCAGCGGCATGAAGTCGTTCGTGAGGGTGGTGACCACCAGGTCGCTGATGCCCTGCCCGTCAGGGTCCACCACCTCCAGCAGCGCCGTTTCCAGGCTGGCCCGCATTCCGCACGGCCCGGCCTCCATCAGCAGATGCCCGGTCTCGGTCGAGCCGTAAAGATCGAGCACCGGCACTCCGAACACGCGCTGCAGGATGCGCCGATGCGCGGCGCTGACAAATTCATAGCTGCACAGGATGAACCGCAGCGAGGGCAGCCGAATGTGCTGCCGCTCGCAGTAGAGCGCGAACAGGACGCCATAAACCGGGTCCACATCCAGAAACCGCGGCTGCCAGTCAGCGGCCTCGGCGGCCATGCGCGCCAGTTCGGCTTCGCTCCAGAGAAACGGATACCGCGAAAGGCTCACAAACAGCGCGTTCCCGACAATGCGGTCGGCGCGCGAGGGCACGCCCGAGTAGCAAATATCCCCGCTGCACACCGGCGAATTGATGGTCACGCGCCTCGCCGCGGGGAACTCGTCCAGCACGCTGGCCGCCAACGGGTTCAGCCGCAGCGCCCGCTCCTCCTGCTCCGCCCACCAGCCGCGCCCCAGCAGGAGCGGGACGCGCCCCTCCGAGGTGCCGGAGGTCTGCTCCAACTCGACCAGGTCCCGGTCGAGCAGCGTGTCGAGCTCGACGCCGGCCCGCAGGAAATTGCGCGGAAAGTCGCGGCGGATGTCGTGCTTGGTGATCAGCGGCAAGCGGCGCAATTCGGCTAATGCGATGGCCTCGCCCTCCAGGCGCGGCAGCTCGCCCGCCCGCTGGTAAAGGGGCACCTCGTGCAGCCAGCGCGGCAATACTTCGCCCAGCCGATACGGCTGCGCTGCTTCCTGCATTAATTCTGCTGTCGCCAACATGCGATCATTCTTTCGCTCATGTCCGAGTGACGCGCAAGTCTAGCACAGAATCAGCCCGGTTCCAAGGCTTGGGTGGCAAGACGGCTGGCCAAACGCCATGGAACGAAGCGGCTTACGAAGCGCATCCTCAGCCCGAGGGTGCTATTGAGCCTGGCATCGCCGGCGCTGGCCGCCTGCTTGCCGCCGGGTTCCGCACTGGACGCTTGGTTTATTAAGGAGAAAGGAGTATGGCGCCAGTTCGCGCTGAACGGCCCCACACCCCTGCGATTCAACTGCTGAGCCGGGCTGGCGCTCGAGGCAACTGCACGCAGTTGCCCGGGTGCATAGAAACGGCCCAACTAGGCGACGCTGCTCGCCTGGCCGATGATTTCCCTGGCGGCGCGGACATCCGCCACCCGCTGGTTGCCGGCTTCGCGCTCGATCACGAAGTCGCCCGTGAAGTTCAGTTCCCTGAGAGTCGCGAAGAACGCGGCCCATTTCACCTCGCCCGTGCCAACGACGACTTCCTCGCCCCAGGTGCCCGGCACCTTTGTCCGCCGCGCATCCTTGATATGGACCTGTCGCAGCCACGGCCCGAGGGTCTGCAGCGCCGCGATGGGGTCGCCCTTGTCATAGAGAATCATGTTGGCGGGATCGAAGTTCACGCCGACGTTAGGGCGGTTGAGCTTCTGGAGGAGCTGTGCCAGCACCGGCGCGGTCTCCTGTCCGGTCTCCAGGCCCATCGCAATCTTCGCCGCCTGGAACGCGTCGGCCGTCTCGGCCAGGCGCCGCAGCATCTTGGCGAAACCGGGGTCCGTCTCGTCGTGCGGCAGGAAGCCGGCGTGGAACGTTACGAGCTTCAGGCCGAGCTGCTGCGCCAGCGCCGCCGTTGCCCGGATGCTGGCCCAGTTCTGTTCCCACGTCGCATCGGGCGCAATGCCGCCCGTGACCCGAATTGTTTGCAGCGTCGAATAATCCTCGCCCACGCAGCCGAACATGCCCGAGACGATGGTCAGGCCGTTTTGGCGGAACAAGGCCGCCGTCTCGCCCCAGACGCCGGGCGATTCGCGCAGCGGATCCAGCGCCAGTTGCACGCGCCGGATGCCGGCGGCTTGCAGCTTGGCGATCAAGTCCTGTGGGCTGGCGGGTTGCAGCGACCAACTGCACACCGCTATGCGGTCAGTGAGAGAATTGTTAGTAGTGCTCATACGGAATGACCAGTTACCAGTTAGCGGTCAGTCATGACAAGTCTTAAAACCCACCTTAGAACGCATCTTCCTTCTCCTTGAACAGCAGATTGAAGGTGGTGAGCGAGCCGTAGGTGCGCGTGATATACTGCTGCATCTCGACTTTCTCGCCGTCGGTGAGCTGCGGATGCGCGTTGATCTTCTGCTCCAGCACCCGCAGATTGTTGCGGATCATCACGACCTTGTGAAAGAAGGTCTCCAGCGGCACTTCCTTGGTCTGCAAGGCGGGGTCCGCGGGGTGCAGCACTGCCTTGCCCCGGTGCCACCGGGCGCCGAGCTGCTCGACCACCGCCTCGGGTTTCTCCAACCCCAGCCTCTGAATCGTCGCATCCACGGCCTGCTGCACAACCTGGGCCAGCGGCAGTTCCAGCCCGCTTATGCTCGCCTGCGCCTCCGCCGGCTCCAGCCCGCTCGGTTCCGGCGCCACGGTCCGACGCCCGTCGTTGAATTGGATTTCCGCCGTCGCCTCGGAAATGGCCTTCACTACGCCCGCGCCGTATTGCGGGTGTCGGACTTTCATGCCGATATGCAGCCCTTCGATCTTCATACCGCGCATTTAAGCAGGAGTAGCCTGGCAGGGGAATGCCGAAATCCACCTTTAGGGCCTCCCAATGCCTCTGCAGGCTGACCTGGGGCAAATGTGTGAAACAAGGGCAGGAACAACCGCAGTGGCAGGCAGTTGCCACCGTAGCACCCCCGTCCCGGTCAAGTCCTGGTTTAAATTTGTCACTTCCGCGGGAGCGGAAGTGACCACT
>DAOPPX010000015.1:0-57423 GCA_035358715.1 Verrucomicrobiota bacterium
CTCATAAGCCTTTGGTCGGGGGTTCAAATCCCTCCTCTGGCACCACTCTCTCAGAAGGCTCGCAAGAAGAGATCGAACGGCCTTTCCAGCCCCGGAAATCACCCGCACTGGCATGGCCCACGCCCCCCCACAGTCCGCCAAAGATTATCAGTCAGGGCGGCATGCAATTGGCTGACTCCCCGCCGCGGCGCAGGGGCAGGGCATCGCGGTCAAACTTGCCCGGTGGTTGAAGCTGCCACCCGGTTTGCGTTAAGGTGGGCGCAATGATTCTGGCTTTGGCATCGGGGGCGTTCCTTGGCGTCTCGTGCGGCCTTGCTCCCGGCCCCCTGCTGGCGCTGGTCCTGACACAGACGCTGCGGCACGGCCCGCGCGAGGGCTGCAAGATTGCCCTGAGCCCCCTGGTCA
Organism: Verrucomicrobiota bacterium; assembly: GCA_035358715.1. GTDB lineage: Bacteria > Verrucomicrobiota > Verrucomicrobiia > Limisphaerales > UBA8199 > UBA8199. The sequence goes on from DAOPPX010000015.1 coordinate 406, forward strand.
CGGACGCGCCAATCATCATCGTGACGCTGGTGCTCGCAGCAAAGCTGGCACAACTCCGACCGCTGCTCGGCATGGTCTCAGTCGCCGGGGGGGCGTTCATCCTGTACCTGGCTTGGGAGACTTTCAGCGCGGTGCGTCAGGAGGCGGCCACTTCCGCCGAGCCGCCCAGGTCGTGGTTCAAGGGAATCCTGACCAACCTGCTCAGCCCGCATCCGTGGTTGTTCTGGCTGACTGTGGGCGCGGCGAGCCTGGCGAAAGCCCTGGCGGAAAGCTGGCTGGCGGCGTTGGTCTTTCTATTCGGCTTTTACCTGCTGCTGGTCGGCGCCAAGGTGATGATCGCCCTGCTGGCGGCCCGATCCCGCGACCTGCTGGCCGGGCGGCCTTACCGGGTGGCAATGCGCATTCTTGCCCTGCTGCTGGGCGTTTTTGCGCTCCTGCTGTTCCGGGAGGGATTGGAGAATCTGGCCGTGATATGACGGCTGCCGGGCACAGTCCGGAAACGCGTTAGCGGGTTGACCACACTTCCCCGCCCGCTTATTCTTGCCTGTGAAACGAAACCTCAACCACCTGCAACCAGCATGAACAACCTTCTGTCAAGACTGTGCCGCCTCTCCGCGGCGTGCATCCTCGGCCTGCTGCCGCTGAGCCGCGGCGTCGCCCAGGTAAGCGAATCCCCCGCCCCCGACCCGCGCAAAGCGCCGGCCTGGCTTCGGAGCGCGGTGGTGTATGAGATCTTCACCCGCAACTTCTCCCAGGCCGGGGATTTCAATGGCATCACGGCCCGATTGGACGAATTGAAGGATCTGGGCGTGGATATTGTCTGGCTCATGCCGATCAATCCGACCGGCGAGAAGCTCAAGAAAGGCTCGCTCGGGAGCCCCTACTGTGTGCGCGACTTCTATGCGATCAATCCCGCCTATGGGAGCACCAACGACTTCAAGCGGCTGGTGCAGGAAGTCCACAAGCGCGACATGAAGATCATCATAGACATTGTGGCCGGCCAAACCGCCTGGGACAGCGCGCTCATGGAACATCCGGAGTATTACCTCAAGGATGCCCAGGGCCGCATCATTCCGCCCAACCCCGCCTGGACAGATGTGGCGGGGCTGAATTACGCGAACAGCGAGCTGCGCCGCTACATGATTGACATGATGAAATACTGGCTCAAGGAGTTCAGCCTGGACGGCTTCCGCTGCGACGTGGCCTGGACGGTGCCAGTGGACTTCTGGGAAGCCGCCCGGACGGAGCTGGAGAAGATTAACCCCCAGATCATCATCATTGCCGACGCCGGCGCCAAGCCCGGCCTGTTGACCAAGGCCTTCGACATGGACTACGCCTGGAACCTGTATTCGTGGCTCAAGAGCGTCATGGACAGCGTATCTCCCGCCCAGATGCTGAGGCAATCGTGGGAGCACACCCAGGAACAGTTTCCCCGGGGCGCCCTGCATTTGCGATTCACCGACAACCAGTCGGAGACCCGGGCAACGGCGCGCTACGGCCTGCGCGGAGCCCTGGCGGCGCAAGTCCTGATGCTGACGCTCGACGGCGTGCCGCTTTTCTACAACGGCATGGAGGTGGGCGATGCCACCGAGTCGAGCGACCCGGCAATGTTTGAGAAGGTGCCGGTGTTCTGGGAACCGGGCGGACGTCCGCCGCTGCGCCAGATTTACCGGGATCTCATCAAGCTGCGCAAGCAATACCCCGCGTTCAGCCACGAGGACGTTTTCTGGGTTCAGAACTCGAAACCCGACGAGGTGATTAGCTTCCTGCGGCGGGACGCCAAGGACGAGTTCCTGGTCCTGATCAACTTCTCGAGCCGCCGCGTGGCCGGTTCGGTTGAATTGCCGGCTGCAACGGGCTTCGAGGCGGTGAAGATCAGCGGCAGGCCCGAACCGCTGGACACTGTGCTTCCCGAGTTCAGCCTGAACGGCTACGGCTGGTTCATCTACCACCGCACCCTTTCCAAGTAAGAAAGCCCTCCGCTATTCGCCTCCGGTCGCGTGCCGGCCCCGCCTCCCGGGGGGGGTGCGCGGCGTTGAAACGTCCGGGCGCGAGGAATGAGGGGGTGAGCCTCGGGCCGGCAGAAGTTCAGTTGCGCGAGGTGACGAGCACGATGCCCTGGCCGGGGCGGAGGGCGTAATGAAAGGGCTCGTGGATGTATTCCAGCGGGTATTCCGGGGACACATCGCGCAGCGGAGCGCCGGCCTGGACAAAGTGCCTGAAGTGGTCGGTGTGGAACTCCTGATGCTGGTGCGGATCTTTGTTCAGGATCAGCAGCGCCTCGTCCTTGTGCTGCACCGAGGCCTTCCACATCAGCAGGATGTTCGGATTCTGGCATGGGAAAACGCTCGTCAGGCTCTCCTCGTGGAATACGGCATGGGCCTTCTTGACGGCATTCACCTTCGCAATGTAGGAGGTCAAATCCACCTCCGTCTTTTCCCAGTCCGCCGGGGTGGTATGGATTACGTGCAGCGGTTTCCGGAAGCCGAACTCGAACCCTATCGGCATCATCACCCCCGCCGAAAAGAGCGCCGCGAAGAGGTAGCGTTGCTTGAGGCCGTGCAGGTTGCCATCCAATTCCGCGCAGAGGCGGGGCGTATCATGGCTTTCGGGAAAACTGATCGAGCGGGTGGTCTCGCGGATGAGGTTGTATTGCTCGATCAGCCACCAGCTTTGGAAGTCCCACCACTTGGCGCTGTTGAAGACATAGTCAAAACCCGCGCGCGCCGTCTCGAGCGTCTGATCGGCGGAGCAGCCGAGTGTTTCAGCCGCAAAACAGGTGTGGGGATGCCGCCCCTTCACATCCCGGATGAGCCGGTGCCAAAACCTGCGCGGCACCTGGTAGGCGGCGTCGCATCGGAATCCCTCGCAGCCGAGCGCCAGCAAGTGTTCGACCACGCTCAGGCAGAAGCGGTAGAGCCCTTCGGGGTCGCGCGTGTGCCGGTGATCGAACTGCGCCAGGTCTTTCCACACAACCTTCTCGCCGTTGTGCTCGCAAAAGGAATTGGCGATCCGCCCATCGGAATCCTGCACGAACCAATCCGGGTGCTCGCGCGTGAGGCCGGAGTCAGTGGCACAATGATTGATTACGAGGTCAATCATCACCTTCAAGCCGCTGCCGCGGGCTTGCGCGGTCATCTGCCGGACCTGCTCTTCCGGCGTGGCGCCGCTCTGCGGGTCCAGCACCGCCGGGTTGAACCGGAAATGGTCGGCGATCGAGTAGAGGCTGCGCGAGGCGCCCGGCTGCTGAATAGGGTTGATGAAAACCCAGTCGAAGCCCATCGCCCGGGCGCGAGCGAAATGCTCGCCCCAGCGGCAACAGGGCCCGGCCAGGAGGGGAAAGAGGTTATAGAGCGTCACTGGGAGCGATTCATTTGGCGGTCAGCACCACGTAGTTGCGCTTGCCCTTGCGCAGGAGCAGGTGCTTGCCGAAGAGAAGGTCGGCGGCGGCAACCATGCGCTGGACACCTGCCTCGCGCCGGTTGTTGACATAAGCGCCGCCGCCCTCGATGTCTTTGCGCGCCTGACCTTTGGAGGGGCATAAGCCGCTGTGCACCAGCAACTCGACCAGCGGCTTGCCCGCCCCAGCGAGCTCGCCTTTGCCGATTTCCTTCGTGGGGACCTCTCCTACGATCTCGTTGAAAGTGGCCTCCGAAATGCCGGCAAGGTCGCCGCCGAAGAGGATCTCGCTGGCCCGCACAGCCTCGGCGGTTGCGTCCGCGCCGTGGATCAGATCGGTCACCGCCCTGGCCAGGGCCTTGTGGGCGGCGCGGGCTCCGGGATTTTCGGCGTGCTGCTGCTCCAGCGCCGCGATTTCATCCTGGCCCAGGAAGGTGAAGTACTTCAGGTAGCGCACGACATCGCGGTCGTCGGTGCGAATCCAGTACTGGTAAAACCTGTAAACGCTGGTCCGGGCCGGGTCGAGCCAGACCGCGCCGGCGGCGGTCTTGCCGAACTTGGTGCCGTCGGCGTTGGTGATGAGCGGCAGGGTCAGACCATAGACCGCGCGGCCGAGCTTCTTGCGGGTGAGGTCTATGCCCGCGGTGATATTGCCCCATTGGTCGCTGCCGCCAATCTGCAGCTCGCATTGGTAGTCGCGGCACAGGACGTAGAAATCGAACGCCTGCAGCAGCATGTAGCTGAACTCGGTGTAGCTGATGCCCGCCTCGCGGTCTTCCATGCGGGCGCGGACGCTCTCCTTGGCCACCATCTGGTTGACGGAAAAATGCTTGCCGATGTCACGCAGGAAGTCCAGGTAGCTCACAGGAGCAGTCCAGCTGGAGTTATCGAGCAAGCGGGCGGGATTGGCCGGCGAGTCGAAATCGAGCAGGCGGCCGAGCTGCTGCTTGACCTTGGCAATGTTGCCGGCCAGGACTTCCTTGGTGAGCAACTGCCGCTCCTGGGTCTTGCCGCTGGGGTCGCCAATGGAGCCGGTCGCTCCGCCGGCCAGCGGCAGCGGATGGTGGCCGAGCAGTTGAAACCGGCGCAGCGCCAGCAGCGGCACGAGGTTGCCGACGTGCAAGCTGTCGGCGGTCGGGTCAAAGCCGCAATACACTGTGATCGGACCGGGGCTGACTCGTTTCGCCAGCTCCTGCGCGTCGGTGCAGTCGGCCAGCAAGCCGCGCCATTGGAGCTCGTCCAGAATGTTCATGGCGCAGAAGCTAACCGGTTGGGAGGCAATTTCCAATTGCCAATTCAGGCCGGCCCGTCAGAAACAGGTTTCATTGCCGCGGTGGCTGCGGGCCGCCAGACGAAGGGCGAATCGAGCCTGCCCCCATCGCCCACGAGGCGCCCGGCTAATTCACCACGTTTTGCGGCGCGCCCTGGAGGAAGGAGCGGACATTCCCGACCGCGATCTTCATCAGGCGCGCGCGGGCGGCGCGCGTGGCCCAGGACAGATGCGGCGTGATGATGCAGTTCCTGGCGCCGAGCAGCACATTGTCGGCGGGCGGGGGTTCGACCGCGAGAACGTCCAGGGCGGCGCCCGCAATGCGGCCGGAGTTCAGGGCGTCGGCCAGGGCTGGCTCATCCACCACCGGGCCGCGGCTGGTGTTGATCAGCAAAGCCGTCGGCTTCATCAACGCCAGGCGACTGGCATTGACCAGCCCGGCCGTCTCCGACGTGAGCGGACAATGCAGGCTGACGATGTCGCTCGCGCGGAAGAGGGAATCGAGTTCAACCACGCGAACGAACGGCGGCGCCGCCACGCCGGCCAGGGGATCGCACGCCAGCACCTTGAGGCCAAAGGCGGCGGCGATGTGGGCCACGGCCCGGCCGATGCGGCCCAGGCCCACAATTCCAATCGTGAGCCCCTCCAGTTCGAGCAGGGGAAAGTCCCAGTAGCAGAAGTCGGCGCTGCGTGTCCAGCGGCCTGCGCGAACCGTCTGCGCATGATGGCCAACGTGATGGGCAAGCTCCAGGAGCAGGGCAAATGTCGTTTGCGCGACCGATTGGGTGCCGTAGGCGGGCACATGGGTGACGGGGATGCCGCGCGCGTGGGCGGCGGCAAGGTCCACGACATTCGTGCCGGTGGCCAGCACGCCAATGTACTTGAGCCTTGGCAGATTGGGCAGGTCGGCGCCGCTCAGCACGGTCTTGTTGGTGAGGAGGATATCGGCGGGAATGGCGCGGCGAAGCAGCTCGGCCCGCGCGGTCCGCTCGTAAACGACGCAGTGTCCAAGCGACTGCAGTTCGTTCCAATCCAGATCGCCGGGATTCAAGGTGAATCCATCCAGAACAACGATCTCCGCCATAATGTCACTTCGACTGCGGGGCGGCGGTAGATTCAAGGAAGCCTACGAGCTTGCTCCTGCGGATCGGGTGCCGGAGCTTGCGCAGGGCCTTGGCCTCGATCTGCCGGATGCGCTCACGCGTAACCTCGTACTGCCGACCGACCTCCTCGAGCGTGCGCGGGAAACCGTCATTCAAACCGTAGCGGAGTTCCAGAATCCGGCGCTCGCGTTCAGTCAAGCCATGTAGCACCTCGGCGAGCTTGCCCCGCAGCAGGTGAAAACTGGTGACCTCGCTCGGGTTCTCGGCGGTCTTGTCCTCGATCAGATCGCCAAAATCGGTCTCTTCCGCCTCGCCCACCGGCGCCTGCATGGAGACGGGCTGCTGCGCCAATTTCAGGACCACTCTCACGCGCTCGACCGGTATCTCCATGGCATCGGCCAACTCTTCGACCGTCGCGTCCCGCCCCAGCTCCTGCGTAAGCTGCTTTTGGGCCCGCCAAAGCTTGTTGATGACCTCGATCATGTGCACCGGGATGCGGATGGTGCGGGCCTGGTCAGCGATGCAACGGGTGATCGCCTGGCGAATCCACCAGGTGGCATACGTCGAGAACTTGTATCCGCGCCGGTACTCGAACTTCTCGACCCCCTTCATCAGGCCGACGTTTCCTTCCTGAATCAAGTCAAGGAAGGACTGGCCGCGATTGGTGTATTTCTTGGCGATGGAAATGACGAGGCGCAAATTGGCCTCCACCATTTCCCGCTTGGCTTGCTGGGCGCGAGCCATGGCGTCATCGAGCTGGGCGCACGCCTTGAGGAAATCGTCGTGCGGCATGCGCACAAACCGCTCCAGCGTGCGAATCTTGTCGCGCTCGGACTGGAGGTTTGAATGCTGGGCCGCCGACTTCCGTTGCGCCTGGGCGTTCTCGATCGCCTGCAGGCCGGCCTTCATCTTGTTGCGGATGTTGTCGGCCACAAGCGCCATGTCATCAACCAACTTCTGCTTGTAGTGAAAACGCGGAAAGATGTCCATGAGCTTCCGGTTGAATCGCTTGAGGTGGTAATGCAGCCGCGCCCGATCCGACTTCCGGGTCGCATGCTGCCACGCCGCGAACTTCGTATCCGCCTGCCAGTCCAAAGCGTGGACTCGTTTGACCAGCCGCCGCAGGACCTTGAGATGATGGGGGCGGCTGCCAACCACCTTGTCAACGACCACCCGGTCAAACCGTTCTTTGGGCGGCACCGCGAGCAGCTTTTCCGCCATCGCCAGGTATTCCTTGGCGGCGAGTCCGAAGCTCTGAACGATGTTCCTTGCCTCCTCTTCGGCCTCCTCGATACGCCGGCAAATTGCCACCTCCTGCTCGCGCGTCAGCAGCGGCACCTTGCCCATTTGGCGCAAATACATCCGCACCGGGTCATCCAGGAGGTTGTAGCGCCTTTCGTCCTCCTCTTCGTCCGCGTCGGCCCGCCGCCCCCGGTCCACTTCGGCGGCATCAATGATCTCGACGTCCAATCCGCGCAGTTTGCTCAGGAGCTGATCCAGGTCGGCAGGGGTGGCCGCCTCGGCGGGCAGCGCGTCGTTGAGGTCGTCATAAGTCAGGTGGCCCTGCTCCTTGGCGAGGCGCAGCAGATCTTTGACCTTCTGGGTCAGGTCCAAGCCCGCCCGACTGGTAATCGAACCGAGAGATTGCTCGACGACCGCCGGCGAAGCGGGCTCGCGCCGCGCACGGCCCCGCGGGCGATGCGCTGGGGAGGTGGATGGGCCGGTGCCCTGCTTGTGCGCGCGGGCATACACCCTTCTCCCGGTCTTTCGGTTTGTCTTTCTGAGCTTCGACTTGCGCATAGTTGCTTACGATCTGCCGCAGTGATTAGGCCAAAACGCCACCGTGCCGCCTCAGACCAGCCGTTCCAGCCCTTCCAAGCCCAACCATCTGAAGCGTACGGTCCTTTAACATACATCATTATCGCATTTCTTAAACCGACAAATGCTTTGCTGCGCGTCAGGGGACCTTCCGCCGGCGACCTGTCCAGTCGGGCAAGCCAAACCCAAGCGCCGGCGCAACAGCGAGGCGCTAGCTTGTGCGATAGATGAACCGGACAACGCGGCTCAAAGGGCGGCGGTTTGGCCCGGCATGGCAATCGGGTAGCGGCCCTCGGCATCGGGCATAGTCGGCGGGTTCGTATCCCAGGTGTAGTTGTCCAGTCCGGGCGCTAATTCGGTCTTGGAGGCGAGCGCCTCGTCCCAGGTGACCAGCTTGCCGGACTCACACGCCATGCGGCCCATGATGGCGGTGAAGCAGGACTTGGCGCACCGCTCGGCTTCATTGTAGGGCTTGTCATTGCGGATGGCGTCAAACAGGAGATCGTGTTCGATCTGGTACTGATCGCTCGGGGGGCCCTTGTAGCTCCAGATGAGATTCTCCGTGGTTTGACGGTAGCCCTGGAAGAGGCGCGGCTTGGGCTGCCCTTCGCCGAGAACACCGCTGCCTTTGGTGCCCTGGATGATGTTGCCGAAGAAGTCCCAGCAATTGGTCATGTGCCGGCCCTGGGCCATGAAACGCGTGCCGTCGGCGAAGGTGTATTCCGCCGCGTAGTGGTCGAAGAGCTGGTCGGGGTCCCTCCGGACCTGCCGCCCGCCCATCCCCTGGACGGAAACCGGCCAGGCGTTCTTGGCCCAGCAGCACACGTCTATGTTGTGAATAAGCCAGTCCTCCAGGAAGCTGCCGTTGAGCCAGGTAAAGCAACTGTAGTTGGCGATCTGGTAAGCCAGTTCGTTCATGCCGGGTTGCCTGGGGTTGATGCCGACGGGGCCATGCATCCGGTAAGCCCAGCAAGTGACAAGATCGCCAATCAGGCCTTCATGCACCTTCTGAATGGCTTCCTCGAGAGGCCGGTAATGGCGGCTCATCAGGCCGCCGGCGATCTTGAGGCCCTTCTTCGAGGCTTCCTCGCCGGCTTTCAATACCCGGTGAGTGCCCGGCGCATCCACGGCGAAGGACTTTTCCATGAACACGTGCACCCCCTTCTGCACGGCGTACTCCAGGTGAATGGGGCGGAAAGCCGGCGCCGTGGCCAGCAGCACCACGCCGCCCTTGCCCAGCGAATCAATCGCCTTCTTGAATCCGTCCAGACCAACGAACTGGCGCTCCGGCGGCACGTCCAGTTGCTGCTCATGGGATTGCCTGAGGCTCGCCAGGCTGGTTTGCACGCGCTGGGCGAAAACGTCCGCCACGGCCCATAGCCTGGTCGGCCCCCGCGTCGAAAGGGCCTGCGCGGCCGCGCCGGTGCCGCGTCCGCCGCACCCGACAAGGGCCAGCTTGAGCGTGTTGTTCTCCGCCGCGTAGCCCGGACGGGCAATGGCGCTGGCCAGTGCCGCGCCCGCCAGGGCGGTGCCGGAGGTCTTGAGAAACTCACGCCGCGTGGTGCGGCCGGAGTCAGTGGAGGGATTCGAGTTCATTGAGTATTGAATGATTGCTATGGTGACACGCGAACTATTCGTCGCGGCCTGGCCAATCATTCCCGCCGGCCCGGTTCCTGGCAAGACTGTTTCCGCGCGCCCAATTGCGGTTGCTGGACGGTTGCTGGACGGTTGACTCTGGTGCAAATTGTCAGCAGGATTGCCGCCATTTATGAGATTGGCAAACCGGCATGCATAACATCATTGCCAAAGCCCAACTGAGCCCGAATGTCACCCGGCTGGACGTCGCCGCGTCGCGCATCGCGCGCATCCGGCAGCCGGGCCAGTTTGTTATCGTCCAGCGTGGCGGGGAGGCGGAGCGCATTCCCCTGACCATCGCCGACGCCGACCCCGGCGCGGGCACCATCGCGCTGGTCATCCAGGCGGTGGGCAAGAGCACGCGCGAGCTGGTCGCGCTCAAGCCGGGGGATGCCCTCGCCAACATCGTCGGCCCGCTCGGGCATCCCACCGAACTGATCGCCTCAGGCCGCGCCCTCTGCATCGGGGGCGGGGTCGGCACCGCGGTGGTGCACCCGATTGCCCAGGGCCTGAAATGCCGCGGCGTCTCAGTGCTCAGCATCATCGGCGGACGCTCAAAGGAATGGGTGATCTTCGAGCCGGAACTGGGACGGCTGGGCGAGGTGGTCGTTTGCACCGACGACGGCAGCTACGGCCGGCGGGGCTTCGTCACCGACGCCGCCAAAGACGCGCTGGCCGCGGGCGGCATTGACATTGTTTATGCGGTCGGCCCCGTGCCGATGATGCGCGCGGTGGTGAACCTGACCAAACCGCTGGGCGTCCGCACCATCGTCTCGCTCAACCCCGTCATGGTGGACGGCACGGGCATGTGCGGCGGCTGCCGCGTCAACGTGGGGGGGCAGACGCTCTTCGCCTGCGTGGATGGCCCTGAATTTGACGGGCACCTGGTTGACTTTGATCTGCTCACGGATCGCCTGTCCACCTACCGGGACTTCGAACAGCAAGCCCTTGCCGCCTGCCAGGAAGGAACCTGCAAGCTTGGGCTGGGGTGAGCCTTCGCCCCCGTGCCCCGTCCGACGCTCATCTAACTGATTCAACGAAGCCCTGTGTCCAAGAAGCTCTCCACCAGGCAGCGCCTCCAAATTGACCGCCAGAAGATGACGGAGCAGGAGCCCCTGATCCGCAACACCAACTTCAAGGAGGTCAACCTGGGCCTGCCCGAGAAGATCGCCATTCTCGAAGCCGAACGCTGCCTTCAGTGCAAAGACCCCAAGTGCATCAACGGCTGTCCGGTCGGCGTCAACATCCCGCGCTTCATCAAGTTGCTGTCCGAGGGCAAACTGCCCGAAGCCGCCCACTGCCTGCTTGATGACAACACGCTTCCCTCGGTCACCGGCCGCGTCTGTCCGCAGGAAACCCAATGCGAGATCGAGTGCATCCGCGGCCACAAGGGCTTGCCGCTGGCTATCGGCTACCTCGAACGCTATGTCGGCGACTGGGCGCGCGGCAACACCCACCGCCAGATCCTGGATGTGGCTCCGCACACCGGCAAGAGGGTCGCCGTCGTCGGCTCGGGCCCCTGCGGCCTTACCGCCGCCGGCGAACTCGCCAAACACGGCCACCACGTCACCGTCTTCGAAGCCCTGCATAAGCCCGGCGGCGTGCTGGTCTATGGCATCCCCGAATTCCGGCTCCCCAAGCAGATCGTCCACGAGGAAGTCGCACGGCTCGAACGCGCCGGGGTGAGGATTATCTGCAACACCGTCATTGGCCGGACCTACATGCTGCCCGAGCTGCGCGCGCATTTCGACGCCGTATTCATTGCCAACGGCGCCGGCCTGCCCGTGTTCATGAACGTCCCCGGCGAGAACCTCAAGGGCGTGTATTCGGCCAACGAGTACCTTACCCGGGCCAACCTCATGGCCGCCTTCCAGTTCCCCCGCGCCGACACCCCCATCCTTAAGGGCCAGCGCGCCGCCACCGTCGGCGGCGGCAACGTGGCGATGGACGCCGCCCGCACCGCCAAACGCCTCGGCGCTGCCTCCTCGACGATCGTCTATCGCCGCACCCGCAAGGAAATGCCCGCCCGAGCCGAGGAAATCCACCACGCCGAAGAGGAGGACATCCAGTTCGAGTTTCTCACCGCCCCGGTTGAAATCCTCGGCAACGACCAGAAATGGGTCACCGGCCTCAAATGCGTCCGCATGCAACTGGGTGAGCCCGACGCCTCCGGCCGCGCCCGGCCCATCGTCATCCCCGGCTCGGAGTTTGTCGTGCCCTGCGACATTGTCATCGTGGCGATTGGCACCCGCGCCAACCCGCTCCTCATTGACACCTGCCCGGACCTCAAGCTGGACAAATGGGGCAGCATCATCGTGGACGACCATTGCATGACCAACCTCCCGGGCGTATTCGCCGGCGGCGACATCGTGCGCGGCGCCGCCACCGTCATCCTCGCGATGGGCGACGGCAAACGAGCCGCCAGGGCGATAGACGAATACCTGCGCCACCCTTCCCGCCGCGCGGCGGCGCCACCCTCCGGCAAGGCTACTCCTTGACGCTGGCGTGGTCGCGCAGCCAGATCCAATCCACGTTGTCCGCGGCCACCTTCACCGAGGTGTAGCGGACGTTATACGCAACCGGCACTGCCAGCGGGTCCGTCCACCGTTGCGGCGTCTGCCACCGGCCCGGGGTTGCTCCCTTTCAGGCGCGCTGGCAGCGCGGACAGTAATAGGTGCTGCGGGCGGCCTGCACGCCCCGCCGAATCGGGGTTGCGCATTTCGGACAGGGGCGGCCCGCCCGGTCATAGACCCGCAACCGCTCCTGGTAGTAATCCGGCGCGCCGGGGGCGCGGCCAAAGTAGAATAGTCTGTCGGACGCGCCTTGGCCGGCGTAATTGAGCGGCACGGTGCTGCCGCAAGCAATGGCCTGCCGGAGCACCGCGCGGATGGCGCGCCAGAGCCGCTTAACCTGGCCTCTGCTCAGACGTTGCGCCGGCAGGGTGGGCGCGATGCCCGCGCGGAAGAGTGCCTCGCTGGCATAGATGTTCCCCACGCCTGCGAGCAGGGATTGGTCAAGCAGCTTGACCTTGATCGCCTGGCGGGAACGGCGCAGGGCCTCGGCAAATGGTGCCGCCGCAAACGCGGTTGCCAGGGGCTCCGGCCCGAGCTTCCGCAACGGGCCTGCGTCCAGCGTCAGCCGCCCGAAGCCGCGAGGGTCCTCGAAAACGAAGTTCGCCCGGCCCAGGCCCAGAATCACGGCGGCATGCCGGGGCAAGGGGGAATTGGCCGGCAACAAATACATCCGCCCCGTCATGCCGAGATGCCCTACCAGCGTCAGCGGTTCGGCTCGTTTGGCCGGGCAGAGCTGGAACAAGAGATACTTCCCGCGGCGTGCCAAACCGCAAAATCTGGCTCCGCGCAATGCCTGGGTGAATCTGCGGACGGATGCAGGCCCCAGCACCTTTGCCCGGCGGACACGGAGGTTACAAATCCGCCGTCCCTCCAATAGCGGCGCCAGGTGGCGAACCAGCACTTCCACTTCCGGCAATTCAGGCACGACGGCAAGGTAGCGAGCCCCCGAGGAAGGTGAAAGCAAATCGGGCTCTTCCGGGAAGTTTGCGCGTGGGCCGGCCAGCTCGGCGTGGAAATTGGGCCTCAAAGCCAGCCGACCCCGGCCCGGGCGCCCCGGCGCCCCTGGTTTTCACCCGCCATGCAGTAGCTCCCGCCTGGCTCCCACCTGGCTCCCGCATGGCTTAATAGAATTTCTATTAAGCCATGCGGGAGCCGCGTGCTACGGGGGCGCCCCGGGGAAGAGCCGGGCTTTCTGAAATCTGCGAAACCGGATTGCCGGGGTATTGCCGATTTAGAGCGCGCGAAGTCTTGCGGTTGCTCGCAGCACCTCCACGACCTCCTCATCAGTTGTCTGTTCAAAGACCTCGTAATACCGGCCCACGGCGTCAAAGTCCGGGTCCACATGCAGCACGCGCACTTCGTCGGCCACCCTGGCGAGCCGTTCGACCGCATCGGTCGAGGCTACGGGCGCGGCCACTGTTACGAACCCGGCCCTTCGCGCTTTGGCCGACAGGACCGCAGCCTCCGTCGTCGCGCCGGTGGCAAGGCCGTCATCCACGAGCAGGACGGCCTTATCCGCAAGCGCCGGGGCGCCCTCGGGATGGAACCGCTCCTGGCAGGCGCGCAGGCGGCTCTTCTCCTCTTCAATGATGGCCTCCAGTTCCGCGCGGACCTGCGGGTCCGGGCCGACCGCGCGCTCGTCGAGCAGGGTTACGCCGCCTTCGGCCAGAGCGCCGACGGCAAATTCACGGTGCCAGGGATGTCCGATTTTGCGGACGGCCATAACGCCCAGGGGCCGGCGCAGGGTTTGTGCCACCTTGGCCGCGACGACCACACCGCCGCGCGGCAATCCCAGCACCAGGTCGGCCTGAACCGCCTGTGCTTGCAGCAGGCGGGCCAGCTTGAGGCCCGCGTCTTCGCGTGAATCGAACATCATTGTACAAGGAGGGGGATGGCGTAAGGAAGGTAGCTAAAGTAGGGCGGCCTGCGGCTGGCGCATGGCCAGCCCCTTCCTGCCGCGCCCCGGCGCCGGCTTACTCCGTCACCAGGGTGCCGATCCGCTCACCCAGGATGATCCGCTTGAGGTTGTGCGACTGGAAGAAGTTGAACACGATGATGGGCATCTTGTTGTCCATGCAGAGGGAGAACGCCGTGGAATCCATCACCTTGAGCCGCCGGCGCAACGCATCGGCGTAGCGGATTTGCGAATACCGCTTCGCCTTCGGATTCTCCTCGGGGTCATCGTTGTAGATACCGTCCACCTTGGTCGCCTTGAGAAAGACGTCCGCGCCAACCTCGTTGGCGCGCAGGGCAGCCGTGGTGTCGGTGGAGAAGTAAGGATTGCCGGTGCCGCCGCCGAAGATGACCACACGGCCCTTCTCCAGGTGCCGCACGGCCCGGCGGCGGATGAACGGCTCGGCGACCTGCGAAATGCTGATGGCGCTTTGCACGCGCGTGGGCACGCCCAGCTTCTCGAGCGCGTCTTGGAGCGCCAGCGCGTTGATGATGGTCGCCAGCATCCCCATGTAATCGCCGGTGGTGCGGTCAATGCCGCGTTTGCTGCCGCTCAGCCCGCGAAAGATGTTTCCCCCGCCGACCACGATGACGATCTGCACCCCCAGCTTGCGCACTTCGCGGACTTGCTCCGCCATGCCGCGCACGGCTTGCGGATTGATGTTCAGGCCCGTCCGACCGCCGAGGGCTTCCCCGCTGAGCTTCAACAGGACTCGTTTGTACTTAGGGCGCTTCGCTTGTTTCATAGGTTTCATCTCTGTTGCAACGGCCAATCCGTACTGGAGTTCTATCAGCCCCCGCACCGGACGTCAAATCAAAGCCTGTCCGGGCTTAGCACGGCGGGAAATATTCTTGCCGCAGACGGAGAATGCCTATACTAGGCCAGGATCTGTGACGGGAGATTGTTTGGACGCTGCTGGTTCGGGAGGGCGAGCGTCCTCGCGAGCCCAAATCTCCTGGTGAAACCAGTGAGAGTCAGGGCGCGCGAGGACGCTCGGCCTCCCGGGAAAGAAAGAGAAAATGAAATCACGCACTGCACTCTCGCTGGCCATCGTCATGGCGCTGGCGGCAATGACCTTGGCAAATGCGCCTGCCGCTCCGGCTGGCGCGCGGTCATCCCGGCCCAACATCGTCATCATCCTGGCCGACGATCTCGGCTATGGGGATACCGGCTGTTATGGCGCGACCAGGATCCCGACGCCGAATGTGGACCGCCTGGCACGAGAGGGCCTGCGTTTCCGCGACGCCCATTCGACTTCGGCCACCTGCACGCCGGCCCGCTACGCCCTGCTAACCGGCGAGTATCCCTGGCGCAGGAAAGGCACAGGCATTCTGCCCGGCGACGCCGGCCTTATTATCGAGCCGGGCCGGGCGACCTTGGCCTCCTTGCTCCGGCGCGCGGGCTACAAGACGGGCGTGGTCGGCAAGTGGCATCTCGGTTTGGGTCGTCCGGGCACGCTGGACTGGAACGGCGAGATCAAGCCCGGGCCGCGCGAAGTCGGCTTTGACTACTCGTTCATCATGCCCGCCACGGGCGACCGCGTGCCGTGCGTGTATGTCGAGAATCAGCGGGTAGCCGGCCTGGACCCGAAGGACCCGATCCAGGTCAGCTACAACCAGCCGGTCGGGACCGAGCCGACGGGCAAGGACCACCCCGAGCTGCTCAAGATGCATCCCAGCCACGGCCACGACCAAACCATCATCAACGGCATCAGCCGCATTGGCTACATGACCGGCGGCCGGGCCGCCCGCTGGGTGGACGAGGACATGGCCGACACCTTTGTCCGCAAGGCGGTTGCGTTCATCGGGCAAAACAAGGACCGGCCGTTCTTCCTGTATTTTGCCACGCACGATCCGCATGTGCCCCGCGTGCCCCACCCGCGTTTCGTCGGCAAGAGCGGCTGCGGAGCGCGCGGCGACGTGATCGTGCAGTTCGACTGGTGCGTGGGCGAACTGCTCAACGCGCTCGAACGGCTCGACTTAAGCCGGAACACGCTGGTGATTCTCTCCAGCGACAACGGGCCGGTTGTGGATGACGGCTACCGCGACGGGGCGGCCGAGCACCTGAACGGCCACCGGCCCGCGGGCCCGTTGCGCGGCGGCAAGTACAGCATCTTCGAGGGAGGCACCCGGATCCCGTTCATTACCCGCTGGCCGGAACGCATCCAGCCCGGCGTGTCGGACGCGCTGGTCTGTCACATTGATTTCCTGGCCTGCTTTGCCGCGCTTACCGGGCAGAAGCTGGCCACTGGCGAGGGGCCGGACAGCCGGAACGTGCTGCCGGCGCTGCTCGGCGAATCCAGGACCGGCCGCGATCAACTGATTGAACACGCCCGCGTGCTTGCCTTGCGGGAAGGCACCTGGAAATACATCGAGCCAGGCACGGGACCCCAGCGGAAGGTTTCGACCAACACGGAGATGGGCATCGCCCCGGGCGGGCAGCTCTATCAGCTCGTGGACGACCTCGGCGAGACGAACAACCTGGCCAAGGCGCAGCCCGACCGCGCCCGGAAGATGATCGAGCAACTCAATGCCGTGCGGCAGGCCGGCGGCGCAGGCCGGGGCGGCGGGAAGTAAGCGGCGCCGGCGCGGGCCAGGGCAATCTGCCGCCGGTCTGTCAGCGAGCCGCGGCGCCGCGTCGAGGCATCCGCTGCTTCTTGGCCTTCTTACCCTCCGGCTGCGCTCGCCAGGCGCCGAGCGGAAGCACCTTCGCGCGCGCCGCCCAGGCGTCCC
This sequence comes from Verrucomicrobiota bacterium, assembly GCA_035358715.1. Lineage (GTDB taxonomy): Bacteria > Verrucomicrobiota > Verrucomicrobiia > Limisphaerales > UBA8199 > UBA8199. The sequence continues at coordinate 16,890 of DAOPPX010000015.1, forward strand.
AGCGGCCGGCAAGCTCCTTGACTTTGTCCGGGTGGCGGTCGGCCAGGTTATTCATCTCCGTGCGGTCGGCGGTCATGTCGTAGAGTTCCCACGGCTGGTCGGCCTTGGCCACGAGTTTCCACTGGCCGTCGCGGATGGCGCGGTTGCTTTCATGCTCCCAGCAGATCGGTTGCGCGCGTTCGATGCCTTTGCCCGCAAAGGCCGGCCGCAGGCTGGCGCCTTCCATCGGCTGAATCTTCTCGCCGCCGTGCTCCGCCGGATAGACAGCGCCGGCCACATCTACAGACGTGGCCATGACGTCCACGAGGTGCGCCGGTTGGCGGACAAGCTGATTGTGGAGTGCCGCAGAGACGCCTTTGGGCCAATGAACAATCAGCGGTGTGGCAATGCCCCCCTCATGGATCCAGTGCTTGTATTCGCGAAACGGGGTGTTCGAGACGTTGGCCCAGCCACGGCCGTAGCCCACGTAAGTGTCCTCCGGCCCGGGCATGGCTTCCGGCCCTGTGCGCACGGGGCGCCCATCTCGCGTTTGCATGGGCGGCCAGATGCATTTCTGGAGGTCGTCGGGGCCCATCGGCTTGCAGACCATCTTCCTGATCTGGTCGGCGTTGGAGGATCGGCCCATAGGTTCCGCGCAGCCGCCGTTGTCCTGGAGGAAAAGGAAGAGCGTGTTGTCGAACCGGTCTTGCCGTTTCAGTTCCGCGACGATGCGCCCGATGCCCTGGTCCATCCGGTCCACCATTGCGGCGTACACCTCCATGCAGCGGCTTTCCCAGGCCCGATTGGTGACCGCCTCCCAGTCTTCGGCCTGCGGCGAGAGCTTCCACGCCGGGTCTATCAGCCCCAGCTCCTTGAGCCGGGCAAAGCGCGCGGCGCGGATGGGTCCGTAGCCGCCGTCATACTTGCCCCGGTACTTGGCGATCTCCTCCGCGGGCGCGTGCATCGGCCAATGCGCGGCGGTATAAGCCACATACAGGAAGAACGGCTCGGCGGAACGGTCGCGGGCATGCTCACGGATGAAGGTGACGGCATTGTCGCTGATGGCGTCGGTGTAGTAGAAGCGCGCGGGCTGGTATTCGGGATCATTCTCGGGGGTGATGTAGGTATTGCCGCGGCAGAGGGTGGTGGGGTCGTAGAAACTGCCGCCGCCGGTGATGGTGCCGTAGAAGCGGTCGAAGCCGCGCTGGAGGGGCCAGGTGTGTTTCGGTCCATCGGGAGCGATGGCGTTGGCGACGTGCCATTTGCCGCACATATAGGTGCGGTATCCGGCTGGGCGCAACGCTTCGGCGATCGTCACACACCGCCGGTTGAGGTCGCCGGAGTAGCCTTCATGCGGGCCCCGGCGGCCGCCCGTCATGTGCCCCATGCCCGCCTGGTGCGGGTGGAGCCCGGTCAGCAGGCTGGCCCGGGTGGGACAGCACCGCGCGGTGTTGTAGAACTGGGTGAAGCGCAGGCCGTTGGTGGCCAGCCTGTCCAGGTTTGGGGTCCGAATCTCGCTGCCGTAGCAACCCAGGTCGGAGAAACCCATGTCGTCGGACATGACGAGGACGATGTCGGGCCGCGAGGGTTTGGTGGAGGCCGACACGGGGCGGGGAAGGGACTTTCGCCACTCCAGGGCCTGGGCACCCAGGCGGCTGGCCAGGGCCGGTTGCTCTTCCGCCAGGTTGGCCGATTCCTTCGGGTCGGCCGCCAGGTTGTATAATTCACGCCGGCTGCCATCGGCATTGACCAGCAACTTCCAGTCGCCTTCGCGGATCGCCACATTCGGACTGCGGCCAGCTCCTTTCGGGTAGGCGAAGGCATGTTCATTGCGGCCGTATTCCCAGAAAAGCCCTTTCGAGCGGGTGGCGATCGCCCGGCCCAGCAAGGCGTCGCTGAGGTCAACCCCGTCGAGCGCGGCGCCTTTCGGGAGCGGCGCCCCAGCCAGAACGCACAGGGTGGGAAAGAGGTCCACCGCGCCCAGGACGGTTCGGTCATCCGTGCGCCCGGCCGGAGCGCGCCCCGGCCAGCGCACGATAAACGGCATGCGGATACCCCCCTCGTAGAGACTCAGCTTGCTCCCGCGCAAACCCGCCGCGCGGCGCCCCTGGAACGTGGGCAAGGGGCCGTTGTCGCTCGTGAAGATGAGCAGCGTCTTTTCGTCCAGGCCCAACTGCTTCAACCCGGCCAAGAGCCGGCCCACCTGCCGGTCGTATTCGGCCAGCACGCCGATGAGGCTGCGCTCCCCCTCGGCGCCGTTTGGATGCTCGGCAAGCCGTTCCTGGCCTGGCACCCAGGGCGTGTGGACATCGTCCGGCCAGAGGTTCACGTAGCAGGGCTGGTCGCGGTGCCGCTTGAGGAAGTCCAGCGTCCTGTCCACAAAGTATGCGCTGCGGTCCCAACGCTTGACCTTGTCGTGCGCCGACCAGATCCAGTTGGTCGCCGTGAGGTCCGGATGCGGCTCCGGACTTTCATACGTGCTGGCGTGCTCATCGAAGCCGTAGGCCGCGAAGGGGGGCGCGTTGGTCACGTCGCGTCCGCCGCCCATGTGCCACTTGCCGAAGTGGCCGGTGGCGTAGCCGGCCGCCTTGAGCGCGCGCGCCAGTGAAGGGGCTTGCGGATCGAGGAAATCCGCCTGCTCGCAGGCGCGGTTGCCCTTGCGCGTCTGCAAGTAGCTGGTGATGCGCCAGCGGGCGGGATACATCCCGGTAAGCAGCCCGGTGCGGGATGGCGAGCAAATCGGCGAGGCCGAGTAATATTGCGTGAAGCGGAGGCCTTCCCGCGCTAGGCGGTCAATGTTGGGCGTGGGCGCAAGATCGCCGCCATAGCAACCCAGGTCGCCGCAGCCCATGTCGTCGGTGAGGAGAACGATGAAGTTGGGCCGGTCGGCCGGAGGGGCAGCGGCCCGCAAAGGACCGGGGCCTTGAAGGCAAGAGCCGACGATGGTTGCAGGCAGGATTAAACGCAGAAGTGCAAGTATGCCGGAACGTGTCCGACGTCCGGTTTTCTGTGTGTTCGGAAGCATAGATATGCGCTGCATTAGTGCAGTGGACTATAACCTAGAACCGGGCGCGGCTATTTGACAGCAGATTATCTTGCGAAACCTCAAGCAGGCCCCAACCGTCTTGACCCTATTATGGCTTCATCATTCCGCCGATTGCTGGCAGTGCTGTGGTTAGTGGCCTTCACGGTTGTGGCCGCCCCGTCCAAACCCAACGTGCTATTCCTTGCCGTGGATGACCTGCGGCCGGAGTTGGGCTGCTACGGCAACTCCATTATCAAAAGCCCGAACATTGACCGCCTGGCCCGGGCGGGCATGGTCTTCAACCGCGCCTACTGCCAGCAGGCGGTTTGCTCGCCGTCCCGCACCAGCCTGCTGACCGGCGCGCGCCCCGACACGACGAAGGTCTGGGACCTCAAGACGCACTTCCGCACGGCCCTGCCAGACGTGGTGACTCTGCCGCAGCTCTTCAAGAACAACGGCTACTTCGTTCAGGGCTTGGGCAAGATTTACCACATTGGCTACAACGACCCGCCGTCATGGTCGGTGCCCTGGACCAACCCGAAGTCCGAAGCCTACGCCACACCGGAGAACAAGGCGCTGGTCCGCAAGAAACGCCAGAAGGCTATCGCGGAGGGCAAGAACGAAGACCAGCTCCACGCGGCGGGCAAAGGACCGGCTTACGAAAGCGCTGACGTGCCGGACAACACCTTCCATGACGGCGCCCTGGCGGACATGGCCGTCACCGCCCTGCGCAACCTCAAGCAGAAGAACCAGCCCTTCTTCCTGGCCGTCGGCTTCATTCGCCCGCACCTGCCGTTCGTCTCGCCCAGCAAGTATTGGCGCCTGTACAACCCGGCGAAGATTCCCCTGGCGCCCAACCCGTTCCGCCCCAAAGGCGCGCCGGAATATGCCGTGCTGGAAGGCGGCGAGTTGCGCAGCTACGAGAACGTTCCCCGCGGCCACCTGCCCGATGACCTCGCCCGCCGGCTCAAGCATGGTTACTACGCGGCGGTCAGCTATATGGACGCCCAGGTCGGGCGGGTGCTGGACGAGTTGGACCGGCTCGGGCTGCGCGACAACACAATCATCATCCTTTGGGGCGACCACGGATGGAAACTGGGCGAGCACGACGCCTGGTGCAAGCACAGCAACGTCGAGAACGACACCCGGGCACCTCTCCTCCTCTCCGTGCCGGGCATGAAAAACGCCGGCAAACGCACCGACGCGCTGGTCGAGTTTGTGGACATCTACCCCACCCTGGCCGACCTGGCCGGCCTGCCGCTGCCGCAGCACCTTGAAGGCGCCAGCTTCCGTCCCGTGCTGGATGATGTGAACCGCCCGTGGAAGGCCGCCGTCTTCAGCCAATACCCGCGCCCTGCGGGCAACAAGCGGCTGATGGGCTACACCATGCGCACCGACCGTTACCGCTTCACCGCCTGGCTCGGACGCGACGACCACTCGAAGGTGGACGCCGTCGAGCTCTATGATCACCAGCCCGACCCGCAGGAAAACACCAACGTCGCCACCCGGCCCGAGAACGCCGCACTGGTAAAGGAGCTCATGGCAAAGCTAACCGCGGGCTGGAAGTCCGCCTCGCCGCCCCGCCCTGAGTAACCCCAACCGCTGATCACGGCCCGCCCCGTTGAGAACACCCCACGGTTTCGAACTCTCAGTGGCACCCTATCGAACTCAGCTTGCCACTACTCGTCGGCGGCCTTGACACTCCGCCTTAATAATCCTAAGTCTATGAAATCAGATAAGTTAGAGAACCACAGCATGAGCCTCGCCCGGGAATTGTCGGAAAGCCTTACGGTTGGTACATATACTGGAAGTTGAACCTGGCACGTCAGCACTAATTGTTCTCGGCATAACATATTATAAAACAAATACATACGACTCATGCTATCAACCACCGTGACTTGTTGGCATCTGCTAAGCTGACGATGTCAGCACAGATGAAAACTAAGAGTCAATCCTTGAAGCTGACTATTGCTCTTGCGACAGCGGTCACAGGCGCACTCTTGAATGCAAGCGCGCTCCCGACGATTCCGTACTATCCAGGGGGCGGCTATGGAATACCGATCACGACGGGACAAAGCCTTTACGCCAGCGGAGGTAACGTGCAGGTAACGTATTTGGGTTGGCAGGGCGCGGCTTATCACGAGTACCTGTTCGTGTATTCACCGCCGAATGGTTTCGGATACTTCTTCGAGAACCACAGCACACCTGCCGGAACGACTTTGGACTTGGGAACCTACGCGGCAGGAACCGAGATTGTCTTTGGAATCTATGTGGTTGACACCGGTTTGACATTCTTCAGCGGCCCGGGCAGTCGCAATCCGGATGGCCAGGTGCATGCGTTTATGGTAAATGACTACGGTTCTCCAGATACGACTTATGTGGGGTTTGAAGACCTCGACGCCCGCACCGGCTCTGATTTCAACTACAAGGACGAAGTTTACACCTTCACAGGTGTTCGAGCGGCTTCTGTGCCGGATATTGGGTCCACCTTGCCGTTGTTGGGCATCGGCATGGCAGGACTGATTGGCTTTGGCCGTCGGTTTCAGAAGTAAGAATGCGATAATCGCATTCTGATCTTGGCTGTTTGGCTTACGAGATGCTCGCAGCCAAGCGTGGAGGGGCGAGTCTCATCTTTTCTGCTCGCGAATCAGGCTTTCGGGCAGGGCCGTGAGTTCGGTGCCGGAATCGGCGCGCCAGACTACGCGGCCATCCTCCAGCACGCACACAATCGTCCCGTGCATGGAGCCGCGCAGGGTCTTGACCCGGTCGCCGGGCTGGAAGTCCGCCAGTTTCGCCAGCGCCGTGAGTCCTGACTCCAGGGATTGGTAGTCCAATACTCCGGCGACGTAGTGCGCGGCCAACGACGCGGCTTCGCGGCGTCGGCCCAGAGGGAACTCAATGAACACCGCATCTATGATGCGTCGGGCAATCTCACCAAAGGTGTTGCCGTTAAAGAAGAGGAAGGGGGCTGCCCGATGACACTGGAACAGGAAACCCAGCGTTTCCCCAAGCGTCAGGGTTTGGACTCGGGTGGTTTCCCAGCGGTCTCGGACCCGGTCATGAGCTTCCGAGTTATTTCCAAACTGAGCTTTTCCTCGTTCGCACGCTCCTCGGTTGAGGCCGGTGACAAGCTGCCAGTCCCAGTTCTTGATAAAAGCGGCTCGGCCTTGTAGCGGTGATTGTTCGCCAGGACGCTTTCCATCAGCATCTCCGGCGTCACCTTCTCCGCCATGTCGAACCTCAGCTTCATCATTCATAATCTAGCCCGACTCGTGCTTTGACGCAAGCGAGGGTATCTGGTGCCCGGGCGCCTGCAAAGGGCTTTAATCTGCCCCTCTAATTTGCCCCCTGGCCCGCAACCGCCTACACGGACCGGATTTCCTGGCGCATGAAGATCAGGTAGGACAGGCCAAAGCACACCAGCGTCAACGCCCCGAGCGAGGTCAGGTAGGGCCATACCACCAGGATGGACTGGTCGAGGGACAAGGGGTTTTGAAAGCGCTCCAGCGACAGCCGTTCCATCGGGCCGGTCAGCACCAGGTTGCTGCGGGTCCGGCGGTAGGGGTCCAGGATGGTCGAGGTTGCCTGCGAGTAGAGCACCGCGGGCGAGGCCAGGCTGGCGGCGTCCGCCACGCGCTGGTTGGCCACGATCTCCTCGGGGTCGCGCGGGTTCCTCACGGGCGACACCGCGCCGGCCAGCAGCTCCGAGGCGAACCCCATGAAGAAGGAAAAGAAAACCCAGAGCGCCACCGACGCCAGGGCCGACGTGGCCAGCGAGCGGAACAGGATGGAGAAGAGGATCGCCAGGCCCAGCCAGAACGACACGTAGCCAATGCTGATGATCAGGTAGATCGCCAGCCGCCCGATCTCCTCCGGCCCCGGCACCACGCCCACCGTCATCAGTCCCACCCCGGAGAGCAGCAGCAGCAGGCTGACCAGCACCAGGCTCACGGTGACAACGCCCGCGAGGAACTTCCCATTGATGACCGCATCGCGGAAAATGGGCTGCGATACCAGCTTGGCCAGCGTGCGATGCTGGCGCTCGCGGTTGACGGCGTCGAACCCCATGATAATGCCCAGCAGCGGTCCAAAGAATGCGATGAACTGCACCAGCGACAGGAACTTGCCCGGCGTGGTGAAGAGCAGCAGGAATATCTGGGCCGGCTTGGATGTGCCCTCCAGCGCCTCGCGCACATTCGTGGCGGCCATGTAGGTGGACACCAGCGTCAGCATGAGCACGAGGCAGAACAGGATCAGGAAACGAGCCGAGGTGAAGTGGTCGGCCAGCTCTTTGCGACAGATCGTCCACATAGCTCAGGTCTCCTTGAAGTAACGCATGTAAATCTCCTCGAGGCTTGGCCCCGTTGCGTCGCCCAGCTTGCGCCTGGCCAGCTCCTCGATCGTGCCCAGCGCCACCAGCTTGCCCTTGATCATGATGCCCACCCGCGTGCAGATGCGCTGCACCTGTTCCAACTGATGTGAGGAGAGCAGGATGGTGATGCCCCGCTCGCGGCTGAGCGAAACGATCAAGTCGAGCATCCGGTTCGTGCCGTCGGGGTCCAGGCCAAGCGTCGGCTCGTCCAGGATGAGCAGCCTCGGGTCTTTGATGAGCAGCTCGGCAATGCCCAGCCGCTGCCTCATGCCGCGCGAGTAGGCGCCGACGAGTTTGTCGCCCTCGCCGTTGAGGCCCACCGTGACCAGGGCCGTTTCGATTCGCTCGCGCGCCTTGTCTTCGGGCAGTCGGTTCAGCCGCGCCATGTAGCGCAGGTTCTCCCGGCCCGTCAGGTCGTCGTAGAAGCCGACGTTCTCGGGCAGGTAGCCGACCTGGCGCTTGATCTCGAGCGGGTCATGGGCCGGGTCAAAGCCCAGCACGCGAGCACGTCCGGCGGTGGGCTCCGTCAACCCCAACAGCATCAGAATGGTCGTGGTCTTGCCGGCGCCGTTGGGACCCAGGAAGCCGAACACCTCCCGCTCGTTAATCTCGAGCGAAAGCCCGTCCACCGCCATCTGCCGGCCATACCGGCGCGTCAAGCCTTCCGTCTGGATGATTGCGGTCATAGCGTCCTCCCTACCCGCCAGAACGGAGCGCGAACATTCCTGTCCGCCTGAGCCTGAGCCACGCGCGGAAGCGGACAGCAATGCCCGCGCTCCGCCACAAAGTGTCATGCGCCCTGGCCATACTACCGCCGACCGAACACACGGAAGATGATCGCCAGCCCCATGATGACCGCCACGATGATCCCCACGCCGATCCAGCCCCAGGCTGACGCCGCCTTGACGGTGACGCGGAATTCGGTCTCCTGGTTGGCCTTTTCGCCCTCGGCCTGGATGCTGACCGAGTAATCGCCCACCAGCGCCTGCGGCGCGGGAATGATCGTGATCTCCGTCTGCTTGAAGGCGCCCGGCTCGATGTTCTCCAACTTCTCCGGCTTGAACTCCACCTTCCAATTCTCCGGCTTGAAGGCGTCGAACTTCACTTCACGTTGCGGCGCCGAGCCGCTGTTCTGCACCACCAAAGTGATGCTGGCCTTCTGCCCGCGCTCGGTCACCAGCGAGAGCACGCCGCTGGGCGTGCCGGCCTTCAACCCATAAGTGCCCGTCAGCACCACCTTGAGGTCCTTTTCGGCCTTGGCCCTGGGCGCCGCCGCCTCGACCCGGAAATCGTATTCGCCGGCCTGGGCATTGTACGGCGGCGTCACCTCCATCTCGACGGTCTTGCTGGAGTTGGCGGTGATCTGCAAGGAGCTGATCTGCTTGGACTCGTACGCCGGCTTGAAGGAGGTCTCCCAGCCGGGCGGCGTGGTGGCGCGGAAATTGAACACGGCGTCCTGCCCGGTGTCGTTCTTCACGTCGAGGGAGAAGGAGAATTTATCACCCGAGGGACCCCGCAGCGTTGGATAGGACGTCTCAATGCTGACCCGCTCCGCCGCCTTCTCCGCCGAGACGACCGTCACGGTGACCGCCGCCGCCTGCTCGAGCGCGCCGTCGGCGCTGCGGGCTTTGACGGCGAAGCGGTAGGTGCCGGGCGGCAGCTTCTTGACCTCCTTACCGGCCGGCTTGGCGCTCAGGGTTAACGTCTGATCCTCCCTGGACGCCACGAACACGCCGCTGACCAGCGTGCTGAACCGCTTGACCTCCACCACCCAGTCCTTGGGCTTCTCTGTGACATCAACCAGGACGGTCTCGTCGCTGCGCCCGCGGTTCTTGATGAGCAGGTCCACGCTCACGCTGTCATCCGGTCCCAGCGTGATGCCGGGGTATTGGAAGGCGGCGGTGAGACTCCGCCCCGGCAGGTCGGTGGCGGACTCCTTCTCAGCCGCCCGGCCGCTCCACAGGCCGGCGGCGCCGGCCACCATTAAACCAACCAGAATCTGAAAGAGTCGCATTCTCATAAGTCTGTTCATTCGTCCCGGAACCGGCGCAGCAGCCGAACCGCGGCTCCCGCGTCCTCATTCCACAGAGGTTCTTAGTCCACTCCTCCTTTTCTTGCGCGAGCGGCCCTGTTCTGTCAAGAGGGTCATTGCCGTGACGGCGTTATCACCGGCCCCGCCTCGAATCGGGGGGCCCGCGCCGGCATGGGGTGAACACCCCATAGCGCGCCGGCAGGCTATAGCGTAGAAAGGATATGAAACGACTATGGCTCGGAAAGGAGGCGAGCCATGTGGCACTACGCGGAGCGGCCCAAAGAGGGGCCGCTCATTTTTTGTACCCACAGCGAGCCGGGTCAACGCCTGCGAGATGCCTCCACCGCCTCAACGCCCAGCCACAAATGCAAGCCGCCCTCTGCGATTACCAGCGCAGATGCGTGGACAGCAATTGCCACTTCGCCGTGTCCGGGTCCGGCGTCCCGTCCGACTTCACCGCCGTATGCGCGTAATAGTTCACCTCGTGCTCAGGACCGCTGCTGGCTTTGCCGCCCCGTTTGTAATCCCCGCGCCAGCGAATGACAAGTGTCTTTTCCCGCTGACCACGATGTGGTGGCACGCAGCCCTGGTCCCCGAGCCCCGCGAAATCGGCAGGGCATTGTCAGGTGTTGGAGCAGAGGGCCTTCGACGGGAACAGCCCCGGCATCAGTACTTATACGGATCGGACGGTATTTGTCCGACCGTGTGTGGCAGACTGGGCGCAAAAGAACACTGAATCATTATGAGCAAGATCATTTGTCCACCTCAGTCGGGCCGAGTTGGCCCGGTCGTTTATGTCAACGGCCGCTACGGCCAGGTCGTGCGTCAGTACGTGCCGCCGCGCAACCCGCAGACTCCGGACCAGCAACGCAACCGCGGCAACTTCGGCGCGGTCTCGCGCCGTTGGCGAGGCCTGGTTCCCGAGCAGCGGCTTGCCTGGCGCCTCGCCGCGGCGGACCGCTTGACGGTCAGCCGCGCGGGCCGGAGCGTCCCGCCCAGCGGCTACCATTACTTTGTGCAGGTCAACGCCGCCCGCGCCCACCTGGGCCTGATTTGGCTCGACTTGCCGCCCGTCGTGCCGAGCTTCAGCCCCAACCGAGTGGCGGAGCTGGCGATCAGCAATACCGGCGGCACGATCAGTCTGAAGCTGCGCGTGCTGGCTCCGCCGGGCCAGTACACCGTCGTGCAGGGCGCCGCGCCGGTCAGCGCAGGCGTGCAGCGCGTGGTGCATTACCCGTTCCTGGGTTTGCTGCCCGCGCCGGTGGATGGCTGGAGCGACATCACCGCCCTTTACGTCGCCCGCCACGGCGTGCCGCCAGTCGGCAGTGCGGTGTTTATCCGGACCTGTCAGCATGTTGACGGCTGGACGGACCTGCCCAGACTCACCAGCGCCATCGTTCCGCCGGCCTGAGCCGTGTCGATGTAGTTGCACGTGTAGTTCCCCCTCACCCTAGCCCTCTCCCCTGGGGAGAGGGAACTGCTCTTGGCCGGTCGGGATCTATCACGGGACGGTGAGCCTCTTCCAGCGCGGGCGGCAATGCCCCCTCTCCCCACGGGAGAGGGCAGGGGTGTGGGGGAGACGGACACACATCTGCATCATTACAGCTGAGCCGGAAATCACAGTCGTTCGCAAGCCCGTCGGGGTCGGCTCTGCCTTCCTCGACGCACGGCTTTAGCTCTCGGCACATGCTGATCTGTGCCGCTCTTTCCATGAACCGCAATGCGAAAGAGACGGTCCCCTGCCCCGCTCCCTCTACCCCTCGATAGTCCCAGCGCGCTGCTTTAGGGAATTATCTCCCGTGGCTGCCTCCGTCCCCTCCCCGTCGCTCCTCCGTCCCACCTCCGTCCCACCTCCGTTCCTCCTCCCACCGCCTGTCGGAGGAGGGACGGAGGAGGGACGGAGGAGGGACGGAGGAGGGACGGAGGAGGGACGGAGGAAGGACGGAGGAGCAACGGAGGTAGGACGGGGGAACCATGGAGGCAGGTTGGGGAGCGCGTTGCCGGGGGGGCGATTGCCGAGGGGGCGTTCTGGAAGGGGCTGCCGGCGCCAGAGCCTGCCGTGGGCCTTGGCGGAAAGGGGGATAGCATGGCAAACACGCCGCCGACACGGGCTTGGGCGCGTTTGTTACATGGAGGGGGCGTCGGCGCATCCGGCCCCGGGCGCACTCGCTCCTGGGGCCGCGCCAGGCCGGCTCCGGTTCAGGCCGGGGGCGATTGCGGAGACTCGTCACACCAGCCTGTCCGGGGGGGACCAAAAGAATTTTCATTTTATTGTTGACGGTGGCGGGCGAAGGTACATAATTCGTGTATAGTGGTGTTATGAGGAGCCACTTAGAAAGGCAGAGGATTATGTTTCACCCCACTCCAAAGTTCCATATCCATTGCAGTGCCAGCTTGCTGGCGGCCTTCGCCCTGTTTGCTCTTGGAGACACCGCCGCGCTGGCGGCAGATAGTCTCGCCGTCATACCAACGTTGGCGGGAGATACGGTCAACACCGCCCTCGGGATCACTCCGGACGGCAAGTACGCCGTCGGCATTTCGGGCGGCACCACTGAGACCCTGACGACGCGTGGCTATGTTTATGAGGTTGGCGCCGCTGGCGCCGTCAATCTCAATGCTGGTAACGCCCAAGCCACTATTGCAAACGGCGTCGGCTATCGCACTTCTGGCGGCACTAAGGAAGTCATCATTGCCGGCAAGTCCGAACCAACAGGTTACGGCTATTCGGTGCTGACGGAGTACATGCTGCCCGACGGTGGTGTACTTTCTGCCACCAGGCGCCGGACGGCGTCGTGGGCCGCCAACACTATGGGGGCGGCAAACCAGCTTGGTGCCCGGACCGGCTCGGATGCCTATTATGTGGCCGGCACCACAACGCTCGCTAATAATCCAATCTATGTCGGCCAGGGCGCGGGCGCGTGGGGCGCGACACTGACCTGGCACCAGAAGGGGCTCTCGGCTCCCGAGTCTTATTCGGTTATGAACGGCGTCAGCGCCAGCGGCCGGGCAGTGGGTTGGCGGGGTGCCGGCACCTCCGCATCGAGGAATTACATGGTTACTTATTCCACGCAGGCAGGCGCTTACTTTAACGGATTGGCGGGCGACAACTATGGGCAGGCATTCTCGGTCAGCGCCGACGGCAACACCGTATTCGGCCAGTCGCCCATAGCCCTAAACAATGTCGGCCCGAGGTATGGTTATAAGACCACGTTCTCCGGGGCAGCCGAGAATGGCACCGTGCAGGGGGCCATCACTGCGCTGCCTCTTTTTGGCGACGAAGCCGGCTCCACCAGCTTGCAGGTGCCGTACGGATGCACGGTGGACGGGAACTTCGCCGTGGGGATGGCGTATCGCGGCCAGGAAAAGGCTGTGCTCTGGTCCACGAAGGATGACTGGTCGTTTGCCATTGACCTGACGCAATATGCGGCAGACAACGATCTGCTCGATGGCTGGAGCATCCTGACCCGCGCTTACAGTGTGGGCGAGACCTTTGAGAGCGGACAGCTCTACGCGGTCGTGACGGGGATCGGGGTATTCGAGGGGGCCAACCGCGCGTTCGTGATGACGGTAATGGTGCCGGAGCCGGGAACGATTTCGCTGCTGGCGCTGGGCGGCCTGGTTTTGCTCGCGCACCGTCGCCGGAAGTAAGCAGGCAGTTGGGCTGTTGGTGGCTGCCAGGCGCGAATGCGCGCCCCAGCTGCTCATCTATTGAACCATTTGCAGTTTTGTCGGCAGACACCCGTCTGTCGGCAACGCAAACCGCGGCTGGGTTGCCGCAGCTTGGTGCGTGCAACCTCAGGCGCGGCAACTCATAACCAAACTACAACCATGAAGAGAGAGCAACACACCACCATTCTGACTGTATTATCAACCCTGCTCGTCACCACCTGGTGCGCCACCCACGTGCTGGGCGGCGTCGCCTTCTACGAGATACCGATGGTGCTTGGTGACTTGGATAACGAAGGCCGTGCCATCACACCAGACGGCCAGTTCGTTGTCGGGTTATCGGGTGTCCCTGAAAGCACCACGTCCCATGGCTTCCTCTACCAGGTTGGGGCAGGCAGCGCGATCAACATTTACAGCGCCGACAATGCGCAAGCCACAATCGCGACGGGCGTAGGCTATCGGACTTCCGGCACCACTACGGAACTCATCATCGCCGGGAGGTCCTACGCTGCGGGGAATTACTCGCCGACGGAGTGGATGACGACCGACGGCGGCGCGACGTTCGCCAGCAAGCGGCGCACCGCGAGTTTTGTCGTTAACACGATACCGGCAGCCAATATGCTGGGAGCCTCCACGGCGTCGGATGTCTATTACGTAACCAGCGGGCTCGATATTTCGGGGGAGCCTGTTTATCTCAACCAACTCGCTGGCCCTTGGATCCCCACCATTACTTACTCCCAAAAAGGCATCACCAAGCCGGCGCGTTCCCTGATGAACGGCGTATCCGCCAGCGGGAGGGCTGCCGGTTGGCGCACCGATAGCACGGACACTTACCGGCAGAATTATATGATTACGTGGAACGGCACTGCCACGCCGGCTCCCGTGTTCTTCAACGGCCTGGACGGAAGCACGGCTGGCGAAGCGTTTTCGATCAGCGCGGACGGCAACACCATCTTCGGCCGGTCGCCAACCGTCAGCGATCCCTACAGCACTTATGCTTACAAGGTGGAGAACCCCGGGCCGTCGCAGACGATCAATGCGCTGCCCGAGTTTCCTGATACGGCGGGATCCGGCACCCGGGCTGTCCCTTATGGCTGCACGCCCGACGGCAAGTATGCGGTGGGGATGAACTACCGCGGGACGGAAGAGGCCGTGGTGTGGGACACGAGCGATCCGGACCCGGCGAAGTGGACAGTCCTGGACCTGACGGAGCTGGCGAAGTTCCTGGGTCTCAATGGCTCTTTTACCCGCCTGAACCGGGCGTATAGCGTCGGCACGAACGGGACGGGCCTCGTGATTACCGGCGTGGGGATCTGGCAGCCCGAGGAACCCATCTACGCGCGCGCGTTCGTGATGACGGTTCCGCTGCCGCTGGCGCCGGTGGTGAGACTTTCAAGTGCAGGCGGGCTTTACACTCTGAGCTACCTGGGCCTGGGCAATGCCACGACGGTTCTGGAGTACACCACGAATCTCAGCCTGCCTAATCTCTGGAGCCCGCTTGACAGCAGCACCAGCGGCAGCACCGCGACCTACGACGATGTCGCGCCCGCCGACCCGCAACGGTTCTATCGTGCCCGCCTCCAGTAACTGATTTGGCCCCTTTTCGCGCCCGCCGGTTAGGGCTGCCAGGCATTGGCCAGGCGGCGAAAACTCAGCTCGTCGCTGCCGGGATGGTCCCAGAGAGCGGGATCAAAGGCCTTGGGATTGCGCCGGGCGGTCTGCCATTTCACGTGTCCGTCTGTAAAGAGCGCGTTGAGGCCGGCAATTCCGCTGTCCTTGTGCGGTGCGAGGGCCAATGACTGGGCCAGATCGGTCGTGATGCTCTTGCTGGGATTGAGCAGGTTCAGCTTGACGGGGCCAGTCACCTCGTAAGTCGTGCCGGGGTTGCCGACCTCGATCACACTCCGGTCGTAAGTAACCTTGGGCAGCACGTAGCGGCTGAAAAGCTCAGTCTCCCGCCGCTGGAAGAAGTAGCTGTAGCAGACACGTATCCGGCCCGCCGTTTCCGTAGCCGGCGCGGACGGCCAAGGCCCCACCTGGGTGTAGTACTCGTAGGTCATATTTGCGTTCTGCTTCGCCTGGCTCGGGCAGTAGAACACTTTGGGGTGGGGCACGGCCTTGGTGCGCCACAAGATTCCCAGACCATAGTATCCCTCCTTCACCCGCGATGTGCCGGGGTCAACGAAGCAGGGAAAATAGCTCAGTTGGGGCCAGTCATGGTCCCAGCAAATAAAGGGAACGAAGTCATTGTAGTCGGTGCTGTACATGTTGATTCCCAGGCCGATTTGTCTGAGGTTGCTCGCGCAATTGATCCGCAGCGCCCGTTCCTTGGCCTTGGCCAGCGCCGGCAGCAGCAGCGCCGCCAGGATCGCAATAATCGCGATCACCACCAGCAGTTCGATCAGCGTGAACGCCACCCCAACCCGACGTGTGCCAATAGACCCCTTATGATTGGCCGCGCGCCACGCCCGCGCACTGCAGGCTCGTCTCATAGAGTGCACCGCAATATACTCCAAAAACGCAGGGTGTTAAAGACCGTCTTGTTTGTCCAATCAAGTGACTGAGAATGGGCTTCTGCTCATTCACCGATTTACGTGGACAATATACTGACCAGGCCGGGTTGGGGTCAATAGTAAATCTGGGAAAAATTCGTGCAGTGGCAGGATGCCTCCGCCCAACGGCGACACGGAATGCGCCCTTGGTGAAACCACCGGCATTGAGGGTCGCAGGTGGGGGGCAAGGCAACCTTGCGATGGTTCATCCTGCTGCCGTTTCGGCAACATCCCGGTGATGCCCGCGCCGCTCCAGGGCGGCAACCGCAGTACAACAAAAAAGCCGGAACTTAATTCCGGCCTTCTTGCCACATTTCTACATCGAGAACAGCTCTAAATCTTGTCTTGATGCGGCGCCGCAGATTTACGCCTGTCAGTTACACACGGTCTGACTACTGCGCTTTTGCATCACTGACGCCACCAACATAGCAGAACCCTGTATTCCGTCATGTCACCAATTGTGGGGACACGGGGGCGGAGGCTCGGCAAGCGGCCCGCCCTGCCTGTTCCAGCGCCACGCTGCGCGGCAAAAGGGCTTGCGTCGGGCTGCGAGGAGTGTTGAAGTGATGCGATGGGCAACCGCAATCGCACAGTCTGAGAATCCATATTCATGCACAGGCCACGACTAAGCTTCTGGCAGCTCTGGAACATGAGTTTCGGCTTTTTCGGCATCCAATTCGGTTGGGGGCTGCAGATGGCGAACATGAGCGCCATTTATCAGTATCTGGGGGCGAAAGAATCGGAGCTGGCCGTGCTATGGCTTGCGGCGCCGTTAACGGGGCTGCTGGTGCAGCCGATCGTTGGCTACGCCAGCGACCGCACGTGGGGCGCGCTGGGGCGGCGGCGGCCTTACTTCCTGTTCGGGGCGATTCTGGCGAGCCTGGCGCTCATTGCCATGCCGAGATCGAGCACGGTCTGGATGGCGGCGGGGCTGCTGTGGATCCTGGACGCGAGCGTGAATGTCACGATGGAGCCGTTCCGGGCGTTTGTGGGCGATCTGCTGCCCGCCGGGCAGCGCAAGAGCGGGTTTGCGATGCAGAGCCTGCTGATCGGTTTGGGCGCGGTGCTTTCCTCCGCGCTGCCTTACGTGCTGACCAGCGGGTTCGGGGTCAGCAACGAAGCGACGGTCAGCAGCCCCATCCCGCCTGCCGTCAAGTTGGCGTTCTACATCGGATCGGCGGTGTTCTTCACGGCGGTGCTCTACACGATCCTGACGACGCGGGAGTATCCGCCCGACGACCTGGCGGCGTTTCAGAAACTGAAGGCGGAATCCCGGGGCATAGGGCACGCCGCGCGCGAGATCGTGGCGGGCATCGGCAAGATGCCCAAGACCATGCGCGAGCTTGCCGTGGTGCAGTTCTTCACGTGGTTTGCCCTCTTCTGCATGTGGCTCTATTTCGTGCCGGCCGTGGCGACGGGCGTTTTCCACGGGCAGCCCCTGGGCATCCGCGACGCCGCGCTCAAGGGCCGGGTCGAGAGTGAAGCCGGACGGCCTTTCGTCGCGCAAGCCGCGGCGGTTGCCCGAGCCTACGAAGCGCGCAAACGGGAGCTGGCGGCGGAGCAGACGCGCTTGGCGGCGCAACACCCGTGGTACGACGTTGTCCTGCAAGTGTTTTGCCTGAAGCCCGCTGCGCCTGATCCCGGCGCGCAGATTGACGCCAACGCGCTGCAAGCCCTGATCGCCAGCCATCCGGCCGCGCCCAGCGCGGTGCCGCCGGAGGAGGCCGAGAGCCCGCTGGTGCAGAGTTTCGCGGCGGCGCTGATGAAGCACCAGGCGACCGCGCCGGATTCGCCGGAGACGGCAGCGGCGGCGGACGACATCCAGAAGGCGCTGGCCGCGGCGCGAAGCTATCAGCGGGGCGCGGCGTGGGGCGGGGTGTGTTTCTCGGTGTATAACGGCACGGCGTTTGTCTTTGCGTTCGCCCTGCTGGCGTTGGTGAAGCGGTTTGCCGCCCGGTCAATCCACCGTGTCTGCCTGGTGTGCGGCGGGGCCGGCCTGATTCTGGCTGTTGCCTTGCACCAGCAGTACTTGCTGATCGGGTCCATGCTGCTGGTGGGCGTGGCCTGGGCGAGCATTCTGTCCATGCCATACGCGATGCTGTCCAACGCGATCCCCGCCGAGAAGATGGGATTCTACATGGGGGTGTTCAATTTCTTCATTGTCATCCCGCAGATACTGGCCTCGCTCGGGTTGGGGACGCTGATGAAGTCCGTGCTGGGGGATAATCCGATGAACGCCGTGCTGTTGGGCGGCGGCGCGATGGTGGCGGCGGGGCTGTGCGTTGGCTTCGTGTCAAAAGAGGTGGACGCGCCCGCGCCCGAGCAACGGGAAGGCTGAGCGGCGGGCTTATGAACCGCAGGGATTTCCTTCGCCGCGCTTCGCTGCTGGCCTCCGGCTTGATGCTTGGCTCGACCGGCGGCGCGGCAGAGGCCGGGTTTCCGACGGTCCGCCCCCCTGAGGACAAGCGGAAGTTCAAGAGCCGCGCGGTGGAACGCACCATCGAGACCATCAAGGCCCGCATCGGCAACCGGGAGCTGGCCTGGATGTTCGAGAACTGCTTCCCGAACGCGCTGGATACGGCGGTGGACTTCTCAGATGCCGGGGCGCGGCCCGACACCTTTGTGGCATCGAGCGAGGTTGATGCGATGTGGCTGCGGGACAGCGCGGCGCAGGTCTGGCCCTACGTGCCGCTGATGAAGAATGACTCGAACCTGCAACAGCTAATCGCGGGCGTCATTAACCGCCAGACCCGCTGCATCCTTAAGGACCCTTACGCCAACGCATTTTGCCGGGACGACTCGCGGGTCAGCCCGTGGAAGAGCGACTCGACCGGGATGAAGGCCGGCGTCCACGAGCGCAAGTGGGCGCTGGATTCGCTCTGTTACCCGATCCGGCTGGCCCACGGCTACTGGAAAGCCAGCAGCGACCGCTCCCCGCTCGATGCGGCCTGGCGGGAGGCGATCCTGCGCGTGCTCAAGACCTTCCGCGAACAGCAGCGCAAGACCAGCCCGGGTCCCTACACCTTCCAGCGCCGCACCGAGGCGCAGGCCAACACCCTGGCCGGAGACGGCTATGGCCGGCCGTCAAAACCGGTGGGCTTGATCTGCTCCATGTTCCGGCCAACCGACGACGCCACGGTCTTCCCGTTCCTGGTGCCATCCAATCTCTTTGCGGTCGTGAGCCTGCGCCAGGCGGCGGAGCTGCTGAGCCAGGTTCACCGCGACCAGGAAACCGCCGCCCAATGCCGCGGCCTGGCCAGCGAGGTCGAGCGCGCGCTGCGCGAACATGCGGTGGTGATCCATGAGAAGTTCGGACGCGTGCTGCCCTACGAGATTGACGGCTACGGCAATTATTACTGCATTGACGAGGCCAGCGCCCCCAGCCTGCTTTCCCTGCCGTATCTGGACGCGGTCAGCCCTGGCGGCCCGCTCTACCTCAACACGCGGCGCTTCGTTCTGTCGGACGCCAACCCCTACTACTGCACCGGCAGAGCCGCCTCCGGCCCGGCTGGCCCGCGCCTGGGGCGGGACATGATTTGGCCGCTGGGCTTGATCATGCAGGGCCTCACCAGCATGGACGATCAGGAGGTGCGCCAGTGCCTGGTCACTCTGCAGAAGACCCACGCCGGGACCGGTTTCATGCACGAGGCGTTCCACAAGGACGATGCCGCGCGGTTCACCAGGCCGTGGTTCCCCCGGGCCAACGCCATGTTTGGCGAGCTGATTCTCAAGAGCTACAAGGAGCGGCCCCACGTGCTGAACTGAGGCCGGGCAACCGTGCAGCCTTCGCCCCTGCCTACCTGGCTACCGGGACGGCAGGGCGGCTTTGACCTGCGGGATGCCGTCGCGGTGGACGATGAAGGCAAGGACCTTCAGCTTCACGTAGGCGCCTTGGAGGAAGACGGCCCCCTGGTTGCCCTCGCGCCAGGCTTCCTTGCCCGAGTCCTTGGCCAGGAACCAGTCTTCGCCGCCGATGCTGCTCCAGCCGATGATGTGGATGGCGTGATCGTCGCTGGTCGCCCCGTTCAGGAGGCGCGTCTCGCGCGCGGCCTGGGTGATCTCGCGCCCCGGAAGGTCGAAGCTGGGGATAAAGCAATAGCGCACCAGGTTGTCATAGCTGGGCTCGCTGGTGTCCACCTCCACCGCAACGGTGAAGCCGCCGCGCAGCGCGCCCTTGAACGCCTCGTAAAACACGGGCAGCGGCACGTTGAAGAAGTTCGTGTTGTGCCGCCAGTTGTCCGGCACCTTCAATTCGGTGAACGTGTTGAACGGCGCGGATTCATGGGAACTAACGCTCACGTACCCGGCCCAGGGCAGCCGCACGACTTCGGCCAGAAATGACTTGGGCGTGTAGGTCTTCCCGTTATAGGAGAAGGTCTCCGGCGGTTCGCCAAGGTGCCGGTTCAGGATCTCTCTGACCTGAGCCAGGACACGCGCTTCGTCCCATTGGCCGCGCAGTTTGATCTCCTGTATGCAGCTCCCCAGCTCGGCGTAGAGGCGGGTGTGATCGAAGGGCGGGCTGCCCGGCAACTTCTCGTAAGCGGCGGAGGGCATGGCCCCGTATTGGGCGCAGGCCTCGAGCACGCCCCAGAACGTGTCGCCCGGCGAGACGCGCGACTCGCCTTTGGTTTGCACAAAGCGGCGCGCCTTCTCGACGTATTGGCAATAGACGGCATACATGGGCGAGAGCCGCACCGGCGCGAGCTTCAGGCGGGCCATTTCCGATTCCAGGAAGGAACAGGTCGCGAAGCTCCAGCAGATCAGGGTCTTGTGCTGACTAACGTGCGACAGGCTGGGGGCGGCTTGAAAGTCAGCGGCGCTCCGCGGGTGGGGCAACCGGTCCAGTTCCGCCCGCAGCCGCTCCTGCATGGTCTGGGCCGAAGCCCGCGCGACCAGCCAGAATGTAAGGACTGCCAAACTCAATCGCAGGATAGACATAGCGCTATAGTGCATGGCGCAATTGTGTCAGTGATGAGTCACCAGGGGAATAGCAAAAGCTCAGAGGAGACTGCCCACCTGCACGCTGAACTACCCTTACCTCCCTGAATCCGGCGTCCCAACGCCCAATTCCGGGACGTTACCAAAAGGTTTGAACCTTGGGCCGCACCCGCTAAGATTCGCGCTCGAAATCGGCTATCCATTAGAGCTATGAACCCGGACGCTGCTTCCGCGAGCAAACCTCAACCCACCATTGGCCGCAGCGGCGGCGCGATGCTGTTGATCAGCGCCCTTGTGGCTGCCCTAGGATCGCTGCTGTTCGGCTTTGATACGGCCGTGATCTCCGGCACAACCGAAGCTTTGCGGGAGGTGTATGAGCTCAACGACAATCTGCTGGGTTTCACCGTTTCCAGCGCGCTGTTGGGCACCATGGTTGGGGCGTTGCTGGTGGGCCGGCCGGCGGACTGGTGGGGGCGGCGGCCAGTGCTGGCGCTGCTGGCGGTGCTCTTTGTCATCTCCGCCGTGGGCTGCGGGCTGGCTTGGAGCTGGTATGCGCTGCTCTTCTTCCGCTGGCTCGGGGGGGTGGCGGTGGGCGGCGCTTCGGTGGTGTGCCCGATGTATATCACGGAGATTGCCCCAGCCCGGCGGCGCGGACTGCTGGTGGCGGTGAGCCAATTGAACATCGTGCTCGGCATCCTGGCGGCCTATTTCTCGAACTACCTCGTCGCCCGCGTGCTGGGAGCGGACTATCCAACCACGTGGCGCTGGATGTTCGGAGTGATGACCGCACCCGCGGTGGTGTTCCTGCTGACGGTGTTGATGATTCCGGAAAGCCCCCGCTGGCTGGTCAAGCGCGGCCGCCGCGAACAAGCCGAGGCGGTGCTGGCCCGGTTTGGGCACGAAGACCCGGCGCGGGAGGCGAGCGAGATTGCGGCCTCGCTCCAGGCCAGCCTGGTCGGGGCGAGCCAGCGCCTTTTCCAGCGCAAGTATCTCAAGCCGCTGTTGCTGGCCTGTATGATTGCCGCTTTCAACCAGCTCGATGGCATCAACGCGGTGCTCTATTACGCGTCGGACATCTTCCGCATGGCCGGGGCCGACAAGGCGAGCGCGCTGATGCAGTCGGTGATTATCGGCTTCACCAACCTCGTGATGACCCTCGTGGCGATGGCGCTGATTGACCGGGTGGGGCGCAAGGCGCTGCTGCTGGTCGGCTCGGTCACGTTTGTCATATCTCACCTGCTGGCGGCGTGGGTCTTCGCCACTCACGCCCAGGGCTGGATTGTGATGGTCGCCTTGATGGGGATTGTCGGCACCCACGCCTATTCGCAGGGAGCGGTGGTGTGGGTGATCATCAACGAGTTGCTGCCCAACGCGGTGCGCGCCTCGGGCTCGGCGGTCGTCACGTGCCTGGTCTGGGTGTTGTGTCTCGGGGTGAGCTGGTCCTTCCCGGTCGTGGCGGCCAGGTCGGGCGCCTATGCGTTCGGGTTTTTCGCGCTGATGATGGTGCTGCAATTTGTGCTGGTGGCCCGGTTCCTGCCCGAGACCAAGGGGGTTTCGCTCGAGGAACTGCAGCGGCGCCTGGGCGTGACGGATTAGCCGCGGCGGGTGCGGATGATCCGGACGACACGGGGCGGCGGCGCGACCGGCGGAGCGGCCCGGGCGATTGCCTGGCGGAGCGCGCACCCTGTTGTCCGCCGGCCGGAGGGCGGGCCAGCCGGGCGGAGAGGAAGGCCCGCGCTCGCTCCGGGGCTGGCGGCCTCGGCGCTGCAAACTGGCGCATGGGGGAGGAACGTCGTTGACGGCGGGGAGTTTTTTCAGCAATCAATGGCAATGCTGGAATGCAGGCAGAAGGTTTTGTTTATTGGTTGCGGGGCCATGACGCCCGGCAGCGGTTCGTTTTGCGCAAGCGCCGCGACGTGCCGGTGAGCGTTTGGGCGGTGGCGCGGATGCGGTATTCGCTTGCCAGCGCCGGAGCGGATGACAACAATTCATGAAGAGATGAGCGAGTGCGACTGGTTTCAAGGCGAGTATAACTTTCTCGGTTTGCCGACCGAACTGACCGAACGTCAACGCGCGCGCGCGTGGGTTTTGCCGGTGCCGTATGATGCCACGACCTCTTACGCGCCGGGCACGCGGCGCGGCCCGGCGGCGATTCTGGCCGCGTCGCGCGAGGTGGAGCAATACGACCGGGAATTTGACTGCGAGCCGGCAGTGGAGTTCGGGGTGCACACGCTGCCGCCGCTGCGGACGGAGCTCGAGTCGCCGGAGGCGATGATCGCGCGGGTGGCCGGGGCGGTGGAGGGGATTCTCCGCGGCCAGCCCGCGCCGGAGCTGTTGATGGTGCTGGGCGGGGAACATTCGATTTCCGCCGGTGTGGCGCGCGGGCTGGCGCAAGCGCGCGGCGCGCGCGACCTGGTCGCGGTGCAGGTGGACGCGCATGCGGATTTGCGGGACGAGTATGAGGGCAGCCGGTTCAGTCATGCGTGCGCGGCGCGGCGCATTTTGGAGCATTGCCCGGTGTTCCAAATCGGCATTCGCAACCTCTCGGCTGAGGAAGAGGCCTTCCGCCGGGGCTGCCGCCGCGTGCAAACCGTGTTTGCCGGCACGCGCAATTACCTGCCGCAACTGCGGCGGTTTGTCCGCGGCAAGCGGGTGTATTTGACGGTGGACGTGGACGGGCTGGACGCCGCGCTGATGCCGGCCACGGGCACGCCGGAGCCGGGCGGGTTGACCTGGGGGGAACTGCTGGACATCGTGCGGGTGGTGGCCCGCGAGGCGCGCGGGGTGCCGGTGGCGGACGTGGTGGAACTGTCGCCGGTGGCGGGGCTGCATGCGCCGGATTTTCTGGCGGCGCGGTTGGTTTACGAAATCATGAAGCAAGTGTTAATGCGAAAGGAACGACATGGCCAAGTTTGAATTGCCGAAGAAGTTTGTCAGCCAATACCCCCACAAGTTTGCGCAGGGCAAGAACCGCTACCTCCGCGGCGAGCGGATTCTCCCGCCGCCCCTGACCGGCCGGGAGACGGTCGAGGAACTGATGGACCGGGCCTTCCTGGCCTACAACGGGGGGCGGCTGCAGCAAGCCGGCCGGTTGATGGTGGAAAAGATGCTCGGCGCCAATGTGACCGTGGGGCTGAGCCTGTCGGGCGCGATGACTCCGGCCGGCGTCGGCTCGTCGTGCCTGGCGCCGCTCATCAGGGCCGGGTTCGTGGATTGGATTGTCTCGACGGGGGCCAACCTGTATCACGACATGCACCATGCGATGAACCTGCCGTTGTACCGCGGGTCGCCCTTCCTGACGGATCCCGAGCTGCGGCGCTGCGGGGTGGTGCGCATATACGACATTCTCCTGGATTACAACGATGTGCTGATGCGCACCGACGATGTGTTGCGCCGGATTTTGCGGCAGCCGGAGTTTCAGAAAGAGATGGGCACCGCCGAGTTGCACTACCGGCTGGGCCGCTATTACGCCGAGCTGGAACGCCGCACCGGGGCGCGCAACACCTCGATGCTGGCCGCCGCGTATCGCGCGGGCGTGCCGTGTTTCTGCTCGTCGCCGGGCGACTCCACCATCGGCATGAACGTGGCCGGGGAAGAGCTGGCCGGCAACCGGCTGCGCGTCAACCCCAGCATTGATGTCAACGAGTCCACCGCCATCGTGCTGGCGACCCAGCAGGCCGGTCACAAGACGGCCGCGGTGCTGATCGGCGGCGGTTCCCCGAAGAATTTTCTCCTGCAAACCGAGCCGCAGATTCAGGAAGTCGTCGGCGCGAAGGTCAGCGGGCATGACTACTTTCTGCAAATCACGGATGCGCGGCCGGACACGGGCGGCCTCTCCGGCGCCACGCCCAACGAGGCCGTCACCTGGGGCAAGGTCCAGCCGCAACAGTTGCCGGACGCGATTGTGTGCTATCTGGACACCACCGTGGCACTGCCGCTGCTGACGCATTATGCGCTGGCCAAACACCGGCCGCGCCGGCTCAAGCGGCTCTACGACCGCCTGCCCGGGATGGTGGAGCGTCTCAAGCGCGAATATGCCAAGCACCACGCCTGACGAAGGGCCGGCCGCCGCGCCGGCCGCGGAGCAGATCCCACTCCTGGCAATCCCCGAAGCGCCGCCGGCGCCCGCGCCGGCCGCCGCGCCACCGGCGGCGCCGTGGGACAAGAAGAACGCGCTGAAGACCTACCAGATTCGCCGCTGGGGCGCCAAGTACTTCGACATCAACTCCGCCGGGCACGTCGTCGTCACGCCGCGGCGCGAGGCCGGCGGCGAGGTGGACATGTACGAACTGATCCTGCAGGCGCGCGCGCGCGATCTGCGCTTCCCGATGCTGGTGCGGTTTCAGGATGTCCTGCGTGACCGCGTGGTGGAGTTAAACGAGAGCTTTCAGCGCGCCATCGCGGCGGCGGAGTACCAGGGCCGCTATCAGGGCGTGTTTCCCGTCAAGGTCAACCAGTTGCGCGAGGTGGTGGAAGAGATACTCGACGCGGGCAAGCCGTACCACTACGGCCTGGAGGTGGGAAGCAAGGGGGAATTGTGCGCGGCCATGGCGTTGACGGCCGGGGCCGAGCAGTTGATCGTGGCCAACGGCTACAAGGACGACGTCTTCATTCGCACCGCGCTGATGGGGCGGCGCATTGGCAAGAATATCATCCTGGTGGTCGAGAAGTTTGCCGAGCTGCCGGTCATCCTGGCGGCGGCCCGCGCGGCGGGAGTTGCGCCGGCCCTCGGCCTGCGTGTCCGCCTCCAGACGCGCGGCGGGGGCAAGTGGGACCAATCCGGCGGGGAAAACGCCAAGTTCGGCCTGTCCACCGCCGAGTTGGTGGAAGCGGTGGCCCTGCTCCGGCGGGAGAACCTGCTGGACGCCTTCCAGCTTCTGCACTTTCACATCGGCTCGCAGATACCGAACATCCGCGCCATCAAACGCGCGGTCAACGAGGGCGCGCGGTTTTACGCCAAGTTGCGCCAGGAGGGCTGCCCCATCGCGTTCCTGGACATCGGCGGCGGGCTGGCGGTGGACTACGACGGTTCGCGCACCTCGGAGGATTCGTCGGCCAACTACACTTTGCAGGAATACACCAACACGGTGGTCGCCGCCGTGGCGGAAGTGTGCAACGCCGAGCAGGTCGAGCACCCGAACCTGGTCAGCGAAAGCGGCCGCGCGGTGGTGGCGCATCATTCGGTGTTGATCATCGAGGCGTTTGCCGCGCTGGAGAAGCCGCGCCTGGCGGTGGAACCGCCTCCGGGCAAGAACGGGGGCGCCCACCCCCTGGTGCGGCAACTGCGACGCATCCAGAAGAAGCTGCCGGCGCTGGGCCGGCTCGAAGCGTACCACGACGCGCTGGAGCGCAAAGAGCAAGCCCAGCAGTTGTTCGCCCTGGGCTATCTCAGCCTGGCCGACAAGGCGCTGGTGGAAACGCTGTTTTGGGAAATCTGCCGGCAATTGGGCGACCTGTGCCGCCAGGAAGAAAGCGACCTGCCCCAGGAGCTCGAACAACTGGCCGTGGCGCTGGCGGATCAGTACATCTGCAATTTCTCGCTGTTTCAATCGCTGCTGGATAACTGGGCGCTGAACCAGTTGTTCCCCATCGTCCCGATTCATCGGCTGGACGAGCAACCCACGCGCGAGGCCTCGCTGGTGGACATCACCTGCGACTCCGAGGGCAAGGTGGATTCGTTCATCGGCGGCAAGTCCTACCGTCAAACCCTGCCCCTGCACGAATTGCGGCCCGGCGAGCCGTACTACCTCGGCGCGTTTCTGGTCGGCGCCTACCAGGACATCATGGGCGACCTGCACAACCTTTTCGGCCGCGTCAACGAGATTCACGTCTTTCTCGATCCCGACGAGCCGTGCGGCTATTACATCGAGGAGATCATCGCCGGCAGTTCCATCGGCCAAATCCTGCAGGATGTGCAGTATTTCGAGACGGACCTGGCCCGCCTGATGAAAGCGCAAGTGGACCAGGCGGTCCGGGAGGACCGAGTCAAACCCAGCGAGGGCATGGCGCTGCTCGATGAGTACGAGGCCGTCCTCAAAGAATATACCTACCTGACGTTCGACAATGGCTCCCGCTGAAGGGCGGGCCTCGGCCCCCCGGAACAACCGCCGCAAACCCCGCTGCCAAACCCTGCCCTGACAAATCCCAACGACCGCCATGCTTAGCTCGAACCAACTTCAACACCTGGCCCAGCAGCACGGAACCCCGTTGTTTGTGGTGGATCACGACGAGCTGCGGCGCAATTACGCGCAGTTCAGACAATGCCTCCCGCGCGTGCAGGTTTACTACGCCGTCAAAGCCAATCCCGACCCTGCCATCGTCAAGACCTTCTACGAGGCCGGCGCCGGTTTTGACGTGGCCTCGATGCCCGAGTTTCGCATCGTCCACCAATACATCGAGCACCTGCCCGGGCCGGAACGGCAGGCCTGGATTTGGGACAAGATCATCTACGCCAACCCGATCAAGGCCAACGAGACCCTGCAAGAGCTCGACCCGTACAAACCGCTGGTCACCTTCGACAACGCCGAGGAAATCGGCAAAATCAGGAAGCACGCGCCCCACGCGGGGCTGGTGTTGCGGCTGTGGGTGCCCAATACCGGTTCGGTGGTGGAATTATCCACCAAGTTCGGCGCGGCGCCGGGGGAAGCCGTGGACCTCATCCTCGCCGCGGACAAGGCCGGCTTGCAGGTGGAGGGGCTAAGCTTTCACGTGGGCAGCCAGGCCACCAATTTCGAGAATTACGTGGCCGCCCTCAACCTCGCCGCCAACGTGTTCCAGGAAGCCCGGGATCGCGGCTACGCCAGGATGAACCTGGTGGACATCGGCGGCGGCTTCCCCGTGCCGTACGATGCGACCGTCAAACCGTTTGCCGAGCTGGCCGGCATCATCAACAGCGAGCTGGATCGCCTGTTCCCGAAGGACATCCAAATCCTGGCCGAGCCGGGGCGTTTCCTGGTAGCCACCGCCGCCGTCGCCATCTCCCAGATCATCGGCAAGGCGGTGCGCAACGGCAAGCTCTGCTACTACATCAACGACGGGGTCTATCACACTTTCTCCGGCGTGCTCTTCGACCACTGCCAATATCATCTCCAGGCTTTCAAAGACGGCCCCACCCAGATCTGCGCGGTGTTTGGCCCCACCTGCGACGCCCTGGACGTGGTCTCGCTCGCCGAGCAACTCCCCGCCAACCTCGAACTCGGCGACCTGCTCTACAGCAAACACATTGGCGCCTACAGCCACGCCTCCTCCACCTGGTTCAACGGGTTTCCGCCGGCCAAGGTGGTGCACGTGAATCAGTGAGGCCGCGCCCTGTGGCCGTTTCCATCGGAGTGCGGAATATGCGGGCCAGGTGAGTCGCTTCAGCCGGTCCTTGCCCGATCTTGCACCTTTTGCCTCAGTGTGGCGCCCCTACCCTGGACTTGGGTGCCGGAGCGTTTGCTTGTGTCGCCGGGGCTGAGACGCTGCCCCCGGCTTTGGTGAGGCGCAGAATCTCCTCGGCGGCGGTGCAGAAGCGCACGGGCACACTGGGCACCGGCGGAGCGTTGGTGTCCCCGACCAGAGGCTCGCCGGCATCGGCAATGCTGGCGACCTGGGCAACCACGTTGCCGGCCTCATCCACGATCGGCGCACCGCTGGCTCCAGGGGCGAATTCCGCTGTGACATTCAGAAACAG
This sequence comes from Verrucomicrobiota bacterium, assembly GCA_035358715.1. Taxonomy (GTDB): domain Bacteria; phylum Verrucomicrobiota; class Verrucomicrobiia; order Limisphaerales; family UBA8199; genus UBA8199. The sequence goes on from DAOPPX010000015.1 coordinate 45,126, forward strand.
GATTGGGCGGCTCAGCAGCCCGTTGGCGCGGCCGCGCTCATCGAGCATCTCGTTGCGCTTGCGGGTCACCCGCGCCACCAGACCTTCCGTGAACATGAAGTAGTAGCCGCCGGGATGGCCCATGCAATAGACCGGCTCACCTGCCCGGACACCCGCACGCAACGGCAGCGGCGGCAGGTCGGGCGCGTCAATCCGCACCAGGCAAGTGTCCGACTCACGGTCCGCCGCCAGCACCGCCACGACCGGGAAGGCCCGGCCGGCGGCGTCAGCCGCGACCAGGTAGCTCTCTTTAACCCCCTCGTCCCTGACCGTGACCACGTGACAGCAGGTGGCCACGACGCCTTCCTCGCCTGCGACAAATCCGGCGCTGCTGTTGAAGTGCCACTTCGGGCAGTCCGGGCACCGGTAGTAATTGCCCACCGCCAGCGTGCTTTGCCGGAGCCGGTCGCACAAGTCCGGCGCCGCCAGCTTGTGGCGCGAATGCGGCGGCCGCCTTAGGTTAGCGCCGCCGTTCCGCACCTGCTTCCGCAGGGCATCGTCCGACTTGAGCCGGCCTTCCCGCAAAAGCCTGGCGCAGGCCTTGGTGACCTTGTCCACATACTCCTCGTCATCAACCACAGGGCGCGGCGTTTCCGCCAGTGCCCCCGCACTGAGAAGCGCCAGGCCGAAGGCCAAAATGACAACAGTCGGGCCCGCGGGCTTGGACTCCCTGGCCCGCGCCTCGCGCAGGACGCTCAGGCTGGTGACCAGCGACCAGACCCACGCGCCGATGAAGAGCCCCGCCCCCGCCCACCCCAGCCACGCCACGGATTCGCGCGGGGCGTCATTGAACAGCTCGTTGTAGATTTGCAGGGCAAGCACCAGGAACCAGGTGATGACCATCCCGAAGCCGGCGACTGCCAGAAGAAGCTGCCCGAGGCCTGCCGCGCGCCGCCCCGCCATGAGCGAGCCCAGACCGGGGGTGGCGCATTGGTTGAGCAGCGCGGCGTTCCAGGCAGCGGAGCGGCTAAGCGGTTTGCGAGGCTGGCGCAGAAAAGATGCTCTCATACGCATACATCACAGCGCCAAGTGTGATGGGCAAGGCGAAAAAGATGCCCACGCCGCAGGCCATGAAGCCGGCGATATTGATCAGCCCGCACACCACGACGAGGCCGAAGACCAGCCACCAATGCTTGCCCACCACCTTCCGGCTCGCGCTCATCGCCGGCCAGAACTCCAGTTGCCGGTCAATGATGAGCGGCAGCGAAAAGGCCCAGCTCACGCTAAGGTAAACGGCAGGGGCAATCATGACGATGAAGCCCACCAACGCCACAAGAATTGGCCCCGCGGCGACGGCCTCCTGGCGCACCATGGTGATAATCGGCAAGGCCATGACTGCCGCCCCGGGCAACATCGCCAGGCAGGTCAGGATTACCACCACGACGTAGCCCAGCAACAGTTGGCCAAAGGCCAGACGGAACCCGGCAAACACATCGCCAATCTCAGCCGGCTGCCGCCGGATGTTCTTCAGCAGAAAGTAGTAAACGCCACCCGTCAAAGGCCCGGTGAGAATGAGGCTGCCGAGGGAAACCAGTATGCCCACGAGCGGAATCTGGGCCAGCACGCCCATGAAAAATTGCGCGAGGATGAAGATGGCGACGCCCCCAAAGACCAGTCCGAAGTTCCCTGTCAGCAGTTCCCACGCGCGTCCGATGCAGCCCCCGATGTCCAAGTCATAGTCCCGAACAAGAGTGTCCGCCGCCAGCCCCCTTTGCGCGCCATAAACCGGGGGCGAACTCGCAACCATTGAGCCAGAGGGCAGTATGTCCGCGAACTCGGTGAAGGCGGACAGGGTTTTCCACTCCGGCGCGCCTTCAGCCTGCACCGGAGTCTGCGCGTTGACACGCCCCTCCGCAAGCCACTGGCGCAATTGTTCAGCCGTGACAGGTCCATACTCCTTCTGATCCGCTCCGATGATCTTGTAGCTCATCTCTCAGTGGAATGCGTTCTTTACTTCGGGTTTCGACAAGACCACTACAGCCCAAATGCCAATCGGCAGGCCCAAGAGGCAGCATGGCGAGAGGCACGGCACCATCGCGATGATGCTGGCCGCCATTGCCAGGCCGTAGTTCTCCAGTCTCTTCATCTTCGTCGCCCCGAAGAAGATCAGGCCGCTTAGCAGGAGGGCGATAATGGCTGACACCACGCCGATTGTGCCGGAGAGCATATTCGCCCAGGCTTCCTGCGGCATTCGGCTGTCAGCCATGAATGAGGGGAACGCGAAATGCACAACGAGGGAGAAGACTTGCGCAACCGCTCCCAAGACCGCTACCATGAGTAAGCCGGTGGCGGGTCCTTTGACCCGCTCGGTTGCGTCCGCACCTGAAACGGGAGCCGCGCCGACGCCCCACAGCGGGCCGGGCGACGGGGCTGCGAATTCAGGCAGGTCCCCCAGTGCCTTCCATTCGATTGCGCCCTCGGGCAAGACTTGCGTCTGCGCGTTGACCCGCCCCTCGGCAAGCCACTGGCGCAACTGTTCAGCCGTGACAGGTCCATACTCCTTCTGATCCGCTCCGATGATCTTATACATGGTTTGTGCCTTTCGTTATGACTGATTGAACCGGTTGTATGCGATTACTGGCCTGTGGGCAAGTTCCCTTGGCGTGGCTCTCAAGGCCGCAGCAGCGCAAAAGGCTCGCCCGGCACGTTCCGCAGCAGGCTGACCACCAGCACCGCCGCCAGAATCACCCAGAGCCAAACTGGGCGCAGCCCGATAAGCGCCGGCTGCTTCCGCGCCTTTCGCAGCCCGCACCTGGCGGCCAGCCAGGCCACAACGGGCAGGGAAAGAACCAGCATCGGGTTAAAATGAAACGCCGCGGCCAGGTGCCCGTGCAGCAATTGGTGCAGCGCGCGCAATCCGCCGCAGCCGGGGCAGAGCAGGCCGGTGGTCCGGTGGAAAAAGCACACCGGATAGAAATGAAACTCTCTCGGATCAAAGCAGAACAACACCGCGCCCGTCACGGCGGCGAAGACTGTCAGTGCGACGCCAACTGACCTTGCGGGTCTGGAAGAGAATGCCGATTCAGACATCTATATCTCTCCGTATGGCGCATAATTGGTCTGCCGCAATCGGCCCGTACTCTCTCCCATCTGCTCCGATGATCCTATACATAGGCCCTGATTCCCGTCATGGCGGGCCTCAGAACCACTCCTTCCGCCCGTCCACATAGACCCGCACAAACTCTTCGTCGGGCTTGCACAGGTAGATAATTCCCTCAATCAGGCCGACGAGCCCCGTTACGCAGCCTCCAATGCCGCAAGTCAGCACGGTGACCAACAGCATGATCAGCCCCGCTCCAGTGTAGCCGAGGATGAATTTATGAATGCCCAGCGAGCCCAGCAGGATGCCGCAGACGCCGGCCGGGATCTTGTTGGCCGCCCGCGGCACGGGGACGGCAGGCGACAGCGGCAGTGGCGCAAGGGGTGGCGGCGTGGCCGCCGCCATGGGCGGTTTCAAGTCCGCCGCAAATTCCGGCAGTGAGCCAAGCGGCTTCCAATCCTGCGTGCCTTCGGCTTGCACGAGGGTCTGGGCGTTCAGGCGGTTCTCGCCAATCCACGCCCTCAATTGCTCGGCGTTGACCGGGCCGTAATGTTGTCCGTCCTTTCCAACAATCTTATACATACAGTCCTTCTAATCCGGCGCACCCCGCACGCCAAGTGTAAAAACAGCCGCACTTTGTAATGCCCCGTCGAGAGGTCGAGCGTCTTCGCGAGCCCAAGGCTCGTGAGGAAAGGAAGACAATCAGGGCTCGCGCGGACGCTCGCCCTCCCGGGCAGGGTGCTGCTGGAGTTCTGCCAGCTTAGCGGCCGCCCGCCCGCTGTCAATCGTTTGCGCCGCGAGGTCCCAGCCCTCTGCCAGCGAGCGCGTCCTGTCGGCCACGACCAACGCCGCGGCGGCGTTCAGCAAAACCGCGTCCCGCTTCGGCCCCCGATCTTCCCCGCCCAGCACACGGCGAATGATCGAGGCGTTGACCTCCCGGTCTCCCCCACGCAGGTCCGCCAACACCGCCGGCTGCAGCGGAAACCACTCGGTCAACACCGTCGAGCAGGCCAGCGCCTTTTCCTGGTAGAACTCCGCGACCGTGGTGGGCCCGAGCGGCGAAAGCTCGTCCAGGTAACGGACCGTGCCATCCTCGCCCCCTACGGCGCCGCTGACCACCATGGCGCGCCGCACGCCGAGCGATTGGAGCACGCGCGCCAGCGGCTCGCACAGGCCGGGCCGCGGGACGCCAATCAGCATGGCAGTCGGCGCGGCCGGGTTAAGCAGCGGGCCGAGGAAGTTGAAGATCGTGCTCTGGCCTTGGGCGGCGCACAGCTTGCGGGCCGGGACGATGTGCCGAAAGGCCGGGTGGTACCTGGGCGCGAAGAAGAACGCGAAGTCGTGCGCGCGCAGCGACCGCAGAGCTGCCGCCGGTTCGCAATCAAACGGGATGCCGAGCGCCTCGATTACGTCCGCGCTGCCGACTGGCGACGTGCTGGCCCGGTTGCCGTGTTTGACCACTCGCACGCCCGCCGCGGCGGCGATCAGGCCCACGGTCGTCGAGATGTTGAACGTGCTCAACCGGTCACCGCCCGTGCCCACCACATCCAGCAGCACTCGGTCGCGCAAGTCCGCCTCCAGGACCGGCTGAATCGAGCGGCGGCGCAGCTCACGGGCGAACGCGGTAATCTCCTCGATCGTCTCTCCCTTCCGGGCCAGTTGGGTCAGGAACTCAGCCTTGATCCCCGCCGGCGCCGTTTCGTCCACCAGTTCCGCGATGGCCTGGCGTACTTCTTCGTCCGTTAGTGCCTTTCCGGCGGCAAGCTGGCGTGTGAATTCCTGCAGCATGGGCACCTGAAATAGGCGGTGAGCCTGCTTGTCTGGCGATTCGGAATGGCGGAGAGATCGCGCCGCCAGGTCCCGGCGCTACTCGCCCATCAGGTGTTCGAGCACCATCTGATCGAGCGCGGCGTAGTCGCGGTCGTCCACGAGCCGCCGGGCGGCCTTTTCGTCAAAGGTGCGCGCCTTGCGGACCAGCCGTTGGAACGTGCGCCGGCTATTGACCAGGTGCGCCAGCCAGTGCTCGACCTTTGTGGTGCGGAACGGGTGCACATCGAAGCAAACATACTCGCCGTGCTTCCCGTACCCGCCGCGCTCCAGGGCCCGGACCTGGTTGAACGCCACGCGGAGGTTGTTGCTGGCAAAGGGCTTATCCTGGTCAAACTTGAGACCGTTCTGGTCGTTGAGGTGCAGCGACCACAGCTTGCCGAAGGCCATCGCGAAATCAATCTCATCCGCCGGGTCCAGCCCCGCCAGAATCGCGTGCGCGGATTCAATCAGGCAGCCCACCCGCTTGGGGTCGCGCGTCAACTGCGCAATGGCCAGCGCGTGGCCGATCGTCGGCACATAAGCGTGGTCCATCGGCTCGTTGGGCTTGGGCTCAATCGAGATGCGGATGCTCCGGTCATACGCCAGCATCTTGTCTATGGCCTGAACGATCAACTCGACGCTCCGGCGGCCGTTCTTGGCCTCGCGCAGGTAAGTGCCTTCGCGCGCCAGCCATAGCACAATCAGATCGGTGCCCAGGTACCTGGCAACGTCAATGCAGCGCAGCGAGCGGTTGATGGCATACTGCCGGCACTTCGGATCATTGCTTGTGTAGGCCCCGTCAATCGTCCTCGGGCTGAACCAAAGCCGCGGGGCGACCATTTCCGCGGCCACGCCGGCATCATCCAGCTTCTTCTTGAGTTCCTTGGCTTCCTTGCGCACCTGCGCATCGGACTTCCCATCAATGTCGGCCACCGCGTCGTCGTCATGAAACATCATGGCGTCGAAGCCCGACTTCTTGAGTTGCTTGAGCTTCCAGTCGAAAGCCTGCGCCGGCCGGGTCGGCGGGCCATAGGGATCCTGACCTTCACTGATATTCCAGGGACCGAAACAGAATTGGTATTGATGTTTTTTTGCCATAAATCTGCTGCAAGGGTAGCGCGGCCCGCCTGAATTCAAAGCCAAAAAATGCATCTGAATTTGCGTGCTGCGCCGCCGCGCGAGTGCTAGATATATTCTATCGGAGTCAAACTATGATGACCAGCAAACCAGGCGGAGCTGTGGAACCCGATTCTCCCGGGCGCGTGAGCTTTCTCGACGGCCGGGGCGAACTCCCGATGCTTGAAATCAGCACCCGCTGGAGCACCGCCGAAATCTATCTGCACGGCGCCCACGTCACACACTTCCAGAAGAAAGATGAACCCCCGCTGCTGTTCCTGAGCCAATGCAGCCGGTTTATCGAAGGCCAGCCTATTCGCGGCGGTATTCCCGTGATTTTCCCCTGGTTCGGGCAGCGCGAAGGCCTGGGCCAGCACGGCTTTGCCCGCGTCAAGACCTGGGACCTCAAAGAGGTCACTCCCGCGCCCGACGGCACTGTCAGCGTGAGGTTGCGCCTGCCGGCCTGTCCGGAGGCGGAGGGCTTCCCATCGTTCACGGCTGAATACGTTGTAACGGTCAACCAGTCGCTGACCCTGCAGCTCATCATTGCCAACCAGGCCAAAGACGCCGAATTCACCTTCGAGAACTGTCTTCATTCTTACTTTGAAGTGGGCGACGTTACCACCGTCTCGGTCTCCGGCCTCAAGGGCCTTACCTACCTGGACCGGGTCGCAAAGTGCGTCGAAGGCACCGAGCTGGGCGACACGCTGCGCATCGCCGCTGAAGTGGATCGCATTTACCAGAACAGCACCGGCGCCGTCGAGATCCTCGACCCACGCCTTGGCCGCAGGATTCGGATCGAGAAACAGGGCTCCGCCTCAACGGTCGTTTGGAACCCCTGGATCGGCAAGTCCCGTCTCATGCCCGATTTCGGCGACAAAGAGTACCAGCGTATGATCTGTGTTGAATCGGGGAATGTAGGTTCCAGCAGCTTCAGCCTGTCCCCGGGGGCCATTTCCACCCTCACTGTGAAATTGAGCACCGAGACGCTCAAATAGCACCGCGCCACGACCCGCGGGCGAAACGCCGGCCAACGACGCTGGACAAACGCTCGCCAACGGTCATGCTGTGTCGTGTCAGAAGCCAATTCATGCCTTGATGGGCGGTAGCGATTATGCCACTGGAATACAAAGACTACTACAAGAGCCTGGGCGTCCCCCGTGGGGCGAGCGAAGCCGACATCAGGAAGGCCTTTCGCAAGCTGGCGCGCGAATATCACCCCGACGTCGCCAGGAACAAAAAGCAGGCGGAGGAGAAGTTCAAAGAGATCAACGAGGCCTACGAGGTGTTGGGCGACCCGGCCAAGCGCAAGAAGTACGACGAATTGGGTGCCAACTGGCAGGCCGGGGCCAACTTCCGACCGCCGCCCGGCTGGGAATCATTCGAGCGGGGCCGCGCTTCCTCAGGCGGCGGCTTCGGCGGCGGAGCCCACGAATTTCACTTCGGCGGCACCGGCTTTAGCGATTTCTTCGAGCAGTTGTTCGGCGCGAGAGCCGGGCGGGGCGCGCCTGGCTTCGGGCGCGGCGGCGCGTTTGGCGACGAAGAAATGGAAGCCGCGCGTGGTCAGGACATCGAGGGCGACATCCTGGTGACGCTCGAAGAAGCCATGCGCGGCTCAGTCCGTTCAGTTTCCGTGCAGCACGCAGTCCCATGCGGCCAATGCGGAGGCGCCGGCCAGCGCAATCGCCGCGCCTGCGCCACCTGCGGCGGCGCCGGACAGGTTGCCAGGACCGATACCTGGCAGGTGAAAGTCCCCGCAGGCGTCACTGAAGGCCAGCGGTTGCGGCTTGCCGGGCGCGGCGAGGCGGGCGTCGGGGGCGGCGTGGCGGGCGACCTCTACCTGCGCGTGCGGTTGGCCCGGCATCCCGATTTCAAGGTCGAGGACCACAACTTGATCTACCAGGCTGAAGTCGCCCCTTGGGAAGCCGTTCTCGGGGCGAACATCACCGTCCCGACCCTGACTGGAACGGTGAGCATCAAAGTGCCGCCGGGAACGCAGAATGGACAGAAAATGCGGGTTCGGGGACGCGGCCTGCCCCAGCGCGGCGGCGGGAGTGGTGATCTGATCGTGGAAACCCGCATCGAGGTGCCCAATCGAGTCACCGATGCTGAGCGCAAGCTCTGGGAACAACTCGCGAGGGAGTCGCGGTACAACCCGAGGCAGTAATCTCTCGGGAGAAGCGATTTCCTCGTCAGGAGCCCCCAATACCCAGGGAAGGTGGGTACCCCATTACGTACCCTTGGGCACCAATCCGACCTGACGGGGCTATCCTCTGGCCGCTTGCTTAGCGATCTCCTGGCCGTCTGGTGGCCGTCTGGTGGCCGTCTGGTGGCCGTCTAGTGGCCGCTTAGTGGCCGCTTGGTGCCCGTCCCCTAACCCTCTAGCCCGGACATTTCACCCCCGCAAAGCCGGAGCACGAGCATCCGGCCCGCTTACACGGTCCCAATGGCCTGAGCGGGCAAGATGCTCGCGCCCCGGTCTGCCAGCGTATCGTGCGGGGCATGAAATGCCCGGGCTAATAACCACCCCCCAAACCATCGGCAGGGCACTCTACGGGGTTGAGTCAGTCTTCTCAGGGCACTGGCACCAAAGGGGAGTATCAACAGCAGCGCAACGTCCAGAAATGTGGAGGCCTCCGGCACGGACTTGGAGGCGCTGTAAGTGTATTCAACCTCGACGCTCGCCCCGGCAAGCGTGTTGAGCAGGACCCAAACGTTTCCGCCGCCACCGAGAATAATCTCCTGAGTTTGAGTGAAGCCCGGCAAAGTAAACGTGCCCGGCCCGATAAACCAAGCCAGGTCGGCGGGCAGCGTGTATGTATAGTCGGCCGAATCCGCTGCGCTTATCGGGCCATACGGGGCAGTCCCGCCGCTCGGAAGATTGTAGAGGTCGGCCACCGCCAGTGGCGAAGGCTGCAGAAAGCCAAAAGAACCTGGCAAGTCCACCGTAAGCAAAGAACCCGCTCTGACGGAAAAATTCTGCTGGCCGGTCGCGTTGTTCTGAATCGTCCCGCTCATTCTCATCGTCTGGCTTGCCGAGAGCCGAACAGACTCCAGCGTGCCCAGGGCCGGATCGAATTGCGGCAAGCAGAAGGTATGATTCCACTCGGTGGTGCAATCGGGAAAGACCTCCGAAAAAGCTGCCACGACCGTCTTCGCCTCGGAAGTGATAGTGGTTGCCCCGGCCACGCTCGCCACCAGCGCCAGGCCGGCGTTCAGAAGAATCAGCATGCTGTTGTTCTTAACATTCATCGGAAAAGCCTAACTGCCGGGAACGACATGTTCCATCGGGCCGCCCCCGGTTGTCACAACGGGGGCATTCCTGAATTCGCCCCGGGCAATCCCCGGGACCTCAACGCAACGTGCGCGAAGAACTCCAAGAATACCCTCCAGATCTCACCAGGAGGGTCGAAAAGGCACAGACCAAGACTAAGAATGCAAAGTCCTGATTACAACTCCGCCATTCCATGTCTGGAAGGCTGGAGTGCCGGCAGGTTGTCGGCTTATGCGCACCAGATGGACTGGACCGGTAGCGTATCGGCACCTACCCGGCTCAGTGAGGCAATTCGATCGCCGGACTACTGCACCACTCTCAGCCGGAAGAACCGCTGCGGGTCGCTTGTAATGAGATTCGTGACGGTTTGGATTGTGCCGTCGCCAACGTTGGTTTGGAAGGGTATCCAGGACGAATTGGTGAGCGTGTGCTTGTATTCCGTCACGTAGGATTGGCCCTCCGCCGTGGCGAAGCTGAATTGCATCTGGCCGGAGGTCACGACCGGCGGCAGGATAACTAGACCGTAGTTGAACGCGGCATCGGCATAGCCTATTGTCTCGTTTACACCCCCAAACTGGGAGCTGCCTTCGTGATGGAAGTACCACCGACCTAGCGCCGGACAGACCGTTATGCAGGCCATGTCGGACAGATTGCTAAACGACGCCAGGACCGTCGTGGTTCCGTCAGCCACACAGGTCCTCACGATCGTTTGGTAGTCGCGGACGTAAGTCAAATACAAGGACCCGCCGAAGTACTCCGCAACGCCCCAGAAGGCCCAAGTCTCGCTGGCTCTGTAAACTGGAAAGCTCATAGCACCCAAGTCCGTCACGTATCCTGAGGGAAGCCGGATGTCATAGGCCCGACTTCCGTTCCACAAAACAATGCGACCAAAGCCGGCAAAGATCGCGCTACTGGTTGTCATACTGATCGGCTGATTCAAGCTTACTATAGGCCCAGACCGCTGCAGAGTTACGCCGTCCAGCGCAATAAGGGTGGTCACATTACCGCCGCTACCCAACAGGTTGGTGCCATTGCCGAGGGAATAGACTTGCGACGTGCGGATGTCGCTCACGAGGGCGCCATAGATGCTCCCCAGGCTTGTGCCGCCCGAAAGGTCGGCCAGTGTGAAGCGGGCAGTTGCAGTATCGCCGGAGTAGAATACATGGGTGGCGGAAGCCGCGATGCCTCCACGGTCGTCGCCGGTTACCGCGTTGTGGTCTACCACCAGGCTGCTGTTCGTGAAGAGGCTGACAATCTGGAAGGTGCTGTCAGGTGGTAGCTCTATGAGAGTCAGCGTGGCAATAGAACTGGTCGCGCTGCCAAAGGTGTTGGTTACGTACAAGGAGTACGGCCCAGCCTGGTCAACGGTGAGATCGGTGAGCGTCAGGCACGGGTTGGTTGCGCCAGCAAGGTTCGTACCGTAGAAGCGCCATTGGTACGAGAAGGGAGGATTTCCACAGACTCCGGCGCAGAAAGTCGCCGTACCCCCGATGGAATTGGTCTGGCTGAGCGGCGCCGAGCAAATCGTTGGCGCCCCGTTGGTAGTGGCGGCCCCCTCCAAGACGGCACTTTCGAGCACCGTCAGCCACCCACCATTCGCGGTACCCAAAGGAATGGCGTTATACCAATCCCAAGCCAGGTAGATGATCCTGCCCCCACCGAAAGGCATCAGCGCCACAGCGGTGGCCCCCGCATTTTCATAGATGCTCCGTGCCCCTGCCGGCAAGCTGGCCTTCGACAACGTAATGCAGAGGCTGAGGTTCGTAATCAAGACTGGGTCATCTGCGAAGTGCGTCCCGTTAGCGTCGGTCGTTTGGACGTAGGTCGAACTCGTGCCGCTTTCGGTCAGGGTGAGACCGAAGACGGTGTTGATGAGGGCACTGCCGCGTCCGGCGGCGCCGTGCACGACCATTAGCCGGCCGGAGGCAACGAAGTTAGAGAGTGCCGCCCGGGTTGTGAGACTTAGATCGGTCGCCAAGGCACCGGTCTCTTGCTCCGGAAAGAGCAGAATGGAATTGGCGACGGTGGCCTCCTCGATGTTAGTAAAGGTCGTCACAAAAAAGCCTAAGTTGATCAGCGACGCCTGGATGGTATCGGATTCGGCCTGCAAACTCCCGCCCGTGTCCATGTAGCGAGGGTCATCAAACACCGCGACGGGCACCACGCCGGTCACGACGGTTAGAGTGGCGACGGCGCTGGTGACGGCGCCACAGGTATTGGTCACGACCACCGAATAGGGGCCGGCTTGGTCGGTGCTGACCCCTATAAGGGTGAGACAGGAACTGGTAGCCCCCGCCAGATTGGTGCTGAAGAACTGCCACTGGTAGGCCAAGGGCGGGGCGCCCAGCAGCCCAACGCAGAGGTTCGCAGTCCCGCCTTCCGGAACCGTCTGGCTAGCTGGCTGCTGGGTGACGACTGGACGGCAGGTCGCCGCAACATCGAAAGGATCGCTGGACCCAAAGTGGCCAAGGCCATCGTCAGCACGCAAGACGAGGTTCGTTGCCAGGTTCGTCACCGTCAGGAAATTGGTCCAGCCGCCATTGGCTAGACATACCACACTCGGATCAACGGCTGCGGGCAATCCACCCCCAAAGACCAGTCGAAGGTTGGGTGTATAGCTGCTGGTGCTGGGAGGTGGTGTGCTTCCCGTCCACGTCAATGGATCCCCGTAGCCGCTGTCGGTGCGGCGGTACAAGGTCCGGATCCCACTGCGCAGGGTGGCGCGACAATAGCCGTCGCTGGTGTAAGACGAATTGTTGAAGCTGAAATCAACCATCAGGCTGCTCACCCCATCGTAATCGAACGGGGTCGCAAGCTGGAACGTAAGCCAGCCGCTGGTAGTTACACTCAGATTGGTCTGACAAACTACCGTCCAGCCGCTGCTTTCCCAAAGGTAACTGGTGTAAGCGCTCAAGGTGGTATGCTTCATCCGAATTGTCCAGTTGTTCATGATTTGTCCAGGCAGGCTGGGCGCATCTTGACACTACCACCATAATGGGGATGTGAAACGGTTCCTCATC
>DAOPPX010000016.1:0-54681 GCA_035358715.1 Verrucomicrobiota bacterium
TACCTTCCTCACCAATTGATGCCTTTCCTGTTCACAAGGCTAAGGTTTGGGGGAGTTGGGTTATTGCGCAAAGTTTTATTGGACCACCAACTACACCTTCGGAGGCTATGGGGTGAACGGCCAGACACCGACTGATGGGGCGGTCTTGGCCTTCGGCGACGGGTTGGACTATACGACCAACGGCGCGATCTGGACCATATTCGCCACGAACATCCCGGCGCGCTCTCTCGGCACGACCAATCCGCCCGCAGCCGATAAGGTGCTGACTCTGGACAGCAACACGAATCTTTACTGGGCTACTCCGGCGGCTGGCGGTGGAGAAGTAACCATTGGCACAAATACTATTCCAATGGACAAGTATTTTGTACTGCTGGGGGAGACATCCACTAATGCACCGAGCCTGATTGTCCCTTGGCAGAGCGATGCTCCGGTGATGGCGTCGGGTGGGTTCGCCGGGAAAGGGTTACTGCTAACCGACCTCAACGCTTCCGAGTTGTCTTCCGGCACGGTGCCGTTAGCGAGGCTGGGAACCAACACCGCGTCGGCGGGGCAGGTGCTCACAGCGGTGGATGGGGCGACGGAGTGGGCGGATGCGTCGGGTGGGGTGACGCTGGAGCAAGTGGCGGCGGGCGGGTTTCTGAACGTGACCAATTCGGAGGTTATCCTGAACGGCGACACGTATATGGCCTGGTCCACCAATGGAGCGATCAGGCTCACAGACAGTAACAACAACCTGGGGATTGTGCTGAGCAACGGGTTTGCCTCCGCGTCTTTTCAAAACTATGGGCCGGGGCTATGTGACGTCGCCTGGACTCTGGACGGGGCCAACTGGAGCAAAGCGATGACCAACGCGGAGGTAACGGTGGGGGTGATTCATATCATAACGGAGCCCGGCAGCAGCGATCCAATGGGGATCACCAACCTGGGGCTGTATTCCTGGACCGAGCCGGAGCGATTCGGCAAGACCAACTTTACTCGCGGGCAGATTTTGATTGTGGACCGGCCCAAGCTGGCGGATGCGGCGGCGCCGCTGCGGACGGTGACGAATGAGGCGTGGCGGGCGGTGCGGAATCAAACGAACTGGGCCTCGATCCCGGCCAAATCGGAGGTGGACCTGGGGGGCTACGGGGAACGGCTGACGGCGGAATGGAAGCGGACGGCGACGGCGACGACGAACGCGGACAGCCTGGACTGGGTGTGGACCGGGACGAATGTGTGGAGCGTGGCGGGGCCGCCGTCGGTGTCGGTTGACCAGACGGAATACTCGGTGGTGGTGAGCAGCCTGACCAATGTGCTGGTGACGTTGCCGGCGGCTTACACGTCGAGCGTGCCGAGGGTGTTGTTTTCGCACACGGCGAAGTCGCCGGCCTGGTCGCGGCTGTCGAGCACGGCCACGGCGACCAACGACACGCTGGAGGTGGCTTTCACGGTGCCCAACGCGGACTACGGGTTCTTTCGGATTGCGATTGATGACGGGACTCCTTCGTTTGGGACGCTGAACGGGGTGCTGGAGTTGACGCCGAGGACCATCGCGGCGACCAACTCGACGACCTGGGGGCGCGGGTCGGGGCTGGTCTGCGTGGACGGGGACTACGTGTATATCAGTGTAGGGACAAACGCCTGGAAGCGGGCGACACTGGAGGCGTGGTGATGCGCTGGGGGTTGCTGACATTGCTGCTATTGACGGAGTGGCCGTTAGGCGCTGTGGGGGTGTTTCTGGCTGAGCCTAAAGACCTGGCGGTGCCTGCGGGCTGCGAGGCGATATTCTCGGTGGTTGTTCAGAGTGAGCAAGTGTATGGCTATACCTATCAGTGGTATTTGGGAGGCGATCCGGTGCCGGGCGCGACGACCCGCGCCTACGCCTATCGGACCACGGAGGTGACAGGGGAGCCCGCCTCTTACTGGGTTGTGGCCACGGTTACAGGCAACAGTTTCACGTCTCAAGTAGCGACGGTGACGGTTGGAATGCCGGGCGAGTGCCGGTCGGCGCTGCCGAAGCTGAGGATGGGCGGGCAGAATGTGAGCCTGGTAGTGAAGGCGGAGAAGTTTCTGCCGCTGGCGCTCATCAATGAGATTAGGCCGCAGGTGAATCAAATGGTTGGAGTGACGAATCTGGACAATCAAAGGGCGCTCTGTTTCGGGCTCAACCCGTGGCTTTGGAGTGAGGACTTCACCTGGGAGGATGCGCAGACTGTGACCTGGCCGGAGACGTTCTTGTGGAAGGACAAGCTCGGGATTAACAGCGTGGTCATGGGCTACTACAGCAGCAACGGGCCGGTGATGTTTTCATGGAACGCAGGAGGGATACTGCACTCGAATGGCTTTTATCAGCGCCGCTGCGCCCTCATCACGCCGCGTTTTACCATCACGCACGGCCATGCCCCGCCGCCGAAGTGGGCCGTGCCGCAGGCGGCTACTTACGAGTGGGTGGACTGGCTGGACGCCGGCCCGAGCGGGACTCCGTTTACGAACCACGTTTACGCGCAGAACAGCAACCACGTTTCCTACTTTTACCAGACCAACTACGTGACCTGGTTCCGCTTTGTAGGGACCAACAACGATGTCCACTGGCGGTATTCGATGAAGCAGTACGACTACTGGAACATGTCGTATGAGTGGCCGGAAACAAACGTGTCCGCTTACGTCGCGGGTGGGTTTAGCATCTGCCTGCTGAACGAGGATTTGCCGTCCTCTGTGGTGCCCGTGTCCCTGATGCCCACCAACCTGATGGATTACGCGACGTTGGACGGCGTGGCCCTGGGGCTGCCAACCATCTGGCCGGACCGGCACAACTGGGCAGTTCTGAACTGGCCTTTCCTAACTGATAAAGAGCTGTATGGCGGCAATATCCCCAGTCACTTTACGGATAGCTGGATTGGGTCGCGGGGCGGAAACTCAAGCCATCCGGTATTCTATGTGCTGAACGGACGGTGTGTTGAGAGAAACCTAACGGCTCCGCAGCAAGAGTTGTTGCTGGCGGCCATGCGGCACATGTGGGCAGAGGAGACTGGCCAGGCTGAGGAAACATGCCAGATGCCTGACTTTGTGGACTTGAGCGGCTACCAGAAGTTGAGATGAGAGACCCCTTCACATTTGAGGAACGGGTGGCGCTCTGGGTGCTGGCGGTGTTGCTGGCGTGCGTGGCCGTGGCGTTTGTATTTGCCGCGAACCAGGCTGGGGCGGCGGAAGCGCCTCCGGTGCCGAAGGCCATGCCCACGCCGGCGCCGAACTACCGGACCTGGTTCTTTGCGGCGACGGCCAAGGACAAGGACGGTCTGGAGAGCGACTTCAGCGATGAACTTTCACTGACAGAGACCTCGCGCATTGCGACAGTTACGCTGGCATGGGATCAGTCCGTGTCCTGGAGCCCGTCCAACCCGCTGACCTACCGGGTGTATTGCGGCGGCAAGAGCCGGACCTACACGAACATCGTGGAGGCGGGCACCAACCTGACCGCACAAGTCCGGCTGCGGCCTCCCCGGTTGACCAACTGGGTGGTGACCGTGACCGGCACCGGCGGTCTATGGTTTGCGCAGTCAACTTGCGGGCCGTGGGAGGCCATGAGTGCGACCAGCATGGTGCTGACCAACCCGCAGCGGAGCGGGTTCTGGCGAACCGAGACGGGGCGGGTGGCGATTGCCAAGGAGGTGCTGTGAGTGCGCGACACGACCGGAACCTGCTTGACCTGTGGCGGCAAGTTGACCTGCTACTGGACGCACGAGCGCTCGAAGGGGAAATACCTCTACCGGAAGCGCATCCTGGTTTGCCGCCCGTGCTTCAATCGCTACCGTCGGAACCTCTACCGCAAACGACACCCCAAACGCGAGCCGCAGAATCCGTGGAGACTTGGCAAGGACTACTACGCTCGCGGTCTGCTCTCGCAAGGAACCGGGGTGGCGCCTTCTGCCTGGCCAGCCTGGCTGGTCGCACTCAAACGGCAACAACTCCAGTTTAGACGCCTATGCCTGAACCACTTGTAAAGACCAGCGCCGACGTGTTCAAGGTCCTCTGCCACGAGATCGCGGAGTGCTCCGCCGGCCGCACGGATGCCACGAGAGCCAACACCATTTGCCGGTTGACCGATGCGGCGGTCAAGCTGGCCCGCCTCCAAATGGAGGCCAACGCCGACGAAACCAAAGCGCGGGGCATTCAACTTCTGGAGGACGTGCCGGATGAAGCGGAGACCGACCGGCTAACGGCCCGACTGCAAGAGGTGGAGAAGGCGCTGAGCGTGGTCGAGTCTGCCTTGGACAATCCCAAGACCGAGGACTCGAAGATTCCCGCGCTGAGGTCAAAGGCGGACGATCTCAAGCAAGAGAAGTTGAACCTCAAGTGGATCCTTGAGAAGCGCCATTGAGCCACTGTGTCTAATTTCAAAAACCACAAACCACAACCCATCCCACACTAAATAATTATGGCTGTTAACGTTCCCACCATCAAAGGCATCTCCACCATCGTCTGGGGCACCGAGACACAACTCGGCTCCCCATCCGGCGCCATCGTCGAAAGCATCGCCTGCACGCCCAAAAATCCGACCGGCCTCGGCGAGATCGAAAATGGCAACGGCGCCGGCGTCATTGACGTTCTGCTCGACGACGGCTTCGACGCCAAGGTCACCTGCACCTACGACTCCGCGAAGGACTGGCCCGATACTGGCGGTTCTGTCACGCTCACCCTGCCCAAACAGCACGGCTCCGGCACGGACACCTATACCTGCTATGTCCTTGGGGATCCCGAAATTAACACGGCAAAGAAGCAAGCCGCCACCATCGCTCTCAATCTGCGCTATCGCCCCGGCATCGCCCCGTAAACCACGCACGACGCACCACGCACCTTTGACCTCTGACTTATGAAGCGCACTATCCTCCTCACCGCCGGCCTCTGCCTGCTCTCCGCGTTTGCCTACGCCACCATCACCCATACCATCCTCACCAGCTACCAGACGGGCTCCAGCTCGCTCACCGGCAACAACTCCATCACCGCCGACACCGAGCGCAACACCGACGTTACCGTCACCAACGGGACCACCACTGTCACGACCTGGCTTTCGGCCACCAACGCCCAGACCCTGTGCCTGCACGCCACCGTCAACTGCTCTGTCCTGGTCTGCAACGGCGACACCACCAACAACACCGTCACCCTCACGGCCAACTCCCCCAACGTGAGCCTCGGCAGCAACGCCGTCTATTCCATCCTCAACGACGTCAAAGCTACCAAGCTCCTGATCCTGGCCACCAACACCGGCACCTTCTCCCTGCGCGCCCTGCTCGACAGCACACCGTAAACAAAGGCACAATGCACACCGCAGAAGGGAAAGAGCCCTATCCCGGCTTCGGCAAAGAAGCCCAGGCCCACGCCGCCCGCGCGCGAGCCCTCCGCCGCGCCGCCGCCGACCCCCTGCCCGGGCCTCTCGCCGACGCCTTCGGCCCGCTCCCGGAAACCGTCTCCGGCCTCCGTGTCCGCCCAGTCGTCCACTATGACTTCGTGGTCCTGCGCGCCCTTAAATCCCCGCTCCTCGACCACCTGGCCGGTGCGTCCAACGCCAGGCGCAAGCCCGCCTCACCCTTCTCGGACGATCAGGGTTACGAAATGGTCCTTCAATTCACCACCCCGCCCGAGCAGCTCGCCGACCTGATGGACCAGCACGGGCCGTCCTTCCCCAAGTGGTTCCGACGCCAGGCCCGCCAGCGGATCGGCTTCAGGCTCGGCCCAGTCCAGGTGGCGCTTTTAGTCAAACTCGTCGAACAAGCCTTCATCGCCGCCTTCAAGACCGTTCTCGAGTTCACCGAGAAGCCCTCCGACAACGCCCCTTTTACATCGCCACCAGCCCCATCGACGGCCTCGGCTGGTGGCTCGACTACCTCTGCCGCCTCATCCGGTTCTACCACATGACCCGGCGCGAGATCCTTTTCCAACTGCCATCGGTCCAGGGCTGGGCGCTCTACTCCTGGAGCGTCCTCCACAATGAGGTCGCCGAAGTCCAGTTAGCCGAACCCGGCTACATCGCCCAGGCCGCATTCCCGCCCGGTGGCGCCGGCATCCCCGCCGGAAAACTCCCCACTCCGAAATCTGCTCTCCGCACTTGATATGGCCGGCGTCCTCCAATTCACCCTCGGGCTCGAAACCTCCAAGTTTCTATCCCAGATCGGCATTTCCTCCGCCGCTACACTCTCATTCACCACCGTCGCCCGCGGACTCGGCGCTGTCTTCGACCGCGTCGGCGAGCAGATCTCCCGCGGCGCCGCCCTCAACGACCTCTCCAAACGCACCGGCGCCTCTGTCGCCAGCCTTTTTCAGCTCCAAAGCGCATTCAAGGCCGTCGGGCTGGACTCCGCATCCGTCGGAGGATCCCTCTTCAGTCTCACCAAAGCCCTCGGCGGTGTAAACGACGCCGGCGAAGACACCAAATCCATCTTCGCTAAGGCCGGCTTGAACGTGAAGGAACTCGAGGCCAAAGGCCCCGTCGCCGCCATGCAGGACATCCTGGCTGCTATCGCCAAGATGAACACCACCTCCGGCGCTGCCTTTGCCGGCAAAATCTTCCGCGGCAGCTCCGCCGACATCGTCCAGGCCGCACGATCCCTCGAAGAGTTCAACGCCGCTCTTGGACAATCCCGCGCCCAGGGCCAAGCCTTCGAGCGCGTCGCCGGGGTCTTCAGCACGCTTAACAACGCCTTCAGCCGGATCAAAGAAAAGCTCGACCCGCTCTTCCTGATGATGGCCGAAAAGGTCGCCCCAGTCCTCCAGTCCATCCTCGACCAGCTCAACAACCTCGACCTCCAGCCAATGGCCGACGCCATCGGCAAATACCTCGACGCCCTAAAAGCCAGCTTCGGCACGTCCGACTTCGCCGAACTGATCCGCCTCTCTATCAGCGCCGGATTCGAGCAGGCCAAATTCTACGCCGCCCAATTCGCCGCCACCTTCGGCGCCGCCCTCGCCGCCGCGATCCCACCAGCCATCGAAGCCGGCGTCAAAGCCTCCGAATCCGTGTTGCTCACCATCGGCGAACGTATGCATAGGGCCACCATCGAGAAGGCCATTGAGCTCGACAAAAGATCGCTGGACCGCATGGAGAAAAGGCAGGGCGCCTACAGATTCGTTCACCCCGCTGACCTAGAAACCTACAAGGCGGATACGCGCGCCCGCATCCAAAAGAACGAAGAAGCCCTGGGCGACCTGACCGCCGGCAGCCGCCAGGCCCGGCGGCAGTACATCCTGGACGCCGCCGATAACATGCAAAAAGCCATCCAGGATGCCATCTCGGCGGCCTCAGAAACCTTTAAGAGCTTCGGCACGGCGCCTACCGAAGCCCTGGGCAAGCTGCAAGCCAAGGTGGCGGAAATACTCGCTAAAGCTGCCCCGTCACTGGAGGCCGCCGGAGCGGCTGTGCCTGGCCAGAACCTCAACTTTGGCAGCGAATCATCCGGCCGGAAAGCCCCTAAGCCGGAAGTCAGCGATCTCGAAAAACAGGGACTAATCTTCAACCGAGGGCTCTACCGCGGCCCGGCCGAGACCACCGCCCGCAACACCACCCAGCTCGTCCAGCTAACCCGTAACATGCTCGGCTCCATAGGCCGACTGCTCCTCCCGGAAAGTAACGCCCCAGCTACCTAACCCGCTATGCTCATTCTGAAAGACTTGCAAGCCACCGCCGCCGAAGAAGATTTCGTCGAGCCCGGCGAACACCACCACCAGGTCGGCCTGTCCCTCGGCGACGGCTCCTTCCGCTACATCCGCCTCGGCCCCGCCGGCATCACCATCGGCAACAGCCGCACACAACTCGCCATCCCCCGCGACGCCCTCCTGGCCCTCGCCGAACCCCACCTGAAAAACGAAGGCAGAAGTAAGAAGGCAGAAGGCAGAAACCAGACCCCAGAGCCGTGAAATCCCCAATTGGCAATTGGCAATTCCTAGCCCATGCCTGCTAATACCCCAGTCTGGAAAGGCTACCCCGAAGGCACCCTCGCCGAGACGGCCGCATCCGGCGAGCTGCGCCTCGGCGAGCGCGTCACCTACACCACCCAGCACGCCGGCCGCTACGCCGACGCGGTCGCCTACGCCCTCGCCCATCCCCGCGGCTCCTCCTGGGTCCTCTCCATCGCTGGCACCGCCGGCACGTTCTACGTCGAGGAAGCCTCTTGCAGCCCCGAGCGCGGCGGAAAAGGCATCGTATCCGTCACCTACGCCCTCGCCTCCGGCGCCAGCGCCGTCCCCGCCGACGAGTTCTCCCTCACCCCATTCGAGATCAACCCCGCCGTCGAGAAAAACCCCTACTTCTCCGCACTCGATGAATCCGATCTCACCAAAGCCCGCGCTCGCTTCAACGCCGCCACCGCTGCCGGCCAGACCTCGGTGGACGCCGCCATTGACGGCATCACCAACAAGGCCCTGGTCAAGAAACTCCTCGAAAAGTGGGGCCAGGGCATTGAAACCTTTTACCTGGCCGGCTTCCACTTCTCCCACACCCTCCACTTCACGGCCTGCCCGACCCTCTCCGCGGGCGGCTTCATCCAGGACCCCTTCGGCGCATTCAGCGGCTATGTCCTCGGCGCCGGCATGACCTGGCGCCGCGAGGCCGACGAAGTTGTCTGGTCCAATGGCCTCTGGAAACTCACCCGCACCTGGACCGGCGCCCCCGCTAGCCACTGGGATCCAGACCTCTACTCCTGACATGCACCATTCTGGCTAGGTTGAGTCCTCCCCACGATGCAAACCCTCTTCACCGCCCCCGGCCGCTCCGGCCACGGCCGCTCCTCCCGATTCCGCGCTCCGGCCCGTGGTGGCGCGGTCCGAAACAACTGGGTTAGCATCAACCAGCTCGCTGCCGGCCTCCTCGGCCAATCCGCCGCCCTCCAATCCGTCCGCGGCCAGTTCGAGGCCCTCAAACTCATCGCCCGCTACCTCGACTCACTCCACCCCTTCAAGATCTACCAGCTCCCCGCCGTCCTTCGTGCCGCTCCCGATCCGGCATCCGACTGGCGCAAAGTCCTCGTCCGCGCCGGCCGCGTCCTCGAAACCGACGCCACCGGCACCGACGCGGTCAACAGCGACCCCGATTCCGAAACCTACCCCGCCACCCCATCCGAAACCACCGTCCCGGCGGACACCGACGATTTCTATTTCTGGCTCGAGGTTGACACCTCCGCCAGCCCAACCACCGCCACCGTCAGATCCGGCACCCTCGCCGAGGCCATCGATGGATCCAGCGGCGGCTCCGCCTGGCCTGCTGCTCCGGTCCCGGACACCGACCACATACCTATCGGCGTCGTGGACACCCAGACCGCCGCCTCCGACAAGCGCCCTATCATCCGCCAGTTACTTCGCGCTGACATCATTTTCTTTGGCTCATCATCCCCCTGCCCGCTTGCATAGATGCACACCGCCCTGCCTTATCGCCCGCCATGCGCCGGCTGGCGCCCAGCATTAGGTCCGGGCGGCTGCTTCCAGCATTGGCGCCGCCGCGAAGCCTACTTCCCGGTCTATTCCAACGACACTAAGGACACCTCCAACAACGTCCCCGCTGCCAGGGTAGCAGCCTGGGCATCCAAGGTGGACGGCGAGCTGGTCGTTGACCGCGCCGACTGCGCCACCGGGTCGGGTAAGAAAGAGGTCAGTTACAACTGCCTGACGCTGATGCCTGACCGGACCAAGAACCTGGCCCACTGTTTGAAGGTAGGCTGGAAGGGGGTGCAGGCGAGGAAGTTCTGGCACGGCCGCGTTCCGTTTACCTCCTGGGAGGACGGGGATTGCACCACGACTGAAGTGGACGCGACGGCTCCCGGCACGCGCTACCTGGCTTTCACGAAGGAAATGTCCTGGGAAGTCCAATCCTACGTTTGCTTAGACGGCGGGAATGGCGTAACGAAAGTTACCGCCGGCAGCAGCTATCAGCGAACCACCACAATCGGAAGAACCACCGGGCTAGCCACGAGTTCCAACTGCGAAAAGAGCTGGTCTGAATCCTATGAAGGATCCTCATCGGTATGTCCGGACAGGTCTGGCGAGAATGATTCGTCAGAAGAATGGGAGCCGCTGCAAAGTAAACATCCAGACGGCCCTCCAATGCCCGACCAGGTATGCGGCGGATATTTCGTCGGAATGCAAGACTTCATTGACTGGCTCGAAATCGGCTGGGTTATTAACACTGGACGGGCCGCGGCGCTCGCCCAGCAGGGCGCCACCATCGCCACCTATACCCTCTCGTGCAGCCCGAAGCCTCCAAACACCTTCGACATTTCCCTGGTCGTTAGCGTCACCCTCACGCTTTCCACAGCCTACGACGCCGCCGCCCTGCGATCCGATCTGGCCGAGCTGCTCGCGGAATGGGACCTGACCGACGACGCGGTCTATCCGTGGCGCTATGACATGGCGCTGACGACGTGCCCGCTGGTGACACGAAACGAAGTTGAGCAGGCCAGGAGTCCGGAGTTCATTTTCACCGAGCTGGATGATTGCGACGAGATTGATCCGATCCTGGCCGATCCGCTCGCGAGCTACATTGACGGCAGCATCCGCGGCGCGCCATTCGAGGACGGTTATCCGGCGGTGTTTTCGGAGGATACCGTTGCGGAGGACTTCGACAGCGAGGACATCGAAGAGAGCGCCATTCAACTTTCGGTGACGGCGCAACACCTGGACAGCGTGGAAGGCTTCGACGCCGACGACGTAAGCCGCGGCGCGGGCACGGAGGGGGTGGACTACACCTTTGATGCGGACTGCCAGAAGGTGGAGCTGACGCCGAACGGACCGGGCTATACCAACCCGCTGCTGCCGGTGAACGCCGGGGATTATATCACGGTCACATACGACCGGCAGAATGATGACACGGGCGGCCTATTCAACTTCTTCTACGAGCACCCGACGACCCATCTTTACGGACAATGGAGCGCCGGCAGCATACCGCATTCCGCGACCCAATGGACGCCGGACGACAAGATCAGCTCTCTGCCGCCCGGCGCATGGCTGAAGGTGATGGACGGCGGGGCGTTGTGGGGTCAGAAGTATGCCGAGATCAAGAACCCCTGGCATTCGCTCGATTGGTTCGGGCCGAGCGGCGCGCGGAGAGAAGACGTTGTGGACACCGATCCGCGATGGCCGAACGCCTGGCCGATTGATGGAGACCGGGGCTGCACCTTCGAGGAAGGTTCGGGCACTGTGACCGTCACCCTCGACTCAGCCGCTCAATATCTGGCAGTGGGCGACCTGGTGGACTTTACTACGGCGGACGGTCTGACCGTGGACAGCAACAGCGGGAGCGGATACGAAGTCGCCAGCATTGGCAGCGGAACCTTTACCTACGCCGGCGCGGCTCCCGGGGCGACCTATACCCGTGTCAAATCGCACGGGGCCCCGGGATTCTGGTGGCACGACACGGACGGCAAGGGGGACTTTCTCAAGAACGAATGGCGGTTCAATTACCGCGATGTGAGCAGCGCGCTCGACCCGGACAAGGAAGTCCGCGCCGCGCAACTTCTCTATTACGGGATGCCTCGCGAGGTCATCAATTACACCTGCCAGACCAAGTGTCTGGCTTTCAGCCGATGCAGCCCGTCGGTGATGTGCTTTTCGCCGAACGCGGAAGTGGACGATTTCGAGCATGGGGCGACGTATGACTTCGACGAGGAAGGGGAGTTCGTCCCAGACGTGAAGTTTGGGGCGCTATGGATCGGAACTTTCCGGCAGATCATGGACGACCTGTGGTTTACCGCTGATCCGGAGGACGTTGAAGACGACGGCGGCTGCGGCAGCACCGTGAAGGACCCTACCGCGCCGCATCGAATGGTCGTGGAGGCGCGCGCCACCGTTCCGGCGGCCTGGATCAGCGGGGACGCTGGGCCGGCCCCAGGCACTTACTACACTACGGACATCGGCGACCCGGTTGGCTTCACGCTCCGCGACGGGCAATACCGGCTGTTCCTGGAATTGGAAGACATGCAATTCGACGGGAACGACGGCATTGTGCAGCTCCCGATTGATGACATGCTCGATCCAATCGGAGAGCCGTGGATGCCGTGGCGGCTGTGGACGGCGCTGCGGACGTGCATTTGCAGCGAGGGTATTTTTGCGGACGATTATGAGGACATCCTGACCGCGTGGATCTGCGGCGCTGACCCGACGATTTGCAGCGGGCACTACCCGGCATGAGGCGGCTGACGATCACGCACCGCGGCAAACCCTATGGTGGGGAAGCCAGCGTATGGCCGGTGGTGGCAGCGTCATTGACTGCACCGCAGGTCAGGTCGGATCGGAGCCGACCGCGCGTGGTTGCTTGCTGGGTTCGAGAGCGCGGCGAGGCCTGCGGCAAGTGCGAGCACCAGGTGGTGTCGGCAAGGTTTGAAGAGCAGTGCCAACTGCGCCCTGAATGGGGCTGCCTGGCCCGCGCTCGTCACAACCCATCCATCACCTGCCCAATCGCTTCCTGGCCATGACCTCGCGACCCATCCGCCGCGCCTTCGCAAGCACCCCGCCGGCGCTCGAAATCCTGCCTATAAATACCCATTTCAACCCCGTTCCAGACCCATTCTGACTTGGACGGGCGGCCTACCTACCCTCTCCTTCAGTGGTAGCACCCCCGTCCTTCCTCCGTCCCTCCTCCGTCCTTCCTCCGTCCCTCCTCCGTCCTTCCTCCGTTCCTCCTCCGTTCCTCCTCCGTTCCGGATACGGAGGAAGGACGGAGGAGGGACGGAGGAAGGACGGAGGAAGGACGGAGGAGCAACGGAGGAGGAACGGAGGAGGGACGGTAGCTGCTGCGTGCAACTGCAGTAATAGCAGCTATTGGCCAGGCCCAAAACCTCTGGCACGGATGGATCAGCGCGGGTTGTTCCTGCTGCCACCCAGCGCACCGTTACGACAGAAAACGCGAGATTCCTGAGGCAAACAGCCGGGTGTTGGCAGCAGGAAGATCCCTCAGAGCCTCAGAATCCGTGCAGCGGTTGAAGGGGTCCGGGCCTCGGTCTGTTAATCCGCCACCGGTCCGGCCCGCCGCCTGGTTGTTCTTGCGCGGGCCGTTCCTGGCGGGCGGGGCGAGCAGTAGCGGTGCTGAGGCGACCGCCACATCGGCCCGAGGGCGCCTACTCGATGTCTGACGACGCCGGCGGCGTTACTGATAGCCGCGCCAGGCCTTCATGGACTCGACGAGGTGGTCGCGCGCGTCGCCCGGGATGCCGTAGCATTGCAGGCCGACCGGGCCGGTGTAGCCGAGCTGGCGCAGCCTCTGGAGGAAGGCTCGCATGTCAAACGAGCCGCGGCCCAGGGGTTGGATATAGCGTGCCCAGCCGGGTTGGTCGTCAAATTCGTCGGCGCCGTTGATCGAGACCGCCCAAAGGCGGGGCATGGCCTTGGCCAGCAACGGCTGGTAGTCGCGGTCCTTGCTGACGCGCAGCCAGTGGCAGAGGTTGAACATCACGCCGACGTTCGGGCGGTCCACCTTGTCTGCGACCCGGACACAGTCCTCGATCTTCTCCAGCCACATGAAGCTGTGAGGATAGAGCAGCACTTGGGCGCCGGAGTTGGTGGCGAGGGCAGCCATCTCGCGAATGATCTCGACCGCGCGCGGGTCGCCGGCGGGGTCGGAAGGTTTGAGGCCGTTCATCAGCAGGACGAACTGCACGCCGCAGCCTTTGAGCAGGGGCAGGACCTCCTTGAAGCGTGGATCGTAAGCTTGCTTGCCGGGCGTAATGTCCACGGTCATGGTAATCTGGAACAGCTTGAGGCCGGCGGCGTCGAGGGTCTTCAGGCGCTCGGGGATATTGTCCAGCCACAGGTGGCCGACGCCGTCGTAGCCGAGTTCCTTGAGCATCTGGGCCTGCTGCTGGAGGTTGCGCTTCCTGGCGTCGTGGGTGTCAATGCAGAATGCGAAGAAGGCATTCGTCCTGGCGCCGGAACGCTCGGCCGCGACCGAGGGCGCCAGCAGCGCGACGCTCAGCAGCAAAGTGAAGCTCAACGTGCTCTTGCTCATGCGTTGCTGCGGTCTGGCCTTGCGGCTCACCCCTTCCAGGGCCGCTGGCGGTCCTGGGTGCGGCGCAGGGCGTCCGTCGCGATCTTCACGTCGTCATCAATCTCGTAGTCGAACATGCCGGCCAGCACGAAGTCCGCGCCGTTCAGGAAGGCGTAGCGGAAGGCCGTCTGCGGGGGGATGGCCCCGGCGGCCATGGTTTTGAAGGCGATCCACGGCTTGTCCACCGCTTTCATGACTGCGGCGGTCTCCTCCGGGTTGGCGCACCAGTAGCCGGGGAACTCGTTGTAGGGCTTGGTGATCTCCTCCGGTTTGGGCGCGGTGGGGTAGTTGTGGGAGTGGAAGGTCTTGATGTAGAAATCCGCCTTCACCCCGAACTCCTCGCAGGCTTTGACCACGTCGAGCGAATGGCACCCCACCCCGGAAGGCACGCCGAACTCTTTGGGCAGTTCGACCGCTTTGGCAACCAACTCGATCTTGTCTTGCGCCACCAGTGAATCGGCGTGAACGCCCCAGAGGTAGATCGCCTCGCAGCCGTCTTTGACCAGGGCCTCGACGTGACTGCGGTACTTGGCCATGTCCGGCTCGACGGGCGCGGTGGGGCAGATGATCCACTGGATTTTGCCGCCGCGCTCCTGGCGGTAGCGGCGGAGCAGCGACATCGGATGCTCCGGGTTGTGCATGGAGACGGTGTTGATGCCGGCGGCCTCGGCCTTGGCCAAGGTCTCCAGGATCTTCTCGTCGGTGTTGTAACGCGCGGCGAGCGTATAGACGTATTTCAAGTCGCGGCTGTGGGTGTAGTGGGTCAGCAGATTCCCGCCGAGGATCAGCCGGCTCACCTCCAGCTTGCCAATCCGGCCTTTGGGCAAGGGGGCCGGTGCGGCGGGCGGCGGAGCGTCGTTTTTGGCCGGGTCTTGCCCGTGCGCGTGCAAGGCCAGGGCGAGGCCGGCGGTGGTGAGGACGGTTTCCTTGACGAAGGAGCGGCGATTCATTTCAGATTGCATAAGCTGCGTTTGCCGGACCGGCGGTTCTCCGGCCTGGGCTATCTTTACCAGGGCTGGCCGCGCGTGGCGAGCTTTTCATCTCGGCCCGCGTTGCGCGTGCGGGGTTCTGGATCCGGAGCCCCGCTTGCCTATCCCGCGATGGGCGGCTTCTGTTTGTGCCATTCCGTGCTCTGTTCGTAGGCGTGGCCCAATCGCAGGATCGCCTCTTCGCCGAACGGCTTGCCGAGCAACTGCAGCCCGATCGGCAGCCGCGGGACGTCGTTGGTAAATCCACACGGCACCACCAGGCCGCAGATGCCCGCCAGGTTGCAGGAGATGGTGAAGATGTCCATGAGGTACATCTGCAGCGGGTCCTCGGACTTCTCGCCGATCTTGAACGCCGCCGTCGGGGAGGTGGGCGTGAGAATCGCATCCACCTTCTCGAACGCGGTCAGGAAATCGTTGCGAATCAGCGTCCGCACCTTCTGCGCCCGAAGGTAATAGGCATCGTAGTAGCCGCTGCTGAGCACGTAGGTGCCCAGAATGATGCGCCGCTTCACTTCCGGGCCGAACCCTGCCCCGCGCGTCCGGCCATACAACTCGATCGGGTCCGCCCCGTTCACGCGCAGCCCGTAGCGGATGCCGTCAAAGCGCGCCAGGTTGGCGCTGGCCTCCGCCGTGGCGATGATGTAGTAGGTCGCAATCGCGTAATCGGTATGGGGCAGCGACACCTCCACCACCTCGGCCCCCAGCGTGGTGAACTGCCGCACCGCCGCCTCGATGGCCTGCTTGACCGCGGGGTCCAGCCCCCCGATCATGTATTCCTTCGCCAGGCCCACTTTCAAGCCCTTGATGTCGCCTGTCAGCCCCGCCGCATAATCCCCCACCGGCTGCGGCACGCTGGATGAATCGCGGGGATCGTGCCCGCCGATGACGCTCAGCACTGTCGCGGCGTCCCGCGCGTCTTTGGCGAAGCAGCCAACCTGGTCGAGCGACGATGCGTAGGCCACCAGCCCGTAGCGCGAGACGCGCCCGTACGACGGCTTGAGCCCGACGCAGCCGCACAGCGACGCCGGCTGGCGGATCGAGCCGCCCGTGTCGGAGCCCAGCGCCGCGACGCACTCGTCCGCAGCCACCGCCGCGGCGGATCCGCCGGAGGAACCGCCCGGGATGCGCGACGGGTCCCACGGATTGCGCGTGATCTGGAACGCCGAGTTCTCCGTCGAGCTGCCCATGGCAAACTCATCCATGTTCAGCCGCCCAAAGACCACCGCCCCGGCTGCTTTCAGCTTCTCGATCACCGTTGCGTCGTAGGGAGAAATGAAATTCTGGAGAATCCGGGAGCCGCAGTTGAGGGGGTGGCCCTTCACCGCGATGACGTCCTTGACCCCGACCGGCACTCCCAGCAAGGGCCGCTGCGCATGGGTCTGCCCGGCGGCCAGCGCTTTGTCAGCCTCATCCGCCTGCGCCAGCGCGTCCGCCGCGTCGTAACTGATGAACGCGCGAATCCGGCCGTCCACGCTCTGAATCCGGTCCAGGCACGCCTGTGTGGCCGACCGCGCCGAAACCTCGCGCCGGGCCAGCCTGGCCACCAGCTCCGAAATCGTAAGTTGATTCAACATGAGATGCCTGCGGCCCATACTCAGGCCGCGGAACTGGGCCATATAGTGGCGCAGCCACGCCGGCTGTCAATGATGCGGAAGGCGGGTGACTACAGTTCGCCGCCCCCGGCACAGCCAGGCACTGCTTGGGAAATCGGGCCGGAGGTGGGCTTCCGACGCCCCCGTTTCATCGGGGCAACGACCGGCTCGCGCGGCGGGTTATTGCCGGACCCTGGGGCGAGCCGCATTGGTGCGGGAGGCGGAACTTCCGGGAACCTGCCGGCGCTGACCCAGGACGGCCTTCTCAATCAGCGGCGTCAACCGCTGGGCCATGAGGTCGTTGCCCTCGTCATTGGGGTGCGTCGGGTCGGCGAACTTGTCTTTGTCCTGTTCCCCGAATAGATAGAGCCCCTCGACCACATGCATGAGTCTATCGCCAGCCTGGCGGCGGTCCGCAGCGGCCTGCCGCATCACGGCCCGCAAATCCTCCGACCGCTTTCTATAGCTCGGTTCGTTCTCCTCTTTGGTTGAGTAGATGGGGGTTACGCAGAAAATCGGCACCTCGGGGTGTGCGGCGCGGATCGTGTCCAGCATCCGGTTATACCGTTCCGGTTCCGCAGCGCCGTAGGACTTGCCCAGGTCAAACAGGTAGCCGCAGGCATCGAGTTGGTTGACCAGGGCCACCACCTCCGGCTCGGCCTTGCCGGCGCCGCCGAAGCCGAGATTGACAAAGTCAAGGTTCAGCCGCCGGGCCACGGTGGCCGGGTAGGTCCGCGAGGGATGCGCCGCCCCGGTCCCCTGCAAAACGGAGGAGCCGTAGCAGACGATGGGGCGCTTCAGCGCGAAAGGTGGCGGCGGCCTCAGCTCGGCGCCTGCGTCCAGGCCCACCGCGAAAACCCGCACTTCATTCCGGTGGGGCAGGTAGAGGGTGATGTCCTTCCAGGCCCGGTCCTTGTTCTCGAAGATCACACGGTCCACCCGCTGCGTCCCTTGCGGGCTGACCGAACCCGCATATTCGCCATTCACGAAGGCATCGAAGAAGCATCGTTTCCCACCGGCCTGGACGGCCTTGAGCCGGAGGCCCAGGAACGTGCTGTTGCAGGAGAAGCGGATGCGGCCCCCGTCGGGGGCGACCGCCCGGTTCCAGACGCCTTTGGGCACGGTGGTTTTGGCGCTTTTCGGCAGACGCCAAAGGTCCGGCGCATTCTCCTTGAGCCACGGCAGCCCGCGCATTTCCAGTTGCGGGTGCGGCAGGTCGAGCCACTTTACCGGGCCGGCGGTTTGCGGCGAAGCAGGCGATGCCGCATTCGCCCCGACTGACGCCAGGAGGCTCGCCGCCAGGCAAGTTAGAAAAAGCCTAATATCGGGTGTCATATATCCGTGGTTGTTGCAGCCGCGAGGTCGCATAGTCTTGCCTGTCATCTGTCGGATGATCCCGCACCGGGCAATTATTCGGTTATCGAATGCCTGATTCTGCGGTATCCTTTCCCCATGCGCTATCGAATTCTAGGCAGCACGGGACTGCGGGTGTCGGTCATTGGGTTGGGCACCTGGCAGTTTGGCGGCGAGTGGGGCCGCGCCTTCTCCCAGGCCGACGCGGATGCCATCCTCGACCAAGCGGGCGCGCTCGGCATCAACCTCCTCGACACCGCCGAATGCTACGGCGATCACCTCTCCGAAAGCCTGGTCGGTGATTACCTCAGCCGTCACGACCGCTCGCGCTGGATCGTTGCCACCAAGTTCGGCCATCGCTTCAACCGCTTCATGAGCCGGACGGAGGACTTCTCCGTTGCGGGCGCGCGCCAGCAACTCGAGGCCTCGCTGCGCGCGCTGCGCGTCGAGGCCATTGACCTCTACCAGTTTCATTCCGGCTCCGACAGCCAGCTCCTGAACGAGGACCTGTGGACGATGCTCGCTGAGCAAAAGCGCGCCGGCAAGATCCGGCACCTGGGCATCTCCATCCCGGGCAAAGGCAGCGAGCTGCACGCCCGCGAAGCGCGGCGGCTCGGCGCCGAAACCCTCCAGGTGATCTACAACCGCCTCGATCGCCGGCCCGAGCAGCTTTACTTCCCCCACGCGCAACGGGACAACCTCGGCATCCTGGCGCGCGTGCCGCTGGCCAGCGGTCTGCTCAGCGGCAAGTATCGTGCCGGCGCGACCTTCCCGGCCGGTGACTGGCGCTCGACCTGGGAGGCTGGAAAGCTGCAGCGTGATCTCGCAGAGGTGGAGCGCATTCGGCAGGCTGAACTGCCGGCCGGCGTGCCGATGGCACAGTGGGCCCTGGCATGGTGCTTGAGGCATCCCGCCGTCTCAACGGTCATCCCCGGCTGCATGAACGCGGCTCAGGCGGCCGCCAATGCCGCGGCAGCGGAGCTGGAGCTGGAGCTGCCCGCGTAACGCGTCCCCCGGCGCTCAAGCCCCGGCGTTCTTCCGGCGGCCCGCCAGCCCGCCAGCGCAGTTCAGCAGCGCCGTGACCAGGCAAACGCCGCCCACGCCAATCAGCGGAATCAGCAGCGTGCACGCCAGCAACGCGCCCAGGCAGGCGCCGATGAAATCCGCCGCATAGAGGCGCGCGGCCCCGCGGGCGGTTCCGTCGAACTCCAGCCGGTTGGCCAACGGGAACTGCATCCCGACCAGCACGGCCAGAACCAGCGTCAGCAGGGCAATGATAACCTTGACCATCGCCAGGGACACCGCCGAGCCGCCCATTCGATTCAGCAGCGGCAACAGCAGCGGCAGGAGCACGGCATAGCCCGCAATAAGAAACGCCAGCCCCGACAGGCTGCCAAAACCGAAGTTCGGCAGCCTGCTGCGGGGATCATGCGTTTGGTAGCTTCCAACGCCTGGTTTCCCCTCACCCCGGCCCTCTCCCGTGGGGAGAGGGAGAGCCGCATCCCGTTTCTCGGCTGTGGCTGACGCTTCAGGTCCGCCGGAAGACTGGCGAGAATTCTCCCTCTCCCCCGGGGAGAGGGCTGGGGTGAGGGGGAAGGCGGCGTGTGTTCTCCCAAAGATATCACTCTTGAGCCCCCCCGATATCCGAACTCCGAACAGGTCCTGACCGGAGCGCCCCCCGTCAACACCCGCGGAAAGCCGATTCATGAGAGCGGCCCCCAGCGCCAGGCCCGCCATGAAGACCGTCACGATGACCCCGACCTGGTGATAGACCGAGCCGCAGAGGATCTGGAAGGCCAGCAACAGCACCACTTCCAGGGTGGAAGCGGCGAAGCCCGACGCGAACAGCACCAACGCGCTGCCCCGCAGCCGCACCACGTAGAACCCGAGCCCCAGCAGCAGCGCCGCCTCCGCCAGGCCGAACCGGGCATCAAACTGACTCAGCCAGTGGCGCAGGTGGTAGTAGTAGAGAACGGGGCTGAAATCCCGGTTCACCGCCACCGGCTGGGTCGTGGCGTTGGCAAGGGCCTGCATCCGGTCGGGCGTCAGCATGGCGGAAAGGTAATGGCGGTTCACCAGCCGGGTTTGGATGCCTCGCTGCTCCAGGCGAGCGGCGATGTCCGCATACAGCGGCCCATCCGACGCCAGGAAGAAGACCCGGCTGCCGGGGATCGCCAGCACGTTGCGGAACGATTGCCCCGCGGCCAAACGCGCGGAGGACAGCAGCCGCGCCAGCTCGGGACTGACGTAATTCTCATACTGCCCCAGCGCAAAGCACGCCACGCCATCCCGGGCCAGCGCCCCTTTGACCTCAGCGAGATACTCCGCCGTGTAGAAGCGGTTGAGCTGAGCGCTGGCCGGAGCCGGCACGTCAACGATGACCACATCGTACTTCTCCGCCGCCTGCCGGACGAAGAGCCGTCCATCCGTGTTGAAGACCCTGATCCGGCTGTCGTCGAGGTTCTGCGGCAGATACTTCTGACCCAGCGTCAGAATCAGCGGGTCCAACTCCACGTAGTCCACCGCGCCGACGCCATACTTGAGGATTTCACGGGCCGTGCCCGAGATGCCGCCGGACACCAACAGCACCCGCCGCGCCTCCGGCCGCTGCGCCATCGCGTAGTGCACCGTTTCCTCGACGCGCTGGTCGTCGCGGGTCGAAATGACCGGAATGCCGTTCTCGATGAAATCATACTGCCCAGCCGACTTGGTCACGACGAGCTTGCCGTAAGGCGAGTTGGCGTGTGTGACCACGTGCTGCCGCGGATACTGCAAGGCGGTGGACAGGCGGTCCGGGTCAGCCAGAATCGTGACGCCGATCAGGCCAATGCCGAGTGCCGGCGCCGCCGCGGGGAACAGGCGAGCGGCGGACTTTGAACCTTGAGCTTGCCGGCCCACCAGCCACGCCAACGCCAGGTTCAGGACCGCGGGACAGACCAGAAGAGCAATGTGGTCGAGGAGCCACACCAGCACAAAGCTGAACACGACCCCGCCAACAATGCTGCCGAGGCTGTCGGCCACGTAGGCGCGCCCGATCCCCGCCGCTCCCGCCTTTCGCGACAGGATCGAACAGGCCAGCGTGAGGCCAAAGCCCGCCACCAGGCAATACGGCAACAGCAGCACAAACGTCGCCCCCACCGTCTCCGCCACGCCCAGCGCCGCGCCCCGGAGGAACACCACGTTGCGCAACGCCCGCAACAGGAACACCTGCGCCGGCGGCAGCACCGCCACCAGGACCTGGACCATGGCCAGGGCGGTTAGTTGGTTGCGCAGCCGCTCGGACGTGCGCCCCAGCCCCGCGCCGATTCCCATCAGCAGGAGCCACAAGCCCAGCGTCACCCCCAACACCATCTCGTTTCCGGAGAATACCCCGAGCAACTCGCGCATCAGCGCCAGTTGCGTCATCACGCACGACGCCCCCAGCGCCCCCACCGCTATGAGCACCAGCCGCTGGCCGTCAGGAACGGGGGTGCTCTTCTTCAAAACACTCCACGTGGTAGATGGAGACGGTAACATCCTTTCCCCGCCACGCGGAGG
The DNA here is from genome assembly GCA_035358715.1 of Verrucomicrobiota bacterium. Lineage (GTDB taxonomy): Bacteria > Verrucomicrobiota > Verrucomicrobiia > Limisphaerales > UBA8199 > UBA8199. Next base: position 21,471 of record DAOPPX010000016.1, read on the forward strand.
CGTCGCAGCCGGCCTTCCGCGAGAGATGCTCCAGGAACTGGACCTTGTCGGGAATCTGCGCCCAGACCTGCGGCAGAAACGTCGCCGTGCGCGTGCCGATGTGCAGCAGCACGCCGTCCTCGAGCGGGCGCAGTTTGTTCAGCAAGTCGTCCGGCGAGCTGAACGGCAGCGGCTGCGGCTCCGTCAGCACGCTGATCTCGATCTTGATCTCGCCCAATTCATCGGCCTGGACAGGGGGGAAGCGGGGGTCGCGCAGCGCCGCGTTGCGGGCGTTTTCGGCTACCGCCTGGTGCAAGGGTTCCAGGGCGGTCAAGTGGCCGATGCAGCCCCGCAGCGCGCCGCCCTTGGTCAAGGTGACGAAGCAGGCCCGCTTCTCCAGCAGCTTCGGCGGCACGTCCTTGTCGGCGACTTCGGGCAGGCTGCCGGTGGCCGTCACGCTCTTTAAGGTCTGGCGGGCCAGCTCCAGCAGAAACTTCCGCTCGGGCACCGACACGTTCTCCGGCGCCGGCGCATAGAACGCCACCGCCGTGTATCCTACCACACGGTCCTTATCGCCGGAGACATCGCCACTGTTGCGGTAATCGAGCACTTGCGCCTTCCAACCCTTCTGCCGCGCCAGGTGCAGCAGCGCCAGGACCGGCAACTTGCCGCACGCTTCCTGGGATTGCATCGCGTCAATGTCCATATTGCCGATGGCCTCGACACAACGACGGTCCAGCCCTTGCGCGGTCTTGTATGGATGAAAATGGCTCAAGTCGGTACTGGCCACAACTACTGTTTTCTCGTCAATTCGGTCCGCCAATGCCTTCGCCAAGTGTTCCGGATTCACCTCGCCCAGGATCACCGGCAGGAGCTTGAAGTCCTTGAGGACCTTTTGCAGGAACGGCACCTGCACCTCGACGGAGTGCTCCCACGTCTCGGGCGTGTCCTGGCCGGCTTCCGGCGCGGCCTTTGGCGCCTGCCGCCACCAGCCTGGCCGTTGGACGGGGCATCGCGTCTCCAGCGCGAACGGCGCGACCGCCGCCAGCGCCTTCGCCTGCTCGGAGATCGGCACCAGTCCCAGCGGCGTCCGGTAGGCGTCCGCATTCGGGATGCAGGCGCCCTGCAGCAGCGCGTAGTGGCTGGCCCCCATGACCACCACGGTTCGCACGTCGCGCCCTGCCAGCAACTTGTAGGCGATGGCGGCCGTTGGCCCGGAAAACTCGTAGCCCGCATGCGGGCAGACCAGGCCCTTCAGCCGAGGGATGTAACGGTCCGGCGCGCTCGCCAACAGGGTGTCAATCATTCCCGAGAGCTTCGCCGCCTCGCCTGGATAGAACAATCCCGCCACCGCCGGCTCCCGCACGCGCTGCGCCCCTTTGGCGGGCGGCGCTGGCTTGACCTGGTTTGTAAGCTGTCTTTCCCCCGCCGCTTCCGGACGCGCGCCGCACCCGAAGCCGGTTGCCACCAATGCCAGCGCGATCACCGCACATTTCATGCTGCCGCCTCGTTCCGCAGCCCGCGTTGCCAAGTGCTCTGCCATGCCTGCAAGGCATACTCCTTTGCCGCCCGATGGCAAGACCGAATTTTCGACCCGCCCCAGCCGCACCATCCTGGCCACGGCCAGGCTCATCACTCCCAACCCCAAAAATGCTGCCGCACGCGACGGCGCTCTCGATACTCCCGCCCCTGCGCGCGGCGTCTCCGAAATATCCTCCACACCGCATAACCGGCTGCGGCGCACACTACAGCGGCTGCGCCCCCCACAAACTCATCACCAATCAATTGTGCCAGCCAGCCGAGCATCGTAACGCGCGGGCAATACTTGCCGCGCAGTCAATATACACCATTGTCTGCTGCGGGCGAATTGGGCAATGGGCGCTTGCAATGCAGGCCGCAGCCTGCATAGTGCCCGCCATCATGCTGACCGCCCCCTCAATCGCTGCCGCCCACCTGCGGCAAACTGACCTGCCATGACCCGGCCATCCCCCCGCCTCTCACGCCGCAACTTCGTAGAACGTTCCGCGCTGGCCGCTGGCCTCCTCGGCGCTGCCGGACTGGCGCCCGCCAGCGACGGTTGCGCCGCTGAAGCCGTCGAGGCTTCGGCGCTCGGGTCCGCCTCCCGCGTCAACGCCCGCCAGCATGGCGCCAAGGGGGACGGCAGGACCGACGATTCCAAAGCGCTGCAAAGCGCCCTCGACGCTGCCCGGAAGGACGGCCCGATCTGCTATGTGCCGCCCGGCCTTTACCGCCTGGAGGCGTCGCTGACGGTTCCGCCGGGCGTGACTTTGTGCGGGGCGTCCGGCGGCGTGCCGCATAGCGAGCATCCGATCGGCACGGTGCTGCTGGCAGTCGGTGGCCGCGGCCAGGCTGACGGCGAACCACTCGTCACGCTCAAGCCCAACGCCGTGGTGCGGAACCTCATAATCCATTATCCCGAGCAGAACCTCGCTGAAGTGGCGCCCTACCCGTGGTCCATTCGCGCCGATGGCGAGCTGTGCCAAATCCGCGATCTCACGCTCACCAACCCCTACCAGGCCCTGGACCTTGGCAGCCGCTGGAACGAACTGCACCTGGTCCGCAACGTCTTCGCCTGCCCCCTCAAGATTGGTGTCTATATTGACCAGTGCACCGACATCGGCCGCATCGAGAACGTCCACTTCAACCCGAACTTCTGGACGCGCATGGCGCTTAAGCCCGGCTTCCCCGGCGGCGACATTAAAGCTTACCTGGAGCAGAACCTCGTGGGGTTCAAGATCGGCAAGACCGACTGGGAGTTCATCAGCAACAGCTTCGTCATCTTCCCCCGGATCGGGTTTCACTTCGACGACTTCGGGCACGGGCCGGGCAACGCCGTCATCACTCAGTCCGGCAGTGATATCTGCCCGGTGGCCGTGCAGGTAGATCGTTCCCAGCCGCACGCCGGCGTCCAGTTCGCTAATGCGCAGTTCATGTCCACCCTCCAGGTCGGGCCGGCCAATCAGGGCCCTGTCAAACTGGCCAACTGCGGCTTCTGGGGCATCCCCGCCACCCGCGAACATGTGCGTCACTCCGGACCCAGCACGCTGGCCCTGACGGCCTGCCACTTCAACGGCTGGGACCAACCGGGCAAGGGTGATCCCTGCATCCGGGCCGCCGGCGGGCGGTTGGTGGTCAACGGCTGCGAGTTCATGGACGGCGGCAAGCGCGCCGTCGTCCTGGAGAAGGGCCTGGTGGCTGCGACAATCTCAGGCTGCACCTTCCGCGGCTCCCAGGCGGTTGACGACCAGTCCGGCGCCGACGTGCAAATCGGCCTCAACACCAGCCGCTAGCAGCCCCCTGCTGCCGCCTTTCAACCTTTCTGCCCGGCCAACCGTTCCAGGAACTGGCGGGCCTTCCTGGCGGCGGCTGTGACGCTCTCCAGCGAGCCGCGGGCGAGGCACTCGACCAGCAGCGGCCCGCGCGTGAATCCGCCTTGCTTCAGGCGGGCAAACACCGCCGGGAAGTCCACTTTGCCCTCGCCGATGTTCACCAGCACCTCCTTGGGCGGCCGGAAATCCTTCACGCTCATCCCGACCACCAGGCCGTCCACCGTGGCGGCGTCCGCAACCGGATCGAGTTTGCCATCCGAGTAGTAGAAAACGTTGCCCGGATCATACCACAACCCGAAGTTCTTCTTGCCGACCAGCTCGATGGCTTTGCGGCACTGGGGACCGGTCGCGTTTTGCCCGCCATGCGGCTTGATGCTGAGCCCGACCCCTCGCGCCGCCGCGTAGTCGCAGCATTCCGCGATGGTCTTGTAGTAGAGCGAGTAAAGCTTCTCGTCGCTGGTCCCGCCCAGCATCAGGTGCGGACACTCGCAGACAGCCGCATCATCAATAAGCTGTTTCAAGCCCCGGATGCCCGCCTCAAGCGAGTCGGTGACCGAAAAATCACCAAAGACGGACAGCACCTCCAGCCCGCGCTTCCGCGCTTCCCGGTGCATGGCCCGGACTTCCTCGATTGGCGTGGTGGTCTTGATCATCACCCACCCCTTGGTGTTGGTGGTCATCAGCCCGACATACTTGAAACCCGCCTCGGACATGGCGTCCAGCGCCACCGGGTAGTCGAACTGGTCGAACGCCCGCGTGTAACAGCCAATTTGCCAAACGGGCTTGCGCGCCGGGACAGCCTCAGCCGCAAGAAGTGAGTGGAGGTTCAAGGCCGACAGACCGGCCATCCCCAGCCCGGCCGCCCCGCCCAGAAATGTCCGCCGGTTGATCTGGCCGGCAGTGTTCGCAGTAATCACATTCGCCACGTTCAACATATTCCAGGGCCAAAACCTCCGGCTGGCAAGAGCGGAGTTCAGCAACTATGCTATGGTCATGAGCAAGACTGGTCTTCATTCCCTTTGGTGTGGTTCGCCTGGCGCGCTGCTGTGGCTGGGAGCGGTTCCAGCGGTTCTTGCGCTGGGGCGCACTCCCGCGGCGGCGGCGGTTGAACCGCTGGACATCGGCAGCGCGCGGCAGGTGTTCATGGACGGACGGTTCATGACCGGCGCGACGGGCGTAACCTTGGAAGTGCACCCGCCGCGCAAGACCGGCGAGTGGACAATCAAGCCCGAGCACCCCTGGGAGCGCGGCGGCGTGGGGCCCTACAGCAATGTGCTGCACGACGGCCAGACCTATCACTTCTGGTATCACGTAATGGATGATGTTCAGTGGGACCAGGGCCATACCAATGGTTGCGTCTGCTACGCGCGATCGCGCGACGGGATTCACTGGGAGAAGCCGGCGCTCGGGCTGGTCGCCTACCGGGGCGACTGGAGCAACAACATCGTCGCAGGCCACGGCGCCGCCGGAGTGACCGTGGGCCAGGATGGCGGCATGGTGTTCCTGGACCCGAACGGCGGGGCCGAGCAACGCTTCCGGATGGCGTGCCGGTTCGGCGCGCTCGGCAAGGGAGTGCACATCCTGTCCTCGCCCGACGGCCTTCACTGGCGGGCGACCCATACGAATATCGTCAGCTACCGCGAAGAGGCGAAACGCCATCACCTGGACTCGCAGAACATTGTCTTCTGGGACGACCGGCTGGGGAAGTATGTGGTCTATGGGCGGAGGAATTTGTTCGCGGACGGGGTGCAGGGCCGCGGGGTAGCGCGCGCGGAATCGGCCAGGCTGGGCGAGTTCAACGCGGTGCAGGACATGGCAGTGGTGATTGGACCCGAACCGGGCGACCCGTGGGTGGATTACTATTCGAGCTCGGCGCTCAAGTACGCCTGGGCGCAGGATGCCTACTACATGTTCCCGCAGGCCTACTTCCACTACCTGGGCGGCGAAATGCCTGAGTTCCCGAAACAGACTCCCATCAACGCCGGACCGCTCCACACCCAGTTCGCCGCCAGCCGCGACGGGCTGAAGTGGAACCGCTACGACCGGCGCCCGTTTGTGCCGCTGGGCATGCGCGGCGAATTTGACTGGGCCTCGGCGCGCATGGTGCACGGGCTGGTGCCCGACACCACGGGGCGGGAGATGTTCATGTATTACCGCGCAAGCGACTGGCTCCACGGCTGGGACCGCAACCCGGACAACAAACGCCTGCTGACCCAAGCCGGGCTGGGAGCGGACAAGAACATCGCCGTGATCAGCCGGGTCGTGTTGCGGCGGGACGGGTTCATTTCCGTCTATGCGCCCCGGGCGGGCGGCGAGTTCACCACCGAACCGCTGCGGTTCAAGGGCAGCAAGTTGCTCCTGAACGTGGACACTTCCGCCGAGGGAACGGTGCGTGTGGCGATGCTGGACGCCGGGGGCAATCCAATCGAGGGCCTGAGTCTCAAAGACTGCGACTTCATCCACACCGCCAACGAGGTCAACCGCGCGGTGAAGTGGAAGGGCAGCCCCGATGTGAGCCGGTTCGCCGGCCAGCCCATCCGGCTCCGGTTTGCCCTCAAAAACACCCACCTCTACGCCTTCCAGTTCACCGGGGACTAAAAGCGGCCGGACGCGAATCGCTCCCCGCCCGCAGGCGATCGGATCGGAGCGCCGACATTCTTGTCTGCCCCCGGGTCAACGCCTGGTCGAGCCGGCGGGAATCTCGGCGCTCCTGTAATAGATTGGGATGCGCGCCGCCCCTGTTGCCTCACGGGAAAATGACACCGTAGCGTGCCGCAAATATCAACCTTCTGGGATTGACTGCGGCGCGCGATTCTGTAATAAATGCGGGCACATGCTAATGCCTGCGTTCTCGGCCCAGCATCGTTTCGTTTTCTCAAGGCCTTGTCTTGTGGCCGGGCTGGTCCTTTGCGCCCGTCTGGCGATCGGCGCGAGCAGCCCAGCCTCTGCCTCGCTGCCCGGAAAGGCTGCGGCCTTGCAGGTCCGCAAGGTGGAGCTGTTGTCCGGAGACCGCGCTGGATTCATGCGACCCGTGTGGTCGCCGGATGGCCAGTGGCTGGGGCTGGGCCGCGGCGGCATGGCGGGCATTGAATTGCTGCGCCGTGACGGCAAGGAATGGAAGACGCTGCCTGCCGACCCGGGCTCCGGGTACAAGTTCGCCTGGTCGCCTGACGGCGGCCACATCGCTTACCGAGCGATGCGCTCCGAGAGCAACGCCACGACGTATGTCATCAAGTCGGTGGAGTTGGCTACCGGAAAGGCGGTCGAGTTGTGCAAGCCGGCCGCCGAGATCTCGCCGCCGGTTTGGATGGGCTCGAACGGGCACCAGCGCGTGTCCTTCATGGTCGGCACCAATCTCGTCAGCACGCCTTGGAAGCCCTCGAAGGCCACGGCAGCGCCCGCGCCGGCACTAAAGCCTGTTCCGCTCCTCTACACCGACCGGGGGCAGATTTGGCGTGCCGGCCCCGACGGCGCCCCAACCAAACCCATCACCAAAGACGGTGGCATGGACGCGGTTTGGTCGCCGGACCGAAGCAAGGTCGTTTACTCGCAAATGGGGACCCTGATCATCATGGAACCGGACGGCTCGAAGAAGCGTGAGCTGGCGCGGGGCCATCATCCGTCCTGGTCGCCGGACGGCAAGATGCTCGTTTACGCTGTCAGCCACGACGACGGACACCAGGTCCTGGCATCGGATCTGTATGTGATCAACGCCGATGGTACTGAACCCACGCGTTTGACCAACACGCCCGAGATGCTGGAGTGCGAGCCCGCCTGGTCGCCCGACGGCAAGTGCATTGCCTGCCGCACGGAAGATGCGGGGCGAGTGCTGCTGCTTTGGCTGCAATAGACCCGTAGAAAGACACAAAACAAAACCACAACAAGCAATGAAACATATAAACCTGAAACCCATCACCACACTGATCCTCGCCATCCTCCTTCTTGGCCCGGCCTCACTGCCCGCGCTGGAGCTGAGCGGCCGCAAGGTAGTCATTGACCCCGGCCACGGCGGCAGCGACCCCGGCGCGCTGGGCTACAATGGCGCCACTTGGCCGGATGAAGCCGACTTCAACCTGGCGGTAAGCTTGAAGGTGCGCGACGCGTTGCAGGCCGCGGGCTGCAGCGTGGTGATGACCCGCTCGACCGATGTGGCGGTGGATCTCTACGCTCGCCGCGACATCGTGAATGCGAATAACCCGCACGCCTCGCTGTGCATCCACTGCAATTCTGCCTCTGCTGCTTCCGCGCATGGCACCGAGACGTTCTGGTGTTCGAGCAACTGCAACGGCGATTCGGGCGCGGACCAGGATTTGGCCACCAAGGTTCAGAGCCGGCTGATCCAGTTCCTGGGCCTGACCAGCCGCGGCGTGAAGCAAAACAACTTCGTCATGTGCTCGCCGACGCCGCCTTCGTGCCTGGCGGAGATGTTATTTGTGTCGAACGAGGCCGAGTTCAACTTGATCAACAGCGCCGGCGGCCAGAACAGCGCGGCGGCGGCCTTCTTCTATGCGGTGTGCGACCGGGTGGGGGTTGTTGATCCTGCGACGCCCAGCTCGCTGTCGGCGACGGCCGTTTCGGCCAGCCAGATCAACCTGTCGTGGAGTGATAACTCCGGCCTGGAGGACAGCTACAAGGTCGAGCGGGCCACCGCCAGCGGCGGTCCCTGGACGGAAATCGCCACCACGGCTGCCAACGCCACGACCTACGCCAGCACCGGCCTGAGCGGCGGCACCACCTATTACTACCGCGTCCGCGCCTATGACGGCCAGCTCGGCAACTCGGCCTACTCCGGCACGGCCAGCGCCACAACCGAAGTCAGCGGCGCGCCTTCCATCACCAGCCAGCCTGCCAGCAAGACCGTTGATCCCGGCGCCACCGCCACTTTCACTGTTGTCGCCACCGGCAATCCGACGCTGACCTACCAGTGGCGCAAGGACGCCGTCAATATTTCCAATGGCGGGAAGTACTCAGGCGCGACCACCGCGACGCTCACGATTGCGAATGTCCAGCAGACCGAAGTAGGCAATTACTCTGTGGTCGTCGCCAATGGTGTTGGCTCGGCCACCAGTTCCAGCGCCGCACTGGCGGTCAATGCCGTGGTCGCGTTCTACGACGATTTCGAGGCCCCGGCCATCAACTGGACGAACTTTATCTCGCCGGCCACGTCACTGACTGTCTCGACGGACCAATCCGTCAGTCCGACTCGCAGCGCCTATGTGAATAGTTCATGGGATCGCATGTACCGGAACCTGGGAGTCAGTGTGAACGGGCGCCTGCGGATTACGGCATGGGTTTATGATGACACTCAGACCCGGTCGTTCGTGGATGTCCGCGGCTATACCGGCGGCGGCTACAACCAGGGCTCGCTCTCCCAACTGTTCTGCGCCGGCAAGTACAATAGCGTAACTATGCCGGGGGAAGACAATACCGTGAGCTACATCAACAGCCACTATCAAGGGAGAGTGGTGTCTGGCTCCAGCGTCGGCTGGTTCAACCTGAATAATGCGGGCGCGCCGGGCCGCTCGGCGGGCTGGCACAAGTTTGTCATTGAACGCCGGGCTGATGGCACCACGGTTGATTTCTACGTGGACGACATCCTCAGCCGCACCATCACCGGGACAACCCTCTCGAGTCTGGATTCGGCGGCGATTGGCTCCGTGGGGTCCGGCGCCACCGAGGTGCTCGGGAACTCCTGGATTGACAATGTGAAGGTCGAGTATTTCGACCTGCCGGTCATCACGACGCAGCCGGCCAACCAGACGGTCGCCGCCGGAGGCACTGCAACCTTCTTCGTTGAGACGGCCAATACCGTCACCGCCTACCAGTGGCAGAAGAACGGCACCAATATTGCCGGCGCTACCACCTCGGCGCTGACGCTCAATAATGTCCAGGACAGCGACGTCGGCAGTTACGGCGTGACGGTCAGCAACGGGGCCGGGCCGGTCGTCAGCGGCACCGCCACCTTATCCGTCTCGCCCGCGATCGTGGTGCAACCTCTTAACCAGACGAACAGCGCCGGCACCACTGTCAGCTTTACCGTGACCGCCGCCGGCCAGCAGCCGCTTACCTACCGTTGGCAGAAGAACGGCGCGGACCTGGATGACGGCGGCAATGTATCCGGCGCCACGATTCCGGAACTGACGTTGACTGCCGTGAGCCAGGACGATGCCGGCACCTACACGGTGGCAGTGAGCAACGCAGTTGGCGGTGTGCTCAGCGAGCCTGCACTGCTGGTCGTGGCAGACCCGCCGGGCATCGTGACCGCGCCGGCCAGCCAGGCGGTAGCTGCCGGGAGCACGGTGTCGTTCTCCGTGGTTGCCAACGGCACGCCGCCCTTGAGCTACCAGTGGCGCTTCAACGAGGTCGACGTCGCCGGCGCAACCGACAGCAGCTATTCACGCGTGGACGTCCAGAGCGCGGACGCCGGGAACTACTCGGTCAAGGTCAGCAACGCCGCTGGTTCGGTCATCAGCCCCGATGCCGTCCTGGCGGTCAACACCCCGCCCGCCCTGTCTTCCATTGGCGACATTACGGTCCATGCGGGCGCAACGGCCACGGTTACGGCCTCGGCGTCCGACGTTGATGCCGGCCAAGCCTTGGCCTACAGCCTCGGGACCGGCGCGCCGGCTGCGGCCGCTATTGGCGCCACGTCCGGCATCTTCACCTGGCCGACCACCGGCGCCGACGCCGGCAGCAGCAAGTCCATCACTGTCATCGTCGCTGATGACGGCATCCCGAGCCTGAGCGACGACACCGCCTTCACCGTCACAGTGGCCGCGCCCCTGTTGATTCAAAAGGTCGAGCTGGTGGACACCAATGTTGTGCTGACGTGGACGGCGATTGAGGGCAAGACCTATCGCGTCGAATACAAGGACAACGTTACTGACTCCGGGTGGAGCAACCTGCCTCCGGACGTAACCGCCAGTGCGGCCACGGCCTCGAAGGAGGATTCGATGGCGGCGCCGCAGCGCTTCTACCGAATCCTGAGTCTGGATTGATTCAGCCCAATCGGCAGCAAAGCAACGCCACCGAGCTCACCGCCGGTGGCGTTGCAGTCTAAGCGACCTGCGCCAGTTGGTTCGGAGGGCTGGTTCGTTGGCTGTCCGCCCGCCTGGGTTGGGTTGCGCGGGAACGCCGCGCGCCGCTGCCGCTGCCATGCGCGTCACGCAGCTTGCGCGGCGCGGGCGGGCAGGGCATCTTCTGCTCGAATTCAGGCGAACGACTTATGAGCGAGTTCAAATTCTCCTGTCCCCATTGCGGCCAGCACATCAAGTGCAATGAAGAGGCCTCCGGCCGGCAGATCGAGTGCCCCGGCTGCCATCATTTGATCCGCATCCCGGCCATGCCGGGGAGGACAGCGGACTACAGACCGGAGACAGGGCAGACGTGGGGGACCTTTGTGCCAGCCGGCGATGTGCCGCCGCCACCGGGCCTGTCGCTTCACAGGAAGCCCGAACCACCGAAAGCGCCTGGCAAGTAGGACATGCTGCTGGACGAACTCGAGAGCCAAAGCGTTTACATCCTGCGCGAGGCGTTCAGCAAGTTCGAGCGCCTGGCCATGCTCTGGAGCATTGGCAAGGACTCGACGGTGCTGCTGTGGCTGGCGCGCAAGGCATTCTTGGGCCATGTGCCATTCCCGCTGGTGCACGTGGATACCAGCTACAAGATCCCGAGCATGATCGAGTATCGCGACCGGCTTTGCCGTGAGTGGAAACTGCAGCTCATCGTCGGCCGCAACGAGCCGGCGCTGGAGGCCGGGCGCACTTACCCGCAGGGCAAAGCCACGCGCGTCGAGTGCTGCGGCACGCTCAAGAAGGATGCCCTTCAGACTGTCCTGCATCAGCACCACTTCACCGGCGTCATCGTCGGCGTCCGCCGCGACGAGGAGCCCACGCGGGCCAAGGAACGTTACTTCAGCCCGCGCGACCGGCACATGGAATGGAATGTCGAGGACCAGCCCCCCGAGTTGTGGGACCAGTTCAAGACGGACTTCGCGCCGGGAACGCACATCCGCATCCACCCGCTGCTGCACTGGACGGAGCTGAACATCTGGGAGTATATCGAGCGCGAGAACGTGCCGGTCATCCCCCTCTACTTCGCCAATGAGAAGGGCGAGCGCTACCGGAGCATCGGCTGTTACCCGTGCACGTTTCCCGTCAAATCGCAGGCGCGGACAGTGCATGAGATCGTCGAGGAGTTGCGCCGGACCCGCACGCCGGAGCGCGCCGGCCGGGCGCAGGACCAGGAAAGCGAAGCGGCCTTCGAGAAACTGCGGCGCGATGGCTACATGTAGCCGACGATGAACCCCGCCGAGCAGCTCAAGATTGTCATCCTGGGTCATGTGGACCACGGCAAGTCCACGCTCGTGGGCCGGCTCCTTCACGACACCGGCTCGCTGCCCGAAGGCCGGCTGGAGCAACTCCAGCAAGCCGCCCAGCGCCGCGGGTTCCCCTTCGAATGGGCCAACCTCATGGACGCTCTCCAGGCCGAGCGCGACCAGAACATCAGCATAGACACCGCGCAGATCTGGTTCCGGACGCCCAAACGCCGCTACGTAATCATAGACGCGCCGGGACACCATGAGTTCATCAAGAACATGGTGACCGGCGCCGCGCAGGCCGAGGCGGCCCTGGTGGTGATTGACGCCCGGGAGGGAGTCCAGGAAAACTCCCGGCGCCACGGCTTTCTGCTCGAGTTTCTTGGCCTCCGCCAGCTCGTCGTGCTGGTCAACAAGATGGACCTGCTGAACTACTCCCCGGAACGGTTCAGGACCATCGAGACCGAGTACCGCGCCTGGCTCCAGCAAATCGGCCTGCAGTCCCGGCTCTTCATTCCCATCTCCGCGCGGCACGGCGACAACCTTGCCGCGCCGAGCCCGCAAATGCCCTGGTGGAAGGGGCCGACGGTGGTGGAGGCGCTCGACCAGTTCGAGGCCGCCCCGCCGCCCGCCGATCAGCCCCTGCGGTTCCCGGTGCAGGACGTGTATCGCTTCGACGAGCGGCGCATCCTGGCGGGGCGCGTCGAGAGCGGCCGGCTCAAGGTCGGCGACCGGCTGGTCTTTGTCCCAAGCTACAAGACCAGCACGGTCAAAACCATCGAACGCTGGAACAGCCCCGCGCGCGATTTTGCCGAGGCCGGCGAGAGCATCGGCATCACGCTCGCGGAGCAGGTCTTCGTCGAGCGCGGGGCCGTCGGCGCCCTGGAGAACGCGCCCCCCTATGCGCTGACCAGCTTCAGAGCGCGCGTTTTTTGGCTCGGCAAACAACCCTTTGCCCCCGGCCGCAATTACCGCCTCAAGCTGGCCACCCAGGAAGCCGCCTGCCAGATCGAGAAGATTGAACGCGTCATTGATGCCGCCACGCTCCAGCCCATCGAGCGTCCCGGCGCCCCATGCGTCCATCGCCACGAAGCCGCTGAACTGACCCTGCGAACAAAGAAGCCGGTCGCCTTTGACACCATCACCGAGGTCGCCGCGACGGGCCGCTTTGTCATCGTGGACGGCTTCGACCTGGCCGGCGGGGGAGTGATCCTGGCCGACAGTTACCCTCGGCGCACGGCCGATTCGTTGCACAAGAGCCCCAATATCTACTGGACCGCAGGCCGGGTGACTGCGGCACAGCGGGCAGTGTCCCACGGCCATGCGGGCCGCGTTGTGTGGCTGACCGGCCTTTCGTGTTCGGGCAAGACGACCATCGCCACCGAATTGGAGAGGGAACTATTCGAGCGAGGCAAACTTGTTTACGTGCTGGACGGCGACAACGTCCGCCACGGCCTGTGCGCCGATCTGGCCTTCTCGCCGACGGACCGCCGCGAGAACATCCGCCGTGTCGGCGAAGTGGCCAAACTCTTTGCTGACGCAGGGGTCATTTGCATCACGGCTTTCATCTCGCCCTATCGCGCGGACCGCGATGCGATCCGGCGAAGCCTGCCGCCCGGCCAGTTCGTTGAGGTGTATCTGAATGTCCCCCTCGAAGTCTGCGAGCAGCGCGACTCCAAGGGCCTCTACGCCAAAGCCCGCGCGGGCGAAATTCGCGACTTCACCGGCGTGAACGCGCCCTATGAGCCGCCAATGCAACCCGAGATTGAGCTGCCCACCGCCCAGCTCAGCGTAGGCGAATGCGTCTCCCGAATCATCGGGTTCCTGGCCAGGCTGGAAAAGCCAGCCCCCCGTTAGACCGCGCGCTCCGTCCCCTGCAAACCCGCCTTGCCGCCTGCAGAGCCCGGGTGATCACCAGTTCGGTTTGTGCCGGAGAAGGCGTCCCCGGGTGCGTTGCCAAAGACCCAGGCATCCCGGCCCGTTGGAAACGACCTGAGTCCAGTTCGCCCTTCACCACACCCCGTCCCTCCGCCGTTCCACCTCCGTCCCTCCTCCGTCCCTCCTCCGTTCCACCTCCCACCGCCGGTCGGAGGTGGAACGGAGGTGGAACGGAGGTGGAACGGAGGAAGGACGGAGGAGCGACGGGGTTGCTACGGTAGCAACTGCCTGCCACTGCGGTAATTGCAGCTTTTTGCCAGGCCGGGAGCTCCTGGCATGGAGGGATTAACGCGGGTTGTTCCTGCTGCCACCACGCGCACCCTTGCGACAGAACACGCGAGGTTCCTGAAGAAAACAGCCCTGTGGCGGCATCAGGGAGATTCCTCATAGCCTCAGAATCCGTGCGGCAGGTCCGGAGTTCTGAGACTTGAGCGGCGCGGGCAGCCCCGGCGGCGCCTACGGCGGGCACCCCTTCGCCATGTCCCGTGCCGGGCGGGCCACGCTGGCGTTGCGGGCGCGGCCCTCGGCCCAGGCGCGCTGGGCGGCGACCTTCTCAGACATGGTCTTGGCCAGCGGCACAGTCTGACCGAGAGTCTCGAGCACATGCGCCGTGGTCAATTCCTCCCGCGCGTAGAATGCGTCGTAGAGGGCGCTGATGATCGCCTCTTCAACCTCGGCGCCGCTGAACTCCGGGCTCGCCGCCACCAGGGCGGGCAGGTCGAAGTCCGCAGGGTTGCGGTTGCGCTTGGCCAGGTGGATGCGGAAGATGTCGGCCCGTTCCTGGTCGAGGGGGAGGTCCACGTAGAAGATTTCGTCCAGGCGCCCCTTGCGCAGCAGCTCGGGCGGCAGTTGCGAGACATCGTTGGCGGTGGCCACCACGAACACCGGGGCGCGCTTCTCCGAAAGCCAGGTTAGGAAGGTGCCAAAGACCCGGGCGGTGGTGCCGCCGTCGGTGATGCCGGAGCTTTGGGAGCCGCTGAAGGCTTTGTCAATCTCGTCCACCCAGAGCACGGCCGGCGCGATGGACTCGGCCACCGAGATGGCCCGGCGGACATTCTCTTCCGACGAGCCGATCAGGCTGCCAAACATGCGGCCCATGTCGAAGCGCAGCAGCGGCAGTTGCCAGAGCCGCGAGACGGCCTTGGCGCAAAGGCTCTTGCCGCAGCCTTGGACGCCGAGCAGCAGCACCCCTTTGGGCGCCGGCAGCCCAAACGCCTGCGCTTCGGCCGTGAAGGCCACGGCGCGTTTGGTCACCCAGTCCTTCAACACGCCCAGGCCGCCCACGCTGTTGAAGTCCTCCTCGGCCTCGTAATACTCCAGCAGGCCGCTCTTGCGGATGATCTGCTGCTTCTCAGCGATGACCTCGCCGACGGCGTCGCTGCTCAAGCGCTGGGTCTTGACGATGATCTTGGCGAATACATTCTCCGCCTCCCCCAGCGTGAGGCCCAGCGCCGCCTGCAGCAGCCGCTCCCGTCCCTGCTCGTCCAGCTCAACCCGCACCTGCCGGGACTCCCGCAGCTCCTCCACCGCTTTGTCGAGCAGCTCGCCCAACTCGTCTTTGCCCGGCTGCGGGAAGCTCAACACGGTAATCTCCTTGTCCAGCTCGGCCGGGATTTCCAGCACCGGTGAAATCAGCACGATGGTCTTGCGGCTGTTCTTGAGGTGGAGCGCAATGTCCTTGAGACGGCGGATGACGGCAAAGTTGTTCCGATTCAGGAACGGGTGGAAGTCCTTGAAGAGGAAGATGGCCGGTTCGACCTGGTCAACCACCAGGTCCAGCGCCGCCAGCGGTTCTTTGGTGGCGGTCATGCGGCTCTTGTGAGACTGGAGGGACGTGCCGGCAGGCACCACGCCTGAGCTGTAAGTCCACTCAAAGACCTTCTTCTGCCGCCCGGCGGCAATGTTCAGCAGGATTTTCTGCACCCGCAGCTCCTCGCTGGTGATGACGTAGAGGATAGGGTAGCGGGCGCGGATGAGGGTCTCAATTTCGGCAGCAAAGTTCATACCAGAAAGCGATGGGCCGCGGGATCAACCGCCAAAGAAGCGCCGCCACCAGCCGCGACCAGGCGGAGGGGGCAAGTCACGAACGGATTCCTCCAGCCGGTGCGCGATGGTCGGCGGCACGGGTGTGTGCAGCGCGTCGTGCCGCAGCATTTCCTCGACGCTGGCGAATTCCTGCGGGGAGGCGGCCTGCTGCTGCTGTTGCCGGGCCGCAAGCTGGTCCTGTTCCTGTGAAATGAGTTTGTTCTGTCGTTTCATGTCTCGGCCTCAGTCGGTTTGGTGAAACAGGACGGTGAAGGCTTTGCGGGCGCGATGCAGCTTCCCTCTAACCGCATCGGCGGACTGCTGCGTCAGCGCGCCAACCTGTTCATAGCTTAGTTTTTCGTCGGCCACCAGCAGCAGCAGCAGCCGATATTCCGCGGGCAGACCATCGAGCGCTTTCTGGATGCGCTCGCCCAGTTCTTTTGTTTCGAGCACGCGCAGAGGCGAATCGGTTTGGGCCGCGGCATTCTCCCAGACCGCCTCGTCCGCGTTGCTCAACAAGTGCCGCTCCTGCCAGGCCGCCAGCAGGTTGCGGCAATGGTTGATCGCAATCTGATAAAGCCAGGTGCGCCAGGAGGATTCCCCGCGGAACTGGCCCATCTTCCGGAACGCTTTGAGGAAGACGTCGTGGGTCGCGTCTTCCGCCTTGTCGGGATCACGCAGCAGCCTCAGGCACAAGTAGTAAATAGAGCGGCTGTGCTCGGTGTACAGCTCGGCGAATGCGGACGATCCCAGCCCGGCTTGCGGCGCGTCCGGACACTCAGGTTCTGCCAGCGGCTCGCTCACGATACTGCTCATCAGGGATTATGACAGGGTGCTGCGATTGATGTCACGGGGAATAGTGGCGGCGACATGGCTCGGGACGAGCGCGGATGGGGGAGCTCGCCAGCGTCAGGCGTCCTCACCCGGTAGAAAGGGTGAGTTCAACTCCCCCCTCACCATGCAGTTGCCACCGTGGTTCCTTCGTCCTTCCTCCGTATCTGAAGCGGAGGAAGAACGGAGGGACTACGGTGGTATCCGCTTGCAACTGCTGTAATGGCAGCTATTTGCCGAGCCGGGAGCTCCTGGCGCGGAGGAATTAACGCGGGTTCTTCCTGCTGCCGCCAAGCGCACCTCTACGACAGAAAACGCGAGATTCCCAACCAAAACAGCTCTGTAGCGGCGGTTTCTGACGAGTGGCAGCCCGTGGCCGCGGGCGGACTCCCAAGTGCTGTCTAGCGGGGGCGCATCACCAATCGCCGTCTATGCCTTTACTCCCGCCCCAGGTTGAACTTGATCCACGTCTGCGACCCGGTCTGCCGGTTCCGGATTTCCATCTCCTCCAGTTGATACTCGCCCTCCACCTTCTCCAGGCTTTTCGGGTCGAAACGCTTGAGCAGGTCGCCCTTTGCGTCGTAGGCGTCGGCATGAACGAGACCGTGCGGGCTCTCGATCAGAAACCAGGAGACCACGCGGGCATAGCCGTTGGGAACGGGCTGCGGGTTTACACTTTCCAGCACTTTGCAGGATTTGCCGTGCCGCATCTCATATTTGAGCACCCGCTGGCGCGGCCAGTGCAGGAACTCCAACCCCAGGTCGGCGACCCAGAAATCAGAGCCGGCAAAAGGCAGCATCGTCTCGTCCGCCGTCAATTCCTTCGCGACCGGGGAGGCGCGACCGGCTCCCGCCGGGTCGAGCAATTCGTACCGGTTGGGCTGCTGAGCGGCGCGGGTGATCGTCAGCCTGACTCCGCCCGGTTCGTCCGGTGAGGGGAGCGTTTCGTAAGCGCTTACCCAATTGGTCGGGGTGCAGAAGATCTCGAACCGGGCGGGGATCTGTCGCGTCTTGCCCGCGGCGTCACGGATTCTGACTGAGCCGGTGTTGGTGGTGTTTGCTTCGGGCCTCACGGCCAGCAACTCCGCCACCAGGGCGCGCGCCTCTTTCTCACCCCGGTCCGGATCGAGCAGCGCGCGCGAGGATTCATTCTGCCGCTGGCCGAAGCACGCGGCAACGCATGCCAGCAGGACCAGGAGAGGGCGGCCAAACGCCCCGCAACAAGCGCCACTCCGCTTCATGGCGCGCGCAACGCCAGCGGCAGCAGCTCGGAGATGTGCCGAATAAAATGCACCTGCAGCTTGCGGCGGACTTCTTCCGGCACTTCGCTCCAGTCTCCCCGGTTCTGCTCGGGCAAAATCATCTGCTTGAGGCCAAAGCGGGCCGCCGCGAGCACTTTCTCCTTGACGCCCCCCACCCGCAGCACGCGCCCGCGCAGGCTGATCTCCCCGGTCATCGCCACGTCCGACCGCACCCGCCGCCGTGTCAGCAATGACGCGAGCGCCGCCACCAACGGCACACCGGCGCTGGGCCCATCCTTGGGCGTCGCGCCAGCCGGCACGTGAATGTGCAGGTCGTAATTGGCGTAATCCGCCAGGTCAATGTTCAGCATCCTGGCCTGGCTGCGCAGGTAGCTTACCGCCGTCTGCGCGCTCTCTTTCATTACCTCGCCCAGCGAGCCGGTCAGCAGCAGGTTTCCCTTGCCCGGCATTCGCGTCGCTTCGATGAACAGGATTTCCCCGCCCACGGGCGTCCACGCCAGGCCGATTGCAATGCCCACTTCCTTGATCGTCTCCGCCGTCTCGTTGACGAAGCGTGCCGCCCCCAGGTAAGTCTTCAGCGAATCGGGCCCCATAACCAGCGGTTTGGACAACTGCCGATCGCTCACGAGGCGCCGGGTTGCCTTGCGCGTCAGGGCGGCAATCTCCCGTTCCAACTGCCGCACCCCCGCCTCGCGCGTGTAATCGTGGATGACCCGCCGCAAGGTGGCGTCGGGAATCCGCACTTCCTTCCTGGCCAGCCCGTGCTCTTCCAACTGGCGCGGCACCAGGTAACGCTTGGCGATCTGCAGCTTCTCGGATTCCGTGTAGCTGGGCAGCTCGATTACCTCGAGCCGGTCCCGCAGCGCCGGATGCACCGGCTCCAGCCAGTTGGCGGTCGTCAGAAACAATACGCGGGACAGGTCGAACGGCAAATCCAGGTAGTGATCGGTGAAGGTGTTGTTCTGCGCCGGATCAAGCACTTCCAGCAGCGCCGCCGCCGGGTCGCCCCGGAAGTCCGCGCCCACCTTGTCCAGCTCATCGAGCATGATCACCGGATTGCGGCTCTCGACGCGCTTCAAGGTCTGGATGATCCGCCCGGGCAGTGAGCCCACATAGGTGCGCCGATGCCCCCGAATCTCCGCTTCGTCCCGCATCCCTCCCAGCGAGATGCGCGCAAACTTCCGCCCAAGCGCCTCAGCCACGCTCCGGCCCAGCGAGGTCTTGCCCACCCCGGGCGGGCCGACCAGGCACAGGATTGGGCCTTTGATCTGCTTCCGCCGCTTGATCACCGCAAGGAACTCCAACAGCCGGTCTTTGACCTTGCCCAGCCCGTAATGCTGCTCGTTTAGAATCCGCTCGGCTTCCGCCAGGTCAATCTTGTCCTCCGTTTCCTTCATCCACGGCAGGCTCAAAATCCAGTCCAGGTAATGTCGGCTGACGCCGTACTCCGCCGCCGCTGGCGGCATCTGTTGGAGCCGCTCCAGCTCCTGGGTCGCCACTTTCTTCGCCTCGTCCGGCAGCGGGGTCTGCTCGATCCGCTCACGCAAGATGCGGATCTCGCTCGCGTTTGGGTCGGACTCGCCCAGCTCGCGCTGGATCGCCCGCATCTGTTCCCGCAGGAAGAAATCGCGCTGCGTCTTCGAGATGGAAGTCGCCACGTCGCTTTGAATCTTGGAGCTCAGCGTGAGCACCTCGTGCTCGCGGTTGAGCATCGGCAGCAGCCGCGTCAGCCGCTCCTTGACCGAGCTGGTTTCAAGCAGTTTCTGCCGCTCCTCCAGGCTCAGGTTGAGATTGACTGCGATCAGGTCCGCGAAGTGCCCCGGGTCCTCGGTGTTGAGCGCCGCAATCTTGATCTGCTCGGACAACGCTGGCGAAAGCCTGATAATCTCCTGGAACTGGGTCTGCGCGTTGCGCATCATCGCGGTGAGCTCCACGGAATCTTCCTTCTGGTCCCGCATCAGCGCGAGCCGGGCGCACAGGTACGGCTCGGTCGAGAGATACTCCTTCAGGCGGATCCGCCAAAGGCCCTCCACCAGCACGCGCACTGTGTTGTCCGGAAACTTGAGCATCTTCAACACGCGCGCCGCGCAGCCGACCTCGTGCATCTCGTGCGGCTGCGGGTTCTCCGCTTCCGCGTTGCGCTGCAGCGCCAGGCCCAGCAGGCGGTTTCCCCCGACCACGTCGTCAATGAGCTTGATGCTCTGCGAGGTCTCCACCAGCAACGGCGCCACCATCCCGGGGAAAACCACAATGTCTGACAACCCCAGGATCGGCAGGACCTCCGGCAGGGAGCTGGACGAAAGACGCGCGGGCGCCTCCGGGCTGCCGGCGGCGCCGAGAATGCTGATAAATTCCGTATCTGGCGACGTCATCATTAAGCCATCTGCCGGGTTAGAAGCCGATGCCCTGAATAAAATTCAGACAAGGGTCAGTTCCCCTCGGCAACGAGCACCTTGGAATGTCCTGTCTGCCGTTGCGCTAACGGCACATCAATCCGCAAAAAGCCGTTCAGGTAAGCCGCCTTTGCCCGGCTCAAATCGTAGCCCGCCGGCAGCTCCAGCAGGCTTTCGAATGGGCCGTAGCTGATCTCCATGACCAGAAAGCTGCACTTGGCAGCCCGGCACCCATCCGGCCGGTTGCCCGTGATACGCAGGCGGTTTCCCTCCACCGTGATCTCCAGGTGCTCGCTGCGCATCCCCGCCAGCTCAACCTTCACCACCAGCCCGCTGTCGGTCGTGTAGACGTCTGTATTGGGCACCCAATGCGCCCGGACAGGTTCTGTTTGGCCGCTCGTCGAGGAGCGGGTTACAAAATGCACCGAGGAACTGACTTTGCACATGGCCATGTCCAGCGAACGGAGTTATACCCCGGCGATTGGGAATCCGCAAGGGCGTTTATCATCTCGTTCTTAGCCGCACTTCCGGGCGCTCGCCCTTGCGCGTGCGAAAAACAATTGAACCCGGGCGGTAGAAGCCCAGGCGCTCAGCGCAGCCGCAATGCGGCTCACGCTCAAAACAGAATTTGCGCCGACGAAACCGGCTCCCGAGCAGCAGAGCTGCCGCGGACGCAACGATTGCCAACGACACCAACTGTTGCCAATCCATGCTGACAACATACCTCCAAACCGGCCCGGCGCAACTGGTGATTGGATGCCGCGGCTCAAAGCTCTTTGCCATGTGCCCGTCAATTTCCACACCCATGGGCGCCAGCGCCCGGCGGACGCATCAGGCTTGCCGGTTTGCCAGGGGCAGACCTGCATTCCGCAGGTCGCGCCTTGTGTCCCCGCCCGCTTTTGCATACGGTCACGGCGGCATGAGCAGCAAAGTTGCCAGTCAATTCGTCCGCTTCCTGGCGGTGGTCACTCTGGCATGGTGGGCGCAAATTCGCAGTGCTCCTGCCGGTGAACTCCTCCCTCCCGGCTTCCGGCCGCTGCCGCTGGGCGTTCATGCCCTGGTCGGCGGCCGAATCGTCACCCGGCCCGGCGAGGTTCTGGCGGGCGGCACCCTGGTCATTCGCGATGGCCGGATTGCGGCGGTGGGCAAGGACGTCGCACCGCCCGCCGATGCCCGGGTTTGGGACATGAAAGGCACCACGATCTACGCCGGCTTCATTGAACCCGGGCTCCTGCTCGAGGCCACCAATTCGGCCGCAGCCCCCGCGCCGGTCGAAGCCGCCTCCGGGGCCGGCCTCGCCTCTCCCGGGCCCAGGTTCTTCGGGATCCCTGGCGCGCAGCCGGACATGGGCCATCCCGGCCCCGGCTATGCTGTGGCCGGCATCACGCCGGAGCGTCAGGCAGTGCGGAACTACTCGCCCAAACACACAACCCTGGCGCCCTTGCGCGCGCTGGGTTTCACCGCCGGTTTAATCGCCCCTGCCCGGGGCATCATTCGCGGCACCAGCGCGCTGATCGCCTTGTCCGAGGACAGTCCCAACGTGGCGGTCATCAAGCCCGATGTCTTCCAGCACATCGGCTTCGAGCCGCAGGGGGGCGATGAGCGCGCTTATCCCTGCTCGCTTATGGGCGTGATCGCCTCCGTGCGCCAGGCGTTCCTGGACGCGCGCCATTACGCGCTCGACCAGGCTGATTATCAGCAGACCCCGCAAGCGCGCCCGCGCCCCGAGTTCAATCCCGCCTCCGCGGCGCTCGCCCCCGCCGCCGACCGGAAGATGCGCGTCGCCTTCCACCCCGGCAGCGCCTTAATGGCGGACCGTGCCGCGCGCATCGCACGCGAACTCGGGCTGGATTTCTGCCTCGTCTCCAGCGGCCAGGAATGGCGCCGCCCCGACCTCGCCAAGGCCGCCGGCGCGGCCTTCATTGTGCCGTTGGATTTCCCGGACCTGCCGAACCTGCCGGACGAGGAGGACTGGGAACAGGTTCAACTGGATCAATTGCGGGCCTGGGATTGGGCGCCCGAAAATGCCGCACTGCTGCGACAGCAAGGCATCGAGATCGCACTGACAACCCAAGGCCTCGCTGACAAAAAGAAGTTCCGTCCCAACCTGCGCCGCGCCCTCGACCGCGGGCTCGCCGAGACTGACGCCCTGGCTGCGCTGACCACCGTCCCGGCCCGGCTCTGCGGCGTCGAAAACCAGCTCGGCACCCTCGAACCCGGCAAGCTCGCCAACCTCGCCGTGGTCGAGGGCAACAGCTACTTCGACCCCGAAGCCAAAGTCCGCGAGGTGTGGATTGACGGCAGGATTTACCGGGTGCCGGGCGAGGAACGCGGGTTCGCCAAAGCCGAATCGGGTAAAACCAAGCCAGCAAAGAAGGCCGCGGACGACAGCAAGGAGCAACTGCGCAAGCTGCAAAAGACCCGGCTGGCACGCTCGCCGTTGGAGGGGCGCGGGCCCCTGGTCGAGCCAAAGTCCGTTCTCATCGAGCACGCCACCGTCTGGACCTGCGGCCCCGGCGGCCGCCTGGAGGACGCCGACGTGCTGCTGGCGGACGGCAAGATCAAGGCGGTCGGACGGGGCCTTTCCCTCCGCTCGGATTATGCCGGCCCGCCGCTGGTGATTGACGGGCGCGGCCTGCACGTCACGCCAGGCCTGATTGACGCGCACAGCCACACCGCCATTCTCGGCTCGGTCAATGAATCGTCGCTGCCCTCCTCGGCCATGGTGCGCATCCGCGACGTGGTGAACTCCGAGACGGCCAACCTTCGCCAGCAACTCGCCGGCGGCGTCACCGCCGTGAACTTGTTCCACGGCTCCGCCAATCCGATCGGCGGCCAGAGCTGTGTCATCAAGCTGCGCGACGGAGCCGGCCCGGATGACCTCGTCTTCGAGGCCGCGCCCCCCGGCATCAAGTTCGCGCTGGGAGAGAATGTGAAGCAAGCCGGCTGGGGCGACAGATTCGTGACGCGCTTTCCCCAAACTCGCATGGGAGTGCGCACGCTGATTGCCAACCGTTTCACCGCTGCCAGGGAATACCTGGCCAAACTCGAGCAGGCATCCCGCCTGTCCAAACTCCCACCCCGGCGCGACCTCGAGCTCGAAGCCCTCGGCGAGGTGCTGCAGGGCCGCCGCTGGATTCAGTGTCACGCCTATCGCCAGGATGAAATCCTCATGCTCATCCGCCAGATGGAGGACTTCGGCGTGAAGATCGGCAGCTTCGAGCATGTGCTGGAGGGCTATAAAGTGGCCGACGAGATCGCCCGGCACGGCGCCGGCGGCTCCACGTTCTCGGATTGGTGGGCCTACAAGTTCGAGGTCTATGATGCGATTCCCTACAACGGCAGCCTCATGCGCGACCGGGGCGTGCTGGTCTCGTTCAACTCCGACTCATCCGAACTCGCTCGGCGGCTCTATACCGAGGCCGCCAAGGCGGTGAAGTATGGCGGCACACCCGAGATCGAGGCGTTCCAGTTCGTCACTATCAACCCGGCCAAACAGCTCCGCATGGATCAGCGCGTCGGCTCGCTGGAACCGGGCAAGGATGCCGACCTCGCCATCTGGTCCCGATCCCCGCTCGATTCCCGCACCGTCTGCCTCCAGACCTGGATCGAGGGAAAGAAATACTTCGACCGCGCGCTGGAAGCCCGGCGCACGGCGCAACTGGAGAAGGAACGCGCGGACCTTCTGGCCAGGGCCAGGAAGATGGCGAAGCTCGCCGGCGGAGGCGATAGCGCCACAGCGGGAAAAGCGGATGGCGCCTTCTTCCGCGTGGCCCTTGAACACGAATTCGACGGCTGTGACAGTCGCTGCGTGGAAGAATAGACCGAAATGCTACGGTCGAACTCCAGCTCCCATTTTTCGGAAATGCTTGCCCAACCCATAAGCCCCTCCATGTCCCACGCTTCCCTTCCCCTCACCCCTGCCCTCTCCCTTGGGGAGAGGGAGAATCACCGCCAGCGCGTCCGCAGACCTGCCACGCCCCGACAGTTCAATGCGCGGGAGATAGTTCCCCCTCTCCCTGAGGGAGAGGGCAGGGGTGAGGGGGAACAGAGCGTTCTCTCTCGCACCCGCGCGACGTTTGTAGCCAGGCTCCCAATCCACGGTTGGTTCGGTGTTCTGCTCGTGGTGAGTGTGATCATAGCCGCATCACTAAACGCCCCGGCTGAGACCTTCGTAATAACTGGCGCCACGGTGCACACCATCGCAGGCGAAACCCTGGCCCCCGGCCAGGTCCTCATCCGCGAGGGCAAGATCGCTGCCGTCGGCAAGTCCGTAACAGCCGAGGGCGCGGTCTCGATTGACCTTGCCGGCCACCATCTCTACCCCGGGATCATCGCGCTCGACACCGTCCTTGGCCTCGCCGAGATCAGCGGCGTCCGCGCCACCCTGGACAGCACCGAAGTGGGGGACGACTTCACGCCCGATGTCGAATCCTGGATCGCCGTCAATCCCGACTCGGAGTTGATCCCGGTCGCCCGCGCCAACGGCGTCGCCTGCTTCGAGCCCGTCCCGCATGGCCACCTCATCTCCGGCCAGTCCGCGCTGGTGGCGACCGCCGGTTGGACGACCGAGCAAATGACCATCCAAAAACCCCTGGCGCTCCATCTGTTCTGGCCGTCCATGGAGCTCGACCCCACCCCGAAAGAAAAGGCGCGCAACCGGGCCAAGTGGAAATCCCTGGCGGACCAGGACAAAGAACGCCGCTCCCGGCTGCGGGCCATCGCGGACTTCTTCGAGGAAGCCAAGGCGTATGCCAAAGCCAAAGACGCCGCCGCCCAAGGCCAGGCGCCGGCCCCGGAAACCATCCCCGCCTGGGAAGCGATGCTGCCCTACGTGCGGGGGGAGCGGCCAATCGTCATCCACGCCAACGAGATCCGCCAGATCAAGGCCGCCCTGGCCTGGGCCCAAACCCAGGGTTGCCGCTTCATCCTCGCCGGGGCCCGCGACGCCTGGATGGCCGCCGACCTTCTGGCGGCCAGGAAAATCCCCGTCCTCTATGCGCATACCTATACTCAGCCGGTCCGGGACACTGAATCCTACGACGTGCACTTCCGCGCGCCCGCCATCCTCCAGGGCGCGGGCGTCCGCGTCGCCTTCAGCCTCGGCTCGGACAGCTTTGACGCAACGATGATCCGCAACCTGCCTTACGCGGCGGCCCAGGCGGTCGCCTTTGGTTTGCCTGAAGCCGAAGCCCTCAAGGGCCTGACGCTCTACCCGGCGCAGTTCGCCGGCGTGGCCAGCCGCCTCGGCTCCCTCGAAGCCGGCAAAGACGCAACCCTTTTCGCCGCCGACGGCGACATTCTCGACATCCGCAGCCGCGTCAAACGCCTGTGGATAGCGGGCCAGGAAGTCAGCCTCGAAAGCCGCCACACCCGGCTCTACGAGAAATACAAAAACCGCCCCCGGCCTAACTAATCGTTGCCGGAGGTGAGCAGTCACCCGTCCGCGAAGGAACTCTACCCGCAGAATTCGTTGCGTTGGCACTACTGTGTTTGAACGCGGTAAAAGCGTTGCGCAAAGTTAGTGGCGGCAAGGTCTGTGAATTGGAACTGGCCAGGCGCCACTTCCGTCGCGCTACCCAACACAGTCCAGTAGCTCAGTGGGAGTGCTGCGTTCGTTGTCACCAGCACGCTGAATGATGCGCCCGGATCACTGGCGAAGTAGAACTGGAACTCGCCGCTGGAGAGTATTGAGGGCTCGGTCAAAGTGGGAGCGGGCGGGTGGATGACCAGGGTGTTCGTGGCGCCGCCCTGGTAGCACGGGTCATTGATCATGCCCACCACCGTGTAGCTGCCGGTATTGGTCGGCGCATTGGGCGAGCCGTCATAGGTTACATCCACCGCCAGCCCCGGCGGATCGGTGGTGGCGGAAACCGGCTTTGCCGTGCCGTCGCGGGTCTGGAACAGATTCCCCAGCGTCACTGGCAACGTCGGCAAACCAGCGGCATAGATCTCGCTGCTGGAAAGAGAACCGCTTATCCCTTCTCCCCCCGCGGTCAGCACCTGCCCGTTCTGCAGCAGTGTCGACGTATGAAAACAGCGGGCAACTGATAGCGAGTTGTCGGCACTGGTCCAGGCCTCCGTGCTAGGGTCAAATAACTCCGCACGGGACAGGTACCCGGAGATACCGTAGCCGCCGGCGATCAGCACCTGTCCGCCTGGCAGTAAGGTCGCGGTGTGGGCGAAACTGCCGTAGGCCATTGGGCTGGTCTCGGTCCATGTGCCATTCGACGGATCAAACAGTGCGGTGCTGGAGATGCTTCCGCTACTGCCCATGCCCCCGGCCACCAATACCTTCCCTCCGACCAGCAAAGTGGCGGTGTGCCACGACCGTGCAGTTGGGAGAGGGCTGATTGTAGTCCATGTGCCTTGCACTGGATCGAACACTTCGACGCTCGAAAGGTCGCCGGCATTGCCGTAGCCGCCGGCAACCAATACACGCCCATCTGTCAGCAGCGTTGCCGTGTGCTCGCGCCGGGCAATCGCCATCGGAGCGGCTGGCGTCCACATCTCCGTAGCTGGATCGTACAATTCCGCACTGGCAAGATAGCCGACACCAGGGCCGACCCCGCCCACGACGAGGACCAAACCATTGGTAAGCAGGGTTGCGGTGTGGTAATACCGCGCGGCTGTGAGTGAATTACTTGTGGAGGCCCAAGTGGCGCTGGCCGGGTCAAATACCTCTGCGCTGGCAAGCGGAACACTATTGGTGTCGCCTCCGACGGCGAGAACAGTCCCATTGGCAAGCAGAGTAGCGGTGTGTCTGGAGCGGGGCCCCGCCATCGGGTTGGTGACCACGGTCCAGTTCCCGCTGGCTGGATCGAACAGCTCGCAATTCGCGACGGCCACTGAGTTATTGTCTCCGCCCGCGACCAATACCAGCCCGTTGCGGAGCAATATGGCGGTGTGGGATTCGCCGGGGTTTGCCAGCGAACCCGTGGTGGCCCAGGTCGCTGGCGTTGCAGTGCCGTAGATCGAGAGCTGCGCGGTTGGGCTCGTGGTCGCACCAAAACTACTGACGGCACTTACCGAGTAATTACCGGCATTCGTGGCGCCCAGATTCATCAGGGTCAACGTCGCGTTCGTCTCTCCCGCCAGCGCCTCACCATTGAAGAACCACCGCAGGCTGATCGGCGGTGTTCCCGTCACCGTGCAACTCAACACCGCGGTGCGGCAGAGCAGGTTGGTCGAGGACTGTGGTGGCACGGCCACCACCGGCGGATAGCCAACGATCAGAACGGCCACGCTGCTGGTCACACTGCCCAGAAAGTTGCTGACTACCACGGCGTAGGAGCCGGAATCAACCGCGGCAAGACTGGTCGCCACGTAGTTGGTCGCCGTGGCGCCGAGGAGATCCTCCCCGTTCTTTTGCCACTGGTAGGACAGAGGCTCCGTCCCGGTGGCCGTCACCGCGAAAGTGAAGTTGCTGCCAGCGGGCTGAAGACCTCCGACAGGGTCCTGCGTAATCTGCGGCGGGAACTGAACGGTCAGAGTCGCTACCGCACTGGTGATGGCCCCAAACGGGCTGGTCACCAGGACCGAGTAAGAGCCGGCATTGGTGGCGGTGACGGCGCTGAGCTGAAGCGCTGTGCCCGTCTGGCCCGGCAAGTCAGCTTCCTCCTTTCGCCATTGGTAGCTGAGCGGCTCGGTGCCGCTGGCTACGATGGAAAACGCGGCGTTGCTGCCCACGGGCACGGCTTGGTTGGTCGGTTGCGTCACAATCTCCGGTGCGCAGCCCACGGTGAGAGTAGCCACCACACTAGTTGCGCTGCCCAGCGGATTGGCGACGACGACGCTGTAACCGCCGGCATCGGCGAAGCCGACATTCGTAAGCAACAGCTCGGGAGTGGTGGCAGCGAGCAGGTTGGTCACATCTTTGAACCACTGGTAAGTGAGCGTGGTGCCCGTAGTGCCGACCGTGAACAAAGCGTTGTTGCTCACCGCCACGCTCAGGTTCGTAGGCTGCATTACGATCTCTGGCGGGTATTGCGTCACCGTCAGGCTGGCGACTTGACTGGTCACTGAGTTCAGGATGTTGCTGACCACAACCGAGTAACCGGCGGCATCGCTGAATTGGACGCTGTTGAGGGTGTAGGCGCTGTCGGTCGCGCCGGCGATGAGCCCGCTGTTCTTATACCACTGGTAGGCGGGCGAAGTGCCCAGCGCGGTCACGCTGAAGGTGGTATTGCTGCCCTCGCCAACCAGGCGGCTGGTGGGCTCCTCGACTATGCTGACAGGCACCAGCACTGTCAGCAGAGCATTCGTGGCGGCGATGCCCAGCGCGTTACTCACAATAACCGAGTAGTTGCCAGAGTTGGTCCCTACAGTGCTGGGAATGCTGTAACTGGTGCTGGTGGCCCCGGCAATACGCACGCCGTTCTTGGACCAGAAGTAACTCAAAGGCGTGCCCGTGGCGCTCACGGAAAAGCTGGCGCTGTTGCCTTGGGTCACTGTGAGGCTGCCGGACCAGGCTGTAATGATGGGCCGAATGCCCACATTCAGAATAGCGTTGCTGCTCGTGAGCCCCCCGGCCGCGTTGTTCGCGTAAACACTATATACCCCCGTATCACCCACCTGAACGTTGGCAATGGTGTAGGTGCTCAGCGTGGCGTAGGGGATGTTGACCCCGTCCTTGCGCCATTGCAGACCGATGGGAGGTGTTCCGCCAACTGCCGCCGAGAAAGTCACGCTCGCGCCGATGTTGGTATTGGCGCTCTTGGGCTGAAGCGTGAAGTAGGGCGGCGAGATCACGGTCAGCACCGCCACGCTGCTGGTGACCGAACCGCCGGCGCTGGAGACAACGACGGTGTAGTTGCCCGCGTTCGCGGTGGTCACGAAGGGAATGGTATAGGTGGGCGAGTTGGGACCGACGAGGAGCCCGTCCTTGCGCCAGATGTAACTCGTGGCGTTGGTTGCAATGACACTAAAGGTTGCCGGCATGCCCGCGGCGACCGCTTGGCTCTGCGGCTGGGCGACAATGGATGGCAACGGCGGCCGCATGCTCGCCGTTACTGTCGCACTTTGGACAACCTTCAGGAAGTTGCTTACAATCACGTAGTAGCTTCCGGCATTGGTGTTGACAAAATAGGGGAAGCTAAGGACCGAGCTCGTGGCGCCCGGTAATACAGCCCCGTTCTTAATCCACACGTAGGTCAGTGGCGCGCCGGTGGCGGTGACGCTGATATTCGTGGCACCGCCGAAGGGGACCAGAACAGATACGGGCTGCATCGTGATGCCGGGCGTGATGCCGACGTTCAGGACAGCGTTAGTGCTGGTGGCACTGCCCGCCGAATTGAAGGCCGACACGGAATAGGTGCCGGCGTCGGTCATTTGGACGTTATTCAGGGTGTAGGACATCCCGGTAGCTCCAAAGATGTCGCTCCCGTTCTTGCGCCATTGGAACAAGGTCGGCGTCGGATTATTGACCAGTGCCGTAAGGGTCACATTCGTGCCAACCACAACGGACCTGTTGGTTGGCTGAAGATAGAACTCGGGCGGGTAAAGATCGCCGTAAAAGCGGGCAATGTAACTATAGGGCGAATAAGCGGAAAACGAGCCGCCCGCGACGACAGCTCCATCATCCTGCACGGCCACCGCATAGGTGGGATTAAAGGAGTTAATCGCCCTCGCAAAACTGGAATCCGTGGTGCCGTCAGGATTGAGCCGGGCGATATTGAGGGAACCGCCACCGGTAAAGCTGCCGCCGATAACAACACGGTTGTCGGGCTGCAAGCACATCGCATAAACCTGGTTATTTAGGCCGTTCGTGGGCACGAAACCTGGATCCACCATCCCAGTACTCGTCAGACGCGCGACCCGGTTACGAGGGGTGTTATTGACGGAACTGAAATCACCAGCGATGAGAATCTTCCCATCCGGCTGCACAGAGATACAGCGCACGGCACCGCCGGGGCCCGTCATGCCAAACAGGAAAGAGGGGTCCAGCCAGCCATCCGAATCCAGGCGCGCGAGATAATTCCGGGGCGTGCCGTTGAAGTGCGTGAAAGAGCCGCCGATGAGAATTTTGCCATCGGGCTGAAGCGCCACGGCGAGGACTTCCTTGTTGGGTCCCGTCGAGTAATTGGTGAAGGCGTTCTCCCGCGATCCGTCGGTGTTGAGCCGGTAAACGTAACCAATGGAGGTGGTCCCTCCGCCAATGATTACCTTGTTATCGCTCTGCACGGCCAACGCCCTGACGTTAGAGTAATTGGTCGGGATAAAGCTGCCATCCAGTGCCCCATTGGTCAGGAGCCGGGCGATGCCATTGCGCGTCGAGTTGTTTACCGAGCTAAATGTTCCTCCGATCACAATCCGTCCATCGCTTTGGACCGCGAGGCAATTGATCCTGCCGCTGGTCACGCCGCTCATATTGTTCTGAAAACTGGTATCCAACGCTCCATTGGGCCAAAGCCGGGCAATACGACCGCGGTTGACCCCGCCCACGGTGGAAAAATCGCCGCCGATCACCAAGCGTCCATCCGCCTGGAGACCCGTGGCATAGACATCGTCGTTCAGATTCGGCAGATACGCCGTGTCTAGCGCACCAGGACCAGCGACCGCGCCTTGCTGGGCGGCGACAATGAGCGCCGCGGCATAGATGCCGGCTTGCATTGAATGAAGGGACTTGAGGACCTGTGAAGTAGTCATAGTGTTGAGGGTTACTTAATGTTGGCTTAAGGAAGGAACAGAGGGGGGGCGGTGGCAGTATCAGGTTTGCCAGGCTGCACAACACTCTTGGAAGGCTGCCCATCCGTGCTCGGAATCAGCGGTGGGGTGTCGAGGCGCAGAATGGCATTACTGCTGTTGATTCCTCCCGCGGGATTGCTAACGAACGTGCTATAGCTGCCACCATCATCCATTTGCACATTGACGAGAGTCAAGGTGCTGTCGGTGGCGCCGGGAACATCGAGGCCGTTCTTCCGCCACTGGTAGGACAGCGGCCCGCTGCCGCCGGCGCTCGCCGTGAAGGTAACGATGGCCCCCAGGTTGGTATTGCAGTCTTTCGGCTGAATGGTGAAGGACGGCGGCGTGATCACCGTCAGCACCGCCACACTGCTGGTTACCGAACCACCGGAACTCGTTACGGCAACTGTGTAGTTGCCGGCATGGGTGGGCATCACGCCTAGAATGACGTAGCTGGAGGACGAAGAAACAATGATGCCATCCTTGCGCCAAGTGTAGCCCGTCGTGGCATTGGTAGCGACTACGCTAAGGGTGACCAGGTTGCCGGCGGCAACAGCCTGGCTTTGGGGCTGAGTGATGATGGTCGGCACCGGTTCCAAAGGGGTAATACCCACAGCGGTGCTCATGACACTCGCGAGGAAGTTGCTTACAATCACGTAATAGCTTCCGTAGTTCGTGTTAACGACACTTGGGAAACTAAGAACTGAACTGGTAGCGCCCGGCAGGACAGCGCCGTTCTTGACCCAGATATAACTCAAGGGCGCACCGTTGGCTGCGACGGCCAAGTTGGTGCTCCCGCCCAGCGGTACCCGAATCGGGTAAGGTTGGAGGGCGATGCTCGGGACGATGCCGACTTTGAGCACGGCATTGGTGCTGGTGGTGCTGCCCGCACCGCTGAAGGCCGTCACGGAGTAGGTGCCGGAATCGGTCAACTGGGCGCTGTAAACGGTGTAGGACGGTCCGGTCGCTCCGAAAATGTCAATGCCATCCTTGTGCCACTGGAAGGAGGCCGGAGTTGGGTTGTTAACCGAGGCTGCTAAAGTCACATCGGTGCCGACGACTGCGGAGCGGTTGGTTGGCTGGGCGGTGAGCTCCGGAGGGTAGAGGTCTCCATAGACCCGCATAAGGTACGGTCCAGAACCCCCGCCTGCAATGATCCGGCTGTCGTTCTGCAGCGCCAAGCTGTAGATGCGCGGGGGGGCGGATGACTCAAAGCTGGTATCTATTGTACCATTGGCATTGAATCGGACGATGTTGGCCGAACCAGCCGTGGAAAAGTACCCGCCAGCTATGATTCGACCGTCGGGTTGCACCACTGCCGTGTAGAGGGAACCATTTATTGTGGCGGGCACGAAGGACGAATCTAGGCCGCCATAGCTCGTCAGGCGTGCGATGTATGGGCAGCTAACTTTATTCACCGTGGTGAACTGTCCCACAATGACCATATCCCCATCACGCTGCGCCTGAATGCACTGCACCGCGCCACCCGTCGCCCCGGACGATCCAAAGGTTGGGTCCAGCCAGCCATCGGCGGTTAACCGCGCGAAACGGCCGCGCGGAACTCCGTTGAAAGTTGTGAACGAGCCGCCGACGAGGATCTGGCCATCGGGTTGGAGGGCCACCGAATACACCGCGTCGTTAGCAAGGTTAGTGGGGAATGAGCTTTCTGGCGAACCGTCGGCATTGAGGCGAGACACGTAGCCGCTCCCGGTGCTCCCCCCGGCAACGATCACCTTGTTGTCAGTCTGTACCGCGACCGCGTAAACCGAAGAATAAACGGGGGGAATAAAACTGCGGTCCAACGCCCCGTTGGCGTTCAAGCGTGCCACGCCGCGTTGGGTAATGCCATTCACCGCAATGAAACTGCCACCAATGACGATTCGGCCATCACGTTGAATTGCGACGCAACTCACAGCACCTCCATAAGCCCGTGCCTGGAAGGTCGTATCTACTGCGCCATTGGGCCAGAGACGGGCGATGTTAGTGCGAGGAACTGTGAAGCTCCCCCCAACGACCAGGCGTCCGTCGGGTTGGAGACCCAGCGCAGAAACAAGCCCGCTAACGCTGCCGGCGTAAGTTGAATCCACTGCGCCCGGCCCGGCAGCCGCGCTGACCCTGCTGGTCAGCAGAGCCAAGACAAGGATGAGCAATTCAAGACCCGTCTGAAGGATGGTTTTCACGACCCGAGGCGGTAGGGCTGGTTGGTAGTTCAAAATGAGTCCCGTGAAGCACGGCTCAGCTATTGGTGCCCTCGATCCTGCATGTCTGGGCTGTACAAAACGTGCCATCGTGATTCCTGTCGGCTACTACTTAGAGGGCAAGAATAGAAATGAATGCGACAAGGCGTCAACCCTCTTTTGTAATCAATTGCGTGATATCGCCCCAAACCTTAGCCTTGTGAACAGGAAAGGCATCAATTGGTGAGGAAGGTAT
>DAOPPX010000017.1:0-54404 GCA_035358715.1 Verrucomicrobiota bacterium
ACGCTCCTTCCAACCCGCATTAAGGCTTACTGCTTTTCTTGAATCAGCCGTGGCGAGAAGCGTGCCTCCGCGCTGGTCCTTCCCTCCGCCCTCAGTTCTGCGACAAGTCCTCGGGCGACTGCGCCAGCAGCCTGTATAATCCGCCCTTCCGCCGCAGAATCTCCTGCCAGAGTTGCTCGGGGGCGGCGTCAAACACCAGTTCGAGCGACGCGGGATGCGTCAGCCACGCCTTGCGTTTCATCTCGCCTTCGAGTTGGCCGGGGCTCCAGCCCGCATAGCCCGCGAACACCTTGAGCTTGCGCGTCGGCGAAAAGCCCTCGCCCAGCTCCACCAGGTCATCCACCGAATGACCCAGGCTCAGGTTCGGCATGACATTGGCGTCGGCGAGGAACGCGTCGGAGTGGAGATAACTCAATGCCGACGGTTGGACCGGTCCGCCCAGGTAGAGAGGGCGCCCCTTGAGCTCGTCCGGCAGGTCGGCGACGATCATCTCGCCGACGTTGCTGCCGGTGGAACGATTGAGCACCAGGCCGAATGCGCCCTCGGCGTCGTGCTGGCAGATCAGCACCACCGTGCGTTGGAAGAACGAGCCGAGCAGTTGGCCGCTGTCCAACAGCAACTGGCCCTTCAGGTATGTCTGCTTTTCCGCCATATCGCTCAGGGTGTCTATCGCTTGCGTCGCAATCAATCTGGATTAAATTGCCTCCATGTCAAAGATTTGTCTGCTGTTGGTGCTTGCCGCCGCACTGCTTGTGGCAACAGGATGCCAGACCCATTCCGGCAGCCGGGATTACATCCCGGGCAAAGGCTGGGTCCCCAACGACTAGTCCGCGCTCGCGCAGGCGGAACCGGCAATCCGCGCCGCCTCGGTATTCAAGGCAGGGTCCTTGCCCCGGGCCACCCCCGCAGCACATGGCTTAGTAGATTTTCCATTAAGCCATGTGGGAGCTGCCCTGTGGCGCTGCATGGCGGCGAGGCTCACACATCCTGACCCGTTGGGAAACGGCGTGAGTCTGGTTCCCCCCTCACCATACCCCCTCCTTGGGGGGTAGTCCCCCGCTGATTCCTCCGTTGCTCCTCCGTCCCTCCTCCGTTCTACCTCCGTTCCACCTCCGACCGGCGATGGGAGGTGGGAGGGAGGAGCAACGGAGGAACGACGGGGGTGTCCGCGGCACAGGATAGTGGCGGCGGGGGATGAGGGAGGAGTGGTCCGCGGGCATGTTGCCCGCTTGCGAGGTTGGAAGGGCTAAGCGGGCAAGCTGCCCGCGCGCCGGCTGGGGGGTGTGGGGGGGATTACCGTCCGGCCATCCAGGCGAACACGCCGATTGCCAGCAGGCCCGCCAGCACGGCAAACAGGATTTTGACCCAGCTCTTGGGGTAACGGCCGGCCATTGCGCCGGTGAATCCGTTGATGACCACTTGAAAGGTTCGCGGCCCGTAGTTGTAGGTAAGCAGCCACACGGGAGCAAGGATGTGCTTGAACGTCTGGCCGGAGTAGTCCGAGCGCACGTGCAGGTTCCGGTGCGTGTCACCCGGCACCTCTCTCGCGCAGAGGGAGAACATCTTGCCGTCCATCACCTTGCGCGCCTGCTGCGCCGCGCCCACCAGGTCAAGCTGATACCGCTCCACCACCCAGCCGGCCAGATAACCCGCCTCGTAGGTTCTGAGTTGCTCCGTCGGAAAGGGCCCGACTTTGCGCAACAGGTCCGGTTGCACCCCGCGCGAGGCGGCCACGAGCTCGTCGTCGAAAAAGTGGTCCACGGTTCCCGCGGACGGCTGCCAGCGCACTCTCTGCACCTGCCGGGTCTGCTGTTTGCCGGCGGCGTCACGGTAGGTCTGGGTTTCGTAGTAATAGTAGCCGGATTCGGCGGTCCAATCGGCGTGGACCCGGGCATCGAAAGTCCAATAGGGTATATAAAGGCCCTTGACGGTATCGGTGAGCGCGGCCTTGCGGAGCTTGTTGGGCGCGAACCAGCGGCTGCGATACCAGCCGCGGATGGTCTCCCGGACCTGGGTTTCGCTGACCTTCATCGGCAGGAGGCTTTCGGGGCGAAAGGCCTCTTTGATCTCCTCATACGGGACGAGCGCCGAAGAGCCGCAGAAATCGCAGCGCTGCCCGACGCGTTCGGGGTCGAAGACCGAGATAGCCTGGCAGCTCTGGCACCGGACAGAGGTCTTCCTTGCCTGCCAGCCGCGGGCGCTGTCCGGAATCGCCCGCAACGCAGCGACCAGGTCATTCTCCTTGATGACTTGCTCGCCCGAGGCGTCGAGTTCTACCTGTGCGGGTGAAGTGGTGCCGCAGAACGCGCAGATGAGCGCCTGTTTGGAGGGATTCCATTGCGCCTCGGCGCCGCAAGCCGGGCAGGAGAATTTTCGTTGCGCTGTGGCTTCAGCCATAGACCCGCATCACGTTACAGAAATTGGCACCTGGGCAAGCGAGGAGCATGAGGGGCGTCACCCCCCAGGCCCGCCAGTTCTCTTGCCGCACTTCAGCTCTTCAGAAACTCATCCAGCGCCGTTCTGGTGACGCGCCAGGTGGCCCCGATCTTCTTGCCCTTGAGCTCGCCCTTTTCCAGAGTCGCCAGCACGTCGGTTTCACTGACGCCCAGCGCGCGCGCGACGTCCGCCGTGCCAAGCAGCTCAGGCAGTCCGCCCGCGGCGGCGGCGGCCGGCGCGGCCCCCGGGGCAGCCGCCGGCGCAGTCACCTGGCCCGCCGTCATGGCGGCCATCATCTGCTGGCCCATCGCCAGGCCGGCGCCGAGACCCGCGCCGGTGCCGGCCATGCCGCCGGCTTCGCCGCCGCCCTTGGTCATGGCTTCGGCCATTTGGAACTTTACGTAGTCATTAAGATTGCCGATGGCGGCCATGCTCGAACGCTTGTCAATGGCCTGCTCAACCTCCGGCGGCACCGACACGTTCTCGACGATGAAGCTTGGGATTTCCAGCCCGTACTTGCCTGTCATGGCCGGGTTGATTGCCGGCAGCAGCGCCTCGCCCAATTCCGCGTACCGCGAGGCCACGTCCAGCACCGGCACTTTCGCCGAGGCCAGGGCATCGCTGAACACGCTGACGACGCGGGACCGCATGGTGTCGGCGAACTCGTCCAGCCGGAAATGATTGTCCGTGCCCGCGACCTCCTTGAGGAACATCTGGGGATCCACGACGCGGAAATCAAAGGTCCCATAGGCGCGCACGCGCACGATGCCGAAATCGGCGTCGCGCATCATGATGGGATTGGCCGTGCCCCACTTGTTGCCAGTGAACAGCCGCGTGTTGACGAAGTACACGTCGGCCTTGAACGGCGATTCCAACCCGTATTTCCAGCCTTTGAGCGTCGAGAGGATCGGAATGTTGTCAGTGACCAAAGAGTGCTTGCCCGGCCCGAACGTGTCGCCGAACTGCCCGA
Source organism: Verrucomicrobiota bacterium (assembly GCA_035358715.1). GTDB lineage: Bacteria > Verrucomicrobiota > Verrucomicrobiia > Limisphaerales > UBA8199 > UBA8199. Next base: position 3,407 of record DAOPPX010000017.1, read on the forward strand.
GGTAGATGAATTGGGCGACCTGGGATTCGCGCACGATGAGCTGCGCCCCGCGTTTGATTTCCTTGTCCTCATCCGGAAAGCGCCATGAAATCGTGTCCCGCGAGTCGTCCTGCCACTGGATGATATCCAGGAACTGTGTCTTCAGATAGTTGATCAGGCCCATACAATGTCTTTCTTTGCTTGAGTTAAACCGCAGCAGACCGTAGTTTGAGCCAAAGTATGGGCCGCGCCAAACTGCCGTGAAAGTATAAAATGCCGGCAGAATTGTAGCCCGTGTGAGCCAGGTCTGCGGCGCCGCGGCGCGCGCGCTGCCCGGCCGCAAGCGTCGGCCGCCCCGTTCTGCAAGCCGTTCGGGCGGGTGTGTTGGTGAGAACTGAACATTATGAAAAGCACGATTCAACTGTTAAGCCGGTTCCTCATGGTCATGGTCTGCCTCACGATGTGCTCCGGTTGCCGCTCCACCTATTATGCCGCTTATGAGAAGTTCGGTGTCCACAAGCGGGACCTGCTCAAGAAGCGCGTCACTGAGGCCCGCGACGAACAGAAGGAGGCGCAGGAACAATTCAAAGATGCGCTCACGCGGCTCAAGGAGATCACCAAGTTCGACGGCGGCGAACTGGAGCGGACCTACAACGCGCTCAAGAGCGATTTCGACGGCTGCGCGAGCCAGGCCCAGAGCGTGCAAAAGCGCATCCGCGACGTCGAGACGGTCGCTGGCGATTTGTTCGCGGAGTGGGAGAAGGAGCTCCAGCAGATTGGCACCCCGTCACTGCGGGAATCCAGCCGCCAGCAACTCGACGCCACGCGCCGGCGCTACGACGAAATGCACAACGCATTGACCAGCGCAGAGCAAAGCATGGCGCCGGTGCTGACCCAGTTCAACGACTACGTGCTCTACCTCAAGCATAATCTGAACGCCCAGGCCATCGCGTCGCTCAAGGGCGAGGCCACCAATATTCAGAACGAAATCTCGCGGCTCATTGATTCCATGAATCGCTCGATCGCCCGCGCCGACGAATTCGTCAAGCACATGAATTGACCACGCAGCCGGCTGGCGCAAGTCGGGGCCCCGCGTGTTTCCGCACTTGACACCCCGCCGCGCTTGCGCGCGGCGGCGGGAAACCGCGCGCCCGCAATGTCCACTATTTTTATGTTGCGCAATATGTATGGCGATGATAAAGTGAAGTTCATTGGCCGGGCAGAACCGTTTGACAAGCAAGTTGAGCCGGCAATAGTGAAACGCAAACAACCCAAGGAAATTGTATGAATGAAATGATTGAGCAACTGAGACTGCAATTCGCCGAATTCGGGCCAAATCTGTTGGCGGGTCTGGCGGTGCTCGTGGGGGGCTGGTTAGTGGCGCTCTTCGCTGCCTTCGTGACGCGCAAACTCCTCAGCAAGACTTCCGTGGACAACAGGATTGCCCAGTGGATGGGCGGCCCTGAAAGCAAGCGGCAGGTGCCGATTGAACAATGGGCGAGCAAGGCGGTGTTTTTTCTGGTCATGCTCATCGTGTTGATTGCATTCTTCTCCACGATCAAACTCACGATGGTATCCGAGCCGCTCAATGCGCTGGTGCAGCCGATCCTGGCATTCCTGCCCCGCCTCATCGGCGCCGGCGTGCTGATTCTCGTGGCGTGGGTGCTGGCCACGGTATTGAGGAACGTGATCGCAAGCATCCTCCGAGCCACGAAGATGGACGAGAAACTGAGCGGCGCGGCGGGTGAGGAAGCCAAGCCCCTGCCGCTGAGCAAGACGTTTGCGGACGTCATTTACTGGCTGGTGTTCCTGATTTTTCTGCCGCTGATCCTCCAGGCGCTGGAGATGAACGCGCTGCTGGAGCCGCTCACAACGCTCTTCAACAAGTTGTTTGCCTTCCTGCCCAACATCTTCTCGGCCGCGGCCATCCTGGTCATTGGCTGGTTTATTGCCCGCATCGTGCAGCGGCTCGTGCAGAGCCTGCTGGCCAGTGCCGGCGTGGATCGCTTGAGTGAGAAGTGGGGACTGGCGGCGTCGTTGGGCAAGCAGAAGCTTTCCGGCGTGCTCAGCCTGGTGCTCTACTTCGTGATCCTCGTGCCGGTCCTTATAAGCGCGCTCTCGGCGCTGAAGTTGGAGGCCATCACCAAGCCCGCCAGCGACATGCTCAGCAAGATGATGGATGCGCTGCCCAACATTCTTGGGGCCGCGATCGTGGTGCTGATCGCCATCGTCATCGGCAAAGTGGTGTCCGGCATCGTGACCAACCTGCTCGCCGGGGTGGGCTTCAACAACGTGTTGGTCACACTGGGGTTGGCCAAACAGGCGCCGCAAGGCCGGCAGGCGCCCGCCGCGGTTGTTGGCATGCTGGTCCTGGCGCTGATCATCGCGCTGGCTTCGGTTACCGCGGCCGACATGCTCGGGTTCCAGGCCGTGGGCGTGATGATCCAGGACTTCATTGTGTTTGCGGGCCATATTCTCATGGGCGTCCTGATCTTCGCGCTTGGCCTGCTGCTGGCGCAGATTGTTGTGAAAGGCATTTCGGCCAGCGATGCGCGCAACGCGCGGCGCTTGGCGCTGGTGGCGCGGGTGGTTATTCTGGCGCTCGCGGGCGCCATGGCGTTGCGCCAAACCGGTGTCGCGGATGACATTGTGAATCTGGCCTTTGGACTAACGCTGGGCGCGGCCGCCGTGGCCTTCGCGCTGGCCTTTGGGCTGGGCGGCCGGGACATGGCTGCGCGCGCGTTGGATGATTGGCGCAGTCTGGATGCAAAAGATCGTCCGAAGCAGTGAGGCGGAGACGAGTTCAGCCCGCCGCATACCGCTTCGGGGCAACCAAGCAGAAAGAACAAACAACACAAAGCAGCTGAACGAGACGAAAGGAAAACAGAATGGCAGGCAAAGCACAACGCACAACTCATCGCAGCAGCAAGGGCAAGAAACTCTACGCCGTCCGGAATGCGAAGGGTCGGTTCAAGGACATTCAGACCTACGAACGCGCCCACCGCGCCGACTTGGCTCGCAAGAGCAAGGCCGAGGCCAAGCCCAAAGCTAAGGCCAAGGCCAAGGCAAAAGCCAAGTCTAAGGCCAAGGGCAAGGGCAAGCGCTAGAGCGCACAACTGATTAAGGCGGCGACAGTGATCCTGTCGCCGCCTTGCGCGTACAGGCCTGACGCCATAGGCGGGGAGAATCTCCGCCCGGCTCGCGCATGACCCCGGTCAGGGATTGGCGGCGCGACACGGCGCCGCGGCTCGTGGCCGCTCAGGAGGGAAGATCCTTCCCGGTCGAGGTGACTGTCAGTTTGCCGTGCTTGACACCCCTGGCCGCGATCAGTTCGTCGGCGATCGTCTTGACGGTCCGGGCTTTGCCCCGCACCGCCAGGACCTCCAGGCAGTTGTGGTGATCCAGATGGACGTGCAGCGTGGAGAGAATGATGTCGTGATGGTCGTGCTGGATATCCGTGAGTGTGGTCTGGACGTGCTGTTTGTGGTGGTCATAGACCAGGGTGATGGTGCCGGCGATCTCGCGGTCGCCGTAGTTCTGCCGATGCTCGACCAGGCCCGCGCGGATGAGGTCACCGACGGCCAGGGAACGGTTGGCATAGCCCTTTTCGCGGGTCATCCGGTCGAGCTGTTTGGCCAGGTCGGCCGGGACGGAGACGGTGAAACGAACTACGCCATGGCTTTTTTGGGTTTTCACAGGCTTGAGGTGGCAGCGGCGTGGGAGCCGACGAATGGAGGCGACATAGGATCAGGGACTCTTGAATTGCATTCCATCCCGGGTGGCGAAGCGCACAATCACACCGTCGCCGCCGGCGCGTTTGTACCAGGTCAGTTCGCTCATGGGAGCATGGCTGCTTTGACTGCGGGGGCTCCTGGGGCGCGGCCCCAGGCTCCACAGCGCCCAGCGCACCGGGCTTTCGGCGGGCTGGGAGTAGAACTTGCCGGAGTCGCTCTTAAGGTTGGGGAAACTGGTGGGCACCCAGAGCGCGTAGTTGCCGGCCGGCTCGCCGTTGAGCAACAGCGGGCCCGGCGCGGCATATTTATAGGTGTGCCCGGGGGCAAACGGGTCCTCCAGGTTGGCCTCGCGCCCGTCCGCTCCGCTGCGCGGCAGGTAGCGGCTCTCGGCCAGTTCCACCGGTAGTTGGCACCAATGGTCGCGCAGGTTGCTGTTGCAATTTTCCCGCACGGGAGGGATTTTGCCGCCGTGGTCGTCGGAGTACATCTGCAGCGCGAGGCCGATGCCGTAGAGCTCGGCATGAACCTTCGCCACCAGGGCTTTCTCCTTTGCCCGCGCGATGGCCGGCAGCAACAGGCTCGCCAGCAGCGCGATGATGGCAATGACGACCAGCAACTCGATGAGGGTGAAGCCACGCGACCCCGCAGGTGCGGAGACAAGGGGCGCGGACTTACGATCAAAGCGGCGGCTCACGGGATCACTGTAAGCCGTCACCGCACACGCTGCAATCGGAAGAACCTAGCCTGCGCTTCGGCCAAATCCAGAATCACCGTCCAGCGATCGTTCACCAGCGCCGGCACGTTTGTCACTTGTTCCCAAGGGCCCGGCGCAGCGACGCTATTGATGTAGTACAACTGGTAGTTGGCCAGCGACCCCGGCCAGGTGATGACGGCTGGAGGCTGGGCGGCAATGCTGAGGACCGCTGGTTCCGATGGCAGGATTTCCTGGACGAACAATTCGTAGCCATTGGTACCCTGCGAACCCGAGCCGCTTTCCTGGCTAAGAACGCCGATGGCGTCGAAGGCATCGGTCGGCGCGGGGCCAAGGCTGTAGCGGGGATGGCGCAACTGGAACAACCGGTTCTCGCCATCGGTCACCGGGCAGAGGCGGTCGCCCCAGGTGTTGGTCGGGTTCCAGCCGTCCGCGCTCAGGAGCGTCAGGCCGTTGAGCCGGACGCGCATGCCCTGCCAATGCTCACCGCCGGTGGCGCGCGTGGCGTCAAAGATGTCCTCGGACGTGGCGGGGTTGTTGTCGTTGGTGCGCACGAGTGAGGTCAGCGAGAGCACTTCCGGCGCGGGCAGGCCGTAGTTGGAGGTGACCAGGGATATGGTAAAGTCGTAATTCGTCTCGTTGCGGTGCATTTCATTAATGTTCCGCTTGCCGCCATAGAAGAGGGAGCCGTTGGCTGTGATCGAGACCAGGTCGCCCTTCCGGAAAGCGTGGCCGGTGGCCGGGTCGTGGTTGAGCCGCGCGACTTCGGCCAGCCAGGCTTCATTGCTGTAACTGAAGGAGTCGTCTCCCGGCGAACGGCGCGTCGCGTAGTTCTGGCCCATCCAGCAGGTGGTGCCCCCGCGGTCGCCCGCCTCCGCCGCCTGCACCACGATCTGCCACTCGCCGCCCATGGTGCCGGCGGAAGCCGGCTGGAAGTTCGCCGTCGAATCCAGCATTTCGTCCGGGCCGGTGAGCAGGATGCCCTGGACCGTGAGCGGGTAGCTGGGCGCCCACGCGCTGAGGCCGATGGCGTTGACGGCCTGCAGGTTCGCATGCGTCTCGGCGCGCGCGGACGCGGCCAGCAGAGTCACGGCCAGTGCCACCCCACGGAGCCCGCAGGCCAGCGCGGGCGCCCATCGGGAACTTGTCGTGTCGTGCGAGAATACATGCAGTATTACGTTCATGAAGAATAATATGAACCAGCGCGTCGCCACGCACAACACCAAAGTTCTGCCCCGCTTGAAGACAGGCACATCTCATACCGATTCCAGTTTGCAATGGCACCATTCGCTGCCGGCAACTCCCCCTCGCCCCTTCCGAAGGGGAGAGGGCTGGGGTGAGGGGACTGCCCAGTCGTAGAATCATGCAGTTCCAATCTGAAAGTGGTTTCACTTTCCTGCAAAAGGAGGGGTGGAGGGCTGACATTCTTGTCGGCCCCGGGTCAACTCCTGGTCGGGCCGACAGGAATGTCGGCGCTCCCACGATGAATTGGAACGCGCCCCCCAAAGACCGAGGGGGCAAGATGGCGGAACGCCGGTTGCCCCACGCCAAGACGCGCGTCGAGCGCGTCGGCGATCCCGCGGCTCACACGATGAGCCTTGGAGGCCGCGGACCCGCGTCCTATCGCAGCCAGAAGCTGAAATAGAGATACATGCCCACTACAAATACCAGAATGACGGCGACCATGAGCCGGTTGCCCCAATCCCAGCTCCGGCGGATTTCCTCACCCGCTTCGGTGTGAATCGAGCCGTAGGTCAATCCCCTGATCTTCTCCTCGGGCGGCGGCGGGGTCATGAGTGAAGCCGCGATGATGAGGACGGCGCTGGCGGCGAAAAGAAGCCCGGTCGCATACAGAAAGTTGAAGTCGCCGATGGCGGCGAGCAATGCCGGGTGCTCGCACTTGCCCTGGCCGTAGAACGCCTGGAGGGTGAGCTTGGTCATGCCCAACACAAAACCGCCGGCTAGGCCCCACGTCGCGCCCGCCGCGTTGATGCGCTTCCAGAACAGGCCCAGGAAGAACACCGCGGTGATCGGCGGCGCAAGATAGCCTTGCACGCTCTGCAGGTATTGGTAAAGACCGCCGCCGGAGACTTTGGCCATGACCGGAATCCACACGATGCCCAGGAGCACCACCGCCGCCGTGGCAATGCGCCCCACCGTCAGCAGGTGTTGCCGGGACCGGCCCGGCCGCACCTTCTCATAGATGTCCACCGTAAAGAGCGAGGCGCTCGAGTTGAACAGCGACGCCAGAGAACTCATAAGTGCCGCCAGCAGGCACGCGACGATCAGGCCGCGAACGCCGGCCGGCAGCAGGAACTTTACCAGGCAGGGAAACACCTGGTCACCGTCAATCGGCGCCACAACCTGTCCAGCCAGCATCTTGGCGGGCAGTTGCAGGATGCCTTTCTGGTGCAAGGCCCAGCCAATCATGCCCGGGATGAGGAAGATCAGCACGGGCCAGACCTTGAGCAATCCACCAAACAGCGAGCCGCGGCGGGCGGTGGCGAGGTCTTTGGCCGACAGAGCGCGTTGGACGATGTATTGATCGGTGCACCAATACCAGAGGCCGACAATCGGCGAGGCAATCAGGATGCCGAGCCAGGGAAAGCCAGGGTCGGACAGCGGTCGCCAGAAAGCAAAGTCAGCCGAGTTGGCCCTGCATTGGTTCACGAGTTCGCCCCAGCCAGCCAACACGCCCGCTCCCTCGCCCAACCTGGAGAGACCGATAAAGGTGATCCCAAACGAGCCGAGCAGAATGATAATGGCCTGGGGCGTAGCGGTGGACATGATGGCCCGCATGCCACCAAAGACCGTATAAATGCCCGTGATGACCACGGTGGAGAAGGCCCCGACCCAGAAAGCGTTCCGGGGCGAACCGAAGGTGTCGGGAAGCAGCGCCTGGAAGACAATCGCGCCGGCGTAAACGGTCACGCTCACCTTGGTGAAGACGTAGGCGACCAACGAAACGCAGGAGAGAATCCAGCGCGCGCGGGCGCTAAAGCGGCGTTCCAGAAACTCGGGGATGGTTTGCACGCCCGACTTGTAATAGAACGGCACGAACAGGCCCGCCAACACGATCAAACACCAGGCGTGCAACTCCCAGTGGGCCATCGCCATGCCGGTCACAGCCCCCTGCCCGGCCAGGCCGACGATATGTTCGGAGCCAATGTTCGAGGTGAAGATGGAGGCCCCGATCACCACCCAGCCGGCGTTTCGTCCGGCGAGGAAGTAATCTACGCTGTCTTTTTGATGCCGCCCATACCACCAGGCGAGCCAGCCAATGAGGGCGAAGTAAAGCAGAACGACCACCCAATCAAGCCAATGCATAGGATATGTTCTCGCGAGTTAGATCTGTGCCTGGGGTCTCTGTCCGTAGTAAGCCGCCGGCCCGTGTTTGCGGAAAAAGTGCTTGCCCAGCAGGGGCGTTGGAATGGGTCTTGTCCGCGGATTGACGCGCAGAGTCTCGCTGTTGAGGCGCGCGATCACCTCCAGATAACTCGCGTTGTGGACGGCCTCGCGAACGTCCTTGCCCCATGTGAACGGCCCGTGGCTCGCCAGCAGCACCGCCGGATGCCGCAACGGATCCCGTCCCCGGAACGTCTCAACGATGACGCGGCCGGTGTTCGCCTCGTAATCCTGCTTGATTTCCGCCGGCTTGAGACTGCGCGTGCAGGGCACGGTGCCGCCGCAGAAATCGGCCTGTGTGGTGCCGTAGCATGGCAGATCCTTCCTCGCCTGGGCCCACGCGGTGGCGTAGAGGCTGTGGGTGTGAACGATGCCGCCGATGCGCGGGAACGCGCGGTAAAGCACCAGGTGGGTCGCCGTGTCCGAGCTGGGTTTGAGCCGGCCTTCGACGACTCGGCCGCTTTGGAGCGAAACCACGACCATGTGGCGCGGCGTCATGACCTCATAAGCCACGCCCGAGGGCTTGATGACCACCAGGCCGCGCCGCCGATCAATGCCGCTGGCGTTGCCAAAGGTCTGAATCACTAGGCCCGCTTCGACCAAGTCCAGGTTTGCCCGGCAGACAGCTTGCTTCAGTGGTTCCAGCATGCCCTAACCGGTGAAGCCGCGGTGCAAGCCATAATAGACTTCGTTCCACCTCAATTCCTGTTTGAACTGGCGGAGCCGGGTGTCGGCGTCAATGACCACCAACTCGACGCCCGCCATGCCGGCGAAGTCCTCGAGCATCTCCGTGGTGATTGCCTGGCTGAAGCCGGTGTGGTGGGCGCCGCCGGCGTGAATCCACGCTGCGGCGGCAGTCGCGAGATCAGGTTTGGGCTCCCAAATGGCCCGGGCGACCGGCAGGCGGGGCAGCCGCTTGTCGGCAGGCACGACCTCAACCTCATTCAGGAGCAACCGGAAGCGGTTGCCCAGATCAATGAGGGACGCGTTGAGCGCCGGGCCGGCGGCGGTGTCGAAGACCAGGCGCGCGGGGGCCGCCTTGCCGCCGATGCCCAGCGGATGCACCTCCAGCGAGGGGCGGCCCCGGGCGATGCTCGGGCAAATCTCCAGCATGTGCGCGCCCAGCACCAGGCTGCGCTTCGGGTCCAGATGATAGGTGTAATCCTCCATGAAGGAAGTGCCGCCCTTGCGCCCGGCGCCCATGACTTTCATGGCACGCACCAGCGCACAGGTCTTCCAGTCGCCCTCGGGGCCAAACCCGTAGCCGTCGGCCATGAGCCGTTGCACCGCCACCCCGGGCAACTGGGGCAAACCATGCAGCTCTTCGAAGGTGTCGGTGAAGCCCTTGAACTCGCCGGCGCCCAGGAACACCCGCAAGCCCAGTTCGATGCGCGCCGCGTCACGCAAGGATGACCGCAGCGCGCCAGTCTTGCGGAGTTTGGGCGCCACCGTGTAGCAATGCTCGTACTCGGCGATGAGGCGGTCAACCTCCCGGTCCGTCACGGCGTTGACCGGCTTGACCAGGTCGCCGATCCCGTAGCCGTTGACCGAGTAGCCGAACTGCACCTGGGCTGCAACCTTGTCGCCCTCGGTCACAGCCACCTCGCGCATGTTGTCGCCGAACCGGCAGAACCTGGCTCCCTGCCAATCGTGCCAGGCTGCCGCGGCGCGGCACCAGGCGCCGATGTGACGCTGCACGGCGGCATCCTGCCAATGGCCCACCACCACCTTCCGGTCCAGGCGCAGGCGGCTCATGATAAAGCCGTGCTCGCGGTCGCCGTGAGCCGCCTGGTTGAGGTTCATGAAGTCCATGTCTATGGACGACCAGGGAATCTCGCGGTGGTGCTGGGTGTGGAGGTGCAGCAGGGGCTTGCGCAGCGATTTGAGGCCCGCAATCCACATCTTCGACGGCGAGAAGGTGTGGCACCAGGTGATCAAGCCAATGCAATGGGGGCTCGCGTTGGCGGCCTGGCACAGGGCGGTGGCTTCTGCCGGCGTCTTGACCACCGGCCTGACGACCACCTGGACGGGGATGGACGCCGCCGTATCCAGCGCCCGGCCAACCTGCGCCGAGTTCGCGGCGACTTTCCTGAGAACCTCGGCCCCGTATAGATTCTGACTGCCCGCGGCGAGCCAGACCTCGAATTGGCTCAGGTCAACAGCGCTCATGGTCCGCTCTGCGTAGCCGGTCGGCTGCCCCCTACTTCCGCACCGAGAACTTGTAGAGGATGGTATTGCGGTAAACCTGGCCCGGCTTGAGGACCACCGAGGGAAAATTGGGCTGGTTGGGCGAGTCGGGGAAGTGCTGCGGCTCCATGCAGAAGCCGTTGCGGAACTTGTAGGCCCAGCCGCCTTTGCCGATGTTCTTGCCGTCGAGGAAGTTGCCCGAGTAAAACTGCAGGCCCGGCTCGGTGGACCACACCTCCATCACCCGCCCGCTGGCTGGGTCATAGACCCGCGCCATGAGGCCCAGCTCTCCCATCGGCTTGTTGATGACCCAGTTGTGGTCGTAACCGCCGCCGAACTTGAGTTGCTCGTCGTCCTGGCCGATGCGCGCGCCGATGGCCGTGGGTGTCCGGAAGTCAAACGGCGTGCCCGCCACCGGCCGCAGCTCGCCGGTCGGGATTAGCGTGCTGTCCACCGGCGTAAACTTGTCGGCCGGCAGCATGACCTCGTGACTGAGGATGTCGCCCTTGCCGGCGAGGTTGAAATAGGAGTGGTGCGTAAGGTTGACGACCGTGTCCTGGTCCGTCGTGGCCTTGTACTGGATCTTGAGCGCGTTGTCCTCGGTCAGGGAGTAGATCGTGGTGACGCGCAGCGTGCCTGGGTAGCCCTCCTCACCATCCTTGCTCACGTAGTTCAACTCCAGCTCCGGTCCCGTCAGGCTCGCCCGGATGGTCGGTTGCCAGACCACTTTGTCAAAGCCCTTAAGCCCGCCGTGCAAAGCATTCGGGCCGTTGTTGACCGCCAGGGTGTATTGCCGCCCGTTGAGCGTGAACTTGCCCTTGGCAATACGGTTTCCGTAACGCCCGATCAGCGCGCCGAAATAGGGGCTGTCTTTCAGGTAATCCTCCAGCTTGTCGTAGCCGAGCGTGACATCCCCGAACTGGCCGTTGCGATCCGGCACTTTCAGGAAGACGACCAGGCCGCCGTAATTGCAGATGCCGACCTCGGCGCCGTTGTTGTTGCGGAGGGTGAAGAGCTCGACGGCGGTGCCGTCTTGCGTGTGGCCGAAAGGCTGATGGGTGACTTGCCCTTTTTGAGCGGCAAACGGCGACACGCTCGTGCAGCCCGCCAGCGCCGCGGCGCTTAAGCCAACAGAAAGGATGCTAAGCCATTGATACTTCTTCTTCATAATTCTGTGTCCTTCTTGGTCTGTCTCGTGGTTCACTTCCGCGCCCGGTTGCGGATTTCAATTAGCTGCTTCATCACGTCATACAGGCTACCGGTCGCCTGTTTTGTCCCGAACGCATCATGCAGCTTGCGGTAAAGGGAATAAAGCTCTTTATACACGGCCTGGTCAGCCGGGTTGGGCCGGAACACCCGCGCTTTGAGGCCGGTCATGGCCTTTTGCGCCTCCCCGTAAGTGGCGTAGCCGCCCGCCGATTTGCCCGCGACGACCGCCCCCGCGATGGCCGCGCCCAACGCGCACGTTTGCCCCGAGCGCGAAATCCTGTTGGGCCGCCCGGTCACGTCCGCGTAGATCTGCATCACCAGCGGGTTCTTCTCGGCGATGCCGCCGCAGTTGACGATCTGCCCGACCTTGAGACCGTATTCCTCGAACCGGCCGATAATGGTCAGCGCGCCGAACGCGGTGGCCTCGATGAGCGCGCGGTAGATTTCCGCGGGTGTGGTGTAAAGCGTCTGCCCCAGCAGCAGGCCCGTGAGCCGCTGGTCCGTCAGCACCGTGCGGTTGCCATTGTTCCAATCCAGCGCCAGCAGGCCCGACTCCCCCGGCGCGAGCCTGGCCGCCGCGGCGCTGAGCGCTTCATGCGAGCCGGTCTTTTTGCCGAGCGGCTGAATGTAGTTGACGAACCAGTTGAAGATGTCGCCCACAGCCGATTGCCCCGCCTCCAACCCGTAGTAACCCGGCACAATGCTCTCCGGGACAATGCCGCACAGCCCCGGAATGTCCGCCAGCTTCTCGTCCAGCGGCACGGCCAGCATATCGCACGAGCTCGTGCCGATGATCCTCACTAGGATGCCCGGCGCGATGCCGGACCCGACGGCGCCCATGTGCGCATCCATCGCTCCCACCGCCACCGGCAACCCTGCCGGCAAGCCGGTCCGCCGGGCCCAGTCCGCGGTCAACCCGCCTGCCGCGCGGTCAATGGTGTGCGCCTTGGCCGACAGGCGGGACCGCAGTTGGCCCAGCTTCGGGTCGAGTTGCGACAGGAACTCCGCGTCCGGGTAGCCGCCCCAGGCGTCGTTATACATCCCCTTGTGGCCGGCGGCGCACACGCCGACGGTCAGTTTCTCGGGCGCCTCGGTGCCGGTGAGCATCGCTGGCACCCAATCCGCGCATTCCACCCACAGCCAGGCGGCGTCGAACACCTCGGGGCTGGTCCGCAGGCAATGCAGGATCTTGCTGAAGAACCATTCGCTGGAATAATTGCCTCCGCACTTGGCCAGGTAGTGGGGGCGAAGCTGGCGCGCCAGCGCCGTGATCTCCGCCGCTTCGGCGATACCCGTGTGGTCTTTCCAAAGCCAGGCCATCGCCGCGGGATTCCGGGCGAACCGGCGGTCAAACGCCAGCGGCCGTCCGCGGCGGTCCACTGGGATCGGGGTGCTGCCGGTCGTGTCCACCCCGATTCCAATGATCTGGTCCGGCGCAAAACCCCGCACCGTCCGCCTGGCCAGCGCCAGCGCCTTCTGGATCGTGACTTCCGCCCCGGTCACATAGTCCGCCGGGTGCTGTCGCGCCAGGTTCGGATCGCGCGACAGGATGACCCCCTGGCGGCCGTGCTCAAAGGTCCAAATGGCAGAGGCCACCTCGCGCCCGTTGGCGACGTTGACAATCAGGGTGCGTACGGAGTTGGTGCCGTAGTCGAGGCCGAGGGCGTACTTGGATGCGCTCATGGCCCCCTTTCATAGCCATCACCGCCCCGCTCGGCAAGGCGAATTGCCTTGACGGCAGTAACTGAACGTCAAGCAGCCGCAACGCTCATAGCCCCCGATCCGTGGCACGGATTCTGAGGCTGCAAGGTATCTTCCGGATGCCAATACCGGCCCGTTTTCCTCAGGAATTTCGCGAGTTCTATCCCAAGGGTGCGCCTGGTGGCAGCAGAAACAACCCGCGTCAATCCCCCCGTACCAGGAGTTCCTGGCCTGGCAAATAGCTGCCATTACTGCAGTTGCATGCAGTCACCCCCGTCCTTCCCTCGTCCCTCCTCCGTTCTACCTCCGTTCTACCTCCGTTCCACCTCCGTTTCCAAAACGGAGGTAGAACGGAGGTAGAACGGAGGAGGGACGGAGGTGCCACCACGGAGGGAGGGGGTATGGCACGGGGGGAATTAGACTTACGTCGTTTCCAACGGGTTAGGAGGTCTGAGGCTACTTGCGCTTGTGGCTCAATCGGTGAGCCTGGGTGGTGGTGTAGTACTTGGCGAGCATGTTGGGCACTTCCCATTCGGGCATCCTGCCCGCCGCCAGGTAGCCCAGGAACTTCTCGGTCACCTGGGCGAAGTGCTGCTCGTGGCTTACGCGGTACTGGTCGGGGATGGTGATCTCCCACGAGGCGCCCGCGGGCTTGAGGTCCACACCCGGCCAACTGGCGTTGAGCCTGGCGACAGCCGCGCGGACCGTCTGCTCGAATTGGGCGGCGCTGGCGCTGGACTTGTTCTCGACATAGAGGGCGGGCTTGTAGTTCTGCTCCGCGCCCTGCTGGATGAGCAGGTTGCAGCGCGTGCCGCGCACCAGCGCGTAATGGGTGTCGCCCGCGCCGGCGGGGGCCTGGAATCCCCAGAGGGCGGTGACCCGCGCGTGGATGCCGCGCAGCGCATAGCCGACCTCGCCGTTGGCATACACTTCGAGCGCGCCGTCCGGGCCGATGTCTTTCTTGAAGTAATCCGGGTAACGGTCCTGGCCGGTGGAGCGTTTGAATTGTTCCGGGGTGAGGCGGGTGGACCAGCGGCGGCCGTGATACACCTGGATGTCCCGGCGCCAGTCCAGCGCCTGGTCGGGGAAGCAAATCCATTGTACGGCATCCACCAGGTGCGTGCCGACATCCGGAATGGACTCGCCCTGCTGGCGCACGTCATAGAACCAGGCGGGCCGGATCAGCGGTTTGCCGGCCACTTCCTTGAAGAAGTAGTGCACGCTCTCAATGACCACCGCAGGCTGCTCCGGTGTGCCGGGCTGCATGGTGCCGAACAGTTCGGGCATGCGCGCCAGCTCGCGCTGCAGCATGCTGGTGATCTCGTAGCGCTCGGTCATGATGTCGTAGAGCAGCACCTTCCTGTCGGCGGCGCGGCGGAAGGCCTTGCAGAGCAGGTCAAAGTTGGCGGGTGTGATGGCCATGGGTTTGTCGGCCAGCACGTTGAACCCGGCGGACACCGAGCGGTTGATGTAATCGGTCTTGCGGGCGTTATTGCCCGCCAGCACGACGACGTTGCCCGCCCTGTCCCTGAGCATGCGCCGCAGGAAATCGGGGCCGGTATAGACCTGCTCCTTCCAGTGCGTGGGCTGGTCGGCGCGGGTGTTGAAGCCCTCGATGCGTTTGAGGTGCTCCTGCAAGTCCGGGCCGGCGGGTGCATAGACATGCACCACGGGGCTCACTTGCGGGTACATGGTTTTCTGCACCAGCCCCGCGTGGAAATGGCCGGGGTCCAGGGTGATGAGCCGGACGCTGTCGCCCGCCACTGCGGGGAGCGCGGCGCACAGGGCAAGCAGGCTGAGGTGGTGGGCAAGGTTCATAGCTGATCAACGAATCCGTCCGAGGCTGCAACTCATCTCACGCATTCCGCTTTCCGGCTTCATGGTTTCTTGAGCAGCCGGTCAATGCCATAGGGCGCCCGCTCCGCCCGGGTCAGCATGGCGTTGGCCTGGTCGTCGCCAGCAAACGCTTCCTTGTGCGGGTCCCAGCGAAGCTTGCGGCCCAGCTTCATCGCGATCCAGCCCAGGATGCAGGCGCTGGTCGAGCGATGCGCTTCCTCGGGCGTGGTGACGGCCGGTTGGCGGGTTTGAATGCTCTGGAGCCAGTCCAGGTGGTGGTCCTCGCTCTTGTGCAGGTGGATTTCATTCGGCGCAATCTTCGCGTTGAGAATCGCGGGGTCGCTGGCGTCCAGCGCTTTGCCGAAAGCGCTGGCCGGGTCGCTGGCGGTGGCTTTGGCGCCGCCCCGGCTGACGAAGATCCAACCCTTGTCGCCCTCGAACTTCACGCCGTTGGTGAAGTTGTTGTCTATGATCATGGTGACGCCGTTGACGTACTGGGCTTCGATATGGTACGGCCCGTGGACGTTCCACAGGCCCTTGGTGGGGAACTCGGCCTTGCCCTCGACTAGAATCGGGCCGGTGAGCTCGGCGCCCATGCCCCAGTGCGCGATGTCCACGTGGTGCGAGCCCCAGCCGGTGATCATGCCCAGGCAATACGAATCAATGCGCAACCACCCCGGCCGGTCGGTAATGCTGTTCTGAGGGTGGACGCGCTCCTCGGTGTAGGGCACCTTCGGGGTGCAGCCCAGCCATTGCTCGTAGTCCAGGTTGGGCGGAACCGGCATCTCCTGGTCGTTGCCGCCCGCGGGGTCCACCGGCAAGCCAATCTTGACCGTGCGCAACTGGCCGATCCGCCCGTTGCGCACCAGCTCGCAGGCGATGCGGAACTGCGCGGTCGAGCGCTGTTGACTGCCAATCTGAAAGGCGCGTTTCCGGGCGCGGAGGATGTCGCTGACCGCGCGGCCTTCCCGGAGGGTCATGGTGAGCGGCTTCTGCACGTAAACGTCTTTGCCGGCCAGCGCGGCGGCGATCACCGGCTCGCTGTGCCAGTGGTCGGGCGTGCTGATGGCCACCGCGTCAATCTGCGGGTCCTTGAGCAACTCGCGGTAGTTGCCGTAGGTCTTGACGGCCACCGCCTGGCCGCCGCCCTGCTTTTTGGCGTAAGCGCCCTCGACATATTTCCGGGCATGCGCCAGCCGTTTGGAGTCGAGGTCGCAGACGGCGACCACGCGGGCGATGTCATGCTTGATAATGCCGGGCAGGTCCATGGTCAGGGCGATGCGGCCGCAGCCGATCTGGCCGACCTGAATCTTCTTGCTCGGCGCACCCGCCCCCAGGACGGATGCGGGCACGATGGTCGGGAAGACGGCTGCGCCTGTTGTCATGGCCAGCGAGGCCTTGAGGAACTGTCGTCGGGATACAGAGAGAGGTTGGTTCATAAGAATCGGATTCGGTTTGGTGTTTGCCCTTGGCGGTCGGCGGCTCACTTGTTCTTGCCCATCGCCCACAGGATGCCGCCCAGGATATGCTGAGTGAGCTTGGGATCGGAATAATGCTCCGGCTTGTGCCCCAGCGCGGTGTACCAGGTGCGCGCGCCCTCGAACTTACGGCGCCATGCCAGCGGAAACTCGTCGCCGAACTGCTTGCCCGGATACTTCTCCTTGGCGGGATCGTCCAGCGTGGTCAGGTCGCCGGCGAGCAGGATGTGCCGCCCCTTGGGCATGTGGTCAACGAAGTAAAACTCATCCGTCCAGTCGAAGGTGGGAGGCAGGTGGGCAGTCGAGATGTCCTTGGCGTCCTTCACTTTGATCTTGAAGGTCTGCATTTTGGGATGGCGGACAAACTTGCCGCCAATCAGTTCCCAGAACCAGGGCCAGTCGCGCATGGCGCCGCAGGCGGAATGGATGCCCACAAACCCGCCCCCGGCCCGGATGTAGCGCTGGAACGCCGCCTTCTGCTCCTCGTTGTCGAATATCTCATTGTTGACGTTGTCGAAGACCAGAGCCTTGTATTGTTTCAGGTTCTGGTCCGTAAACACCGCCGGGTCGTCCGAGACATCCACGGCGAAGTTGTTGGCGGCGCCGAGCTTCTGAATCGCCGCGACGCTCGCCGCGATGTTGTCGTGGACATACCCCTTGCCGTTCTTGGTATAGACCAGCACCCGGCGTTCCGAAGCGGCGCCGAGCAGGCTGGCGGTCAAAGGAATGAGAAGACCCAGAATTACTCCCAACTTCCGGGAGCGAGACATGACATGCATAAGCAGTTACAGCAGAGACAAAGCGCTAACAAAGTCGGCCCCGCCAGAGGCGTGGCACGCACTCTTATTACTCTTTCGGCAGCAATCCGTGCAAGGGTAAATCAGCCAATCCGCCCATCGGTGCGCCAGTCGCAAAGCCCGCCCCGTGGGGGGCGCAGACGTGGTTTGTGTCTGCTCAGCCATGATCCCGCAGCGTCAGCCCGGATCATTCACCACCCGCACGAAATACCAACAGGCCGGAGCGCGGGTATCTTGCCCGCTTAGCCCGTTTGGACCCTGTAAGCGGGCAAGATGCCCGCGCTCCGGCCTTGCAGATGTAAAATGTCCAGGTTAGCGCCGTTGACCAGGATGTAGTGCATATCCCCCGGGGGCGCGAAACAAAAATTGGAGGGGGCGGGGCGGCCTGGCTCCTTCGGAGCGGCCCCGAACGAGGCGGCAAAAGAAGGATTGCCCCGGGGGTTTGGCGCGGCATGATTCCGCCCGGCGATTCCACTGTGTCAGAGCTTTTCGAGATCATCCACGAGGATTGCGAGCTGCTGGTCATCAACAAGCCCGCCGGGCTGGTGTGCCATCCGACCAAGACGGACCAACTCTCGAGCCTGATCAGCCGCGCGCGCCTGTACTTGGGGCAAGGCTCGCAACCGCACCTGGTCAACCGGCTCGACCGCGAGACCAGCGGCGTGACGCTGCTGGCCAAGGACCTTGGCAGCGCGCGCGCGCTGCGGCGGCTTTGGGAGGGCCGGCAGGTCGAAAAGGACTACCTGGCCATCGTGCACGGGCATCCGCCCGAACCGCGCGGGGTCATTGACGCGCCGCTGGGCAAAGACGAGCAAAGCCCGGTGGCCATCAAGGACTGCGTGCGCGCGGATGGCGCTGCGGCGGTCACGGAGTACTGGGTACAAAGACGGTTCACGCGGGAGCAAGCGCCCTTTGCCCTGCTGCTGGCGCGGCCGCACACGGGCCGCAAGCATCAGATCCGGATTCACCTGGCGCACATCGGACATGCCATTGTGGGCGACAAGATCTATGGAGGCGACGAGGATTTGTACCTGGCGCTGGTGGAGGACCGGTTGACGGCGGAGCAGCGGCGGCGGCTCATCCTGCCGCATCATGCGCTGCACGCGCGCGAGGTGCGGTTTGCCTGGCACGGTCGGCCAACGGCCTTCAGCGCAGAGCCCGAAGCGTGGTTCGCGGACTGGCTGGCCGGAGGTGTTTGAGATTGCGCATCCAGCTTGATTGATTCAGGCTTTTTGCAGTGCCCGATAACGACGCCCAGTCCAGTAACCGCGCCGCAGAACCGCTCACGCCGGGGCCGGAACCGGCGACGCCCTCCCGGGTGGGGCGGGCCTGGGTGTGGGGCGCGCTGCTGGTGGCGGCCACCCTGGCGGCTTACCTGCCCGTGGGTCGAGCGGGGTTCATTTGGGACGACGACACATTCCTGTGGCGCAATCCCCTGATCCAGGGCTCCGACGGGCTGTTCCGCCTGTGGTTCACAACCGCCGCACCGGATTACTTTCCGCTGACCTCGACAACGTTATGGCTGGAATGGCGGCTATGGGGGGCCAACCCGTTGGGCTACCACCTGGTGAATGTGCTGTTGCACGCCTTGAGCGCGGTGCTGCTGTGGCGGGTGCTGGCGCGGCTGAGAATCCCCGGCGCCTTCCTGGCCGCGGCGATCTTTGCCGTGCACCCGGTCAACGTCGCGTCCGTGGCCTGGATCACCGAGCGCAAGAACACGCTGGCGATGTTCCTGTACCTGAGCAGCCTGCTGTTTTACCTGCGCAGCGTGGATCAACGGGAGCAAAGGCTCCCGCCGGGCGAGGCAAGCAACGCCCTGCCGTGGTTCTCGCGCTGCGACGCCCTGTCGCTGCTGGCTTTTCTCGGCGCGCTGCTGAGCAAAACCGCGGTGGTCCCGTTGCCGGTGGTGCTGCTGGGGTTGGCGTGGTGGCGGCGCGGGCGGCTGGAGCTGCGCGACTTGTGGCGGAGCCTGCCCTTCTTCGCCCTGGCGGCGGCGGCGGGATGCGTCACCATCTGGTTCCAATACCACCGGGCGATTGGCGCGAGCCTGCTCGATGTGCGCGCCGACTCTCTCTGGTCGCGGCTGGCAGGGGCCGGCTGGGCGTTCTGGTTTTATCTCTACAAGGCATTCCTGCCGGTGAACCTGAGTTTCGTCTATCCGCGCTGGCAGATTGATCCGGCCCGGGTGTGGTCCTATGTGCCGGTTCTTCTGGTTGTGGCGTTGTTCCTGGTCTGCTGGCGTTACCGGCGGGGGTGGGGAAAAGCCGTGCTGTTTGGCCTGGGCTACTTCCTGGTCATGCTGCTGCCCGTCTTGGGTTTCCTGAACATCTACTTCATGCGCTACTCGCTGGTAGCCAACCACTGGCAATACTTCGCCCTCATCGGCCCCATTGCGCTGATCGCCGCCGTTTTCGCCCACGCCTGGCAGAGGGTTGGTTCAGGCGCCGAGCGCGTTTCTGCTTTCTGCTTTCCCGTTTCTGCTTTTTGCCTGGTTCTGGCGCTGGGCGTGCTAACTTGGCGCGAGGCCGGCACCTATACCGACCTGAAGACTCTCTGGACAACGACCATCGCGCGGAATCCGGCTGCCGGCCTGGCCCACAATAACCTGGGCACGCTGCTGCTCGAAGAGGGACACCCCGACGAAGCAGTCGCCCACTTCCGGCAAGCCCTCGCCCTCCAACCCAACGCCGCCGACGTGCACAGCAACCTGGGCGGCGCTTTGCTCGCGCAGGGCCGCTTCGAGGAGGCGATCCCCCACTTGCAGCGGGGTGTCAGGCTGCAACCCGACTCGGCGCAGGCGCACAACAACCTCGGCAACGCCCTCTCCAAACAAGGGCAGATGGACAAGGCGCTGGCGCATCTGCGCAAGGCAGTCGAACTCCGGCCCACCCTTAGCAGCGCGCGCTACAACCTGGGCGGCGCGCTGCTCCAGGCCGGACACGTGGACGAGGCCATCGCTGAATTGCAGCATGCCCTCGAACTTGACCCCGACCAGGCCAGCGCCTATGTGAGCCTCGGCAACGCTTTGCTCGCCAAAGGCCGCGGCGCGGACGCTGTCGCCTGCCTGGAAAGGGCCGTTCGGCTCCAACCCGGCTTGGCCGCCGCCCACTACACCCTCGCCAACGCTCTGCTGGAGCAGGGGCGGGGGGACGAAGCCATCGCCGGCTTCCGGAAGACGCTGGCCCTCCAACCGTTCTTTGCCCCCGCTCACAACGGCCTGGCCAACGCCCTGCTGCAAAAAGGCCAAGCAGACGAAGCGCTGGCTCATCTCCAGGCCGCCCTCCGAATCGAGCCCCGGCTCGCCGAGGCCCACCTCAACCTCGCCAACCTTCTGCTCCAGCGAAAGCAGGCGGACGAAGCCATTGCGCATTTCCGGGCGGCGCTGGAAATCCAGCCCAACCTCCCCGGCGCCCACAACAACCTCGCCAACGCTCTGCTGGCCAAAGGCCAGGTGGATGACGCCATTGCCCATTTCCATCAGGCTCTGAAACTTGCGCCCAACCTCGCCGAGGCCCATAACAACCTCGCCAACGCCCTCCTGCAAAAGGGCCGGTGCGGCGAGGCGGTGGCGCATTACCAGGCGGCGGTCAGCGCCCTGCCCAACCACCCTCACCTCCTCAGCAACCTGGCCTGGGTGCTGGCGACCTGTCCACAGGCCTCGGCCCGCGACGGCGCCCGAGCTGTGGAACTGGCCGAGCAAGCCCGGCGGCTCGCCGGCGACGAAGACCCCATGCTGCTCGGAACGCTCGCGGCTGCGTATGCCGAGGCGGGGCGGTTTGCGGACGCCGTCGCGGCCGCCCAGCGGGCCTTGGAACTGGCCTCCGCCCAGGCCAACACAGACCAGGCCGAAACCCTCCGGGCGCGACTTGAGCTCTACCGCTCAGGTTCGCCCTTCCGTGACACAGGGTCGCCGCCCCGCTGAATGCCGCCCGGCGTGTGTTAATCCCCAGCCATCAGGCCTTCAAGCCGCTATGCACCAGGTGCGGCTGCCTCAACGCGCTTGATTACCTGCGCACAGCGCGGAGGCCGTCAGTAAAGGGCCTGCACGCGGAAGAACCTGAGCGGGTCGGTGCCCATCGGCACCACGAACTGCAATAGACCGTTGGTCCCCAACAACGGGTTGTCGTACGGCAGCCACACCGCCAGATCAGTCGAGTAATACGCCTGGTAACTCACCCCGGGGAGGCCATACCAACTCAGGATCAGGTCGTTCGTCTGAATCTCCGTGGTCAGCGTCGGCAAGGTCGTGCCGACCGCCAGGTAGTTCTCGTTGGTGATCGGGACGGTGACATCTGTGTAGCTACGGGACGCGGGCACGAACATCAAGCCGCTCTTCGAGGGCGTGACAGTAACCACGCCGCCAGGCGGCACAGCCAGAACGTAGTTGCCGTTGGCGTCAGTGAGCGCGGGCTCCCCGCCGCGGTCCGACTGCACCATCACATCCGGCATCGGCAGGCCGTTGGTGTCGGTGATAGAGCCCCCCACCGTTGTCCAGGCAATGGCGAACAGGCCCGTGTAAACCTGCGACAGAGGCTGGCCGTAAAGGTCCACGACCTGCGGGCCGACACTCAGGACGTAGTCGCCCTGGGCAGTCTGGACGTCAAAGCTAAGCGCGAAGCGGTAAGGGCTCAGCGCCGTGGAGGTGATGTTGCTCACGATCACGCCCTCCGGCGTGGTGAGCAGGACACCCGGAGACACAACGGAATAGGGATTGACCGGGGCACTGAACACAACCTCGGCAGTGCTCACTGCGGCGGTGTAGGTGCCGGTCGGCGCGATGGAAACCACCTCCGCAACCGCCGGGCTGGCTGCCCAGTACACAGAACCGACCTGACCCGGCATCCAACCATCCCCGCCGGCAGCCGAAACCAGCCCGCCAAACACATTCAGCGGCGTGTAGATGGCGATGCGTCCGCCGCCGCCACCGCCGCCGCCGTACAACTCTCCCGCGCCGCCATCCGCTGTAATGGTGCCCGCCCCCGCCAGCGCGCCGGCCGTCAGCCAGACGCTGCCGCCCGAGCCGCCCCCGGCATCATCCTC
Source organism: Verrucomicrobiota bacterium (assembly GCA_035358715.1). Taxonomy (GTDB): domain Bacteria; phylum Verrucomicrobiota; class Verrucomicrobiia; order Limisphaerales; family UBA8199; genus UBA8199. The sequence goes on from DAOPPX010000017.1 coordinate 25,485, forward strand.
CAAGCCGACGTTGCCGTTGGCGCCAATCACGCCATTCACCATCAAGCTGCCGCCCACGGTCAGGCGAATCGCCCCGCCGCCCTCCGAAGTTCCCACCTGTGCTCCATATCCCGGGCCGCCTCCGCTGCCCGGGTCAACCGGTTGCTGGTCGGAGCCGTAAGTCGGGCCGCCCGGCAGCAGGGACGAAGCGCCGCCCTGGCCGCCATAGCCCGCCCCGCTGCCGATCGAATTAGTGGATTGCCCGGCCCCCGGTCCGGCGCCGGCTCCGTAGCCCAGCGCGTCCGCCGTTATCGCGCTGCCGTCGTCAATCGTCGCGTTGCGCAAGACGGTCACGTCGAGGTTGGTCTGCGTCCGGGGACAGGTGAGCGTGCCGCCGCCGCTGAGGAGAAGATTGCTCAGCACCAGATACGACCCCGCGGGCTGCGCGACGGCTCCGCCTCGGACGGTCAGATCGAAAGGCTGGAGGAAGGCTACGGTAGTGTTCGTGCCGTAATGGCCGCCGTTATCAATCAGCATCTGGCCCATGCTTTGGCTCGCGGTCTTAGTGTAGATTGTTCCCGCCCCGCCCCAGGCATAACCACCGCCGCCCTGCGCGGAAGTAGTTCCGGTGAAGCTGTTCACGCTGTACTGAAGGGCGACGCGGCCGCCCCCCCCGCCGCCGCCGTAGCCGGTGCCAGCGCCGCCATTGGCGGAGATGACGCCGTTGCCGGAGAGTGTTCCGGCTGTCAGCCAAACGCTGCCGCCCGAGCCGCCCCCGGCTCCCTGGGCGGCACCACCGCTGCCATTGGCTGAAATGCGTCCGTTAACGAGCAGCGCGCCCGAAACCGTCAGGTGAACAATCCCGCCGCCGGCGCCGCCGAGAAACTGAGGAGGATAACCTCCTCCGCCGCTGCCAGGGTCTGTCGGCGCAATTGCGGACCCGTAGGTGGCACCGCCAGTCGCCGCCAGGCTTGTGCCGCCGCGTCCGCCATAGCCGGCATGACCGGCTCCGCTCCCGGAGCCCGCATACTTGCCCGCCCCGGGACCCTGATTCGCCGGATAACCAGTGCCGTCGGCGACAATGCCGCCGCCGGCTTGAATAGCGGCATCGCCGCTCACGGTCAGCACCTGGTTGGACAGGCTGATCCAGGCGTTGGGAAGGACCGAGAGGTTTCTGAAAGTCTGCCTGGCCGGCGGCGAAACAACCGCGCCGCCCCCGACCGTCAAATCAAACAGTCCGCCCACGTCCCAGCTCGTGCTGGCCCCGTTCTGCCCGCCGTTGTCCACAATCACCTGGCCCCAGGATTGGTTGGCGACCTTGGTGTGAATCGTTCCGGCGCCGCCCCAGGCGTAGCCGCCGCCGCCGCGCGCGGATATCACCCCGGAAAAAGCGTTCGCGTAGTAAGTCATGGCAATGCGTCCGCCACCGCCGCCGCCCCCCAGACCAATGCCCGCGCCTCCGTCAGCGGCGATGATCCCCGTGCCGGTGATCACGGCTGCTGTCAGCCAGATGCTGCCGCCAGCGCCTCCGCCCGCGTTTCCGGTAGCCGCGGGCATGCCTGCGGCCGAGATTCGGCCATCCACCTGCAGCGTTCCGGTGACGTTAAGACGGATGTTTGCCCCACCCGCGCCCCCAACAACAACGGTTGAGTACCTTCCGCCGCCGCTGCCCATAAGCGTCGGCGCTGACAGGTTGCCATAAATAATACCGCCCGGCGCCGCCTTGCCGCCGCCGCCGCTGGAGGCTCCATACCCACCGTGACCACCGCCGCTGCCGACATAACCGCTTTCGGTTAGGGAATACCCCCCGGCCCCATTTCCTTGTCCTCCCGGGTAGCCAGTGCCATCGGCGAGGATGCCGCCCCCGGCCCGGACGGTGGCGTTGCTGGTAATGGTCAGTGCCGGGGCCGGATTTCCTGAATTGCCGGCCAGAACCAGCCACCCGTTGGAGGCGATCAACAGGCTGCCAATGGTCGGCGCATAAGGGTACGCAAGAGCCATCACCGCTCCGCCCTGCACTGTCAGATCAATCATCCCTACGCCTGTCGTCCAGGCTGTGTTGGTCCCGGCGTGCCCGTCATTGTCGAGCGTCACCAGGCCATAAGCCCGGTTGCTCGCCTTGGTGTAAATAGTGCCGGCGCCGCCCCAGGCGTAACCGCCGCCCCCGTAAGCGGAGACGAGTCCGGAGAAAGTGCTTGCGGTGTAGAGAATGGCGATGCGTCCGCCGCTGCCGCCGCCGCCCAGGTAATTGCCCATCCCACCGTTGGCGCAGATGACGCCGCTGCCGGACAAGTCCCCCACGTTCAGGAAGACTGTTCCGCCAGAACCGCCCCCGGCGCTGGGAGCCGTCCCCGGATTGCCGTTCGCCGAAATGATCCCATCCACCAGCAGCACACCCGTCACGTTGAGGCGAATCAAGCCGCCCCCGGAACCACCTGTGAAATAGGGAGAGCTGCCGCCGCCGCCGCTGCCGCGATCTGGCGGCGATATGGGTGAACCATAAGGACTGCCGCCATACGCGATACTTGGCGCTGGAGCAACGGTGCCACCCGCAGCGCCGTAGCCGCCGTAACCGCCGCCGCCGCCGATAACCGTACCGCCGCTGGAGTAAAACTTGCCAGCGCCCGGCCCCGTGTTTCCAGCGTGCCCGGTTCCATTGGCCAGAATCCCGCCGCCAGCCTGGATGGTGGCGTTGCCGGTCACGGTCAATGGATAGTCATGGTTGGTGATGCAGAGCCATCCATTGGAGCCCACCAGCAGCGTGCCTATTGTCATGGAGGAGACCGGCACCAGGACGGCCCCGCCTTGCACGGTCAAGTCCACCGTGCCGGGGGAGCTGGTGCCAAGAGTGGTGTTTGTACCGGCCTGCCCGCCGTTGTCCACCAGCACATGGCCCCAGGACTGGGCGGGGCCTTTGGTGTAGATCGTGCCCGCCCCGCCCACAGCCGAACCGCTGCCGCCGCGGCAAGTGATGGTGCCGAAAAACAGATTCGCTCCGTGCTCGATAGCAATGCGCCCCCCGCCGCCGCCGCCACTCCCCAAGAGCCCGGTGCCATTGCCCATGCCGCCGTTGGCTGAAATTGTTCCCGAACCGGCGAGAGTCCCAACCGTCAGCGCAATGCCGCCGCCGGCCCCGCCGCCGCAGCCTTCGGAAAGCCCTGCCTCGCCATCGGAGGAAATTCTGCCATTGAGCAGCAGCATCCCGCCGACGGACAAGCGGAGGACCCCGCCCCCGGCGCCCCCCGCGCCAAGCGGAGGATAGCAGCCGCCGCCACTGCCCGGGGTCAAGGGGACAGCCGCGGATCCATAAGGCGAGCCGCCGAAGGCCATGGGGTTGCCGCCCGCTGCCCCAAAGCCGCCATGTCCCCCGCCGCCGGCCGTGTAACTGTAGGAGCTGTAATACCTGCCCGCACCCGGCCCCGCGTTGCGCGGATAACCGAAGCCGTCAGCCGTGATCCTGCCACCGCTGTGAATCGTGGCATTACCGGTAACCGTCAGGCCCGCCCCCGGATTGAGCAGGCTGATCCGGGCGTTTGAGTCCACGAGCAGGTTGCCAATGGTCTGGGCGCTAAGCAGGGAAACAGCGCCTTCACCCTGGACAATGAGGTCAAACGGTTCGGTGGCCACCAGCAGCGTATTCGTCCCGAACATTCCCCCGTTATGCACCAACACCTGGCCGACAGGCTGGGTATCAGCGCGGCTGTAGATCGTTCCGGCGCCGCCCCGGGCGTAACCGTTGCCGCCGTATGCCTGGATCGCGCCCGAAAAGCCAAGGCTCGCATACTGGATGGAGATTCGGCCTCCCCCGCCGCCGCCGCCCTGTGCGGGCTCACCGGCCCCGCCGTTGGCCGATAGCGATCCAGTTCCAGTGAAGCTCTGGACCCTCAGCCAGATGCTGCCCCCCGAACCGCCCCCAGAGCGATTGTTGATGCCGTTGGCGCCGTTTGCAGACACACTGCCATCCACTCGCAAGGTGCCTCCCACCACCAGCCTGACTTTCCCGCCTCCCGCCCCGCCCGGACCTCCATAGCCAGCGCCGCCGCCGCTGCCAAGGGAGAACGGGTATTGAATGGAGCCGTAGGTCAACCCGCTGCCATCGAGCGCTGCGCTCTGAGCGCCATAACCGCCATGCCCGGCGCCGCTGCCGCTGAGCGGGCTTCCGGCTGAACGGCCCGCCCCGCTGCCCAACCCTCCCCCATAACCCTTGCCATCCGCCCCGATCGTTCCTCCCGCCGCCACCAGCACGTCGCCGCTCACCGTCAGGCTCAAGCCCGTATCCACGGGGATGGAATACTCGTAACTGACCAGGTTCGTGCTCCCCTCGGCGATGGCCGAGTTGGTGGTGAGCAGCAGGGTGGTCAGGCCGTTGGTGTCCGAGCCGACGAGGTAATCCACGCTGTTGCTGTAGGTGACCAGCCCGGCCCCATCCCGGACGACAACGGTGCCCGACCCAATGTTGGTCTCGGGCAGCATTGCCGCATTGGTTAGGCTCAACACCACCGGCAGGTTGCTGACGCCGAGCCAGTTATCCACGTAACCATTCGGCGCGAATAGATGTGTGACGGCGCCCCCGTTCAGCACTTGCAGGCTGGCGAACGTATGTGGTCCGTCCAGGGTCAGAGTGCAGTTGGTCACGACAACCTCCAGCCCCTCGTAGCTGGTGTTGTTGAAACTGATGGTGGTGTCGCTGGTAAACGTCACTGCGGATGCGACCAACCCTGAAAGCAGCAAGGCTGTCATGGGCAGAACGGCGCGCGGAGAGAGGAATAGTCTTGTCATAAGGCGATTCGAGTTCACTAAGTTTAGCTGACTGAAACCAGCCCTGAATCCCTGGCATTATTGAGTCACGTGGAAACCCCTATACGCGAACACAGCCACCTTGCCAAGCCTGATTTTTGGCAATTCGCCAGGGCGCATTTGTGACATCGCTCCCCTTCCCACAATCCGGCAGGAGGAAATTCGCAGGCTCTACTGCCTGCCCCAGGGAGCCCTGGTCACGGCAGCCCTGGCTTGGCAAATCGCCGCCATTTCCGCAGTCACACGCAGCTAATGCCGCAGCACCACCGTGATTCCTCCGTCCTTCCTCCGTCCTTCCTCCGTCCCTCCTCCGTTCCACCTCCGACAGGGCGGTGGGAGGTGGAACGGAGGAGGGACGGAGGAAGGACGGAGGAAGGACGGAGGAAGGACGGAGGAGCGACGGGGGATCAGGGGTGAAATGGGGCAGAAGCGAGGCTGTTCAGGGGCAGGCAGCAAAGCAAGCCGACACGCCCGGAACGAGCCTCGACTGGCCAGGTTCTCCGCCCGGCGGGGCCGTTCCAAGCTGAACGCCCCCGCCCCGGCAAAGTTGGTACACCGGCACGGTGCCGGCTCAGAGCACTGGAGCTGCGCTAACCGGCCATAAGCCGGCTGGCGTTTCGCGGTGGCAAATGCGGGCTAGCTGACGGTGAGATCGGAAATGACAGCTTCGCCGGCATTTTTCTTCACGGAAGCGATGCCGTTTTCGCAACTCGCGGCCGAGGAATACATTTCGCTCTTGCCGATGATCTGCTGGTTGGCGGCTTTCAGGATGAAATAGGGCTGGTTGTTGACGGAAGCCTTGCGCTCGTACTGGGCATCCAGAGAGGCGTTAGCCTTCACAGAAGCAATGCCATTCTCCGCCGCGCTCTTGGATTCGTACATCTCGCTGGTGAGGATGACTTCGCCGTTGGCGGCCTTGAGGTTGAAGTGAAACTTGCCGCTGTCCGATTTCTTGAGTTCGAATTTAGCTGCCATAGTAGTTATCCTGACGTTCAAGCGGTGCCGTGCCCGCGTCGGTGCGGGATATTGTCGCGGCAACGCTGAATCTAATATGAGGCCAGAATTCCGGGATTGTCAATTTCCGATTGTCGCCGCCGCGCTGAGGGTTGACTCTCTTAACCCATCCGAACCATAATCCCGCCTGGTCACATTATGAACACTGCGCCCATCCTCCTCGCAAAGAGCACCTCGGAGATTTTCCTTCTGCCGCACATGGCCAACCGCCACGGGCTGATTGCCGGGGCGACCGGCACCGGCAAGACCGTGACGCTGCAAGTTATGGCGGAGAACTTCAGCGCCCGGGGGGTGCCTGTGTTCCTGGCCGATGTGAAGGGCGACCTCGCCGGGATTTCGCAACCGGGCGGCCAGTCCTCCAAGGTCAAGGAGCGCGTGGCCCAGCTCAAGCTCGACTCCTACACGCCCGCCGGCTGCCCCGTTACCTTCTGGGACGTGTTTGGCGAGCAAGGCCATCCGGTTCGCACCACCATCTCTGAATTCGGCCCGCTGCTGCTGGCGCGCCTGCTCCAGCTCAACGAAACCCAGGGCGGCGTGCTCAATATCATCTTCAAGGTCGCCGACGAAAACGGCCTGCTGCTCCTGGACCTCAAGGACCTCCGCGCCATGTCGCAATATGTGGGTGACAACGCCGCCCAGTTCACGACGCAGTACGGCAACATCTCCGCCGCCAGCGTCGGGGCCATCCAGCGCAACCTCCTCACCCTCGAAGAGCAGGGCGCGGACAAGTATTTCGGCGAGCCCGCCCTCAACCTCGACGACTTCAGGCAGACCGACGCCGGCGGCAAAGGGCTCATCAACATCCTTGCCGCCGACAAGCTGCTGCAATCCCCCCGCGTCTACTCGACGCTGCTGCTCTGGATGCTCTCGGAACTGTTCGAGCGGTTGCCCGAAGCCGGCGACCTGCCCCGGCCTAAAATGGTGTTCTTCTTTGACGAAGCCCACCTGCTGTTCAACGAGGCCCCATCCGCGCTGCTGGAGAAGATCGAGCAGGTCGTCCGCCTCATCCGTTCCAAGGGTGTCGGCGTGTATTTCGTCACCCAGAATCCGCGGGATGTGCCCGACAACGTGTTGGGCCAGCTCGGCAACCGCGTGCAGCATGCGCTCCGCGCCTTCACCCCGCGCGACCAGAAAGCCGTAACCGCCGCGGCGGAAACGTTCCGCGAGAATCCAAAGATCAAGACCGCCGAGGCGATCATGGAACTAGCCGTGGGGGAAGCGCTCATTTCCTGCCTCGAAGAGAACGGCCAGCCGGCGATTGTCCAGCGCGGCTGGGTTGTTCCGCCGTGCAGCCAGATCGGCCCCATCGCGCCCGCGCAGCGCCGGCAGCTCATCCAGAATTCGATCGTCGCGGGGGTTTATGACAAGGCCGTGGATCGCGAGTCGGCCTACGAGAAGCTGGCTGCGGTGCAACCGCCGTCCGCTCCGCCGGTGATCGAACCCAAGAAACCCGGAGTTCTCGGCTCGATCTTCGGCGGCGGGGCGCCCGCCGCGCCGCGTGGCCGCGCCTCGGGCCGCCAGCCGGACTCTCTGGTGACGATGGCCGCCAAGAGCGCCGTTCGCTCGGTCAGCAGCAGCATTGGCCGCCAGATCGCCAACCAGGTTGTGCGCGGCGTCCTGGGGAGCATTTTTGGCGGCGGCCGGCGGCGATAGCGCTGCCGCTTGCCGCGCGTGGTCGGTGCGAGATTCCCGCTGTCGGCGCTTGCTATTGGGCGGAGATCAGCCTATAGCCCCTGGCGAAATCAGGCGCCTGATCAAACTATGAACCACCTTGCCCATCGAATAGTTGTTCAACTCCTGGCTTTCCTGGCCCCGCTCTGCCTGTGTGTCCAGGCCCACGCCAGGACCAACGCCGCGCTCGCGGCTGCCCGTCCCGTTGTGCCGGGCGTCGTCATTGACTACAGCCCGGCCTCCTCGGGCATCTACATCGGCTCGCCCAGCCTGGCCGTTTTGACCAACGGCCATTACGTCGCTTCCCACGACGAGTTTGGGCCCCGGAGCACCGAGCACAGCCGCGCCGTGTCCCACGTCTTTCAATCGCGCGACCGCGGCGCCACCTGGAGAAAAGTCTCGACCATAGGCGGCGCCTTTTGGTCCGCGCTGTTCGTCCATCGTGGCGCGCTTTACCTGCTCGGGCCGGATAAGCACCACGGCAATCTCCTGATCCGCCGCTCGCTGGATGGCGGCGTGACATGGACCTCTCCGACCAACAGCGTGACCGGACTGCTGCGCGGCGACGGCCAGTACCATTGCGCGCCGATGCCAGTGATCGAGCACGCCGGACGCTTGTGGCGCGCGATGGAACGCCGCGACCCGCCGATTGCCTGGGGCATCAATTACCGCGCGGGCATGTTCTCCATGCCCGTGGATGCGGACCTGCTCAACGCCACGAACTGGACATGCAGCAACTTCCTGCCCAGCGACCGCGCCTGGAATGGCGGCGACATGGGCGCCTGGCTCGAAGGCAACGCCGTCGTCACGCCCGCCGGTGAGTTGGTGAATGTGCTGCGCGTGCAAACCAAGTCGCCCGACGAGAAGGCGGCTATTGTCCATATCTCCCCGGATGGCACCACGGCCTCGTTCGATCCCGCCACGGGTTTCGTCAACTTCCCCGGCGGGGCGAAGAAGTTTGCCATCCGCTTCGACCCCGAAACCAAACGCTACTGGACGCTGGCAAGCATTGTCCGCGAGCGTCACCGCGCCCCGGACCCCGGGCGCATCCGCAACACCCTGGCCCTTACCACCTCGGCGAACCTCTTGAATTGGGAGGTGCGCTGTGTCCTGCTTTATCATCCGGACACCGCCAAACACGGGTTCCAATACGTGGACTGGCTCTTCGACGGTGAGGATATCATCGCCGCGTGCCGCACCGCCTTTGACGACGGCCAGGGCGGGGCTCGCAACCAGCACGATGCCAACTACCTGACCTTTCACCGCTTCGCCAACTTCCGCCGCCTCACCATGGCGGATTCCGTTCCCTGAAACGGCCCTGGCCGGTCGCCGTGCGGGGGCGGTTGCATCGAGGCTGGTGCTGGCCTTGCCGCTGCCTGGTCGCCGTTCCGTGGTGCTGGAAGTTATGTGAACTTGCCCGCCCCCGCGCGTTGATTCATCCTTTGGCGCAGATATGGCAATCCCGGCGCAAGACAACCTGGCCCAAACACTGGCTGCGATATTTCCCGCTCCCGAGCAAGTCCCCCCGCAATACCGGGTGAATGCGCGGCCCTACGAGCGCTTGTACCTGCTGGACGGCAAGCTCGGCGAATGGACCGGCCCGGCGACGGAGGTCAGCTCTCCGATTTGCCGAAGAGAGGGCGCGGCCCTCCGCCGCCCAATCCTCGGCACGGTGCCCGCCATGGATGAACCCGCCGCGCTGAAGGCCCTGGACGCCGCGGCGCGCGCGTGGGACAACGGCCATGGCCCGTGGCCGACCCGGAGCGTTTCGGCCCGCATCGAGGCAGTGGAAGGCTTTGTCGGGCGCATGCTCCGGGCGCGCGAGGAGGTGGTGAAGCTGTTGATGTGGGAGATCGGCAAGAGCCTGGAGGACAGCGCCAAGGAGTTTGACCGCACCGTCGAGTATATCCAGAAGACGATCGAGGCCCTCAAGGACGCCGACCGCACCAACTCGAGGTTCAGCCTGGACGGGGGCGTCATCGCGCAGGTGCGGCGGGCTCCGCTGGGCGTCTGCCTTTCGATGGGGCCGTTCAATTACCCGCTCAACGAGATTTACACCACCCTCATTCCCGCGTTGATCATGGGCAACACCGTCGTGGTCAAGACGCCGAAGTTCGGGCGGCTGCTGCACCAGCCTTTGCTGGAAGCGTTTGCCCAGAGCTTCCCGCCGGGCGTGGTCAATTTCCTCTCGGGGGCCGGCGCGGAGATCATCGGGCCGATTATGAAAAGCGGGCGCGTGGACGCGCTGGCGTTCATCGGCTCCAGCCGCGTGGCGGACATCCTCAAGCACCAGCACCCCCGCCCGCATCGCATGCGCTCGATTCTGGGGCTGGACGCCAAGAACCCGGCGCTGATCATGGCGGACGCCGACCTGGACGTGGCGGTGGCCGAGTGTGTGTCCGGCGCGCTGAGCTTCAACGGGCAGCGCTGCACCGCGCTGAAGATACTGTTTGCCCATGAGAGCATCGCGGAGGAGTTCCTGGACAAACTCTGCGCGGCCGTCAACGCCCTGCCCATCGGGCTGCCCTGGGACAAGAACGTCAAGCTCACTCCGCTCCCCGAGTTCGACAAGGCCCTTTCCATGCGGGCGTATGTGGATGACGCCGTGGCCAAGGGGGCGCGGGTGGCCAACCCGGGCGGCGGCGCGGCGTGCGAGACCCTTTATCAGCCGGCGGTCGTGTATCCGGTCAGCCCCGCGGCGGAGCTTTACTCCAAGGAACAGTTCGGGCCGGTGGTGCCGGTCTGTTCCTACCGCGACGAGTCGGAATTCCTGAACTTTGTCACCCAGTCAAACTTCGGGCAGCAGGCCAGCCTGTTCGGGCGCGACCACGAGCGGTTGGCCCGGCTGATTGACCCCCTGGCCAACCAGGTCTGCCGCATCAACCTCAACTGCCAGTGCCAGCGGGGACCGGATACCCTGCCGTTCACCGGGCGCAAGGATTCCGCAGAGGCTACGCTTTCCATCAGCGACGCGCTGCGCTGCTTTTCCATCCGCTCGCTGGTCGCCGCCCGGGCCAACCCGCAGAGCCGCCAGATTATCCAGCAGATCGTGGCCGGCCGCCACTCCAGCTTCCTGCACACCGACTACATCTTGTGACCGCCGGGCGGGCCGGATGATTCCTCAACGCCCGAGTTCCTCCCGGATCAGCTCCGCCGCGCGCTTGCCCGAGAGCAACATCCCGCCGAAGATGGGGCCCATCCGCGCCGAACCGAACACGCCGTTGGCCGCCATGCCCGACACGTAGAGGCCGGGATAGACCCGCCGCGTGTTTTCAACCGTCATCTTCTCGCCCATCTCCGCCCACATCGGCTTCTCGCCCATCAAGCCGCCGGTGGGGGTTTCCAGCCGGATGCCCGCCTTCTGCGCCGCCTTGGCGGTGAGCTCCGCTCCGTGGCCCGTGCCGTCCAGAACTACTTTGGCCCTCACGCTGAGCGGGTCCACATGCAGGTTGTTGAGCAGGATGGGGGTGTAGTTGATCACCACGCCGCCGATGCGCTCTCCCTTGAAGATCACATCCTCCACCGATACGCCGTTGAACACCTTTGCGCCGGCGTGCACTGCATGGTAGATCAGGCTCGCCGCCAATTCCACCGAGTCGGCCCGCGCGAACCGCTCGTCAACACGGTTATAGCGGACGCCCAGATCATCCAGGATCGCCACTGCTTCCTGCTGGATCACCACTTCGTTGAATAGCATTGCCCCGCCCCATATGCCCCCGCCTGGCGCCAGCTTGCGATCGAAGACCGCCACGTTGTTTCCCGCCCGGGCTACGTAGCCGGCGCATAACAGGCCCGACGGTCCCGCGCCCACCACCGCCAGGTCGCAATCCAGGCAGCTATCCAGCTTGGCCGCGTAGCCCCGCACAATCGCTCTCGAAATGTCCACTTCCATTCCGCGCCTCTTCTAGCACACTCTGCGCCTGCTCACAAGCGGACGATGGCTGACACCAAGGCGCCGTGCGGGCTTTCCGCACCACGGATATTTCATGCCCGGCACGCAATACCGGCAGGCCGGAGCACGGGCATCTTGCCCGCTTAGCCCGTTTGGCCCCTGTAAGCGGGCAAGATGCCCGCGCTCCGGGCTTGCAGGTGGGAAATGTTCGGGTTAGGAGTGCCGACGGAGTCAGCGGCAGTTCCGCACAGCCGCGGTCCGAAGGTTCAGGGCCGGGTGACCAGCAGCCGATAAAACCGCAGATCCAGGGCGGCGGCCCCAATATCCCGATGGAACAGTTCGGTGCCCGTGCCGGGGAGCGGATTCACGGTGAGATTGCGCCAGACCTGGAAGTTGGCGGCCCACTGCAGCCGATACTGCAGCCCGGTTTCCGAAGCCCAACTGAGCAGCATGTCCGTGCCGACGCGGCTCAGGTTCAAGATGGGAGCGGCAATCGGCGGCAAGGGGGTAACATTGCGCAGGCCGACGTTGCACCGTTCCGCCCACGTGGCGCCCGTGGTGAACGTCCCCCACACACTGCTCTGCCCGGGCCCCAGCGTCAGCGCGCGGTTGGTCCAGTAATCCACGGGGATGGTCAGGGCCAGCGTGGTGGCGGTGGTGTTCGAGAATACGACCTGGACCGTCGAGCCGGGGGAGATGGCCCCGATGGGGATGGCGAAGCTGCCGGCAGCCGACGACACATCGTAGTAGCTGGCGGGTGCGCCGCCCACCAGCAGGCGAATGGCGACCCCGGAGACTGCTTCCGCCTCGTCGTAAACGCCGTTGACATTCGCATCGAGGAACAGGGTATCCGTAAAGAAGTAATTGGCCCCCGAGCTGCCCAGGTCCATGGTGTAATACCGGTGGTAGGTTGACACGCTCCAATAGTAATACCCGTTTCCGATCTCCCGCAGGGCGGTGTTGTACATATTATGCCGGTGATCCTCGCTGTTCCACCAGCCCACATAGGCCGCCTCCGCGCTGGTATAGCCGGCGCTGATGTTCTCGGCGGCGGAAGTCCGAACGTAACCTTCCGCCGTCATGCGATCCCACGGAGTGGGTTGCGCGATCGGGTCATAGTACGCGCTCCCCGTGACTGTGGCGTGCTGGAAGGTATTGTTCCTGGCCATGTCCTCGCTGTGATGCCGGGAAGCGAGCGTCAGGCTCTGGTTGGGAGCCAGCGGACTAGCGGTGGCGGCTACATCGGCATAGTTGGTGCCGCGGTATTGGTTTTCACTGACGCTGTCAAAGCGCCCGCGGTTAACGCGCCAGCGAATCTCCTCCTCCAAGCCCGTCGGCACACCATCGGCGGTGTACTCGGTTTGGGCCGCAGCCGGCGCCGCGCCTCCCAAAGCCAGGGTGCATGACATCAGAACAGCCCACCGCCGAACGCTGCATTTCATGATGCGCGGATTCTTAGCGTGAATGCCGCGCGCGCGCAAGCGCGATTCCGGGCCCAACCGGTGCCCAGGCGCAGCCTCAGAATTGCGCCTGCGCCCGCAGGCCAGCCACCGCAGCAGGCCTCCGCACGAGGCTTTCGAGGCTGCCTCGCACAAGCGCAACCGATCCTTGCGACCGGCCAGGCCTATAAGCTCTCAACTGATGCACACACCAAGGGCGAGCGTCCCCGCGGTCCCTGATTGTTCGGGGGAGATTCAAGGGTGTTTGGGCTCGCGAGGACGCTCGCCCGCCCCGGGCATCACAGGCCGCAAATGACGTCGAGCTCGACGAAGTCGTCGCTGACGCCGGTACAGGGACAAAGTTCGAGCCGGTAGCGAATTTCCTCGCGAAGGGCGTCGAGGGCGTTGGCGGAGCTCAGGCCGTGGCCGGTGCATGGCGGATCGTCGCAGCTCGCCACATAACCGCCGTCGCCGTCCGCTTCTACTGAGGCTCCGAACTTCACGCCAAAGGCAACCTAGCCCCCGGCGTCAATGCGGTCAACGAGACCACGCGCACCTGCGCATCAGCCCTTCTGGACCCTCAACCCTCAACCCTCAACTCTCGAAGGCCGGGACAAAAGCCCGGGCCGGTTTCCTCTGCTCGACTGGCTGCCTGAACGAACCCACACAGGCTTCGCCTCAAGTCAACTCTGTCGTATCGTCGCGCACACGCGATCTCGAATCTCCTGGAGCTTGGCCGGGTTCAACTTCCCCACGGCCCGACGCACGCAAACTTCGTTGGCGGTGACGAGCCGGTGTGGCAGCGCAAAGCTGGCTCGCTGCAACCCGCTCCCGGGCTCGAAATCGGCAGCCCAAGACGGGAATCGCCTCCGAGTGTCCGGCAGCCTGGCTTGTGATCTGGCACAGGATCACGTCCCCACGGCTCCGGGAAGCCAGCACAAGGGCAGGACGCACCTTCGCGCTGGATAGATCGGTGAAAGGAAACGGGACAACGACGACTTCGCCACTCACAAATCGCGCCATGCCTCGTCCTCCTCAGGAGTGTTCCAGTCAGGTGCCCAGGCGGTTTGAGCCAGGGGCAATAAATCCTCGCGCCCCTCTTTCCCCGCCGCCCGTCGGCCCTTCAAGAACACCAGGAAGTCGAACACCTCGCGCCGCACCGGTTCCGGCGCGCTCTGAATTTCCTCAATCAGCGCGTGAGTCAAGTCGCTCATGGCCCCACGATACCTCATCCCTTCTGCTTGCCAAGCGCGGCGTCGGCACTGCGCGGAAGAACGACGAGGCGAACGTGTGTTGGCGTGCCTCGCCTACACGGCTCGGGAAGCACCTCCGGTTGCCAGCCGAAGCTGCGCAAAATTGATTGTGGGGGTGAACAGGAGGAAACAGAGGCAACCGAGACTTAAGGATTCCCTCTCTGTTTACTCTGTTTGCTCCTGTAAAATGTGTCCGGCGCGCTTTCATCTGTTTGCGTTGGGAAGAATGAGCCGGCTGATGCCGTCGGTCACTTTCAGCTCGTGGAAGTTGATCAGCAGGCCGACGGGCACATCGAGCAGTTTCATGTAGCTCAAGAGCTGCGCCTTGTGAAGAGGCAGAATCTTCTCGACCGCCTTGGCTTCCACCAGGACGCAGCCTTCGACCAGAACATCGAAGCGCAGTGGTTCCTCCCGGGTGAAGCCTTTGTACTGGATCAACACCGATTTCTGGCTCAAGCAGGCCAAGCCCCGCAGCCCCAGTTCCTTAAGCAGGCACCATTCATAAATGGACTCGATCAGTCCGGGTCCCTTATCGCGATGCACCTCGATAGCCGCAGCGATGATTGTCTCGGTCAAGCCGGCAGCCTTTTCGAATAGCGGGTGCATGGGTTGGTTTAAGCGGCGACCGTTGAACAGGAGAGAACAGAGGTAACAGAGACTCCTGCTTCGTTAGCTCCGTTAGGTCCATTGGCTCCTGTAGAGCCCATTCTATGTGCCTTCATATTCGTGTCGAGGCCACCGGCCTCCTCTGCATACAAAGGAAAGCGCGGGCAAAAGTTGCAGGGAATTGTGGAGAGTCGGGAGAAGGGGGTAATGGAGTGCGGGGGCGATGAAGCAGGAGGCAGCAGAGGAAACCGAGATATGGAACGCCCCGGCCGCGAACATTGCCGCGGGCCTTGTCGCTGCCACTGCGCTCTTGCTGCTGCCCATACTGTTTCGTTCGCGAACACCGATCCACAAACCCTTGTCCGCTGTGCCATAACGCAGCCCGGAGCGCCGACCCAGCACGTATGCTGGCCCCAGTTAATGCCTGTCTGACCAGGATGGCAAGCCTTTACTGCCGCCTTTTTGCGCCGCCCCAGCAACCGTCTTTAATGTTCACAGTCATGGCGGTCATTTGGCGGGCGTTTTCTCGTAGCAGCATTGGGAGCAGCACCGGCCCCCGCCCGCGCGCCAGCGTTTTGGAGTGCGGTGGATGAGGGGCGGGGGCACACACTGCTCTGGCTTCAGCCCGTCGCCGGCCGGTCCAAGCGGGGTTAACTCCGCTTCCCGCCAACCGCCGCACTTCAGAGCCTGGCAGGGAATTCTCATGCTCCTCCCGGGCCGGGTGGTTGACTGGGATTGCTGTCCGCCGCCTTGGTTCCCACGTTTCATAGCTGACCACCTTCCTTGTGCGTTGCGCGGCTCGTGGACCGAGCATGGTTGGGGCGGCGCAGCCGGCGCTTGCCCCACACGGTTTTTTCGATCAGGCCAAGGAGGTCGTCTGGAAGCCGATCGGCTGGGGCCGGGCGGGAGTTGTTTCTCTTCTTCTGGCTATTGTATCTCATTCTCCACATTCAAGTTGTGCGGGGAAAGCGCCGCCAAAGGAGCGCGGACATTCCTGTCCGCCAAGGCCAGTGCCGACCCTCGTGGATCCCTGGCGGCGCATCCCATGTTTCGCCGGCGCCCATGGCTGGCGGACAGGAATATCCGCGCTCCCTTTTGTGCATTTGCTTCGCCCATGCCGCTGCATTTCAGAGGCTTACTTGTCTTAACGCGTGCCATACACAGCGCCATAAGTCGCGCCGCGTGTGGGCACGCGGCCTACAAGCTCCTGTAGGCCGGGTCCCCTGACCCGGTGCAATCATTTATGTCGTTCGGTATAGTGTCTTTCCGCTGCGTCCATTTGGCGGGGAGGCACAACGCCTCCACCCTATACAAAGGAAAGCGCAGCCAAAGGTGGCAGGAAAACTTCGAGGAAAAGCGCGAAGTCCAGCGTCTGGAGTCTAAAGTCTAAGGCCGGCACGCTCTGGGGGGCTGACGCGTCTCGCCCACCCCCTCCGGCTCCAGCCCGTTACCTCCCCGTCCCAGTGCCGTAGTACCTCTAACCCGGGGTTAGAGGTACTACGGTATTGGGACGGGGGTGGCACGGTGGGGGGCAGGTGAAGAGGGCATGCGGAAGTGCCGTGTGGACAGGCAGTTGCCCATGTTTCGGGCCGAATGGTCCGGATGGGGGCTTGGGCCGGGGAAGGCGTCCGAGAAACCAGAGACCGTTGCCCCACGCCCCGCATCTCCACGACGTTGCCCAAAGGGTACGGGGGGAGACGTGCAAGTGATGGCCGTGCGGTTGTGGACTGCTCATTATGTTCCCGCGACTCACTTTGCCAAGAGTGCCGAGTAGCGCTCCTGGCGGGACAGGCTGTCCCAGACCCGGGCCGTACCATCGTTCGAGCAGGTTACGATCCTGGTCCCGTCGTGGCTGAATCTCGCTGAGTATACCTCATTTATGTGCTCACGGAGCACAAGCAACTGCATCCCGGTAGCGGCGTCCCAAACTCGAACGGTTTGGTCGTTGCATGCCGTGACGATGCGAGAACCGTCGGGACTGAACGCAGCACTATGCACCCACGCGGTATAGCACTGCAGCTTGAGGAGTTCCTCCCCGTTGACCGGGTTCCATACTCGCGCGGTGAAATCCCAGGAGGCGGTGACGATTCGAGAGCCGTCTGCGTTCCATGCCGCCGAGAACACCTTGTCCGAATGGCCTTGCAGGGTTGTCAGTTGCTCTCCGGTTGAGGCGTCCCGGACTTGGGCGGAGGAGGTATTTACCCTTTTCCAGATTCCGGTGGTGGTCACGATCCGCGTTCCATCCGGGCTGAAGGCCGCGCAGTGGATGTCTGTGTCTGGGGAGGACAGGGCGAAGAGTTCGCTGCCGGTGGCGGCATCCCAGACCCGTATTGTATGGTCGGACCCGTCGGCATTAGGGGGACCGGAATAGAAACCTCCGGATGTGGTTACGATTCTTCTCCCGTCCGGGCTGAATACGGCATGGCTGACATCTTTCGTGTGTCCGCGAAGAACCAGGAGTTCCATGCCGGTGATTGCGTCCCAGACCCGCGCCGTTTCATCGTCGGAAGCCGTAACAATCCGCATCCCGTCATGACTGTATTGAGCCGAGTTGACAGAAGCCGCGTGTCCGCGGAGCACGGAGATGACCTTTCCCGTGGTGGCGTCCCAAATGCGCGCGCTGTGGTCGGTTCGATTTCCCCAGCCGCTGCACGCAGTGAGAATGCGACTGTCGTCGGGACTGAACACTGCGGAGCAAACGGAGCCTTTATGTCCTCGAAGCACTGGAAAAGTCCAATCGGTGTCGGACTGCCAGATCCGCAGGCCACCATCTCTGGATGCGGTCAGGATGCGCGAGTCATCCGGGCTAAACGCAATGGTGTTAATGTGACCCATTTCTCCGACGAACAAGTGCAGGGGCCTTCCCGTGGCCGCCTCCCAAAGCCGCAAAGTGCCGCCCCCGGAGGCGATTCGCAGTCCATCGTGACTGAACACGGCAGAGTGGACACTTCCTCTATGGCCCTGAAACGCAAGCAACTTCCTGCCCGTGGCCGCGTCCCACACGTTGACAGAGCAGCTCGAAGATGAGCTTGAGATGATTTTCGTGCCGTCATGGCTGAATGCCACGGAAAAGAACGCCCGCGCCGGCCCCCCATCGAGGACTAGAACTTGTTTTCCAGTGGTGGCATCCCACACCCGCCCGGTATTCGCCCACTCGCCCGTGACAATCCGTTTGCCGTCGGGGCTGAAAGCGGCGGCAATTACGGCGCCATTGCCTGCCGAGAGACAGAGCAACTCGTGCCCGGTCTCGGCGTCCCAAACCCGAGCTGAATTGTCGTCCTCGGTGCCCCAGGCCCCCGCCGCAGTTACGACGCGCGTTCCCTCTGGGTTCCAGCCTACTGAGTTCACCGGCGCTTGATGTTGCAGAACAGACAGTTGTGTTCCGGTGCTGGCGTTCCAGATTCGCGCGGTCTTGTCGCCAGCCTGCATTCCTTTGTCTCCAGATGCGGTGGCAATGCGCTTGCCGTCGGGACTATAGGCCACAGACCCTACGCGATCGGTGTGCCCATGTAGCTCCAAGAGAGCCTCTCCCCCTACAGCGTCCAGAATCCATGTGCTTCCATCTACTCCTCCAGCCAGGATATGCGAACCGTCGGGGCTGTAGGCTGCAGCGCAGATTCCATTGGCGGAGCTATTCGACATCTGAATACTCTGATCACGGTTCGCGTTAAGGTGTCGCCATTCCCAATTCCTCATGCGTTTCGGACAGGCTGACAAGTAGTCTTCGGTTGCTTTTATGTCCCCTACGGCCAGTGCGGTACCAGCGGCGGCAATGTTCGCCACGTATGCCTGGTGTTCCGCCGCCTCTTTCTGTCTGATCGCATCCTGCTTGGCGGCGGTCGCGGTCCCCTCTGCTGCGATAGCCTGCTGGTAAAGACGCGCCTTCTCCCGCTCTGCCCGCGTTGCACGCACTGCCTGCCAAGTGCTCCCAACGATCCCAAGGGCCAGGACCGTCATTACTGCCGTCGCCGCAGCGAAGGCCAGCTTGTTCCGCCGCACCATCTTCCGCAGCCGGTACGTGGCGCCCGGCGGCCGCGCCGTGACGGGCTCGTCGCTCAAGTGCCGCTGAATATCGTGTGCCAGGCTGCTGGCGGTGTCATAGCGCCGTGCCCGCTCTTTCTCCAGGCACTTCATGACAATCCAGTCCAGGTCGCCGCGGACCTCTTTCAATTGCGGAGTGCGGAGTGCGGAGTGCGGAGTGGCCGTCAGGGCTGTCGCCAGTCGAGTGGAGGGCTTTGGCGGCTCCTTTTCCCGAATAATCCTCCGCATCTCGTCGAAGCCGGCTTCCAAGAGGTCTTTCTTCTCAAACGGCACGTGGCCGGTCAGCAGTTCGTAGAGCAGCACTCCCAGAGCGTAAATGTCGCTGCGGGTGTCTATGTCCGCCCCGCTCACTTCCGCCTGCTCGGGGCTCATGTAGGCGGGGGTGCCGATGAATTGCTGGAAGGCGGTGAACAGCGTCTTATCGGTCAACAACTGGTGGCCGGTGGCTTTGGCGATGCCGAAATCAATCACCTTGGGCACAGGCTTGCCATCGAGTTGTGTGACCAGGATGTTCGAGGGTTTAAGGTCGCGGTGGATGATGCCCTTCTGATGCGCGTGCTGGACGGCGTGACAGACCTGCATGAACAGGTTCAGCCGCTCCCTGGTGGACAAGTTGTTCCGGTCGCAGTAATCGGTGATCTTGACGCCGCGGACCAGTTCCATCACGAAGTAGGGTCGGCCATAATGAAGTTGAGAGTCGCCAGTTGAGAGTTGAGAGGAAGGGGCGCCGGTAATTCCGGCATCAAAGATTCTGGCGATGTTGGGATGGTCCATCAGGGCCAACGCCTGGCGCTCGGCCTCGAACCGGGCAATGACTTGTTTGGTGTCCATCCCGAGCTTGACGATCTTGAGGGCCACACGGCGGCGGATGGGCTCGGCTTGCTCGGCCATGTACACGCTGCCGTAGCCACCCTCGCCGATCTTCTCCAGCAGTTTGTAGGGCCCAATCCTGTTCCCGGCCTGCTCGATCACCTGCGCCTCCGGGGCGGGCGCCGAGAGGGCCAGTGCCCGCTTTAGAGCGCAAACCGGGCAGTCGCCATCGGGCGCCAGCGGCCTGCCACACTGGCTGCAGAGTCGGGTGTGTGGCGTCGTCATTTGCCTTCAATCATCCAGTCGTCAACCTATACAAAGGGAAAACCCCGCCGAGGTTGCATGGATTGGGGACAAACAACAAAGGCGCGAAGACGCGAAGGTCGCATTGGGGCGCGGACATTCCTGTCCGCTTGTCCCTTCCCAATGACCTGGCGGACAGGAATGTCCGCGCTCCTTTGGTTGCGCTTCTGCGTCTTTGCGCCTTTGCGTTGATTCCACTGTGTTATTCACAATCATCCGCTGAGGACGGCGATCAGGTGGCGGAGTTCTTCGTCAATCGCTGCCGTGTTGCCGACGGTGTGGGCCACTTCCTCGCGCACCAATTCGCCGTAGCGCTGGCGCAGGCGGTGCGCGGCGGAATTGACCGCGCTCTCGGTCAATCCGCACTCGGCGGCGATTTCCGCATAGGTCGAACCGTCCGGGTCACCGGCCTCGAAGACCCGCAACCGCTCATACAAGTTGGCCTTGCCGGCTTGGGCGTATTCTTCTTTAAGCCGCGCCTTGGCCTGGCCGAGCAGGGTTAGCGCCCACCGCTGGTCGTAGAGCTTGTCGGGGGGCAGGCTGTCGGCGGGTTCGAGCCGGTAGCGGTCTTCGGCGCTGTCGTCGTCCAGGGAAAGCAAGGTCTGGCCGCCGCCGCGTTTTTGCGCCTGCGCCTTGTCCCATTCGTCCGAGAGGAAGTTCTTCAGCGAGGCCAGGAGGAAGGAGCGGAAGCGGCCCTTCTCGCGCCGGACATGGTCGAGGCGGTTCTTGTGGATAAGGCGGGTGAAAAACTCCTGAGTCAGGTCTTTGGCAGACGCCTCGTCGTGCCCCTGGCGGCGGACGCAGGCGTAGAGGGGATACCAATAGGTGCGACAGAGCTTCTCCAGGGCTGCGGCAGCTTCCGGCGAGCCTTGGTCTCGCGCGTTCAGAACTACGGTCCAATGGGTTGTGGTGAACCACTCGCGCCGGGCGGTGGCGGGTGTGGCAGTATCTTCGGCACGGGGCGTCATTCAACCTCCCCACTCCCAAGACCATCACCGCACTGCCATCGCTCACCTGGCACCATAAGCTTGATTAGACAACTTTTCGCGCCGGGTTCAAGCTCGAATCGTGGCCTCCTCGGCATGGTGGCCTCTTCGATCGCAGGCCCCAGCTTGGTCCTGCTGCCGTTGCGCGCAAGGCCGGAGCGCCGACTTCCAGTCGGCTTAGGGTAACCAACTGGCTGAACGGTCACCCCGGGCTCCCGACCGCCCAAAGCCGACTGGAAGTCGGCGCTCCGCAGCTCAGCCAGCCGTTAGCCCTCGAGGTCAATGCGGTCAATGACCCCGACGATGATCGAGCGGAGGGGGGCGTCGGGGTCGCCGACGATTTGGCGGGCGGAGCCGCCTTCGTCAATCACCAGCACGCGCTCGCCTACGCCCGCACTCACGCCGCCGTCTACGGCGATGAGGTAGCCGCCGGGCTTGCCGGAAGGGTCTTCCTTCTCGACGACCAGCAACTTCTTGCCGGTGCAGAATGGGTGATGGATCGTCGAGACGATGTCTCCTCTGACGGTGCCGATGATCATGCCGGGAGGTGCAGGTCGTCCACGATGCCGATGATGGTGTGGTCCACGGGGACGAACCACGGGTCGAGTGCCAGCGCGGCTTCGCGGCCGCCCTCGTAATAGATGAGCTCGCCGGGGCCGGCGGCGCGAGTGGAGTCGCAGGCGACGAGCGGCTTGCCCGTCGGGCTGCCTTGCTTGTCGAGCGGTTGGACCCAGAGCATGGGGACGCCCTCGAGGCCCTTATAGACGACGCACGGGGTGAGCGTGCCGATGACTTTGCCGAGCAGCATCAGGAGACCTCCTCGCCGTGCAGTTCGAGCGGCCCGCCCTCGGCGAACCGGGTGCCGCAGTCAAGCTGCTGCGTCAGCGTCTCGTGCGGTCGGGCGATGATGCGGTGCCGGACGTATTCCTTCCGGCCGCGCAGGAAGTCGCCGGCCATCTCCATGGCGGCCTGGATTTCGTGCAACTCGCCGTTGAAGAGGCTGATGGCCTTGCCGGACATCTCGTATTCGGCGAGGCGCAGCTCCGTTAGCCGAACCCGGGTGCCCTTGAGCGCCAGTTCGGCGGCGCGGACATTCGCGGCAACGGTGTCGGTTTCGAGAATCGCCACCGCGTCCGAGAGGACGGGCTGGCGGCGGCCGAGGATGGCGTCATGTAACTGCTCGTGAACGTCGGGCAGGAAGGCGTGATCCAGCCGGCTGGCCTGGCCGGCCTCGAGTGCGGCGTTGAGCGACTCCTCGACCGCGGCGGTCGAGCCGCCAATGATGATGAGGTAGCGCCCGCGGCTGACGGTGCCGGACTTGAGCGTGGCGATGGGCGCCTTCTTCAGCAGCGCGTCGGTGCAGTAGATGCCATCGGCAATGCTGCTGAACTCGATGACCGCGATGGCGGGATGCTTCTTCATCAGACGATCCTGAACGCGCCGACCAGCGTGCAACGGCGCCAGCGCGAGAAACTGCGCGGGCTGGTCATGCCTTCGCCGGTGGGGCTGGCAATGGTGAACGAGGTGTAGCCTTCGCCTTTCCAGCCCAGCCCGGCCTGGGAGGGGCCGTTCTTGACGAAGATGCTGGCGTTGCAGTCGCGGGCCATGCGGCTGAGGTGGGAGAGATTATCCGAGTGCATGGCGAAGGTGTGGCGGCGCGGATGCTCCAGGGCGATGGCCAGGTCAATGCCCTCGTCGGCGTCGCGCACGCGCGTGACGGGCAGGATCGGCATCATTTGCTCGGTCCAGAGCAGCGGGTGGTCGTGGTCCACCTCGACGATGCCCAGCCGCACCGAGTTGTCGCAGGGGATGCCGGCCTTCTGCAGGATGACGCCGGCGTTCTTGCCGATAAGCGTGCGGTCAATCTCGGCTTCCGCGCGCGGGCCGTGCGTTTTCCTGAAGATGACCTTTTCCAACGCCGGCAACTGGTCCTTCCAGACCAGCGCCGCCCCATTGTAGATCATGCCCTGGATGAGCTTATCGGCGACGCTCGAGACGACGAGGCATTCCTTTTCGTCGGTGCAGATGATGTTGTTGTCGAAAGAGGCGCCGAAGACGATGTCGCGCGCGGCCTTGTCAATGTCCGCGGTTTCATCCACGACGACCGGCGGGTTGCCCGGCCCCGCGCAGATGGCCCGCTTGCCGGATTCCATCGCCGCCTTGACTACGCCGCCGCCGCCCGTCACGACCACGAGCCGAATGCCGGGATGCGTCATCAGGGTCTGCGCGCTCTCGACGGTCGGGTTGGCAATGCAGGTGATAAGGTTGCGCGGTCCGCCGGCGGCGAGAATGGCTTTGTTGAGCAGCGCGACGTTGTGGCAGGAGACGCGCCGCGCGTTGGGGTGGACGTTGAAGACGACGGCGTTGCCCGCCGCAATCATCCCGATGGCGTTGTTGATGATGGTGGAGGTGGGGTTGGTCGTCGGGGTGATGGCGCCGATAACGCCGTAGGGGGCGGGCTCGGTGAGGTTGAGGCCGTGATCGCCGGTGACGGCGTGCGGGTGGAGGTCTTCTGTGCCCGGCGTCTTCTCGGTGACGAGCTGGTTCTTGAGGACCTTGTCTTCGTAGCGGCCCAGCCCGGTTTCCTCGTGCGCTTCGCGGGCCAGCGCGCTGCCGTGCTCGCGCATCGCGTCGCGCATGGCGGCGATGATGGCGTTGCGCTTTCCCAGGCCCATATCGTCCAACTGGGCAAAAGCGTCCCTGGCCGCGCGGACCGCCTGGTCAATGCCGTCGAAGACACCCAGTTCTCCAGCCAGGGAAGGACCAGCCGGGCGGTCAGCACGGGGCGCGCTGCCGCCACCGGTCAGCCCGGCAACGATCTGCCGGGCGATGGCCTCGATTTCCTGGTCGTTAAGGCCGGCCACAGTCCACCTGGTCCTTCTTGTA
Organism: Verrucomicrobiota bacterium; assembly: GCA_035358715.1. Classification (GTDB taxonomy): domain Bacteria; phylum Verrucomicrobiota; class Verrucomicrobiia; order Limisphaerales; family UBA8199; genus UBA8199. Next base: position 49,162 of record DAOPPX010000017.1, read on the forward strand.
TTTATCCACCCCGCCGATTTCCCAGCTATCCACAATGGCCATGATAACGGCATCGCAGGGGCGGTTCTGGGTCGCGACGGTCTGGCGCGCCGAACTGCCGGCCGCGATGAGGACCAGTTCGCCGGGCCCGACGCCCACCGCATCGGCAGCAACGACATGGCCGCCGGTTTCCTTGCCTTCGGTATCCACGGTCTTGACGACCATGAGCTTCAGGCCGTCCAAGGTGGCCTCTTTGCGGGTGGCAATGACCGTGCCGACAACTTTCCCAAGAGTCATAGTTTCAATGCGCGCCCTGTCCATGCGGCGGGGCAACGCTTTCAGCCGGGGCGGACCGCGCGGTCCAGCCCGGCAATGGAGTCCGGGTTACTTCTTAAGCGCCTTGGCGCCGCGGCCCAGCGGCAACACCTCGTCCACGTTTGCGTGCGGGCGAGGGATGACGTGGACGGCGACCATTTCGCCGACGCGGCTGGCGGCGAGGCGCCCGGCGTCCGTCGCGGCCTTGACGGCGGCGACGTCGCCACGGATGACGGCGGTGACATAACCCCCGCCGGTCTTCTCGAAGCTGACGAGATCAACCTTGGCGGCTTTGACCATTGCGTCCGCGCCTTCCACCATGGCGGCGAAGGACCGTGTTTCCAGCAAGCCTAATGCTTCTGCCATATATGTGTCTCCTTACGTTGTCTTGTTATGAGTTGTGATTCTCTCGAAGTGAATCAGGCGGCGCCGCTGCCCTTCATTGGGCGTCCGGTGAGGCTGTTGATGGCGGCCTCGGCGGCTTTGGCGGCCACATCAATGTCCTTCTCCTCGCCGCCCAGGTACAGGCGGCCGAAGCTGCCGAAGGCGCGAATCTCCAGGATGTTAATCTCGGCGGTCTTCTCGGCCTCGTTGGCCGCAAAGGCGGCATAGGCCGCGGGTGCGACTTCCATCGTGAAGAGGCTCTGGCCAGGCAGGATCATGTTGCCGTGCCGGGTGCGGTTGATGAGCATCGTGTGGTGGTCGTCAATCTGGCGGATGGTGCTGTTGCTGTAGATGACCGGCTTGTAGCGATCATCCTCCTTCAGGCCGAGCGACTCCAGAATGGCCGCGCCGGCGGAGCGGACGTCGGCCTGCGACTCGGAATGAATTTCGAGCAGGCCGTAGAGGCGCTCGATGATCTGCATGCCGGGGGTGACCTTCGTGCACTTGAGCGCCACGTCGGTCACGAAGTTGATCTCCATGCCGGGTGAAATCTCGACGAACAGCGAGGCCTGGCCGGCGATGGGCAGAAAGCCCTGCGAGACGGTCGCAAAGAACGACGCGACCTGCGGTTGCAGGCTGTCCAGAAAGATGTAAGAACGTAGGTCTGCCATGATGTTGTCCTAATATTTGTCCGCGCCGGCGCTGACGGCCTCGCCGGCGGCTTCCTGCAGGATCTTGATGCCGCTGCTGGTGCCGATGCGGGTCGCGCCAGCCTGCACCATGCGGCGCAAATCCGCCAGCGCGCGGATGCCGCCGGAGGCTTTCACGCCCAGCCCCTTCTCGCGCACGATCCGGCTCATCAACGCCACGTCCTCGACGGTCGCCCCGCCGGTGCTGAACCCGGTCGAGGTCTTCACGAAGTCGGCCCGGGCCTTGACGGCCAACTCGCAGGCGCGGGCCTTCTCCTGGTTGGTCAGCAGCGATGTTTCGAGAATCACTTTGCACCTGGCGCTGCCGTCCCGGCAGGCCTCGACGACGGAGCGGATGTCGCGCAGCACCAGCGCGTCGTCGCCGCTCTTGAGCGCGCCGACGTTGATGACCATGTCAATCTCCCGGGCGCCCTGCCGAATGGCCGCGCGGGCCTCCATCGCCTTGGTCTCCGGCGGCTGCGCGCCCAGCGGGAAACCGACCACGCAGCAGACCTTCACGCCCGAGCCGTCGAGGAGTTGGCGGGCGAGCGAGACCCAGGTGGGGTTAACGCAGACCGAGTAGAACTTGTGCTGGCGCGCCTCGCGGCAGAGCTGCTCGATGTCGGCCCGGGTGGTGTCCGGCCGCAGGATGGTGTGGTCAATAAGCTGCGGGATGTTCAGAGGCGGCGCGGCTGGCGAAGGAGCCGCCGGTGCGCCCTGCGCGGCCATAAGGTCCCTGACGCGCCTGGCAATCTTCTCGACGTCCGGCTCCGCGGGGACCGGGCGCGGTTCGCTGACGCCGCCCAGCAGCGTAGCCTGGTGCGGTCCCACCGTGATGGGACCTTCCTGGACGGCGTTGATGAGCTGGACCCGCTTGCGGTGACGATCCTCCACGCACTCAGCCGTCAGGAACATCTCAACGATTGGCTTGGCCTGCTCGAAATTCGTTTGTCCGGCGCCCAGCGTCAGCACGTTGGCGTCGTTGTGCTCGCGGCTGTTCCTGGCGAGGGCGACGCTGTAGCAAGCCGCCGCGCGCACGCCGGCCACCTTGTTGGCGGTCATCGCCGAGCCGATGCCCGCGCCGTCAATCATGATGCCGCGGTCGCACTGCCCGCCAGCCACCAGGCGCGCCAGCGTATAGGCGATGCGCGGGTAATCCACGGCGTCCTTGCTGTGCGTCCCGCAATCCTGCACTTCGCAACCCTTGTCGCGCAGCCAGCCAAGAAGCTGGGTCTTAAGCTCGAACCCGCCGTGGTCTGCGCCAATCGCGATCTTGAGGTTCATCGGGCTGATCATGAGAAGGGTGCTCCCGCCCTCACGGCGACGAGTCGAGCAGAGAGTTCACTGTCGGGTTCACTCACGCGCGCAACTCTATCAGGCGGCAAAGGGGTGTCAAGGGCACGGCCTTGAAGAGTGCCGGCCGGCTGAATGAGCCAACAGTGAGCGGAGTCGGACAGCGGCAAATGGACGCGACGCCCCGGAGCAATCGCTCGCAGGTCAGAAGCGCCTGTTGCTGCCCCGCAACGCCACGATGACGGCGCTATGCAGGCAGCGGGTCTTCACTCAATGCCTCCAATAGCCGGTTCCGGTCCAGAGGTTTCTGAAAATAGGCCACCGCACCGAGTTGCCTGGCCCGCTGGCGGTCGGCCGCGGAATCCGAGCTGGACACTATGGCGAAGCGCGCGCCGATTGTGCCCGGGAGATCGCGCAGCCACTCCATTAGTTGAAACCCGTCCCACGATATCCTGCCCCCATAAGTCACGTCCGGCGGGAAGTTGATATCCACCAGGAGCACATCTGCCGGTTCCTCGGCCAGGGCGGCGATTGCCTCGGAAGCTTCCTGCGCCAGCCTGACCCGACAGCCGGCTGATCGCAGCGCCATGGCTGTAGCCTTCGAGAAGACAGGATCGTCATCTACAATCAGCACCCGCTCGCCGCCCGGATTGGCTGGGGTTTGCTCCCTGGGTGAATCAGGCTCAAGTGCCGGCGTTGCTTGCCCGTGGCGGCGAAGGCCGAAGAGATTGAATTTCAGCATAAATTACTCCGATCATCTTCATTTTTCCTCGGTAAGCATGCCTCTTGCTAACCCGCAGCACAACCGGGCTGAGCCTGGTTATCCTACCGGGGATACTCTTGATTTCGCCCCCGGGGATCCTCCCCGTCCGCGCCGCCTCCAACGCAGCGTCACGGGGAGCAGATCTTCACATCATAGAAGGCCGCTTTGGAATTCGCGTTGGCGTTGGTCCAGTAGGTCCGGCCGGGGGAATAGCCAAAGCCAGCCGTAGTTGTCTGAAGCGTCCAGGGGCCGACGGGGTAGGAACTGAATCGGATTCGATAAGGCGCGCGGTTGCTGGCGTTGGGTGGGCTTGGCCATGAGAGAAGAACCCGGCCATCCGGCAGCCGGGTGGTCGAATCTATCTGGGTTTGAGCCAGCAGGAGCGTATTCCACGCGTTAAGCCGCCCCCAGCCGTGATAGTTGTCGAAGCCGGGGCTGTCCGTCGAACCACCAACCTGGTCGTCGGCGCCCGCGCACAGTAGCGCGCGCGCCTCGTTCTGGGTCAGCTTCGGCCGCAAGGCCGCCAGCAGCGAGCAGACGCCGGCAACCTGGGGCGCGGTAAACGACGTGCCGGAGCACGTTATCAAGCTGCCACTGCTGCCCACGGAGACGATGCTTGCGCCCGGCGCTACCAGGTCTATTTCCGGACCGTAGTTGCTGAATTCGGCCCGCGCATCGTTCCGATCGGTGGCCCCCACCGTGATGCACGCCGGCAGACTGCCGGGAAAGCGGATCACATTCGAACCGTCGTTATGGGCAATGGTGACGAATATCACCCCGCGCGCTATGGCGTTGGATATCGAGTTAGCCAGGGTCGTGCTGGGGTTGGTGCCGCCGGCGGAGAGGTTAATCACCTTCGCCCCATGTGCCACGGCGTAATCAATGCCCTGAGCCCAGTCGGAGTAATAGCCGTAGTTGCTCTGATTGAGGACCTTGATGGGCATCACGCGGCAGTGCCAGTCCACGCCTGCGCCCATCGCTCCATTGTTGGCATTGGCGCACAGAACGCCGGCCACGATTGTCCCGTGGCCGTGATCGTCCGTGGTGTCGGCGTCGTTGATGGGGCTGATGAAACGATGCCCCGGAACCACGCGGCCTGCAAACTCCGGCTGGTCGCCGTTGAGCCCGGTGTCAAGCACGGCCACAATAACCGATGACGAGCCTTGCGTGATGCTCCACGCCTGCGGGGTGTGGATGTCCGCACCAGGCTTAACGTTATTGGTGTGATGCCATTGCCGGAAAACGTCAGGATCCGCCGGCATAAGCCCCCCCGTCCCGATGCCGTCAGGCTCCGCGTAATCCACCCAGCCATGTCCGTCAAGCCGCTGCAGCGCGTTTGAAACACTCATCCCCGGCGGCAAATGCAGGCGTAGAAACCGGCCCAAGTCCACAGACGCGTTGGAGCTCGCACCAGCGGCTTTTCGCTGATGCGCTCGCAGGAGCCGGCCCAGAGGCGGTTCCTCCAGGCGCGCATCCGGCGGCAGCCCGAGCCCGGATACCAGAGCGGATAGCGTTGCCTCCTCCGATTGAGCTGCAAGCTGTGGGAGCCTCTCCGGTTTGAGCTTCACTACTATATGCGTCTCGGCGCACTGGCCAGACGGCGCATCGGCTCCGGACACTGACCACAGAACGGTACAGAGGATAATGACGGCCACAGGCAAAGGCCGCCAGCAAGAAGAAATGCGGGCACTCATCAACTACAATTCTCTGACAGCGTGTCACAACGCATACGCCGTGACAAGTCACGACAGCAACAAGAATGCCATCCCGAATCCTTAGCGAACGCGCGGAGTGACCCAAACTGTGGCCACGACGCACCA
>DAOPPX010000018.1:0-53067 GCA_035358715.1 Verrucomicrobiota bacterium
GCTCCTTCCAACCCGCATTAAGGCTTACTGCTTTTCTTGAATCAGCCGTGGGGCGCATCGCAGTTAGTGTTCGGCCTTCTCGGTGGCAAGCGCGCCAGAGAAGCGGTTGAGCAACGGCGCTGTGGCATTGACACCTCCCGACGGCGGTTTCAAGGCGCTGCCAGCGCCAGGAGTGGACCGGCAGGCACACCGTTGCCTCCCCGTCCCGCTACCGTAGTACCTCTAACCCCGGGTTAGAGGTACTACGGTATTGGGACGGGGAGCGGACGGGGAGCGGAGGGTGGGGCGCGGGGGCCTTCGCGGGTGAACCTCTGGCGCCAAGGGCTTGTCTAAACAGTTGCCGCTGCCGCCGCCCTGCGGCAGACTGCCAGTGGATGTCTATCGCCAGGATGCCCAGATGGTCCTTGCGCCTGGAACAGGCCGAAGTCTCGCGCCTGGCATGGGCGTTTGCCCTCTCGCTGGTCCTCCACTTGGCGGTTTTCGCCGGTTACCGGACCGGCCAGAAGCACCATTTGTGGCAGAGGCTTCATTTGCCTGCCTGGCTGCAGCCGCCCAGGATACTCACTGAGCTCATCAAGAAGAAAGAAAGCCCCGCCCAGGCGCGGGCGCAGGATGCCCCGCTCATGTTCGTCCATGTCAACCCCGCCCAGGCCGCTGCCGACCCGCCGAAGGAGGCGAAATACTACTCCGACAAGAACGCGCGCGCGGCCAATCCGGAGGCGAATAAGATCACGGAAATCCCCAAAATCAACGGTAGGCAGACCCAGGTTCCCAGGACAGAGGATATCCCGCGCCAGAAGTTTGTCCCCTTGCAGCCTTCCCCGGTCGTGCGGCAGCCTCAGGAAGCTCAGCAGGAGGCGCGGCCCAAACCCACCTATACTCCCGGCGACCTGACCCTGGCCAAGCCGTCCCCGCAACTCCGCCACGATGACGGCAACGCGGAGGAGGCCAAACCCGCCCGGCCGCGGACCATCAAAGAGGCCCTGGCGCGGCTTCAGGACTCGCGGGTGCCTGGCGAGAGGATGAAACAGGACGGCGGGGTCAACCGCCGCCACGCAATCGCTTCGCTGGACACCAAGGCCACTCCCTTCGGAGCCTATGATGCCGCGCTGGTAGAGGCCATTTCTCAGCGCTGGTTCACTCTGCTCGACCAGCGCGAGTACGCCTCCGATCGTCGCGGCAAGGTGGTGCTCCAGTTCCGCCTGCATCACAATGGGCGCGTAACGGGCATGAACATGGCCGAAAACACCGTTGGCGAGGTGCTGGGGCTCATTTGCCAGAAGGCGGTGCTCGACCCGGCGCCCTTTGCGAGCTGGCCAAGCGACATGCGCCGCACGCTGGGGGACATCCGCAATATCCAGTTCACTTTCTATTACAATTGATTGCCTATGGAACCAATCGTTTACGTGATGCTCTTTGCCACCTCGGTGGTGGGGCTGACTTTTATTGTCGAGCGCGGCATTGCCTTGCGCTGGCGACGGGTCGTGCCGGCGGAAGTCGAAGCCGCCGTCGAAGCCTGCCAATCGCCCGCGGACGTGCCGAGCCTGCGGCGTATCTGCCAGCAGCACAAGTCCCCCACCAGCCGGCTGCTGCTGATTGGGGCCGAGCACCTGGACTGGCCCAGGGTTGAGACCGCGGACGCGGTCCAGACCCGCGCTCGCAACGAAATCGCCCGGCTCGAACGCGGGCTGGTGGTGCTGGAGATCATTGTCGGCATCGCTCCGCTGCTTGGCCTGGTGGGCACCATCCTGGGCATGATGACCGCTTTCGGCAACGTCGGCCAGGCCGGGCAGATTGACCCGGCCGAGCTGGCCAAGGGCATCTCGCTGATCCTGCGCGCGACGCTCCTCGGCCTGCTCATTGCCATCCCCGCCCTCGTCTTCTGGAGTTATTACACCAAGAAGGTGGAGTCCATCGCCCTCGAGATGGAATCGTTGTGCGACGAGTTCCTCCGCCGCCAGTATCGCGAGGAAGTGCGGAGCCCGAAGTCCAAAGGATAACGTCCGGCACTCGCGCAACCCACGACACGCTATATGGCAATGCGGTTTCACACACGCAAACGGCGGCAGGCTCCCACCGTGATCATTGTCGCGCTGATTGACATCCTCATTGTCCTGGTGATCTTCCTGATGGTGACCACCACCTTCAAGCAGCAGCCCGCCCTCAAGCTCGCCCTGCCCGAATCTTCCCAGGCCCAGAAGACCGGCGCCAACGAAGCCCCGCCGCTGGTCGTCAGCATAGACCCCAAAGGCAACCTGCGCCTCGGCGCCGACGCCCTGCCCGTCACCATCGAGCGCCTCAAACAGGAACTCCTCTTTGCCGTCGCCAACGCGCCGGACACCAGGCTCGCCCTCAGCGCCGACAAGATGGCCCCCTTCGGCCAGATCATCAAGGTGATGGACGTTGCCAAGGAGGCCAACCTCAAGGTCGTCAATGCCTACACCAAGGAAACCGGCAAGCCCTGATTCCGCCGTCTTGTTCCTGAGCGTCACCCCGCCTGATCCGTGACCGTGAACATGAAAACCACATTCCGCGGATTCCTCGGGGTCCTTCTCGTGCTCGGGGCTGCGCTTTGGCTTGCGGTTCCGCGTGTTCCCGCCCAGTCGCCGCCAGGGCTGACGGTGCAAGTGTCCAACGGGGGCGTGAGCCTGAGTATCACCGGCGCTCCCGGCAGCGGCGGCACGATTCAATACCGCACCGGCCTTGCAGCCACGAACACCTGGCAGTTCCTGACCAACCTTGCGTCACTGTCCGCCACCCCCTGTCAGGTGGCAGAAACGGGCGCCCTCAGCGCCGTGCGTTTCTACCGGGCTTTCTCCTACCACCTACCGACGAACGTGACTCCGCGCTCGAACATGGTTTGGATTGCGCCGGGCACGTTTGTCATGGGCAGCCCGGCGAGCGAGGTGCTCCGAATCGCGAATGAAACCCAGCACACCGTGACGCTAACTCGGGGCTTCTACATGAGCAAGCACGAGGTGACGCAGGCAGAGTACCTGGCGCTGATCGGGAGCAACCCAAGCCGTTTCACCACCCAGGATTATTATGGAAACCCCATTAGCCCGGACTTGAGCCGGCCCGTCGAGTTGGTGAGTTGGATTGACGCGACGAACTATTGCGGGCAGTTGACAAGCCAGGAACAGTCAGCCGGGCGTTTGCCGGCCGGCTGGGCGTATCGCCTGCCGACCGAGTCAGAATGGGAGTATGCGTGCCGGGCGGGGACGGCGGGCGCCTTCCATTTCGGGAACGCCATTCACGGTGGAATGGCAAACTTCCAGGACGAACACGAGTATGACGCGGACATCGGCGACATCCACATTCCCAACCCCCCAATTCCGTGGCTGGCGCGCACCACGGCGGTGGGCAGCTACCCGCCGAATGCGTGGGGATTGCATGACCTGCATGGAAATGTGCACGAGTGGTGTCAGGATTGGCTCGGGGCATACCCGGCGGGGAGCGTGACCGATTACCAGGGCCCGGCTTCAGGCTCCGGGCGCGTGTTCCGTGGCGGCAGTTGGGATTATTGGGGCAGATACTGCCGCTCAGCGTCCCGCTATTCCCTCGCCCCGTCCTACAGTTATAACTTCCTTGGCTTCCGGGTTGTCCTGGCCCCAATTCAGTAGGCCCTCCGGCTTCAAGCCTTCAGGCACGCCCCGGTCACCCGCTCTATCTGGTTGTCGGTCAGCTCCGGGAACATCGGCAGGGAAATGATCTTGCCTACCAGCGCCTCGGTGATGGGGAAACTGCCCGGCCTGTAACCCAAATCGGCAAAGGCGGGCTGCAAATGCACGGGAATCGGATAGTGAATCCCGTGCGACACATTCGCGGCGTCGAACGCGGCTTGCTGTTTCTCCCGATCGGGCACTTGCACGACATAGAGGTGGAAGACCGGCTTGGAATACGGTGCCACCTTGGGCGTGGTCAGGCCAGTGCCGGCCAGCAACTGGTCATACTTTGCCGCCGCCTGCCGGCGCGCTTCATTCCATTGTTCCAACCGGCGAAGCTTCACGCGCAGCACAACCGCTTGCAGGGTGTCAAGCCGGCTGTTGAACCCTTTTACCATGTGTTCGTACTTCACCTTCTGACCATGGTTGCGCAGCACCCAGACGCGCTCCGCCAGGTCGGCCCGCGTTGTGGTCACCGCTCCGCCGTCGCCGTAGGCTCCCAGGTTCTTGCCCGGATAAAAGCTGAACGCCGCAATGTCTCCCATCGTTCCGCATCGCCGGCCTTTGTATTCGGCGCCGTGCGCCTGGCAGGCGTCCTCGATCACATAGAGCTTGCGCCGGCGCGCGATCTCCAGGATCGGGTCCATATCCGCCGGCTGCCCGTAAAGGTGCACCGGGATGATCGCCTTGGTGCGCGGGGTAATCGCCCGTTCCGCCTGCGCCGGGTCTATCGTGTAATACTGGGGATCACAATCCACCAGCACGGGCCGGGCGCCCGCCTGGTCAATTGCAGCCACCGTGGCGATGAAGGTGTGGGTGCAGGTGATGACCTCGTCCCCGGCGCCAATGCCGCACGCCAGCAACGCGAGTTTCAGCGCCTCGGTTCCGTTGGCCACGGTCACGCAATGAGGTGTCTTGCAGAAAGCCGCAAACTCCTGCTCGAAGAGCTTTACGTCCTGGCCCATGACGAAGTCACCGCGCGCGCACACCGCTGCCATCCCGGCGTCAACCTCCGTCCTAATCTCCTGATACTGCGCTGCCAGATCCACGAATTGAATCTTTCCATTGTTCATACAATGCCTCGCTAAGTTGTTACCCGGCGCTTTTGTTCCCTCCTATTAGCGCAGTTTGCAGCCCGGCTCAAGGCATTTTTCGAGCTCCGGGCTTGCTTTGGGGCCTGGAGGGCCTGAATCTGTCCGCCGCAAGTTATGGCCAAGAAAGCTTTGATTACAGGCATCACCGGACAGGATGGCTCTTACCTGGCAGAACTGCTCTTATCCAAGGGCTACGAGGTGCACGGCCTGATCCGGCGGGCGAGCACGTTCAACACCGGGCGGCTGGACCCCATCTACGATGATCCCCACTCGGGCAAGAGCCGGATGTTCCTGCACTATGGCGATCTAAGCGACGCCAGCGCGCTGGCGCGGCTGATTGGCAAGATTCAGCCGGAGGAGGTGTACAACCTGGCGGCGCAAAGCCATGTCCGGGTGAGCTTCGACAGCCCCGAGTACACGGCGGACATTACGGCGACCGGCACGGTGCGGCTGCTGGAGGCCATTCGCGAGACGGGCATACGGCCGCGTTTCTACCAGGCGTCTTCGAGCGAGATGTTCGGCATGGTGCGGGAAGTGCCGCAAACAGAGCGCACGCCCTTCTACCCCCGCAGCCCTTATGGCTGCGCCAAGGTGTTCTCCTATTGGATCACCGTCAATTACCGGGAGTCCTACGGGCTCCATGCCAGCAACGGCATCCTGTTCAACCACGAATCGCCTCGGCGCGGGGAGACCTTTGTGACGCGGAAAATCACCCGGGCGGTGGCGCACATTCTGGCCGGCCTGCAGGACAAGCTGTTCCTGGGCAACCTGGACGCCAGGCGCGACTGGGGCTACGCGAAGGAGTACGTCGAGGCGATGTGGCTGATGCTCCAGCAGGACAAGCCGGACGATTACGTGATTGCCACGGGCGAGACGCATTCGGTTGGGGAGTTCCTGGAGGCTGCCTTTGCCTACGCCGGGCTGGACCAGAAGAAGCACGTGCAGATTGACCCGCGCTACTATCGGCCCGCCGAGGTGGACTTGTTGATTGGTGACTACAGCAAAGCAAAGCGCCAGCTCGGCTGGGAGCCGAGAACCCGGTTCCCGGACCTGGTGAAGCTGATGGTGGATGCCGATGTCGAACTGCTGCGCCAACGCCGCCAGGGCCAGGTCCGAACCACCCGGGAAACCTGAGCCGGGGCTGGGGGCGGGCCGCATGACAACCCTCCTGGGACGCAAACCTCCAAATCCGCAGCCCAACAATGGCGGCGCCCCCCGCAGAGCGGCGTCCGCCGGGCATGGCACGCCGATTCGCGCGCTGCCCCGACTGGCGGCCGGGGTTCTGGGGTTCTTCCTGCTCGCGCTGCCTGCGCCGGCGGCCTCCGGTGCCCGCCCCAACGTCGTTGTCTTCCTCGCCGACGACCAGGGCTGGGGCGACTTGAGCGTGAACGGCAACTCCAATCTTGCCACCCCCAGAATTGATTCGCTGGCCAAAGACGGCGCGCTCCTCGAACGCTTCTTCGTGTGCCCCGTCTGCTCGCCCACCCGCGCCGAGTTCCTCACCGGGCGTTACCATGCGCGCGGCGGTGTGCGCGGCGTTTCAACTGGCGGCGAGCGGTTGAACCTCGACGAGCAGACCATCGGCGACACCTTCAAGGCCGCCGGCTACGCCACGGGCGCCTTTGGCAAGTGGCACAACGGCACGCAGTATCCCTACCACCCCAACGCGCGCGGGTTCGACGAGTATTACGGGTTCACCTCCGGCCACTGGGGCGATTATTTCGACCCGCCGCTGGACCACAACGGCAAGCCGGTCCGGGGCAAAGGCTTCATCACCGACGACCTCACCGATCACGCGCTGCGGTTCATCGCGGAGAACAGGAGCCGCCCGTTCTTCTGCTACCTGCCGTTCAACACGCCGCACTCGCCCATGCAGGTGCCCGATCGCTTCTACCGCAAGTTCGCGGACGCGCGGCTTCGGCTGCGCGCGCGCAATCCGAGGCAGGAGGATCTGGCCCATACCCGCGCCGCGCTGGCGATGTGCGAGAACATTGACCGGAACGTGGGCCGCATCCTCGACCGGCTCGAGGAGCTGAAGCTCGCTCAGCAGACCATCGTGATCTACTTCAGCGACAACGGCCCGAATGGCTGGCGCTGGAACGGCGGCATGAAGGGCCGCAAGGGCTCCACTGACGAAGGCGGCGTGCGCTCGCCGTTCCTCATCCGCTGGCCCGGCCACATCCCCGCCGGGGCGCGCATCCCGCAGATTGCCGGCGCCATTGACCTGCTGCCGACCCTTGCGGACCTGGCCGGCATCCCGGTCGCCGGCAATAAGCCCCTCGACGGCCTTAGCCTCAAACCGCTGCTGGCAGGGGCCGCTGCGCGGGCGGACCTCGACGCCGCCAAGGATTGGCCCGACCGCATGATCTTCTCCCACTGGAACGGCAAAGTCAGCGTGCGCACCCAGCGTTACCGCCTCGACGATGACAATCGCCTGTTCGACATGGAATCTGACCCGGGCCAGGACCACGACGTTTCCGCCGCCAACCCCGAGGTCAGTTCTCGCCTGTCCAGAGCCCGCACGCGGTGGAAGGCCGACCTCTTGCGCGGCCTCAACGACGACTCCCGCCCGTTTCCGGTTGGCTATCCCCGGTTCCCCATAACCCTCTTGCCCGCGCGGGATGGCGTGCCGCGCGGCAACGTCCAACGCAGCGCCAATGCGCCCAACTGCTCTTACTTCAAGAACTGGACCAGTCCCGATGACCGGATCACCTGGGACGTGGAAGTGGCCACCGTCGGCAAATACGACGCCGTCATCTACTACACCTGCCCGGCCGCAGACACCGGCTCGACCATCGAGCTGAGCTTCCGCGGCAGCCGCCTCGAAGCGCAGGTGTCGGCGGCGCACGACCCTCCTTTGCGCGGCGCCGAGCACGACCGCGTCCCACGGCGAGGCGAGTCTTACATCAAGGACTTCAAGCCACTCCGCCTCGGCGCCGTCCAATTGGACAAAGGCCGCGGCCAGTTGACTCTGCGGGCACTAGCCATCCCCGGCAGGCAGGTCATGGACGTGCGGTCAGTCGAGTTGACGCTGCTCAAGTAGCGCGGAGGCGCGCAGTAGCCTCGGCCCGATGCCGCCACCCCGGGCTTGCTGTCGTGCCGGCAAGACCACGCGGGCTTGAATCCAGCGTTGCGCGGGGCCGCTGCCTTGCTATCGTCGCGGCAAATCATGACCCGCAGGAACTTTCTCACCCTCGCCGGTGCCACTGCCGGTTACACTGTCCTGGTCCGCGCCGATTTCGTGGGCGCCGCGCCCGCCGGCCCGCCTTCGCCCGAAGAAATCTCCCGAGGTTTCGACGCCATCGCCCCGGCCGCGCCCGCCGCCGCCCGCTTTGCCGGCGAGCCGCACATGACGCTGGTGGACCTGGCTTGCGACGTGTTCGTGGCCGGCGGCGGCATGTCCGGCGTGTGCGCAGCCATCTCGGCGGCGCGCCATGGCGCCAAGGTGATCCTGGCGCAGGACCGCTCCCGTCTCGGCGGAAACGCTTCGAGCGAAGTGCGGATGCACATCGTCGGGGCGGATTGCAGCGGCAAGCGTTTGGGATGGCGGGAAGGCGGGTTGATCGAAGAGCTGCGGCTGGACGACGCGGTTAATAATCCGCACCGTTGCTTCGAGCTGTGGGACCTGCTGCTCTACGACAAGGTCCGCAGCGAGCCCAACATCACCCTGCTACTGGATGCCCCGCTGTTCGCGGCCGAGACGAAGGACGGGCAAGTCCAGCGGGTCATGGTGCGCTGCGACAAGACGGAGCATCTTTACCGCATCCAGGCCCGGCTTTACCTCGATTGCACCGGCGACAGCCGGCTCGCGCTCGAGGCCGGCGCGGAGATGCGCTGGGGGCGCGAGGCCAAGAGCGAGTTTAACGAATCGCTCGCCTACGACACCGCGGACCGCCAGACGCAGGGATCAAGCATCCTCTTCACCGCGCGCGATTACGGCAAGCCGATCTCCTTCACCCCGCCCAGGTGGGCCCGCAAAGTCACCCGGGCCCAGCTCCGGCTCCGCCCGGTCAAATCCTGGGAATACGGCTACTGGTGGATCGAATGGGGCGGCCAGCTCGATACCATCCGCGACAACGAGCGCATCCGCTTCGAGCTGCTGCGCATCGTTATGGGCGTGTGGGATTACATAAAGAACTCCGGCGACAAGCCCAACAGCGCCAACTGGGGCCTGGACTTTGTGGGGATGATCCCGGGCAAGCGCGAGTCCCGCCGCGTCATGGGCGACCACATCCTCACCCAGCGCGACCTGACCGACGCCAGCGCGCGCTTCGACGATGCCGTTTGCATGGGAGGCTGGCCCCTGGACGATCATCCCCCGAGCGGCTTTGACCGCTCAGACGAAAAGCCGGGCGTCCAAATCTACCCCGACCAGCCCTACAACATTCCGCTCCGCGCGCTTTACAGTCGGAACATTGGCAACCTGATGATGGCCGGGCGCAACATCAGCGCCAGCCACGTCGCCTTCTCCTCCACCCGCGTGATGTCCACCTGCGCCGTGATGGGCCAGGCGGCGGGCACGGCGGCGGCGCTCTGCGCCCGCGCGGCCCTCACGCCCCGCCAACTCGCGCAGGACAAGGCGCGCCTGGCCGAACTCCAGCACCTGCTCCTGCGGGATGACCAAACCATTGTGGGCGCGCTCAACACCGACCCCAACGACCTGGCGCGCCAAGCCGCCGTCTCGGCCTCGGGCGCGTTGCCGGGCGCGGGGGCCAAACACGTCCTGGACGGCTGCGTGCGCGACCTGCCAGACCAGACCGAGCACGTCTGGGCCGCGAAGATGTCTGAAGCCGGCGCCTGGATCGAGTTGACCTGGCCCGCGCCGCAAAAGCTCCGCCAGGTCCAGATCACGTTCGACACCGGGTTCCAGCGGCTGCTCCGCCTGACCGCCCAGGCCAGTTACGACAAGAAGATCATTCGCGGTCCCCAGCCGGAAACCGTGCGCGACTACGAACTGCTCTGCACCGACGCCGCCGGCCAGACCCGCCCGCTCGCGAAAGTAACCGGGAATTACCAGCGCCTGACCCGCCACAAGTTCACGCCCGTCGAGGCCAAGTCGCTCCGCCTGCGCATCACGGCCACGAACGGCGCCGACACGGCGCGCGTCTTCGAGATACGCTGCTACGCGTGATGCGCGGCTTGCCTTTGCCCCGCCTGCAGTCAGGCAGGCTTCGCAGGCCGGGCGGGCACGCGCCTCATTCCAGGAAGGCGAAGGCGCCGTAGCCGACGACCTGGTCGCGGGGGCCGGCGGTGTCGCCGGAGGTGCGGAGGTCCAGGGTGCGCGCGCGCAAGTTCCGCTGGCGGGCGATTTGCAGCAGGCCGCGAATGGGGATGCGGCCGCAGGCGCGCTCGTCGCCGATGCCGTTGGGGTTGAGGGCTTCAATGGCCTGGGCGGTGGCGCGGTCCAGCCGCCGCGCGGTCTGATGGTCCTGGTAGTGGCTCAGGTCCGAGCTGATGACGATGCGGGTCTCGGGGCCGCCCCAGATGGCATCCAGCACGTCCGCGACATCCTGCGGCGCGGCGTCGCCGACGGCCAGCGGGACGAGGGTGAAGTCGCCCAGCACGGCCTGGAGAAAAGGCAGTTGGACTTCCAGGGAATGTTCGCAGGCGTGGGCTTCGTCCAGTTGCTGGACTTGCGGCAGGGAGATGATCTGACGGGTAGTATCGAGGTCCAGCGGCACGAGGCCAAGCGGGGTGGCAAAGGCATGGGCGGAGGACGTGGCCATGCCGTCGAGCGCGATGTGATGCGACGGTCCAAGGAGAATGATGCGCTGGATAAGCTGGCAGGCCGGGATGAATTGGGCGTAGGCCGAGGCCGCTATGGGGCCGGAGAAGATGTAACCGGCATGGGGGGCAATGAGGGCTTTGGGCACCTGGCCGTTGGCCGGGGGCACCTGGGCGAGCAAGGCGCGGACCAGCCGGGCCAGTTCGGCGGGACGGTCCGGATAGAAACGGCCCGCGAAAGCGGGCGGACGAACTTTGCCGGACGGCGGCGTGTCAACTCTGGCCATTTAATTCACTTCCAGGCTGCGCGGGAACCGGCGGTGGCCGCCGGCCGGCCCTGCCCCGGCCCCGTCAGCGGGCCATAGACCGGGAATGGCAGCGCCGCACCCCGGGCATTTGCCGTCGGGGGTCAACCGGTATTCGCGCACATGATAGCCAAGCCGATCAATCAGTTTCTCGCGGCAATGCGGACAGTAGGTATTCTCCCACGGTCCAACACGGCCCGGGGCGTTGCCGGCATAGACGAAGCGCAAGCCCTCCTCGGCGCCGATCTCGGCGGCGCGGATGATCTGGGCCGCGCTGGTGGCCGGCGGGCCGGTCATCTTGTAGTTCTTGTGAAAGGCGGTGACGTGCCAGGGGATGTCGCAACTGACGGAGGCGAGGAAGCGCGCGATCTGGCGCAACTCGGTTTCGCTGTCGTTGAAGCCGGGCACGACCAGCGTAACCACTTCGAGCCACAGCCCGCGCTGGTGAACCATGCGGATGCCTTCGGTGACCCGTCCGAGCGTGCCGCCGAGGGTGCGGTAGCGCTTTTCGTCAAAGCCTTTCAGGTCAATCTTGCAGGCGGCCATCCAAGGGCGCAGGAAATCCAGCACTTCAGGGGTGGCGTTGCCATTCGACACGAAGGCGCAGGCGAGGCCGGCGGCTTGGGCCTCCTGAAAGACCGCCGCGGCCCATTCGGCGGTGATGAGCGGCTCGTTGTAGCTCGACACGACCAGGCGGGCGCCTGCGCGCAGGCCGGTGGCGACCAGTTGGCGGGCTGTGACCGGCTGGATGGGGGCCAGCGCGGCATCGTCGCGCAGCGCCTGGCTGGTGACCCAGTTCTGGCAATAGGAACAATGAAAGTCGCAGCCCAGCATTCCGAAGGTCAGCGCGTCGCTGCCTGGATAAAGGTGGTAGAAAGGCTTCTTCTCGACCGGGTCGCATTGCGCCCCGGCCACATAGCCGAAGGGGACGCGCAATTGTCCGTCCTGATTGAAGCGAACGCGGCACACGCCGTGCCGCCCGGGGCCGATCAGACAGCGGTGTCCGCAGGCGACGCAACGAATGCGGTCCCCCTCGATCCGGCGGAGTTGCCCGGTGGCAGTGTGCCGTGCCAGCAGATCCGCCAGGGTTTCACCGGGCGAGCAGGGCCTGGCTGTCGCAGCGGCCCGGGCGTCAACCGATGTTGGCCCCCGTTTGGGGGTCACGCCTTGCATAGACCGAACACGAACATAAGCCAATGTTCCCCCGGGGGGGCGCGTTGTCAAAGGCGCAGGCGCCTTAGGGGGACAGACCCTGGCGCGGCGACCGTGGCGGAGCGCCGCCCAACTCAGCGGCCAAAGTATCCCGCGCGCTGATAGACGCGGACGTAGTCAATGTCGTGGAACTGGGGGAAGGTGGTGCTGGAGTCCGGGTTGCCGGGCCATTGGCCGCCGACGGCCGTGTTCAGGATCAGGTAATGCGGCGTATGCGGGATGCCGTTGGTGGTAGTGTGGATGAGTTGGCGGTCAATGAACCAGCGAATCGCATCGGGCTCCCACTCGAGGGCGTAAACGTGGAAATCCCGCGAGTAATCGCAGTCGCCCTTCCACGTCACCGAACTGGTCTTCTTCTGGCCGTCGAAGGTGTGGTAGTGGAGCGTGCCATAGACGATATTCGGCTCGTGCCCCAGGAACTCCATGATGTCTATCTCGGTGTACCAGGGCCTGTGCTCGGGGATGATGCGTTCCTTGCCGTTGGCGACGGCGTCGGCCATGAGGCGCTCCATTGGCCAGTCGCGGTCCTGGGGGTAGAGCCAATGGGCCGGCCAGATGCCCTTTCCGACGGGCAGGCGGGCGCGGATCTCGAACCGCCCATAGACGGGCGCGAGCTTGCCCCGGGTGTCCACCCGCCCGCTGGTGTAGTGCATGGGGCCGTAATCCCGGACCCGGCTCCGCAGCCGCAGGCAGCCGTCCTGGAGAAAGGCCTCGTCCGGCAGATAATATTGGAGTTCGTTGTGCTTGCTGTGTTCGCGCAGGAGGATGTTCCACTTCTTCGCGTTGAGTTTCCGGCCGTTGAACTCATCCCGCCAGACCAGCTTCCAGTCTTTGGGCGCGGGCGCCTGCTCCTCAGCCGATACCCCGGCGCAGAGAATTGTCAGACCGAACATGATGACCAGTGCTATCTTGCTCATATGACTCTTGGTTCCTTATTGACGTCCCGGCAGCCGCCGGTATTATATGCCGCTCAATTTCAACTATTATCTGAAATCGAATTATGGCAGTCAAAGTAGCAATTAATGGGTTCGGCCGCATTGGTCGCCTGGTGTTCCGGGCGATGGTCGAACAAGGTCTGGTCGGGAAAGATGTCCAGGTGGTCGCCGTCGGCGATATCGTGCCGGCTGACAACCTGGCCTACCTCCTGAAATATGATTCCATCCAGGGCCGCTTCAACGGCACCGTCGGTTCGGAAAAGTCCGCCGCGGACAAGCCGGACGCTGATGTGCTCGTCGTCAACGGCCAGAAGATGAAGGTGGTCAGCGCCAAGGATCCCTCCCAGTTGCCCTGGAAAGAGCTCGGCGTGGACGTGGTGATCGAGTCCACCGGCCTGTTCACCGACGTCGAAAAGGCCAAGGGCCACCTCGCCGCCGGGGCCAAGAAGGTCATCATTACCGCCCCCGCCAAGGGCGAATGCCCGACCATCGTCATGGGCGTCAACGAAGGCAAATACGACCCTAAGGTCCACCATGTCCTGTCCAACGCCTCCTGCACCACCAACTGCCTGGCCCCCATCGTCCATGTGCTGCTCAAGGAAGGTTTCGGCGTCGAGGAAGGGCTCATGACCACCGTGCACTCCTATACCGCCACGCAGAAGACCGTGGACGGCCCCAGCAAGAAGGACTGGAAAGGCGGCCGCACCGCGGCGCTGAACCTGATCCCCTCGACGACCGGCGCCGCCAAGGCCGTGGGCCTGGTGCTGCCCGAGGTCAAAGGCAAACTGACCGGCATGGCCTTCCGCGTGCCAACCCCCACCGTCTCGGTCGTGGACCTGACGGTGCGGACGGTCAAAGAGACCAGCTACGCTGAGATCTGCGCGGCGATGAAGAAGGCCAGCGAGACCTATCTCAAGGGCATCCTCGAATACACCGAGGACGAAGTGGTCAGCTCGGACTTCATCCACTGCAAAGCCTCCTCCATCTTCGATAAGGGCGCCGGCATCGAGCTGAACAAGCGCTTCTTCAAGCTGGTGAGCTGGTACGACAACGAATGGGGCTATAGCTGCCGCGTGTCGGACTTGGTGAAGTACATGATCCAGAAAGGCATCTGACCCCAGGTTTGAGTTTGGTGTTCAACGGCGGCCCGGCAGCGGGCCGCCGTTCTTATTTTTGTCTCGGCACGGGCGACCCGACCACGAACTGGCTCGATCCGGGGGCCATTAGCACCTGGCCCGCCCGCTTCTACCGCATCCGGCTGGTTCCCTGACTTGGCAAATAGCTGCCATTGCCGCAGTGGCACGCAGTTGCCACCATAGCACCCCCATCGCTCCTCCGTTGCTCCTCCGTCCCTCCTCCGTTCCACCTCCCACCGCTGGTCGGAGGTGGAACGGAGGAGCAACGGAGGAAGGACGGAGGAGTGACGGGGGTGCTACGGCCAAAGGAGGGGGTGTGGTCAGCGGGGAATCATGCTCACGTCGTTTCCATCAGGTCAGGGCGGCTAAGGCTTTGTCGTTTTGAGCTTTCGCTCGAACTTATCCACCTTCGGGCGGATAACCATCCGGCAGTAGGGCTGGTTCGGATTGGCGCGGTAATAATCCTGGTGGTGGGCCTCGGCGGGGTAGAACCGATCGAGTGGCACAATCTCTGTAACAATCGGCTGGCGGAAGTGCTTTTGCGCGTCGGCCTTTGATTTCTCCGCGGCTCGCTTCTGCTCTTCGTTGCGGTAGAGAATGATGGAGCGGTATTGGGTGCCGTGGTCGGCGCCCTGGCGGTTCCACGTGGTGGGGTCGTGCGCTTCCCAGAAGGTCGCCAGCAGCGTTTCATAGGAAATCTGCCGGGGGTCGTATTCGACCTGGATCACCTCGGCATGGCCGGTGTCGCCGGTGCAGACTTCCTTGTACGTCGGGTTGGCTTTGCGGCCGCCGGCATAGCCGCTGGTGACGGATTTGACGCCGGGGAG
The DNA here is from genome assembly GCA_035358715.1 of Verrucomicrobiota bacterium. Classification (GTDB taxonomy): domain Bacteria; phylum Verrucomicrobiota; class Verrucomicrobiia; order Limisphaerales; family UBA8199; genus UBA8199. The sequence continues at coordinate 14,899 of DAOPPX010000018.1, forward strand.
CATCTGAAACACCGCTTCGGTGCACCAGAAACAGCCGCCGCCGAGCGTGGCGAGTTCAATGTGATTGGTCGGGTTAGTCATATCCTTTGTTTGCGCCAAAGCCGGGTTCGCACTGGCGAGCAGCCAACTCAGGGCCACCATGGCCGCAGGTCCGATGGCCAAATGTCCAAGGCCGAAAGACATGCCGCGCGGATGCAAGGTTCTTCTCTTCATCAACAAGGGCAACTTCGCACAGAATACGCGGGAGGGCGAGTGTCACGGCGGACCCGAATCCCGTGGGGAAGGGGAAAAAGTCAGGGCTTACGGGGACGCTCGCCCTCCCGTTACAGGCAACGGGCCTATCTGCGGGTTTCGGCGGCGACGGCTTTAACTTGGTCCACGAGTTTCACCGCGTCACTGCGCGCCATGCCGTTGGCTTGAAAGATGGCCTGGATGTCGTTGTAAATGGCCTGCATTTGGGCGGGTTGCATGTTTGCCGGGTTAAGCACCGCGGCGAGGTCCGACACCAGCCGATTGCGGCTCGATTCGGGCAGCGGCTTTTTGGCAAAGGCCGAGGCGAGGCTGTCGGCCAGGGCGGCAACGGTGGCCGCCGACGGCTTGCTGGGGCCTTGCGCGCTGGCGAGCAGGTCCCTGGCGAGTTGCTGCTTTTGTGTGGAGGTGACCGGAGAATTGGCCTGGATGGCGGCCAGATCGGCCCGCACCCTGGCGAGGCTTTGCTGCAGGAGCGGTGAGGGGGCCGCCGCAGCGGGGCGGCTCGGTTGGCTCGGCGGGGTCGGCGGTTTTTGGGCGGGGACGTCCTGCCGGACGTTACTCTGATCGCGCGTTTCCCTGGCGCGCTTGAGGACGCTTTCGGGGCCGGCGCTGGCGTTTCCAGCCAGCAGTCCGACCATGGCAATCAGGGCGAAGGCTGTTTTCATAAGTTGATCGGCAGTGCAAGCAAACCTGCGCCGCGTCGGGGGCTTTGTCAATCTCGCCTCCGCGGCGGGAGGCGGGGGGTGTATTCGAAGCCGCCTTGCAGGCGGCTTTGCGCGATTGGGATCGAGCCGTGCGCGCGCGGCTGTCAGGACACGCCAAGCCGGCTGCAAGCCGGCGCTCCGGCGCCGTGCGCTCCAATCGCTCGCGCCTGGCGGTTCAATGGCCGGCGGTGAGCGAATTGCCCTTCGGCAGCAAGGAAAGGTAATCCATGAGAATATGCTGCACTTCCACCAGCGGCGCATCTGTCGCCGGCGGCTGCTCCTCTTGCGCATCGTCGTCCAGCCCGTCATGGCCGCTTGCGGGGGCGGCGGCTATGGCGTTTGTGCCCGCGCCGGACGGATCGGAGGAGGCGGCCGTCGTCGCGTTGGTCCTGGCGACGGGCGGCGGCAGGCCGGGCAGCGCGGCCTGTTTGAGGGTCAGTTCATAGACCTTCTCGACCGGTTCCTGCCGGGCCAGGCGTTCGCGGTCCCGCGCCTTTTGGCGGGCTTCAGCTTCGTCCTGTTCCTTGAGGCGCTGCTTCATATTGAGCGAGAGGGTCTTGTCCGCCTGCTGTTTCCTGAACAGGCCAATGTCCTCGCGCACGTAAGCATAATCCTTGTCCGCGGCAATCCGCTCGGTGGAGCGTTTGCGGAGTTCCGGCAAATAGGGCTCGACGAGGTTGAAGCGCTCGTACTGGGCGTTGCGAATGGTGTCCCAGGGCAGCGGGTTATCGAGCGCGCCTTCGCCGATGTCCTTTGACTCGTTGGCAACGGAAGGCAGGATGATGTCCGGCACGACGCCTTTCAACTGGGTGGACATGCCGCTGGGGCGAAAGAACTTCTTGATGGTCAGCTTCAAGGCGCCGGGATCGTTCGTCAGCGACTGGTCGGGATACCGAACAAACGGGCGCAACTGGTTGACGCTTTGGACCGTGCCTTTGCCATGAGTCGAGGACTCGCCGACAACCAAAGCCCGGCCGTAGTCCTGCAAGGCGCCGGCCACAATCTCCGAGGCGGAGGCGCTGTGGCGGCTGGTCAACACCACCAGCGGCCCTTCGTAAGCCACTGCCAAATCGGTATCCACGGCCTCCTGGACCGCGCCGTCGGTCTCGCGGACCTGCACCACCGAGTTGGTTTTGACGAACAGGCCGGTCAGCTTGATGGCTTCTTCCAGGGAGCCGCCCCCATTGTTGCGCAGGTCGAGAATGATCCCGGCGACGTTTTCCTGCTTCAGCTTGTCCAGGAGCTTGACCACGTCCGCGGTGGTGCTTTTCGGCTCCGGCTTGTCCTTCGAGCTGGAGGCGTCAAACGTGGCATAGAAGGACGGCAGGTCAATCACGCCCAGCCGGAGGTTTCCGCCCCGGGCGTCCGGCCATTCGATGATCTTGGCTTTGGCCGCGGATTCAGTCAGCGGGATTTCATCCCGGATCATGCTCACGACGTTGCGCGTGGCGGAATCCGCTCCCTCGGGAATGATGGTGAGGCGCACTTCGGTGCCCTTGGGCCCGCGAATAAGCTGCACGGCTTTGGTCAGGCTCATGTCCACGATGTCCACGGGCGGCTGGTTGCTCTGCGCAACGGCGACAATCCGGTCATTGACCTTGATGAGTTTGCTCTTGATCGCCGGCCCGCCCGGCAGCAGCCGGCGAATCTTGCAGTAGCCGTCATCGGACTGCAGTTCAGCGCCGATGCCAAACAGGCTTAGGCTCATGCTGATGGAAAACTGCTCGAGTTGCGCGTGGCCGAGGTAGTCCGAATGCGGATCGTAGGTGCGGGCCAGCGCGGTCAGATAGAGCTGGAGCACATCGTCGTGGTTCCAATCGGTAAAGAAGCGCAGGTTGCGTTGATAACGGTGACTGAGCGTTTCGAGGATTTCCTCCTCATCAGTCTTCTTGGGAGGCGCGGCGGCGACGGTTGAGGCACTCCCACTGCTGCTGTCGGTGTTTGTGCCCGCGGCCGGTAGCGGGGAAGTGGTTTTCCCCGGCGCGTTGGTTTCAACCTGCGACGCCTCCTTCTTCGCGGCGGCAGCCAGCTTCTTCTTTCGGGCGCCGATCTTGCCGAGCAATTCCTGCAGATAATCGAAGCGCACCCGCTCGCGCCAGAGCTTCCGGGCCTCGTCCAGATCCGCCGGGTAAGGCATTTCCTTGCGGTTCAACGTGACCCGCTCATCGGTATCGAAGGTGAATTTCTCATGCTTGAGCAGGTCTTCCGAGTAAGTCACCCTCTGGGCGACCCGCTCGATGTAGCGGTTGTAGATTTCGCAGGCCGGTGTGGTGTCGGCAATCCCGCGGCGCTTCCCCTCCAGCGTCAGGCGAGCCAGGTTCGTGCGGTAGGGTTCAAACTCCGCCAGGTCGGCCTGGGTGAAATGCAGGTGCATCGGGTCAAGCGTCTCGAGATAGCGGTCGAAAAACCTGCTGGAGACCGCCTCGTCGAAGGGCTGGCGCAAATAGTGGTAGCGCTGCAACATCTGGGCCGTGACGCACGCAATCTGGCCGTCAACCGGCCCGGGTTGTATGACGGGCGGCGCGTTGGTCGCCCGCGCGGGCAACTCGGCGGGGCCACTACCCGTCACGGGTTCGGCCGAGTGCAGCGGCCAGGGCAGATAAAGACCCAAGGCCAGCAGCAGGCTGCTGGCGGCAAGACGTTTAATCATGGTGCGTTCTTAAGATGTTTAACGATAGCACAGCTTAGACGCAACACAGCAAGAACTCTTCACTGAACGGCAGGCGGGCCTTTGGCAATGCGCGTTTTGGCCCATTTGCGGGCGGCGGCTTTGGTGGTGAGCTCGTCCTGCAACTGCATCTCCCGAATCTCGGCGAGCAGAGCTCCCAGGGCCGGGCCGGGCTGCATGCCCAGGGCGATCAAGTCGTGGCCGGTCAGCAGCGGCGGTCGGATTTGGGGTTTCTGCTCCAGTTCCCCGGCTTGCGCCACCAGGAAATCATAGACGTCCAACAGGCCGTGCGAGCCAAGACAATCGAGCCGGTGAAGTGCCAGTTCGAGCGGGAAGGTGGGGCGCAACAGCAGGCGGCGCAGGGTGGATTTGCGCATCTGCCGGACGTCCTTGAACTGCATGTGGTAGCGCGTCGCCTTGACAACCGCCTCGATCTGTTTGCGGGGGAATCGGAGGCGTTCAAGAATCGCGCCGGCCATCTCCGCCCCGAGCTTCTCGTGGCCGTAGAAGTGGATGCTGCCCGTCTTCGGGTCCGTCGAGGCGGTGAGCGGCTTGGCGACATCATGCAGCAGGACCGCCCAAGGCAGGGCGGGGTCGGGATGGGGCGGCAGATGTTGCAGCATCAGGCGGAGGTGGTCGAAGACGGCGCCTTCGGGATGGAAATCGGGCGATTGGAGGCAGGCGACGGTCGCCGCAATTTCCGGGAGGACTTGTTCGAGCAGCCCGCTTTGCCGCAGCAACTCCAAGCCGCGCGACGCATGCGGCGGCTGGAACAGTTTGACCAGCTCCTCGCGAATGCGCTCGGCGCTGATGCCCTTGAGCCGGGGAGCGTTGGCTTGCAGGGCGGCGAAGGTTCCGGCTTCGATGGTGAAGTCCAGTTGCGCGGCAAAGCGCACCGCCCGCAGCAGCCGCAAATGGTCTTCGGCGAAGCGCTCATCCGGCGAGCCGATGGTGCGGACGACCTTGGCGCGCAGGTCCGCCTCGCCGCCGACCCAATCGTGCAACTGCCGGCGCACGGGGTCGTAGAACAGGCCGTTGACCGTGAAGTCGCGCCGGAGGGCGTCAGCCCTGGCGTCACCGAACGCGACCCGGCCCGGGTGCCGGCCATCCTGGTAATCGGCTTCGGCGCGGAAGGTGGCAAGCTGGAACTGGCACCCTTTTTCCACGACCACCATGACGCCAAACTTGCGACCGACGGCAATGGTGCGTTTGAAGAGGCGCTCGACCTGTTCGGGCAGGGCGGCGGTGGCAATGTCGTAATCGCCCGGATCGCGCCCCAGCAGGAAATCACGGACGCAGCCGCCCACCCAGAACGCCGGGAACCCTGCTTTCTGAAGCCGCCGGACAATGTCGAGCGCAGCGGTTCGTGGGAGGTTGGCGGGCTGCGCGGTCATGGCCGTTCGCTCCTTCGAGGCGCTCAGGTTCCGGGCGGGTCCTCTCCCCAAATCCCCTTGATGTGCTCGACGCCGTGCCTGACTTCTTCGGCCTTCAGGCTGGGGCCCAGCTCGAATACTTTGATGTGCTCCGGCTTGATGAAGGGCTTGAGCGCGGCGAAGTCAAGCGTGCCCGAGCCGGGCGCGCAATGGTCGCCGCCGGGGAACTGGACGTCATGGATGTGGATCCCGAAGAGGTGGTCGCGCAGCGACTCGACGTGCATCGCGTGGTGAATAAAGCCGAGGTTTTCCTTGATCTGGGCATGGCCGGTATCATGCCAATAGACGAAGGTGGGGCTGGCCAGTTCGCGGAACAGGAAGGGGAGGTCGCTGTCAATCGGGAGTTCCTCCAGCGCCTGGCGGTTTTCGATGCCCAGCTTCACCCCGCCGGCCTCGGCAGCCGGCCGGAGTTGCTTCAGGAGTTCGGTGAGCCGCTCGACATACGGCCCCTTCTTGGCCTCGCGTTTGGTATCCACCTCCTCGCAGAGCCTGGCATACTTGTCCACAACCTTCTCCCGGCGCGTGACCAGTTCGAGCAGCTTGCCGGTGTAATTCTTCATGTCGAGGCTGCCGCTGTGGAGCACGACGGCGGCGGCTTTGACGCGCGCGGCGAACTCGATCGTCTTGAGCGTGTAGCGCAGCGCCAGCTCGCGCTCGCGGGGGCGCTCGGCGGAGAACTGGTAGAGGTTGGGCGCGGCGTAGTTGACGCCCATGGGGAGCGGGCAGAAATTGTGCACGCTCGAGATCCTGATCTCTCCCGCCTCGATGGCTTCGAGGATGCCGGGCAGAAGGCTGATGCGGGTGCTGTGGCCCAGTTCAGCGTAGTCGAAGCCCAGGTCGCGAATCTCGCGCAGCATAAGACGGCCGTCGGTGTGCCGATGCGAATTCCAGCAGGTGGAAAGGGAGTACATAGAACCGGGCCGGGAATCGGGTTACGAAGGGCGAGGGCCAGGAGAAGGGCGGGAGTTCAGGGCGTCGGCTCCCCGGCCCGCGCTGCCCCGCCGCGGCCATCCTGTCTCTCCCCACTCGCCCGCATTATGCATCATCTCGGTCAAAACTCGATCGCGTCCTTTCCACAGACCTGGAACATGCCGGGCCTTCACGGCCGCAATTCCCGTTCGGTCAGGCCGCCAAGCATATCGCGGCGCGGGCAATTGTCAACCGGGACACCCCGAAACGGGCTTGCCTGCGGGCTTGTTTCCGTGCCATTCTGGGGTATGCGTTTGCCCGATCAACCAGTTTTCCTGACCACCAGGCAAGTCAACGAGTTGAATGGCAAGTTGATTGAGATGCGCCACGACATCAACAACCACCTGTCGCTGATTGTCGCCTCGCTGGAATTGATTCGCTACCGGCCGGAGACGGCCGAGCGAATGATGACCAACGTGGCCGAGCAGCCGACGCGGATCGCGGCGTCGCTGCGGAAGTTCTCGGCCGAATTCGAGCGGGCGTTTGGCATCACCCACCCCTGATCACCTGCCGTCGGCCCGCGCCGTCGGCGACGGCGCATTCGCTTTCTTCATGTGGCGGTGCACGAAGAAGTAATACATCACGCCGACCACCACCAGAAAGCCCACCAGCCAGAAGGTGACCTTGTGCATCTCGCCGTGGCTGATGTTGGCGCCGACTTTCACCCCGAGCCAGCACAGGATCGCCGACCAGATCGCCGAACCGAACAGGGTGTAGATGGAGAATTTCAGGTAATCCATGCGCACAATGCCGGCCGGGATGCCGATAAGATGCCGCACCACGGGCAGCAACCGCGATGCGAATACGCCAAAGGAGCCGTAGGCGGCGGCCCAGCGTTCCGCCCCCTCAACCTTGTCGGGCGGAATGAAGACGTATTTGCCGTAGCGCATCACCAGCGGCCGCCCCGCAAGCCGCGACCCCCAGTACATTGCGGTCGCCCCGAGCCACGATCCCACGGTCCCGGCTATGACAAGCCCCACCTGCGCGGTCCAGCCGGTAAGATGCATGCCGAGAAAGGGAAGCCCGTCATTCCATGCCAGGTGCGCCGCCGGAGGGATGACGACTTCGCTGGGCAGCGGGACAATCGAGCTTTCAATGGCCATCATCAGGGCGACGACCCAATAGCCGCCCCCCTTCAATGCTCCGGCGTACCAATCCCAGAGCGAGCCGATCATTGCTTTAAGCATGTGGGAGCTGCTTATAGCGGAAAACACCGCGGGTGGGAACGAGATTCTGCGCCGGCGCCGCGCGGCGGCGGATGAGCGGGCGCGCAGGCGTGAGGAAGCTGAAGATTCCAGCAAGCCTGTTGCCACGGCGCTTGACAGGCGGCCGGGAGGGTTAATTCTATTACCAGCGATGCAGAAACTTGAACCGCCTGACACCCATTTTGCGCTGGCCGCCACAGGATGGCTGGAGTTGGGCAACCCTGCGGAAGCCAAAGCCGAGTTGGACCAGGTTAGCCCGGCGCAGCAGGAGCATCCCGATGTGCTGGAGTTGCGTTGGGCCATTTCAGCGGCGCAGCAGCGGTGGGAGGATGGGCTGCAGGCCGCGCAAGCCCTGCTCCGCCGCGCCCCGGAGCGCTCGTCGGGCTGGCTGCATCAGGCCTATGCCCTGCGGCGCGTTCCCAACGGCGGCCTGCAAAGGGCCTGGGAAGCGCTGCTCCCGGCGTCCGCCAAGTTTCCCAGGGAAGCCATCATCCCCTTTAACCTCTCCTGTTACGCCTGCCAGATGCGGCAATTGGATGCCGCCCGGAACTGGCTGAAGCGGGCGGCGGGAATCGGCGGCAAAGAGCGCATCAAGCGCATGGCGCTGGGCGATCCGGATTTGCAGCCGCTCTGGCCTGAGATCGAGCAGCTCTAAGCGCATGACCATTCTGTTTGATCACCCGGAACCGGCACTGCTGGCGCACGGCGGAATGCTCATCCAAATCAAGCAGACCAGGGCGGCGCTCGAGGCGCTGGGGTGCCAGGTGGATTATGTGCGCTGGTGGGATGAAACCCAGCGCGCTGACATTCTCCACTACTTTGGGCGCCTGCCGACCCATCTGCTGCGCATTGCGCGCGCCAAGGGCATCAAGGTCGTTCTGGGAGAACTGTTAACCGGGCAGGGCTCGCGTCCCGCGTGGCAGTTGTGGGGCCAGCGCCAGACCATGCGCCTGCTGCGGGCGCTGGCGCCGGCGCGACTGACACAATCCCTTCGCTGGGAAAGCCATCGGCTGGCCGATGCCAGTGTGGCGCTGACGGCCTGGGAGGCGCGTTTGTTGAACTACCTGTTCGACGCGCCGAAGGAGAGGATTCACGTCATTCCCAATGGCGTTGAAGGCGTCTTTCTCGAGAGCCTCCCGGCCAAACGGGGACAATGGCTCATTTGCACTGCCATCATTACCGAGCGCAAGCGCGTCCTGGAACTAGCCCGGGCGGCGGTCCAGGCGCAGACACCCCTGTGGGTCATCGGCCAGGCTTTTGCCGAGTCGGATGCCTACGCCCGGGAGTTCGTTGAATTGGCCCGGGCACATCCGCAGAGCCTGCGCTTCGAGGGGCCCATCGCGGACCGAGCCGCGCTGGCGCGCGCCTACCGTGAGAGCCGGGGCTTTGTCCTGCTGAGCGCCTGCGAGAGCCTGAGCCTCTCGGCGCTGGAAGCGGCGGCGTGCGAATGTCCTTTGCTCCTGTCGGACCTGCCCTGGGCCACGACCACCTTCAAAGACCGCGCCACCTACTGCCCGGTGTCCGGCTCGACGCGGCTTACGGCCCGGGTCCTGCGCCAGTTCTACGACGCGGCTCCGGGATTGCCCGTCCCGCCCAGGCCGTTGTCGTGGCTTGAGGTGGCCAAACAGCTCAAGGCGCTTTATGCGACGCTCCTGGCCGCCCCGCAGTGAACCGGCGCGGCGGTGACAAAAGGTTCTGTGACTCTGCAAACCGGAAAACGGACTGCGATTACTTCTTGAACCCGGCCCGGGACACGCGTCTAAACTGGAGACGGGGGAAGAGAACTGGAATCGGGTGGAGTCTGCGACAGAACGAACCGGCCCGCTGCGGCAAGTTCGGGCGGGCCAAACAACAAGCAACTATGGATGCTGAAACGCTATACTACACATCCGGCGAGGAGATTCAGGTTGGCGACCGCGTCCAGTATGCCGGCACCTATGCCAACGTCGTGGTCGTGAGCGACGGCGAGACCTGCCAGACCGCGATCGGCTACGAAGATTATGCCGGAGTCGAGCGCGGGGTGACGGTCTGCGACGACGATGGCACGCTCACGACGGTTGACGGCATGGACGAGCAGTTGGTGTTCATCGAGCGCGGCACGGTTTGAGCCGCCCGCTCCGAGCAGCGGCGGGTTGACAAGGGCCGCGCGGGTTGGGAGTGTGGCCGGGCATTATGAAGGCCCTGCGTGCGATAGGTGCCTGGCTGTGCTCGCTCGCCGTGTTCGGTGCGGTGGCCGGCGAGCCGGGCGTCATCATCGAGACCAACGTCCCGGCCATCATGCGCGATGGGGTCGTGCTGCGCGCCGACGTGCATCGGCCCGACGGCGGAGGGCCGTATCCTGTGCTGGTGTCACGAACCCCATACGGCAAGCACAAACAGCGCTACGAGCAGTATGTGAAGGGCGGCTACATCGTCGTCTGTCAGGATGTGCGCGGGCGGTATGCGTCGGACGGAACCTGGGAATCCTGGCTGCGGCCGCAGACCCACGACGCCGAGGACGGTTACGACACCGTGCAATGGGCGGCCCGGTTGCCCGGCGCCAGCGGCAAGGTGGGGACGATCGGGTTCTCCTATGGCGCGTTTTACCAATGGAAGCTGGCGGCGCGGCGGCCCCCGGCGCTGGTTGCCATGTCGGCGCATAGCATCCCCGCCCGCTACCCGGACCTTGAAGGCCCCGGAACGATTCGCCCGGGGCGGCGGCTGCGCTGGTCTATCGTGACCATGATGCCCGAAGTCCGGCGGCGCGCCAATCGGCTCGGCACACACACCGAAGCCGAGGCGGCGGCCCTCTGGGATGCCGGCCAGGGCCAGAAGTGGCTCTACTTCCTCCCGTGGCTGGACTTGCCGCAGGAGGTCTTCGAGGACGACATGCCTTACCTGCGCAACTGGCTGCGGCACCCTCAAACCGATCCCTGGCAGTTGGACCTCGCCTGCCGGCAAATCACCGTGCCCAACCTCGAGGTGGTGGGCTGGTATGACCACGCCAAGGGCGACATGCTGCTGCACCAGACACTGGTCAAAAAGGGCAAGACGCGCGAAGCGCGCAAGGGCTCGCGGCTGGTCGTCGGGCCGTGGGCGCATTTCCCGCCCGGCGGACGGAAGTTCGGCAACATTGACTTCGGCCCCGCCGCCGATCTGGACCTGGCGGGGCTGGATGTCCGCTGGTTCGACTACTGGCTCAAAGGCCTGACCAACGGCGTGGACCATGACGCCCCGGTGCGCATCTTCGTCATGGGCGACAACCAGTGGCGCGACGAAACCTCCTGGCCGCCCAAGCGCGCGCGGTCAAGGGCGCTTTTCCTGACCAGCGGCGGCCGGGCCAATACGCCGGCGGGTGACGGCCAGTTGGTCTGGCAGCGTCCCGCCTCCGACGGCCGCGATCACTACGCCTACGACCCGCGCAACCCGGTCCCGACGCTCTTTGGGCCCGGCAACTTCACCTGCGCCACAGATCAACGAGCGCTCTCGAACCGCGCTGACATCCTCGTTTACCAAACCGAGCCTCTGGCCGAGCGCGTCGAGGTGACGGGCCTGCCGCGGGTCGAACTCTACGCCGCCTCTTCGGCCCCCGATACCGACTGGGTGGCAAGGTTGATTGACGTGGCGCCGGACGGACTGGCTCGCGATGTGTGCATGGGGCTGGTGCGGGCCCGCTACCGCGACGGCCTCGGCAAGCCCCGGCTCATCCCGCCGGGCAAAGTGCTGAAGTATGTGATCCAGCTAGGCCCGACCGCGAATGCCTTCCTGCCCGGCCACCGCATCCGCCTGGATGTCACCAGCTCCGACTTCCCGAACTACGACCGCAACCACAACACCGCCGCCGACCCGAACGCCGACGCCGAGTTGGTCATCGCCCACCAAACCATCCACCACGGCGCGGCGCATGCGTCCAAGCTGATTCTGCCCCGGGTGCCCAATTGAGCCCCGGAGCCTTCGCGGAACTCCGTTCCGCTACCAGCACCGGGACTCGGTTCTTTGCCTTTGCCCGCAACAGCCTGTCGCGGGACGGGACGGCGGCCGGTTCAGTTCCTTGCGGCCATCCGGCCTTGACCTCAGCCAGGGCCACGCGGAACCCCAGGTAGCTGCTCCGGCCGTCCGGGGTGCCCCTGCTCCCGAGCGCTGGGCGAAGAGGTTGGGGGTGAAAGCCAAGGCCGCAAGGCCCAGGAACAGGCTGCTAACTGTACGGGTGTTTCTCATAGGAGCAATTGAATTGCACTGATCCGTGAGCTTGAGCACGGTTCTCACTGGCGTTGGCCAGCCTTTGCTTTAGCGTCGTTTCGCATGTTTGGCGGGAAGCTGATTCCGCTGCCACCTGCTTATCAACGCCATATCCCCCTGTATACCCCCTCTATTGCAATAGAGGGGGTATAGAGGGGGTATACAAGGGGTATACAGGGGGTTAGCGCGGTGAGGCGGGCTGGGAGGCTGGAGGTGCCGCATGAATGAGACAGGTAATCGCGAAGAAACAGTGTTCAACCAGGCGATGGGATTGCCGACGCCGGAGGCGCGGGCGGCGTTCTTGAAGCAGGCCTGCGCCGGGAATGACCAACGGTGCCACCGCATATGCATGAAGGCGCGCGGGCATCTAGCCCCGCTTAGGTCGTTCGGATGGTGTAAGCGGGCAAGATGCCCGCGCGCCGGCTTTGCCGCTCTCGGACACGTCCGAAGTAGGCTTGTTCTGCCCCGGGTGCCCAACTCCAAGTTACCGTGAGGGGACTTCTAGGCAGCGCAGTTCCCCGCGCGCATTGCGCACGTAGAGCCGCCCGTTGGCCAGTGCGGGTGGAGTCCAGCAAAGACCGCTCAGCACCTTGGCGCGGGCCAGCGGTTTGAAGTCTGCCGGCGAAGCCTCGGCTAACAGCAGCTCGCCTTTGTGCGAGAGAATAATCAGCGTGTCCCCCGCCCGGATCAGAGAGCCGAAGTCGGGGTCCTTGCGCGCCCATTTCAATTCGCCGCTCGGCAAATGGAGGCAGCGCAGGTCCGTATCCCGCTTGGCCTCGCCGTTGAAGGCATAGAGATAATCCCCGATCACCACCCCGGGGCTAAGGTGAATGTGCATAGCGTTGTTGGTGTAAACCACTTCCGGCGCATCCTGGCGCACGGAAAACAGGCCGCAGCCGCGGCTGAAGCTGGAGAGAAAGATGCGCCCGCCGTGCACCAGCGGGTCCGCGTTGTTGGTGTCCCAGCCCGTCTCCCAGAACTGGCGCCAGAGCTCGCGTCCGTTCTGCGGGTCCAGGGCGACGAGGTGTTTGGCGGCAAACATCAGCACACACTCGCGCCCGCCGGAAGCGAAACGGGTCGGGCTGGCATAACCGGCGACATTGGTGCCGCTGGACCAAACGATGCGACCTGTGTCGCGATTCAGCGCGATGCCGGCCGCGCCGGCGTTGAGAATCACCTTGTCGCCCCAGATAAGCGGCGACCCGGCGAAGCCCCAGCGGTTGGGCTTGACGCCTTCCTGACGCAAGTCGCGCTGCCAAATGACGGTGCCTTTAGCCGCGTCGAGGCAGAACACGTCGCCCCACTTGCTGATTGTGAAGACGCGCCCGCGATGAACGGTGGGGGTCGAGCCCGGGCCGCCTTCGTAATGCTGCGGGCCAAGCTCTGAGGCATAGCTATGCTGCCAGAGCGGCTTGCCGCTGCTCGCCTCGAAGCACCAGACCGTGTCCTCTTTGTTCGTGTTGCCGAGGGTGTAAGCCCGGCCCTCGCTGACCGAGATGGACGAGAAGCCCGTGCCCACCGCCGCGCGCCACAGCAGCTTTGGCCCGTCGGCCGGCCAGGCCGCGCTGACCTGCTCCGCCGAAACACCATCGCGCGCCGGCCCGCGCCACTGCGGCCAATCCGCCGCGAACAGCGCGGACGCCGCCAGAACAACCATCGCACCCAAAGAGAGCTTCATGCGCAACTTTTACCATACCATCCCCCGGGAGGGCGAGCGTCCACGCGAGCCCTGACTTCTCTGGCAACGGAAGACAGTCAGGGCTCGCGTGGACGCTCGCCCTCCCGCAGGTTGATTGCTACACTGCTGTTGTGAGCCGCATTGGCAGAGGCTATGAGGCCCGATTCCGCGCTGTGCTGCGCCAGGCGCGGGCGCGGCGGCTGGAACAAGGTGTTCAGTGGCTGGTCGCGAAGGCGCGTGGGCTCAGCGCGCAGGACGGCATCCCCGTGGCCGAGGCGTTGTCCCGCATCTATGATCATCTCGCCGCCCGCAGGCCTGTCCGGAAATCGGACTCCGCGCCGTCCGCCGTCCGATTCCTGTGTGACGGCGGGTTAGGCGGCCTGGCCCGGTGGTTGCGGGCTGCTGGCTACGAAGCCGACTGGCAGCCCTACATCGCGGACGACGAATTGCTCCGCCAGGCGCGCACCATCTCAGCCACCGTCCTGACGACCGACTGCATGCTGATGGAGCGCCGCTTGCTGCGCGACGGGATCATTCCGTCCTTTTGGCTGCCGCCCACGCTGAGCATTGCGGAGCAACTGGCACTCGTGTTCCGTGAATTCAACCTCACCCTGCGCGGGCCGCGGTGCATGAGCTGCGGCGGCGAGCTGCACCCGGGCGACAAGGAAGCCCTGCGCGAGCGAATTCCGCCCCGGACCTACCGCTGGCGCGACGATTACTTTGTCTGTGCCCGCTGCGACAAGCTCTTCTGGCACGGCACCCATTGGCGACGCATCGTCGGGGCCCTGGCTGCCTTGCAGCGCTGACGCGGCATTTCCTGCTGGCATTCCTAATCCGCCGGGTCCAACGTGAAACCGATATGGCGAGCATCCAGATCCTGTGGACCGGACTTGCCGACCTGCAGCATGGTCAACCGAACGCAATTGGCGCTGAACGACGCAGCCGAGTGGCTGGGCGACTGGCATCCGCTGGCCGACCAGCTTGGCTCCGCCAGTGGCCTCGTCACGCTCGGTTCGGTTTCCGCTACCTTGCGCCTGCCGCCGGTGTATAGCCTGCCGGCGCTCCGGCATTTCCTGCGAGAGTACCAGGCCCACATCCTCCTTCCCTTCGAGCTCCCGGCCATCCAATGCGCCCACGCCCACACGACCCGCCACGAGGTGCGGGAACTTGTCGCGTTCGATAGCCGCCTGGCCGTCGAGCCTCTCCTGCACCGCTTCGCCTCCGCCAGCCACCGGGTGGGGCAACACGAATTGCGCAAGCTCCGGCCCCTGCGCGACGAGCGCGTCGTCCAGCGCTACCTGCAAGCGGTCGAAAGCGGCCGGGCCAACGGCTGGCACACGCTGGTCTATGGCCTGACGCTGTCCGTGTATTCGCTGCCGTTGCGGCAGGGCCTGCTTGGCTACGCCCACCAGACCACGCGCGGCTTCATCTACTCCGCCGCCCGCAGCCTGCAGCTCTCCGAGCACCAATGCCGCGCCGTCTTCGACGGCTTGTGCGCCAGCCTCCCCGCAGCCGTCGAAACCTTGATCGGCCCCACCCGGTAGCAGACCTGCTGCAAAGGCTTAGGCTGGGGAAGGGCGTCCGGGGGCGCCGAGAACCGTTGCCGCATGAGCTCCATCTTTGGGACGTTGCCAATTACCCGAAGCGTCGTGCAGCGCCCTGCCGGCTGTTTGTTCTTTCTGTCGAATCTGCTTGTGCCAGGCGGCGGGATGACGCCCAATGCAGGGATGAATCGCCGGCAATTTCTGCATGCTACCGCACTGGCAACTGCGGCGGGCGCTGGGCTTCCGCTCAGCACCCTGCCCGCCGCCGAGAAGCCGAAGGGCGTGAATTGGCGCATTGGCTGTTTTAACCGGCCGTGGATTGGCGGCAAGGACAAGCCCTGGGGCTATGACACCGCGCTGGATGGGATCAAAGCCGCGGGCTACCGGCTGACCGGCCTTCTCACGCGGCCGGGGAAGGACGAGCCTTTGCTCGGGTCTGACGCCACTCCGGAGTACCTTGCGGGCCTCAAGAAGCGAATCGCCGCGCGGGGTCTGGCGGTGAATATCGGCGCGCTGCGGATCAAGAGTGAGCTGCCGCTCGAGGACCAGATCAAGGACACCCGGCGGCAGATTGACAACGGGAAGACCGTGGGGGTGGAATTCCTGCTGACCTTCGGGGCCAACAAGCCGCAGCAATACGAGGATTACTACCAGTTGATGCGGGATGCGGCGGCCTATGCTCAGGAGCGGGATTTGAAGGTGGTCATGAAGCCGCACGGAGGCGCGAGCGGGGCGTCGGAGGAGATTCTGCGCTGTCTGGAAAAGGTCAAGCATCCCAATTTCACAATATGGTTCGACGCGGGGAATATCCTTTACTACACGGGCAAGGACCCGGTGGAGCAGCTCAAGCCCGTCGCGCGGCAGGTTACGGGCTTTTGCGCAAAGGATTGCGACGGGCAGCGCGGCTCGGTCATGCTGCAATTCGGCACGGGCAAGGTGGATTTCCGGGCGGTGTTGGCCGAGCTGAAGCAGGCCGGGTTCAACGGGCCGCTGATGGTCGAATGTTGCGCCCCGGGCGACACGCCGGAAATCGTGACGGCCAACGCGCGGAAGAACCGGGAGTATTTGGAACAGACATTGGCGACGTTGTAGGGGCGCGGCCTTCCCGGGATCAGGCATTGGCGGCCGCGGTGGACTTGCATTTCCGCTCTTGCCCGGCCGCCGCCGCCGCTAGACTATGCCCCCCATATATGAAGATTTCGGTTCCAAACCGCGCTTGGTCGGCTCTCTGGATCTCCGTCCTGTTGAGCGCCGCGGCATCCGGCGCGCGCGCCGAGGTGCAACTCAACAGCCTGTTTTCGGAGGGCGCCGTGTTGCAGCGGGGTGTTGTCGTGCCGGTGTGGGGCACGGCCAGCGACGGGGAGCGGGTGACGGTGAAATTTCAGGGGCAAACGGTGTCCGCCACTGCCCGAAACGGCCGCTGGCTGGTGCGGCTCAAGCGATTGAAGGCCGGCGGGCCCTACACGCTGAGCGTGGCCGGCCAGAGCAACACCCTGGTGGTTTCGAATGTTCTGGTGGGCGAAGTGTGGCTGTGCAGCGGGCAGTCGAATATGGCCTTCATGCTGGAGCGCGCTGCCAACGCGGCTGAGGCTATCGCCGGCGCGCGCGATTCCCAACTGCGCCTGTTTAGCGTGCCGCGCCGCGCGACGGACTCGCCCCTGTCCGACACCGAGGGCGGGTGGCAGGAGTCCGCGCCTGACACAGCGGCGAAGTTCTCCGCTGTCGCCTGGTTCTTTGGCCGCGACCTGCGCCGGGCGCTGGGAGTGCCGGTGGGCTTGATCCACTCTTCGGTGGGCGGGACGCCCGCGGAGGCATGGACTTCGCGGGCGGGGCTGGAGCGAGACCCCGCGCTGAAGGCGATTCTGGAACGACACGAGGCGAGCATCAGGAATTACGCTCCGGCCCCCGCCGCGAAGCGATCCAAGAAGGCGCCGCGCGCCGCGGCTGATCCGCGCACCACGCAGCGCCGTCCCTGCGGGCTTTACAACGGCATGATTGCGCCCTTGCAGCCTTATGCGATTGCAGGCGCCATCTGGTACCAGGGGGAGGCCAACGCGGGCCGCGCCGCCGAGTATCAGAAGCTGTTTCCGGCGATGATTGAGGACTGGCGGCGGGCCTGGGGGCAGGGCCGTTTTCCTTTCCTGTTTGTGCAGATCGCGCCGCATCAACGGATGATGCCGGAGATTCGCGAGGCGCAATGGTTGACCTGGCAGAAGGTGCCGCGCACCGGGATGGCGGTCACGACGGACGTCGGCAACGAAACCGACATCCATCCGACCCAGAAAGAGCCGGTGGGCGCCCGGCTGGCGCTGGCGGCGCGGGTTGTGGCTTACGGCGAGCCGATCACCTTTTCCGGTCCGGTGTATAAAGGGATGAGTATCAAGGACGGCGACGCAATCCTGAGCTTCAAGCACATTGGCCGCGGGCTGCTGGCCAAAGGCGGCGAACTGAAGGGCTTCACGATCGCCGGCGCGGACGGGAACTTTGTCCCCGCAACAGCCCGGATCGAGGGCGAGAAAGTAGTCGTCTCCAGTCCCGCGGTGGCGAAGCCCGCAGCGGTGCGCTACGGCTGGGCCAACACGCCGGACGTGAACCTGTTCAACCGGGAGGGGTTGCCGGCTACGCCGTTCCGGACGGATGCGGAAGCGAAGTAGAAACCCCGCGTCGCCGCCTGATTCAGATTCGCGCGGAAATGAGTCATGGGTTACGACCTTGACTGCGGAACGCGACGGCAGGAAGATCACAATCCCATGTCCCGGATGAGTTCAGCCCCGGTCAACGAAGCAACCAGCAGCCCGTGCCGCAGAAGGGGGTTTTCCCTGAGAGCAACTGGTTGCGCGGCTACCCTCGCCATCGGCCTGGCGTGGCTGCCGGCTGTGACCGCCGCGCCGGCGGCGAGCCGGCTTACAAACGACTGGTCGGTGCCCCTTAACAGCATCAGCGATTCAGCGCCGGCAATCGGAAGTGATGGAACGATCTACTTCGGCACGTGGAAAGGCATGCTCTGGGCGCTCAATCCGGATGGAACGCGCAAGTGGGGCTTCCAGTCGGGGAATGAAATCAAGTCCGCGCCCGCCGTTGGGGCGGATGGGACGGTCTATTTCGGCAGCCGGGATCGTAAATTCTACGCCGTGCGCGCCGACGGCAAAAAGCGATGGGAGTTCCGGACCGGCGGCTGGGTGGATTCGTCGCCCGCCTTGGGATGCGATGGCACGGTGTATTTCGGCTCGTGGGACAAGAGTTTCTACGCCCTGAATACAAACGGCGTCAAACAATGGGAATTCAAGACTGCCGGCGAGGTTGTTTCATCGCCGGCAATTGACGCGGACGGCACCATCTATTTCGGGTCGCATGACAAGAAACTCTACGCCCTGGCAGCCGACGGGCAGAAGAAATGGGAATTTGCGACCGGCGGTCCCATTATCTCCTCGCCGGCACTGAATGAAGATCAATGCCTCTACATCACCTCGGTGGACGGTTGGCTGTATGCGCTCAATTTCGATGGCAGCGTGCGTTGGAAGCTGCGCACGGGCGGCATCACCGAATCATCGCCCGTCATTGGCCCGGACGGCACCATTTACCTGGGGGTCTATGCGCACTTCTGCGCCATCAGCCCCGAGGGCAAGAAGCTGTGGCAACGATTCGGGGACGAGCTTTACCCGTTTGTGGCCTCGGCGGTCGTGCTGGGCAATGGGTTCATCTGCTGTGTGTCTCGATCCGGGTTGCTGTGCTATATGACTCCGGAAGGCGGGGTGCAGGGGAAGTACTATCTACACGGTTACGGCTACGGTTCGCCGACCGTCGGGCCGACGGGGCAGATTTATACGGCCGACAACTCGGTTCCTTATGGCGGTTTCTCATCGTTGCGAGCCGGCACGGCTCTGGCCCGCACGCCCTGGCCCAAGTTCCGCTGCAACACCCGGAACACCGGCAACGTTCTGGACGCAAGCCCTGCTGATCCGAGCGCAACAGGCATCACGCCTTCCGCATCGCCCTGAAACCATGCGCTATCATGCTCCTCAGATGACCGCCGCCCAACCCGCCGGGCTGCGTTTCCCTTGGAAATGTTGAGTATTGACAAGGTTTTGCGCGGATGATACTTAGTGCGTTAACGCTCGACGACATAAGGCTTTGGATTCGACAGAAGAGCATAGTGAATTGATGAACAAGCGGTTGAAGAATATTCGCCACGTGGCGCTGGACATGGATGGCACCATTTACAGCGGCGGCACGCTTTTTGCGTCTACCCAGCCGTTTCTGGCATTGATGGCCAGGCTGGGCATCGGACACACGTTCCTGACCAACAACTCTTCCAAGAGTTCCAGGGACTATCTCGCGCGCCTGGGCAGGATAGGCATCAATGCGAGTTCGGACCAGCTTTATACCTCCACGCTGGCGACGATCGAGTACCTGCGCGAGAAGATGCCGCAGGCAAGGCGACTGTTTGTGCTGGGCACGGCCAGCATGCGGCTGGAAATGGAGGGCGCCGGCTTTGTCTTGACGGCCGACAGCGCCACCGATGAACCGGAGGCGGTAGTCGTGGGATTCGACACGGAGTTGACCTATGCGCGGCTGTGCCGCACCGCCTACTGGATTAAGGAGGGCAAACCCTTCATCGCCACACACCCGGACCGGATTTGTCCGACGGACCAGCCCACCGTGTTGGTGGATTGCGGCGCGGTCTGCGCCGCGCTGGAGCAGGCCGCCGGGCGGGGGCCGGATGTGGTGTTGGGCAAGCCGGACCCGTGCATGCTGCGCGGCATCCTGCACCGGCACGCGCTGGTGCCGGAGCAACTGGCGATGGTGGGCGACCGACTGTACACAGACATGGCGATGGCGCGCAAAGCCGGCGCGCTGGGCGTCCTGGTGTTGACCGGCGAGGCGACCGCGGAGCAGGCCGCCAGACATACACCCCCGCCGGACCTGGTGTTATCCGGGCTGGCGGAACTGGGCGAGCGTTTGCGCGCGGCCCGATAAGCAACAAGAGAAAGGTTTGAAGTGAATAACGAGAACACAGCCGCCAAGGTGGACCCGGCCGCGCAGCGGCGGGCGGCCATTCAGGCATTGGAACAAGATCAGTTTGACGTCCTGGTAATTGGCGGCGGCATTGTCGGCACCGGGGTGGCCCGGGACGCGGCGATGCGCGGCCTGCGGGTTGCGCTGGTCGAGCAGCATGACTTCTCGTTTGGCACCAGCAGCCGCTCCAGCCGTTTGCTGCACGGCGGTCTGCGCTACCTGGCGCAGGGGCGCGTCGGGTTGGTGCACGAGGCGAGCGTCGAGAAGAAGGTGGTGCACCACATCGCGCCGCACCTGGCGGACCCGCTGCCGTTCATCTTTCCCACCTACCGCGGCAACAAGGACTGGGTGCTTTGGCAGCTCAAGATCGGCGTGAAGATTTACGATCTGCTGTGCGGCGGGCGCAATTTGGGCAAGTCCACCTGGCACAACCAGCAGGACATGCTGCGCATGGTGCCGGGCCTCGTCGCCACCAACCTTACCGGCGGCGTGCGCTACTACGACGGTTTCACCAATGACTCGCGGCTGGCGCTGGACACCCTGCGCTCCGCCGCGGCGAAGGGCGCCACGGTGATTAACTACTGCCGTTACCGGAATGCCAGCCGGAACGGGCGCTGGGAGTGCGAGGTTGAGGATGTCCTGACCGGCCGGGCCTTCAAAGTGAGCGCCTATGCGGTGGTCAATGCCACCGGCCCCTGGGCGGACGGACTGCCACACAGCACCGTCAAGCTCCGCGCCACGAAGGGTATTCACCTGGTTGTCGAGCATTCGCGGGCGCCGGTGACCGAGACGGTGGTCATGACCGAAGGCAAGCGCATTCTCTTTGTGATCCCGTGGGGCGAGCGAACCATTATTGGCACCACGGATACCGACTACAAGGGCTCGCTGGACGACGTGCGGGCCGATGCCGAGGACGTCGCCTATGTGTTGAAGGTGACCAACCAGTTCTTCCCGAACGCGAAGCTGACGACCAAAGATGTCATCAGCGCGTGGGCGGGGCTGCGGCCGCTGGTGGCCGACCCGAACGGCAAGCCGTCCGACGTGTCGCGCGCGCACGAGATCCACAACCCGGAGCCGGGCTGGTGGGATGTGGCGGGCGGCAAGCTCACGACCTACCGGTTGATGGGCGAGCAAACGGTGGATCAGATCGTTAAGAAGCTCAAGAAGCTGAAAGGGGCGGATGTGGCTGTGGCGCCGTGCCGCACCGCGCAGGAGCCGCTGCTGCCGCCCGGTGAGACGGCCGGCGTAAGCGCGATTACACCGCCGCCATTTGGCCGCGGCCCGGTCGAGCATTACGTGAAGCGCGAATGGGCCGTGCACCTGGACGACGTTATGGTACGCCGCACGAGCTGGCACTGGTTCTACCGCGACGCCGCCAGCAAGGCGAAGCAGGTCGCAGACTGGATGGGCGAACTGCTTGGCTGGTCGGCGGAAACCCGCAAGGCCGAGCTGGAGCGCTACGCCCGCATGTGGGGCGCTAATTACTCATAGCAACTTGCTTTCGCGCGGGGCATGCCCTGAGCGCTGCGCGGGGGAACGGAGAACAGGCCCGGCGACGCCCCCAACGGCACTTCCGACGGCAGGGGCAGGCGGCGATCAATGACGCCCAAAAGCGTGCTGCGCCATGCTGCCGCGGTCCTTGCCGGCGCTGACGCGCGAAAATCAGGCAGGGAATGGATTTGACTCAGCCCAAGGCTGGGGTATGCTATGCGGCCCTAGTTGGGAAGACCAGAACTTATGGCAAAACTGACAGTCAGAGATTTGAACGTGCGCGGCAAGCGCGTGTTTGTGCGCGTGGATTACAACGTGCCACTGGAAGAAAAGGACGGGCAGATGGTCATTACGGATGCGACGCGCATCGAGGCCACCCTGCCGACCCTCCGGTTGCTTGTCCAGCAGGGCGGCAAGTTGATCCTGGCCGCCCACCTGGGCCGGCCCAAGGGCAAACGGGAGCCGTCAATGTCGTTGCGGCCCGTCGCGGACAGCCTAGCCAAGCTGCTGGGCGCCAAGGTGGAATTCGCAGACGACTGCATCGGCCCGAAGGTCGAACAGATGGTCAGCGCCCTGAAATCCGGCGACGTGCTGTTGCTGGAAAACGTCCGCTATTACAGCGAGGAGGAGGCCAACGACCCGGCCTTCGCCGAAAAGCTGGCCAAAGTGGCCGACGTCTATGTCAACGATGCGTTCGGGGCGGCGCACCGCGCGCACGCCTCGACCGAGGGCGTGGCCCGCCTGGTGGCCAGGCGCGGCGGGCAGTGTGCCGCCGGCCTGCTGATGGAGCGCGAGTTGAAGTTCCTGGGCGATGAACTCGAGAAGCCCGCCCGCCCCTTCGTCGTCATTCTCGGCGGGGCGAAGGTCTCAGACAAGATTCTGGTCATTGACCGGCTGCTGGAGAAGGCCGACGCCCTGCTGATCGGCGGGGCGATGGCTTACACGTTCCGCCTGGCGCAGGGGAGCCAGACAGGCAAGTCGCTCGTGGAGGCCGACAAGACCGATGTTGCCAAGTCGGCGCTGGCCAAGGCCAAACAGCGCGGGATCAAGTTCCTGCTGCCGACCGATGACGTGGTGGCGGTGCCGGTGAAGACCGACAAGCTGGACAAGAAAGGCAAGCCGGTCATTGATTATCAAAACGTGCGCGTCAACACGAGCCTGAACTGCCCAGAGGACGCCGCCGGCCTCGACATCGGCCCGGCCACGGCGAAGGCCTACTCCGACGAAGTCGCCAAGGCCAAAACCATCCTCTGGAACGGCCCGATGGGGCTGTTCGAGGACAAGCGCTTTGCCGAGGGCACATTCGCGGTTGCCCGCGCGGTGGCGGACGTGACGCAAAAGGCCGGCGCCAAGAGCATTATCGGCGGCGGCGACAGCGTGAAGGCGTTGAACAAAGCCAAGCTGGGCGACAAAGTCACCTTCATGAGCACCGGCGGCGGCGCCAGCCTCGAGTTTCTCGAAGGCAAGGTCCTGCCCGGTGTAGCGGCCCTGAGCGACAAGTAGAGAGTGCGGACCACGGACTACGGTTTACTGACAAATGAATAAAGAACGGAAACTGATTATTGCCGGCAACTGGAAGATGAACAAGACGGTGGCCGAGGCGCTCGACCTGATGCGCGGGCTCAAGATCGAGCTGGCCAACGTCAAGGAGGTGGACGTAGTCGTATGCCCGCCCTTCACTGCCCTGGAATCCGTGGGCAAGGCGGTGCTCGATTCCAACATCCGGCTTGGCGCGCAGAACATGAGCGAGCACAACGTGGGCGCCCACACCGGCGAGGTCGCCGCCGTCATGCTCAAGGAATTCTCGGTCCGCTATGTCATCCTTGGCCATTCCGAACGGCGGCAATACCAGAAGGAACCGGACGCGCTGATTGCGCGGAAAGCCGCCGCCGTGCACGCCGCGTCGCTCAAGCCGATTGTCTGCGTTGGTGAGACGTTGGCCGAGCGGGAAGCCGGGGAGATGCAGAAGGTGCTTGAAACCCAGGTGCGCGGCAGCCTCGCGGGGTTGACCCGTGAGCAAATGGAGGAGACCATCGTCGCGTATGAGCCGGTCTGGGCGATCGGCACCGGCAAGACGGCCACTACTGCGCAGGCGCAGGAGGCCCATGCGTTTATCCGGGGCCTGCTGGTGAAGATGTACAATGAAACAGTTGCCCGGCACGTGCGCATCCAATATGGTGGCAGCGTCAAGCCGTCCAACGCGCGCGAGCTGATGAGCCAGCCCGATGTGGATGGCGCGCTGGTGGGCGGCGCCTCGCTGGAGGCGCGCAGCTTCGCCGACATAATCAAGAATTCGATCTAGAAAGAGCATATGGGTTTCCTAATTGGCCTGTTGACAGTGATTCTGGTGCTGGACTGCGTCGTCCTGATGTTCCTGGTGCTGATTCAGCTTCCGAAGAAGGATGCGGGCGCCGGCCTGGCGTTCGGCGGCGCGGCGACCGATGCCCTGTTTGGCGCCGGGTCCGGCAACGTCCTGACCAAGATTACCAAGTACGCGGCTGCAATCTTCTTTATTCTGGCTATCGGGCTTTCGGTGCTGCAACGCGCTTATCAGAACCGGACAACCAGCGCCTTTGAAGAGGGCCTGAAGCAAACTCCGCCCGCCCAGACTGCTCCCGCGGCGCCCGCGCCGGCCAGTCCCGCGACTAAGCCGCAGTCCTCGGTTACACCACCGGCCGCAACTCCGGCCGCCCAAGGTCAGACTGCTGCACCGGTCCCGGCGGAAAGCGCAAGTCCGTCCGTGCCCGTGCCGGCAACTCCGGCGCCCACCAATCCTTAGCAGTTGCGGCCCGCTCAATCGCGGGTGGCGGCGCCAGGCCGAACATGCCGGGCATTCCCGGGGGCCATCCGGCCCGGAACGAATTCTGTTGCCGAGTCGGCAAATGCGGCAAACAATTCCCGCAGCTATGCAAGATAAGTTGAATCGGCGTCAATTCCTCAAAGCAACCTCAACCGCCGCGCTCGGCGCGCCGCTGCTGCTTCACGCGGCCGCTTCCGTCCGAAAAGGCCCCAACGACCGCATCACGCTGGGCGTCATTGGCACCGGCACCCAGGGCCGCGGCCTCATGAATAACTTCCTGGCCATGCCCGACACGCAGGTCGTGGCGGTGTGCGATGTGGACACCACCCGCAGAGATCATCATCGCCGCATGGTGGATGAGTTTTACAGCATCAAAGGCAACACAGAGTACCAGGGCTGCACCGGCTACAAGGATTTCCGCGACGTGCTCGCGCGCAAAGATATAGACGCGGTTGTGATTGCCTCCCCGGACCATTGGCATGCCTACATGGCCGTAGCCGCCTGCAAAGCCGGCAAGGATATCTATTGTGAAAAGCCGCTCTCCCTGACCATTGGCGAGGCGCGCGCCATGGTGAAGGCGGCCCGGAAGTATGACCGGGTATTTCAGACCGGCTCGATGCAGCGCTCGTCGAGCGAGTTTCGCAAGGCCTGCGAGCTGATCCGCAACGGGCGCATTGGCAAGGTCAAACAGGTGATTGTGGACGTGGGGCCGCCTTCTGTGCCATGCGACCTGCCGGAGGAAGCGATGGAGCCCGGCCTCAACTGGGACCTGTGGCTTGGGCCCGCACCGCTGCGCCCTTACAACTCCGTGCTCAGCCCCCGCGGTGTCCATACGCACTTCCCCAACTGGCGGAACTACCGGGAATACTCGGGCGGCATGATGACCGACTGGGGGGCGCACCACTTTGACATCGCCCAGTGGGGCCTGGGCATGGACGAGAGTGGCCCGGTGGAAATCATCCCGCCGGCGGACCCTAAAGCCAATCGCGGCGTGCGCTACCTCTACGCCAACGGCGTCGAGATGATCCACGGCGACAGCGGCGGGGTGCTCTTCATCGGCACCGAAGGCAGGATTCTCGTCAACCGCGGCAAGTTCGAGGCCACGCCCGCGTCCCTGGCCGAGGAACCGCTGGGTGACAACGCGATTCGCCTCTACAAGAGTTACAGCCACACCAAGGATTTCCTGGACTGCATGCGCAGCCGCAAACGCCCGATCTGCGACGTGGAGATCGGCTGCCGTTCTGTCACCGTCTGCCACCTGGGCAACCTGGCCTACTGGAACCATCGGCGCCTGCGCTGGGACCCGGCCAAGGAGAAGTTCATCGGCGACCGCGAGGCCAACCGTTGGCTCGACCACCACCACCGCGGCCCGTGGAAGGTGTAACGGCGACGCTTCAGCAGCCTGCGAAATAGCCCAACTCGCGCAGGGACATGTAATCTTTGGGCCGCTCCTGGGTGGCGCGGCCGAGGATGACGTGGTCCAGCACCTCGATCTTCAGCAATTGGCCGGCGCGAATAAGGTCGCGGGTGACCTTGATGTCCGCTTCCGAAGGGGTGGATTCTCCGGAAGGATGATTGTGGAGTAGAACCACGGCGGCGGCGTTGGCGGCGATGGCCGGTTTGAACACGTCCCGGGGGTGGACCAGAATGGTGTCGAGCGTGCCGTCGGAGATTTTCACCACGCTGATCAGGCGGCGCCGCGTGTTGAGCAGGAGAACCTGAAAGGCCTCGACGTTGCGCAGGCGGACATCCTCGCGCATGAGCGCGGCGACGGCTTCCGGCGTGTCGAGGAGGGGAGATTCGCTGCGCAACTCCTCGGCCATCTTGCGCGCCAGGGTGAACGCGGCGGCCAGCGTCACTGCCTTGTCGCGGCCGATGCCTTTGACCTGCTGCAGGTCCTCCAGCGAAGCCCGAGCCAACGCGTGCAGGGAACCGTGTCTGGCGAGCAACTCCTTCCCGATCTCCACGGCATTACGGCCTTTGAGCCCCGTGCGCAGCAGAATGGCGACCAGCTCGGCATGGCTGAGGGCGTCGGCGCCCTTCTCGGCCAAGCGCTCGCGCGGGCGTTCACTGGCAGGTTGATCCTTGAGTCGTGTGCCGCTCATGCGACAGGACTGTATGGCCGGACGCGCCAAAAGCACGCAAAAAGTCGCCGCCGCATGCGCCCGGTCACGGCACGATCACGCGCAGGCCGCGATGGCGGAGGGAACAGACGGCGGGCAGATGGCCAATAAGCTCGCCGTCCGCTTCCAGCGGGGCCGGGGAGGGGCTGGTGAGGGAAAGGGATTCGGCCTGGAAAGTCGCCACGCTCGAAGCCGGCAGCCTCTTGCGCAGGAGCAGGGTGGGACCGCAGTGGGCGAGGGTGAACCAGTTCACCCGCGGGAAAACGCACACTTCCAGCAATCCGTCGCGCAGATCAGCCTGCGGAAAGACCTGGTAGGCCCCGCCATACAAGCGCCCATTGCCGATCAGCACCAGCTCGCCCGTCGCTGTGCGCCCGCCCCCGTCAACCGTGATCTTCGACTGCGCGCCCATCAACGCCTTCAGCCCGGCCACGACGTAAGCCAGCGGCCCGATCTTCTTCTTCAAAGGCCAATGGACCAACTCGATGGCCCGCGCGTCGAGGCCGGCCCCGGCCAACTGCGCGAACCAGCGGCGCTGCGACGCTCCGCCGGCGCGGAACTCCACAACCGGCAAGTCAATGCGCGTGTCACGCCCCTGGCGGATGGCGGCCCACGCCGCATCCATCCGCGTCGGCAGGGCCAACTCGCGGGCGAAAACGTTGACCGTGCCGAGCGGCAGCACACCCAGCCGTGCTCGCTCGAAACCGTTCGGCGCGTCGCCGATTCCATTGAGCGTCTCGTTGAGCGTGCCATCGCCGCCGGCCGCAACAATGGTCTCAAAGCCTTCAGCGACAGCCTCGGCGGCCAGGCGGCGCGCATCCCCGGCGCCGGCAGTCTGTTTGAGCGAGCTCTCGCGTCCAATGGCATCAAGGTGACGGCGAAAGCGCCGGGCCTTTTCGCCCTGCGCCGCCGGATTGAAGATGACACAGGTCCGCACGGCTCCATTCTTGGCTCATCCCACATGGAGTCGAGCCCAAAGCAGCCGTTGCGGCAGCCATCCCGGGCTTGAACTCCAGACCGGCTTGGTCTACATCATGCGACAATGAGCGATTCAATTGCGCCAAAGCTGACCAAGTGGCCTTTCTTCCTCGGGGATGCTCTGCTGGCAGGCATGGCCTGTTTCATTGTCTGGCAATGCAAGCTCCCGCTGGGGCATTGGGAAATATGTTTCGTGGTTCTGTGCGTCGCGGGCGCCGCGCTCCTGGGCGTCGCGCCCTTCCTCATCGAGTACCGCGCGCTGGTCAAGGTAACCGAGGCGGGCGCCCTGACCACAGTGGTCTCCCAACTCAAAGACATCGAGGGCATTGCCGCGCAGATCAGCGGCGCCACCGGCCGCTGGCAGGACGCCCAGGACGCGGCCGACCAGACCGCGCGCGCGGCCAAGGAAATCGCCGACCGCATGAGCGGTGAAGTGCAGGCCTTTACAGAGTTCATGCAGAAGGCCAACAACAGCGAACGGGCTAACCTGCGGCTCGAAGTCGAGAAGCTCCGCCGGGCAGAAGGCGACTGGGTGGAGGTGCTGGCTCGGGTGCTCGACCATGTGTATGCCCTCAACGCCGGTGCCCGCCGTTCCGGCCAGCCGAACCTGATCGAGCAACTGTCCAATTTCCAGAACGCCTGCCGGGATGCCGCCCGGCGCGTCGGCCTGACCCCGTTCGAGGCCGGCGAGGCCGAACCCTTCGACGCCCAGCGCCACCAGTTGGTCCCCGGCGATGCCCCACCGCCTGCGGACGCCGCTGTCGCCGAGACAATCGCAACCGGCTACACCTTCCAGGGGAGGCTCATTCGGCCCGCGCTGGTGCGCCTGCAAGGGAGCCCCGCGCCGGCTGGTCCCGCCACAGCAGAAGAAGCTCGCGCCAATCAGGAACAACTGCCGCTGGAACCAGGGGTGCAATCGCCGCTTCAGGGGCATCCCGCCCCCAGCCTCGCTGACGGCGCGGATCCCGGCTCAGTTCGGGCAGCAGACCCCGGAGTTCCAGGCGCGGATTAAGGCCCCAGCCCGCCTCGCCCCGAGAGAATCCTGTTCAAACGGCGCAGGCCCGGTTATTGTCTGAACCAGCATGGGGCTCGACGCTGAAGCAGAATTGCTTGCGCGCTGCCGCCGGGGCGAAAGGGAGGCATGGGACGAGCTGTTCGACCGGCATTACGCGGCGGCGGGGCGCTTTGTCTTTCAGCTCGGGCACGATTTCTCACGCGAAGATGTGGAGGAGATCTGCCAGGAGGTCTTCCTGTCTGTCATACGCAACCTCGGGTCTTTTCACGGCAGCAGCCGGTTCCAGACCTGGCTATTCCGCATTGCCGCCAACAAGGCCCGCGATTACCGCGAACGCCTGCGCGCGGCCAAACGCGGCGGCGGACAGACGCCCATTTCGCTCGAGGCCGAGCACCCCGAGAGCGGTTTGACCCTTGACCCGCCCAGCTCCGCCCCGGCACCCGACCTCGCGCTGATGAACACCGAGCAGGTCGCCCTGTTACACCAGGCCCTCGGCCAACTCGATGAACCTTGCCGTGAGATCATCCAACTGCGCTATTTCGGCGATTTGAGCTACGACGAGCTCAGCCGTTCCCTCGAACTGAACCCCAAGACGGTTAGCTCGCGCCTGAGCAAATGCCTGGACCGCCTGGAAGGGATTGCGCGCAAGCTCTTTGCGCGGGGGGAAAACCGCCGTTTCCCCGTCTAACTGATAACTGATATGGCCAGCGAACCGGAACGCCCGATTGAGAACCTGCTGCGCGCCGCGGCGAAGAAGCGCCGCGACGAGGCGGGCCCGCCGTTCGAGCTGCACCCGGCCACCCGCCGCCTGTTGCAGGGTGAAGCCGCGCGGAAGTTCCCCCCGGCTCAGTCTGGCAGTCCCTCGCTCTTTGCGACCCTGGGCAGACTATGGCCGCGATTTGCCTGGGCACTAGCCATACTGGCTGTCCTCGGGGTGGCCGTGTGGCTGCTGGTTCCGCTGCCCGCTAAGAACAACAAAGCCGCCCTGCTGGCCAGTAACGACCCCATTAAGCAGGCGCCGCGAGTGGATAAACCCGTCCGGCCGGCACCCGCCGCGCTGACGGCGCCCCCCATTCAACCCGAAGCCGCCGCTGAGGCAAAACTTCAGGCTGTGGCGGATTCGGACAAAGACAAGTTCGCTACTGCCTCGATCCCCGCGGCCCGCGTGCCGGTTATGCCTGCTTCGTCTCCGTCCGCTACCGAGCCTCGCATGGCATACGATGAGGCGGTTGCGGATGCGCCAGTGAGCCTGGCGCGCGAGAAATCCGTTGCCTCCAGCACGGCGCGCAAGTCCCGGGCCGAGGAGGACAGGTCGGCCAGCCGGCAAGTAGTCGCTTTGGACGCGGCGGACGACTTGTTGGTATCCTCCCCGCCGGCGGCCTTAGGGAAAGCCGGGGGCGCCAGTCTCATCCAACGCTTCGTGCAAGTGGCGCCGGGGAGCGCTGCAACAGCCCCGCCTGCGGATGAGGCCAAGTCCGCGCAAGCCGTACTGGCTTCTTTCCTCGTCGAACAAACCGACCGCAAGCTGCGGATCACCGATGCCGACGGATCGGTGTATGAGGGCTATGTGCGGGCCGCCGACACTGCCCAACCCGCGCGGGAGATCAAATTGGAAGCGCCGGCGGCTGCCCGGGCATCCAAAGCAACCGGCGGGACGCTGCGCGGAGAAGCCACTGCAGTCCGACTCCGTGGCGCTCAGCCGGCCCTGCAGAACTACACCTTCCGCGTTGTCGGCACCAACCGGACTCTGCGCAAGAAGGTGGTATTCTCGGGCAACCTGGTGGCAACGTCCAGCCCGGTCAGGCCGCAGCCGACAGGCGCCCCGGCGGTTTTGGGGACCCTTCTGGAGGAATCCCGCGCAGGCTCTGTTCAGCAGAATGCCCTGCCGGTGTTCAATTCGCGCATCACCGGAAAGGCGGTAATTGGGAGCGGCAAGGCCATCGAGATCAACGCCCTGCCCACCGGGCTGTGATGGAGGAGCTCGCCTGGCTCCACCGGGCAGCTTACGGCACCGTCTGGCTGGCGTGCTTGCCGACCCCCCGGTCCATGAGCCGCTTCAACTCGTCGAGGTGCCGTTCATAAACGCCGCGGGGGTTGCAGTCGTGCTGCTTGCAGAGGGAGGCCGCCATGCCAACGATCTCGCCCATGTTGCCGCAGGTGCGCATGACGCGCACCGCGCCAAGCGCCTCATGGGTGACGCTGATGTCCCGGCCGGCCATGAAGAGGTTGGTGATGTTGCGGCTGTAAAGAGTGCGATAGGGCGCCCAGTAAGGAGTCTTGTACTTGCCGAAGCTCGCCCTGGATATGAACTCCGCGCCCTCGTGGCCTTTATCATAGGCCGGGTCGGGCAGGTGTAGATCAATACTCCATGTGCAGGGGAAGCAGGCGTCAGGGAACACGCGGTTGGTGCGGACGTCATCGCCGGACAGCACGATGTCGCCCAGCAGGCGGCGCGACTCGCGTTTGCCGGCAATGTAGGCGGCCCAGTTCAGCTTGTGGTTCGGATACAGCCTATCCACGTTCTTGAGGGTGTCCCAGGCGCCGTACATGGCGCGCAGGTTCAGGTCGCGCATCCACTCGACCTCAGAGATCGGGTCGCGGTCGAAGCCGCTCTCCCAGAACCAGGCGCCGAGTTTGCTCAGCGGGTCCTTGCCCCCTGGGTTCTTCGCCAGTTGCCGGCCGGGGAAGGGTTTGTCGCGTAGGTCCACCGCCCAGGGGCAAGCCGGGAATGGTTCCGGCTGGCCGGTATCTCGGACGTTCCAAAGGTTGCTGGGGCCCATGTGCCGGGTTTGCGAAGTGTCCGAGTCCGCGCCCGCCAGCGCCCCGACCGTGCCGTCGCCGGTGCAATCGGCGAACCAGCGGGCGGAGAGGCGCGCGCATTTGGCGTTGCGAACATTCTGGGCCACCACAGCGCGAAGAACCCCGTTAACGGCCTCGACGGCGTTCACGCGCTGTTCGAGAAGCAAAGTGATGTTGCGCTCGCTGCGGACCATTTCCAGGCGGCGATCGTCCTCGTAAATCTCGGCGGTGTTATTGGTTCCGACATGCGCGCGCACCTTGGGCTCGAGCTCGGCGACGATGTCGCCAATGCGCGGGTAGGGAGGCAGGTTAATGCCGCCGCCGAGCCATACCCGCACTTCCGAGCTGTTGTTGCCGCCCAGCACCGGCCGGTCTTGCACCAGCGCCACTTTCAGGCCCAGGCGCGCGGCCGACAATGCCGCGCAGGTCCCGGCGATGCCGCCCCCAACGACGACCAGGTCGTATTGGCCGCCGTCCTCGGGCGCCTCGGGCAGCCCCAACGCCTGACGCCGGAAGGCGGTGAGAGCCGCCAGCTCGTTGGGCGGCGTGAAGTTGGGATCGCGGCAGAACAGGATGGCATCGCAGCGGCCCTCGAATCCGGTCAGGTCGTGCAACGCGACTTTGGCCTCGCGCCCGACCTTGACGGTGCCACCGTCCTGCCAATGCCAGGCCGCCCCTTCGGTGCCGAAGGTGGCGGCGAGCGGCTGGCCGTCAACGAGCACCTGGAACCGCCCGGGCGCGCCGGGAGCCTTCCAGGGCGCGACCCAATCGCGGGTGCGGACCCAGACGCGGTATTGGCCTGCGGTGGGAAAGCGCGCGGTGGTCAGGGCATCGCGGACCGGCTCGCCCAGTCCGTGCGCCAGAAGGTAGGGTGACCCCATCTGGTCCATGAACTGCTGGTCCGGCAACCAGCCGCCAAGGCTGGCGAACTGCTCGGCTTCGAGCAGGACGACGGGAGCTTGCCGGGCAGGCTTGGCAGCCTGAAGCAGCGAGGGACAGAACAGCCACAAAGCGAGGCTGGCGGCGGCGAGAAGGCTCGCGCCGCGGATATCAAGCCGTGGGGTGGTCATATTATGAGTCCTTTTCACCCCACACCTTGGGCGCCTTGTAGTCGGCGGGCTTGGGTCGGTTGCCGGGTTCGGCCGCCTGTTTGGCGAGGGCGTCGTAGCGGGCGCGGAGTTCCTTCACTTTCTCCGGGTGTTGCGAGGCGAGGTTGTTCTTCTCAGAGATGTCCCGCGCCAGGTTGAACATCTCAATCTGCGGGGGCGGGCTCTTGCGCGCGGCTTTCTTGCGTTTGGCCGGCGCGGGGCTTTGCTGCTCCTCCTCACCTATGCCGGTGGCGCCGTTGAGGATCAGCTTCCAATCGCCGACGCGGATGGCCCCGCCATTCGGCGTCGTGTTGAGCAGGATTTCTTCGTGGGGCGAAGGCTTGCCCTGGGTCAGCACTCCAAGCATGTCACGGCCGTCCAGCGGCAGTTTCTGTTCGAGCGAAGCGCCCGCCAGCTTGAGCAGCGTGGGATACCAATCCACCATGTGCAGCGGCTGCGCGATCGAAATGCCCGCCTTGATGCGGCCCGGCCAGGCGACGCAGGCGCAGACGCGGGTGCC
The DNA here is from genome assembly GCA_035358715.1 of Verrucomicrobiota bacterium. Lineage (GTDB taxonomy): Bacteria > Verrucomicrobiota > Verrucomicrobiia > Limisphaerales > UBA8199 > UBA8199. The sequence continues at coordinate 47,400 of DAOPPX010000018.1, forward strand.
GCCCTCGTACACGGTCCCTTTGCCGGCGCGGAGCGGGCCGTTGCTGGTGACGCGGCCCGGGCCGGGGCCGCCGTTGTCGCTGGAGAAGAAGACGAGCGTGTTGGTGCGGAAGCCGCGCGTATCGAGCGTGGAGAGAATCTGGCCGATGGCCTCGTCCATCGCAGCAACCATGCCGGCATAAGTGCGGCGCGGTTCGGGGAAACTGGCATAAGGCACGGTGTAATTCTCCGGCACCTGGTGGGGCGAATGCACCGCGTTGAAGGGGACGTAGAGAAAGAAAGGCTTATCAGCGGGTTGCTCGCGCAGGAGACGCTGGGCTTCCCGGGCAATCAGGTGCGTGCTGTAGCCCTCGTCGCGGCAGACGCGGTCGTCGCGGTGCCAGTCAAAGCCGCCGTCGCGCTCGTGCGTGAAGTAATCAATCGCGCCGCAGTAATGACCGTATTGATGGTCGAACCCGCGCGAGGTGGGCAGGTAAGCGCGATCAAAATCGCCCAGGTGCCACTTGCCGACAATCGCGGTCGTGTAGCCGGCTTCCTTGAGCGCCTTGGGCAGAAGCCGTTCCTCCAACGACAGGCCGCGGTTGTCCCATGGCCGAATCACGCCAACCTGCATGCCGTAGCGCATCGGGTAACGTCCGGTCATCAGCGAGGCGCGGGTGGGGGAGCAAAGTGGCTGCACGTAAAACTGCTCCAGCCGCGCGCCGGCAGCGGCCAGCTTGTCGAGGTGCGGCGTTTTGATGTCTTTGGAACCGGTGAACCCCACGTCAGCGTAGCCCAGGTCGTCGGCGAGGAAGATCAGGATGTTGGGCTGACGCGCTGCGGCCGGCGAGGCCATTAACAGAAGAGCGGTGCCCGCCAGCAGGAAGCTGCGGTAAGAGCATAGCTTTTTCATAATCGCAATGCCTGAGTGTAAGGCCTCGCGCCGGGCCCGCGAGCTAATTCCACGAGTCGGCAGAAGGGCGGCGCAGACGCATCCCCGATTCTTCAAGAGCCGTCCCATTCCGCTTGCTTTAGCGGGCCGCCACGAGTCAAATCTACTCGCATACAGCACGAAAGCCTATGAATCGAGTTCTTCACCTTGCGGTCGTCTGGTCCGCTCTCGCCGCTCTCGGCTTGTCCTTGTGCAGGTGTCACGCGGCCTCCGCACCCGACGCTGCGGCCCAAACCGGGCCCCTTCGCCCCCTTGACTCCCGGCTGAAGATCTCCGCCCGGCAGTTCCATAAAACCGCCGACGGAAGCTGGGAGACCCGCGCGGTGACGCCGGAGTTCGCTTTCGACGAGTTGATCTACTCGTGGCACCTGCGGGTTGCGCCTGGCGAGGGGTTCCGGCTCTACCTGCGGGTCCGGTGCGAGAACGGCGACTACTCGCCCTGGCTCTACGGCGGATGCTGGGGAAAGGTCAAGCCGGCGTCCAAACGCACCGAGCCGGTCTTCGAGTGGGGCAAGGTGGCCATGGACCAACTGCTGCTCAAACGCAAGACCGCGAGCTTCCAGTTCCGAGTTGTGGACGAGGGGGATTCACCGCTGAGCCAGCCGCCCGCCTTTTCGGTAGTGGTCACGGACAATTCCCCCACGCCCGCGCTGGCGAAGCGTTACGCCCCCCGGCGCAAGGCCGCCACAGCTCCCGCGCGCATCCTCGACCTGCCGTTGCGCCGCCAGGCGGATTCCCAAGGCAACGCCATTCCAGATCGTTGCCAATCCGCCGCCCTGGCCACCGCGATGGAGTACTTCGGAAAGCCCATTGGCCTGGAAGACATCGTCCCGCTCACCTTCGATGTCGAGTATGACTATCCGGGCATCTGGCCGCGCACGATCGGCGCCGCCATTCAGCACGGGTTCGAGGCCTACATTGACCGGTTCCGCGACTGGGATTCCGTCCGGAAGACTGTGGCTGAGAACAAGGTCATTCTCTGCTCGATTAAGATGCTGCCCGGCCAGTACAAGGCCCCGCCTTACCCACAAATGGGCGGCCATATCGTCGCCCTGAACGGTGTCACCGACGACGGGCGGGTGGTGGTGACCGATTCGGCCCTCTGGAAAAGCGGCCGCGGCTACCGCCTGCAGTGGTTCCAGGAGGACTTCGAGAAGGTGTGGATGCAGACCAAGGGCGGCGTCGGCATGGTGATCTGCCCGCCGGCGGGCGCTCGTCCGAAACTCGTGCCCGACCTGCCGCCCTTTCCCGAGGAGCGCCTGGGAGCCAAGCCCGTCGCGTCGCCCGGCGAGGGGCGAAACTGACGCAACGCGCCACGCGCCCGGACGGGGCCGCAAGGGCGGGGCTTCTGCCTGACCGACTCAGCCGCCTTTCTTTCGCAGGATCATCCGCCCCAGCTTGTAGCGGCGCTGGCCGTCATCCGCAGCCAGCGGCAGCGCCAGCCTGGGGGTGCCGTCGCGTTGTCCGACTGAGAGGTAAAGCGCGTATTCTCCCGGCAGTGTGACTGGAGCGATCAGGCCCGCCGCAAACTCCACCTTCCGTTCCCTGGTCGGGATGTCCTCCGCCGGGCCCGGCTGCAGTTGGCGCACGTCGAAGCCTTCGTCCACCAGCACGGCGACGATGCCGTCTTTGGCATCCTTGAGCGTCAGGGCCATGAACCCGCCGGGGTAACAGGGCGCCACCCCCGCGTTGGCCCAAAGGCTGCGCACCGCAAAGGGCTCGCCAATGATGACTTCGCGCGGCCAGGAAACCTCGCGCAACTGGAGCCGGTAGCCCAGCCGCCGGTTGATGCGGTCAACGAGCGAGCGGTTCTCGGCCAGGAGCTCGCGGGGCCACCAGTGGATGGAAAGGTAGCTGGCATGGTAGTCCTCCACCGCCTTGAGCAACAGGGCGCCGTCGCGCCAGGCGCCGCGCTGTTTGGAGCCGCCGTAATGCTCGTGCTCGAGGATCACCGGCCAGCGCGGCCAGAAGGCTTGCGCCAGCTCGGCATGGTACCAGGCCCGGGGCGGCGGCTGCACCAGGATGCTGTCATCGCGCAGCGTCACTCCCCGGGAGAGCGCGTAATCCGTCTCGGGGAAGCGGCGGCCCGGTCTGTCATGCCCGGCCACATCATCGCTGATGCACAGCAGCGTCTTGCTGAAATGTTTCACATGCAGGTCAATGTGCTTCTTGACCACTTCAAACGCTTCCGCCTCCGGCACCTGGCTGCTCATGAAGGTGTGGCCTTCGCCCCACAGCCCATAGCTGCCGATGTCAATGAAGGCCACATTGGGGTTGCCGTCATAACGCGCGGCCAGCGCGGCCAGGAAGCGGTCGAGCTTCTCCAGGAAAACCGGGTCGCCGAATTCCGGGTCCCAGGTCTGCCCTTTTGGGCTGCGGCCCTTGCCAAACTCATACGCGTGAGCTTTCGCGCCCGCCTTCTGCACCCACTCCGGAGTCGCCCGCGCCATCCAATTCTCCGAGCAGGTCACCCGCAGTGCGATCCGCTTGCCTCTTGCCACCCAACGCTGCGCCGGGGTGTCCAACAACGCCCAGTTGAACTTGCCTTCCTCGGGCTCCAGGTACGCCCACGGCACGCGCAGATAGACAGTCGAGAGGCCGGGAAAATCCTCCACCGTATCGGACGCCTCCAGCTTCGACCCGTAGTTCTCCGGGATGTTGGAGTAGAAATACAGTGCCCAGCCCATCTCGGGATTGACCAGCGCCCGGCCGTGGTCCTCGGGCCGAATGGTGATCGTGGGCGCAAGCTGCGGCGCCCCCGCGCCGCCGGCGTTGTCACTGCGCACCTGGCTGGCCGGGCAGATCAGGATTCCTGCGATGGCCGCCAAGTGAAGAGGCCGTCTCATCATGGCTCAAGAGCCTACGGAACCAGGTTGCACGCGGGCAAGTGTGAAGGGCGCGGGACGGCCAGCTCCTCACCCTCACTGCACGGTGAAGGAATAGAGCCGTGCGGGCGGGCGGATTTCAAAGCGCAGGCGGCACCGGCCGTTTGACGCCACTTGCCGCAGCGACTCGCCCTGGAAGCGGACCTGGTGACGGAGCGCGTCGCCGCTCACAGCGGCCGAGGCGCGCGCTGTGCCTGCGTCGTCCAGCACCTGCACGTTGACGGGGCCAACGGCGTTCAGCAGCAGGTCCCGGCCTTCCACCTGAAAGCGCCGAGTGGTCAGCACGCCATCGTCCACGGAGACGAAGCCGTCCCGGCGCAGGCGGGCGCGGAAAAGGCCGCCGCCCGTAATCCGGCGGGCGCCGGCGGCATTCTTCCCGTGGGACGAAGCCGAGTAGTAGTAGATCAATTCGCCGCCCACGCGCAGCGGGCCCTGGCTGAACTCGCTGATATACCCGCCGTCGTTGGCTCCGCCGTTGCCGCCCTCCGCCCCGTTGGGAATGAAGACCTCCGCCACGCCGGTGTTGTTGGCGAAGGGCACTTTCCGCCAGTCGAGCCCGTTGCGGCTGACCACCAGCTTGAGGAACGCGCAGCCCGCCGAGGACCAGGGGTAGCTGTCCCGGCCATGGAAAATCTTCAAGCCGCCCAGCCAGAGCGACTCGTAACGCCAGGCCGTGCTGGCGTAGTATTCGTCGGAGGGGAAGTCGCCATTGAGCGCGGCCAGCGTCGGCATCAGTTGGATGCGCTCCAGTTTCTGGAGGTCGAACGGGCGGTCCAGGCCCTCCAGGAAGGCATAGGCCCGGGCCCTCGAGCCGGAGCCCGGGCCGAGGTCGCGCGGGCTGTAGAACTTGAACAGGCCCAGGAAACGGCGCCCGGCTGGATCCGGCGCAAACAACGTCACATCGCCCGGGCCATAGAGGGTGCGGCCCTCCTGGGTGATGGCGCGGCAGCTCGGGTCGCCTTCGCCCGCGAAGCCGCTGAAGATTTGGCGGCCCTGTTGCCAGCGCAGCCCGTCGGCCGAGTCCACATACCAGATGCCCTCCCATTCGTAGCCTACGTTGGCCGCCCAGACCCAGCCTTTGTAGGGACGCGCCGCGTCGTTTGTGTCGTAATAGCAGGAGAACAGGTCAATGCCCGGCCGGCCGCGGGCGTCTTTGGGCAGCGGCCCAAAGGACAGGTCCAGCGCGACCTTCTCCAGCTCGGCGTGGGTGCCGGGTTGCCAGGCCAGCCCGTCGGCGGAGGTCGTCCGATACATCTGCCGCGAGGGGAACTCCTGCATGAACATGACGTAGCGGTTGAGGCGCGTGTCCCGCACGATGCTTCCGTAAGCCAGCAGCGTGGTTCCGGCCCGGGCGGCGATCAGCGGCGAGTTGCCGCCGTTGTCTTTGGCCGGTTGGTGCAGCGTGCGCCGCAGGCCGCTCGCCTGCTCGATCAACTCATCATCCACGAAGAGCTGCGCGACCCCGGGCTGGACCTGTATGGGTGCGCGCGCGCGGGCGCACACCGGCAAGCATAGCAGTGCCAGAAGGACAATGGTGCCCCGGGTGAGTCTCATATTCGTTTTCATTCCACCCTGTATAGGTCCACAAAACGTGTTACTGCGGTAACAAGCCGGATTCCGCGCGCCGCATTCCACTTTGCCGCTCTTTTCACGACTCAGTGAGGCCGAGGGAAGGGCAGATAGCAAGGGCGAAGTCGCCCAACTGGCAGTTCAATCAGGATGGATAAGCCGTAACGATTCAGAAGCAGAACCCGCTAAACACGCGAAATACGCGAAAAGCGTAGCGAATATGGCCCTGTAGAACTGTGCGGCGTCCTCACTGATCTGTGAGCGTGAGCACGGTTCTCGCTAGC
>DAOPPX010000019.1:0-52884 GCA_035358715.1 Verrucomicrobiota bacterium
CGGAACACTTCCGAGCTTCGCTAGGGTAACAGTTACTTTTGAGGCGCGGCGGCTGGCTCCGGCCGACCCGGAGGGTGCCGCCGATGGCACGGGCGCGGTAATCCATGATGTGCAGCCCCATGCCGCCGTCTTTGCTCGGTTTGGCGGAGGAAAGGCCCCGGCCATCATCCTCGATGCTTAGCTCGATCTGGCCGTCGCGGTTGCAGAGTCGGATGCAGACACTCCGGGCCTGGCTGTGTTTGACGGCGTTGGCGACGGCTTCCTGGGCAATCCGGTAAAGGTGCGTGGCCATGGTGATATCCACCACGACCGCGGATGCCGGGGGCGAGAAGCGGCACTGGATTTGGAAGCGCCTGGCGGTGACATTCACCAACTCCTCCAATGCGGGCACCAGCCCCTCCGTCGCGAGGCGGACGGGGAATAGACCGCGCGCCAATTGCCGCGCTTCGGTAATGGCGTGGTCGAGATGAAGGGCGATGCGGCCCGCCCGATCGGCTTGCGCGGGGTGTTTGCGGGCCAGGTCACGGTGCAGCGAATTGGCGTCGAACGCCAGACTCACCAGGGATTGGCAGAGGCCGTCATGGATGTCCTGCCCGGTGCGGGCCTGCTGCCGGTCGCCAATCTCCAGGACCTGCCGCTCCAGCCGGCGACGGTCGGTTTCCGCCTTGATGCGCGCGATGGCGCCCGCCGCCTGGGCGGCGATTACCTCGAACACGATCTGGGTTTGTCTGGGGATTTCATCGGCCACGGTCGAGGCCAGCGCAAGCGCTCCGATCACTTTGGCGTCGTGGCAAAGGGGGACCACGGCAGTGGCCCGCAAACCCTCGTTCTGGCGCGGCTCCTCGTGCCGAATCGGCAGGTCCCGGAAAAGGCTGAAAACGGGCCGGCCTTGGAGCACTAATTGCGTCTCCGGGCTGTCGGGCGGCCAGTGCGCCATCGTTTTAAGGAAGGCTGGCGAACCGCCATGGTGCGCGACCAGATCCATCCCTCCGTTGGTCTCGTTGAGCAGGTGAACGCCGCCGCAGTCAACGGTGCCAATCCGCGTTACGATGTCGAGCAGGTGTTTCAGGGCTACGTCCAGATCGCTGGTCAGGCTGAAGTTGAGCCCCAAATCGCATTGAGCCTGGAGCAGGATGTCGGCTTGTTTCCGCTCCGTGACGTCTTGAACCACCACCAGGAGGTGAGTCTGGTTGCTGCTGACAAACAGATTCATTTGGCAATTCAGCCAGAGGCTCTTGCCGGGCCGGGTCCTCAAAAAGAACTCTCCTGACCGGGACTGCCGCTGACCAAGCACCTCCTCGGCTGTCTGGAGAAGCCCGGACTCTCGCCAGGACTCAATACGCCGGAAATTGGCCTGGAGAACGCGGGCGAGGCTTGTGCTCAGGATGCGAGCCAGAGCTTCGTTGGCAAAGAGGCATTCCCCGGAAGCCTTGAAGGCCGCAATTCCCGTTGTGGCGGCGGCGAGCATCTTGCGGTTCAAATCCAGCGCATCCGCAAGCTCCTGCTCGGCGTGTTTCCGCCTCGTGATGTCCCGCGAGACGCCCATGACGGCGGCCACCGCGCCCTGCGCATCCCGGATGGGCGTCAGGCGCGTCTCCAGCCATCGTTCGCCGCCGGGAAACGGGGTCCGCACATCGCGGCGCACCGCCCGGCCGTTCGCGAAGATTCCCGCCACGACCTGCGACTGGCGCTGGGCGATGGCCGGCGGGAAGATTTCCGTCTGGCTCCGCCCAATGATGTCCGCCGGCTGGCGGCCCCATAAATCCGCAGCCGCCGAATTGACAAACTCGACCCGGCTGTTGCGGTCGAGAATGAAAATGGCGTCGGGTGAGGTTTCGGCCAGCGTGCGGTAGCGCTCCTCGCTTTGGCTGAGGGCGGCGTTGGCCGCTTGCAGTTCTGCCGTCCGCTCCCGGACGCGCTGTTCGAGCTGGTCGTGCGCCTCGCGCAAGGCCCGCTCCGCCCGCCTGCGTTCGGTGATCTCCTCGATAACCACACTGACCCCGGTGACCTGGCCATCAGCCGCCTTGAGGGGCGCCCAGTGCGCGAGCGCGACTCGCGGCACGTCAGCCTGCTGCCCTTGAGTGGTTTCCTGCGACTCGAAGTTGAGCACCGGCTCACCGGTCGTGATGACCTGCCGGAAGACCTCCTCGGCGGGGCCGGCGAGGTCCGGCAAGACTTCGTGCATCGTCCGGCCCAGGTGCTGGTGGACCGGCAGTCTGTTCAAAGATGCCAGCCGGTCGTTGATGCGGACGTAGCGAAAGTCGGTGTCCAGCACGCATAAGCCGACCGGCGCAGTCTGGTAAATGCTTTCGATGTAGGCCAGTTGTGACTGCTGCTCGCGCAGCGCCGCCTGCAGCCGCGCCTGGCTTTCCTGCAGCGCGGCATTTGCGGTCTGCAGCTCCGCCGTGCGCTCCCGCACGCGCTGTTCGAGCGCGGTGTGCGCCTCGCGCACCGCCTGCTCGGCCCGGATGCGCTCCAGCGCGCCGCCGCACTGGTCGGCCAGCGCCTCGAGCGTGCGCAGGTCGGCCTCGGTAAAGGCGTTGGGGGTGTAGCTCTGGATCGAAAGCACGCCGACGGTTTTGCCCTTGCGGCGCAACGGGGCGTACATCAGGGAGGCGGACAAGTGCTGCACATCGCCGAAGGCCACCAACTCATTTGGTTGCAGCTCGGCTGGCGTGCGCAGAATCAACTCCGCGCCCTGCTCCATAATCCGGCGCATTTTGGGCGGCGGCGGGCTGTCAGGGGTGGGCGGAGAAACCTCGCAGCGCTTGCCGGCTATGGTGTCAATCAGCAGCACGGAGTCCAGGCAGTCCCGCTCGACGGAATAGAGCTGGAGCACGGCGGCGTCCCATTGCCAGAGCCGGTCCGCGGCGGCAACGATCGCCCGGCCTGCCGCCAACGGGCTGTCCACCTCGTTGAGCTCGGTCGCGAGGAACAAGAAGGCGTTCGTCATCAGCTCGGCCCGCTTGGTTTCCGTAATGTCCCTGGCCACTGCCAGGATACCCGGGCGCCCATCGGGCAGCAACAGCGGCTTCGCGTGGAGCGATACCAGGCAACGGCCGCCGTTCTTCCGGACGTTCCAGACCTCATGCAGAAGCGTTTGGCCGGCTCGCAGTGCAGCCAGGTGCGCTTGGACCTCCTCCTGCCGATCAGGCGGCGCAAAGCACCGCGCGTTGCGCCCCAGCAACTCCTTCCGCGAGTAGCCGAACGCCTGGCAGATGGCCTGGTTGGCGTCGAGGATGGTCCCGTTGGAGCCCTCCACCAGAATGCCATCGGGGCTCAGCTCGAAGAGCGTGCGGTAAAGCTCCTCTTTCCGGGCTAAGGCGTCTTCCGCCCTCTTGCGCTCCGTGAAGTCCAGAGCAAATATGGCCACGCGGCACACGTTGCCCACGTCATCGAGGACGGGGCTGAAGAAGTTGATGAAATGGCGGCCCCGGCGCTCGTCTTCGAACCGCATTGGTTTTCGGGTTCGGAGGACCTGGTCAAAGGCAGTTCTCCTGTTCTGGCTGGCAGTTGGCGTAAGGAGACCGAAGACGTTCTGGCCGGTGAGTTTGTTGTGGGGAATGCCCAACGCGGCACTCGCCGCCTGGTTGGCGAGGAGGATCGCGCCCTCGCGATCCAACAGCAGCGCCGGCTGGGGCAAGGCGTTGAGGAAGACCCGCAGGCTTTCTTCACTTTGCCTGAGTGCTTGTTCCGCCCGCTTGCGCTTGGTGATGTCCTGGCCGACGCTCACCGTGAAGAAACGGCCATCGAAAGTGAATCCGCTGCTGCTGCATTGGATCTCGATCACGGCTCCATCCTTGCGCCGCGCAAGGCGCTCGCCACAGGAAAGACCATGCGTCCTGACTTGTTCGAGGAGGCGGTTGAAAACCCGCCCTGGCTCCTCCGGATCGCCGACGGACAGGACCCCGATAGATTGCCCGAGCAACTCGCCGCGTTCATAGCCCATTATTGCATCCAGCGCGGGGTTGGTGAGCAGGATTTTGCCTTGCTCATCCGTCATGAGCACCGCCTCCGCCATGTTCCCCAGCACGCGCGCCTGCATTTGGAGTTGCTCCTGGATGCGCAGGCGCTCGGTCACCTCCTGCTCCACTGAGACAAACAGCGTGCGGCCCTGAGATTCCACCTGGCTGACCACGGCCTCGCAATGGATGACCTCACCATCCTTGCGCCGATCCTTGAACGTTCCCCGCCAGGCCCCGGCAGCCTGTAGCGCCGCCCGCGCCTCCTCCTGGAGCTTGCTGGTCCCAGGTTCGAGCAAAGCCCCCAACACCCTGCTCGGCTGGCCGAGCAGTTCGTTCTGCTGATAACCCCAAAGCTGTTCTGCCGCCGGATTCATTTGCATGGTCCGGCCCTGCTCGTCGCTGACCACTACCCCCTCCGCCATGCTCTGAAGAATCGCCGCCTGCGTCTCCAGCGCTTCGCGCGCCTGTTTCCGCTCGGTGATGTCGTCAGCAAGACCGGCGACGCGATAGACTTCACCCTGGGCATTGCGCACCGGGAATCCCCGGTCGCGCACCCAGCGGATTGTTCCGTCCGGCCGGACGATGCGGTATTCGGCATCGTAGTGGCCAGTGATTTGGTCGGTGTGGGCGCGACGGGCTACGGCGTCGCGGTCGGCTGGATGGATTGCGTCCAGCCAGGCCAGGGGCTCGCGGTAAAGCTCCTCGCACTTTCGGCCCCAGATGCGTTCATAGCCGGGGCTGACATACACCACCTGGCGCTTGGACACATCCGTCAGCCAGAAGACCTCGGTGATGTTGTTGATGACCTGTTCAAAACGCTCATTGGCTTCCGCCAGGCGGGCCGAGGTTGACTTGTGTTCCTGTGCCTCGGCTTTCCATTGCGCCGTCCGCTCCTCGACCAGATTGCTCAAGTGGCGCGTAAGCCGGACGACCTCCGCCATCAGCCAGCCGACGACGCTGAACACTACGAAACGCGTTGAATAATTCCAAAGGGCCAGTGTGGCGGACTGCGGAACGCCTCGACGCAAGTAATAATGCACAGTGAGCATCGTGAGTGCGGCCACAAGCGAGACAAACCACGCGTGCCACTTTCCCGCGCCCCACCCCGTGAAAACCACCGCAAGCAGGTAGAACAGCACAAAGCTCATTGCCCCCGGGGTGAGGTAGTCTATTACGCCGATGGCCAGCACCCAGCATAAACCGATGGCAGCGATGGTGAAGGGCGGCAGCCGCCGGAGCCTGCCCTCCAGCTCTTGAATCAGGGCCTTCATACGCGCTCAGCCTACCAGGCCGGCGGAAACCTGTTAAGGCCAAATTGACATCGCGCGCGCAGGCTGATCGGGACGGCAGCCTTGCATAATGCCGCCCCTGTCTGCACGGTCCATGCTTGTGTTCCTTGCCTGGCCGCGCGCCGCGCACTATGCTGCGCCCGTGATTGCTGTGATTGACTATGGCGCCGGCAACTTGCGCAGCGTCCACAAAGCCTTGCTCAAGGTCGGCGCGGACGTGCGGATCGCGCGCCAGCCCGAAGAACTGGCGGACGCGCGGGCGGTTGTGTTGCCGGGCGTCGGCGCATTTGATGACTGCATCCAGGCCCTTGCCAGGCAGGCGCTCCTGGAGGCTTCGCGCAAGTTCATTCAGACCGGCCGGCCCTTCCTGGGGATTTGTGTCGGCTACCAGGCCCTGTTCGAGAAGAGCGAGGAGTTCAACAGTTGCGCGGCGGGGCTGGGCATTTTCCAGGGCAAGGTCGTCCGGTTCGCGGGAAGAGACGGCCTGAAGGTGCCGCAGATCGGCTGGAATCAGATCGAGATCGTGAAACCCGACTGCCCGCTGTTCCGCGGCATTCCCGGCGGCAGCTATGTTTACTTTGTCCACAGCTTCTTTCCCGAACCGCTCGATCCGTCCATCGTCGCCACCCGCACGACCTACGGCGAGACCTTCGCGTCCTCGGTGTGGCGCGACAATGTCTTCGCCACCCAGTTTCACCCGGAGAAGAGCCAGAAGGTTGGCCTCCAGTTATTGGCGAACTTCGTCGGACTGGCCGGCCGGTAAGACGGCGGGGCCGATCAACCGCTTGGCGTTGCGCGGTCGGCTGCGTGCCGGGGCGCCGTTTTGTCCTTGCGCCCCTTGACTTTGGCCCAGACGTGCTATGTTGTGAGGAAGGCATTAGTGAAGAGATACAAAGGAATTAGTGTAACAAACGATAACAACGATAGGAGAAAGACTATGGCATACGAATTACCTCCACTCCCTTACGCCAAGGATGCGCTCGAACCGTACATTGACGCGCAGACCATGGAGATTCACCACGGCAAACACCACGCGGCCTACGTGGCCAATGTCAACAAGGCCCTCGCCGGCAAGCCGGACCTGGAGCGGAAGTCGGTCGAGGACTTGATCTGCGATTTGAATGCCGTGCCGGCCGAGATTCGCGGCGCGGTGCGCAACAACGGCGGAGGCCACGCCAACCATTCCCTGTTCTGGAAGATCCTAGGCCCCAGGGCCGGGGGCGCGCCCTCCGGCAAGCTGGGTGATGACATTAAGGCCGCCTTCGGCAGCTTCGAGGCCTTCAAGGAGAAGTTTGAGGCCGCGGGCGTGGGCCGGTTCGGCAGCGGTTGGGCCTGGCTGATTGTCAACGGGGGCAGGCTGGAAGTGGTTTCCACCGCCAACCAGGACAGCCCCCTGATGGGCAAGGAGGTGGCGGGGGTCGAAGGCAAGCCGGTCCTGGCGTGCGACGTTTGGGAGCACGCTTACTACTTGAAATACCAGAACCGCCGGGCGGAATACCTCAAGGCCTTCTGGAACGTCGTCAACTGGGCTGAGGTGGCCAACTACTACGAAGCGGCGAGGAAGTAACCTCGCCGTGAGACTTGGTGGCTCCGCCGAGACCGCGCCGAAATGCGCGGGCCAAAGACTGCACGCGGCCTGGCCCGGTGAACCTACCCGGGCCGTGGCGGCCCATTAACGCCGGCGGCCTGGCCTATTTCTTGGCGAGCGCCTTGGCGACCGCCTTTTCGAGTTCATCGCCGCGAAGGTCTTTGCCGATGATGACGCCTTGGCCGTCAAGCAGGTAGGTGGCCGGGATGCTCTGGACACCGTATTTCGCCGCCAGCTTGTTTTGCCAGCCTAGCCCGTCGAAATACTGCGGCCACGTCATCTTCCTGCCCTTGATGAAGTCCAAGAGCTTCTGTTTGTCCTTGTCGAGGCTGATGCCGATGATTTCGAAGCCCTTGGCGTGATGGGCTTCGTAAGTCTTGATCACGCTGGGCAATTCCCGGACGCAAGGACCGCACCAGGTTGCCCAGAAGTCCAACAGCACCACCTTGCCTTTGTAATTGGCGATGGAGAGCGGCTTGCCCGCGAGGTCCTTCTCGTTGAAGTCCGGGAACTTGGCGCCCTCCCGCAGGCCGCTGCGCACCTTTTCGGCCTCTTCCTGGCGTTTGACCATTTTGACCTGCTCGGAATCGGGAAAGTCCCGCTTGAGTTGCGCCATTAGCGCATCGGCCTTGGCCTTGTCCTTGAGGACCTCCTGGTAAAGGGTAGCTTTCATGAGAAGGATTTGCGCCACGCCGTCCGTCTTTTCGCCTTTGTGCTTTTCGAGCAAGGCATCAAACTCCTTGATTTCAGGCGTCAGGCTGGCCTCGGTGGCGTCGCCTTGCCGCAGCTTGCTTTGAATCTTTGACACCAGCGCCTGCAGTTCGGCGGCGGCGTCACTCTTTTCCTGCGCAATTCCGCCTGGAACGGACAGCAGCAGCGAGGCAATCGTAACAAGGGCCAGGAGTTTGGATTTCATTGCTGGAAGAGTCGTTCATTCGGCGGGCTACGGCAAGCGCCAATTGTTTTGCCGCAATAGCTGGTGCGCAGCCGTCTGTCGGGGGGCACCCTCGACAACCCGGGTTCTGCCAGCTATGCTGCCGGCCGCATAATTGCACTTGATCATGAGCTCGACCGCCGGAATTACCCGCCGTCATTTCCTGCAGCAGACCACTGCCGTCTTTGCCGCCGCCTGGGCCGCGCCGGCAATTGTCCCGGCCTCGGTGCTGGGGCGGGGCGGGGCGATGTCTCCGAGCGAGCGCATCACCATGGGCTTCATCGGCGTTGGCGGCCAGGGCGGCGGCCACCTGTTGGGGGGCGCCTGGACGTATGTGGCCGGCGGCTACGCGGGGCGCAAAGATGTCCAGGTGCTGGCCGTCTGCGATGTCTGGCGCGATCGCCGCGAGAAGGCCACCAAGAAAGTCAACGACCATTACGCCGAAACCTACGGCAAGGATAGTTACAAGTCCTGCGCCGCCTACGCCGACTTCCGCCAGGTGCTGGACCGCCCGGATATAGACGCCGTCCTGATTGCCTCTCCGGCCCACTGGCACGCCACCATGAGCGCCATGGCGGCCGAAGCGGGCAAAGACATCTACTGCGAAAAACCGACCGCGGTGACTGTGCGCGAAAGCCAGGCGATGCTGGCGGCGGTGCGGCGTTACGGGCGCGTCTACCAGGCCGGCACGCAGCAACGCAGCGAATACGACGGCAAGTTTCGGCGCGCCTGCGAGTTTGTCCGCAGCGGCCGCATTGGCAAGCTGCAGGCCATCTACGCCTACCGGGACGGAGGGACGGTGTTCTGGCCGAAACGGTTCGGTGCCGCCAAACCGGTGCCCGAAGATCTGGACTGGGACCTTTACCTCGGGCCCGCGCCCTGGATTCCCTACGACGGCAACACCGGCGCCCACCGCTTCGACATCGGGGAACTCAACTGGGGCCAGCACCACTACGACATCGTCCAATGGGCCGCGGGGGCGGATGACACCGGCCCGGTGGAAATCTTCATGGAGCAAGACTGCTCCTGCTACCGCTACGCCAGCGGGGTGGTCGTCTATGGCAGAGCCTACCCGGGAGAACCCGTCGGCAACGTGGGGGGGGCTTGCTTTGTCGGCACCGAAGGCCGCATCGCGGTGGACCGCGAAGCGTTGGTGTCCGATCCGCCGGACCTGGCGCGCGAGCCGCTCCAGCCGGACGAAGAGCACCTCCACCGCAGCAGCAGTCACGCGGGCAATTTCCTGGAATGTATCCGCACTCGCAAACGCCCCATCTGCGACGCGGACATCGCCCACCGGTCCGCCAGCGCGCTCTTGCTGGGCGGCGTGGCCAAACAGTTGCAGCGCACCCTCAAGTGGGATCCCAAGGCTGAGCGGTTCCTCAACGACGACGAGGCCGACCGCCTGCTGTCCATCGCCAAACGCCCGCCCTGGTGCATCTAAACGATTTGTCACCTCCTATCGGCTATTGACTATCCCTTTACCGGACCTTCGCATGAAACAATCCCTGCTCTTAACACTGGCGCTGGGCATTCTGCTTCCCGGCGCTCTGTCCGCCGGCGCTGCCGCTTCCTCCCACGAGGAACAGCGCCTGATTGCTGTCCTGCAGTCCAGCGCGGCGCCCGCGGAAAAGGATGACGCCTGCGCCCAGCTCAAACGCATCGGCACCGACCGCTCCATCCCGGCCCTTGCCGCCCTGCTCACTGATGAGCAACTCACCCATTCCGCCCGCTATGCCCTCGAATCCATGCGTTCCGACAAAGCTGGCCGGGCTTTGACCGACGCCCTGGACAAGACCAGCGGGCCGACTAAAACCGGCATCATCAATTCCATTGGAATCCGTGGCGAGAAGCGCGCCGTCTCCGCACTGACGACACTGCTCGCGGATCAGGATACCCACATCGCCGTCGCTGCCGCGAGAGCCTTGGGCCAGGTCGGCGGCACCAGAACACTCGAAGCTCTCCAGGCTGCTGCCGCAAACTCGACCGGCGCGGTCCACGAGGCTTGCGTGGACGGCTGCCTGCGCTGCGCCAACCGCCTGCTGGCGGCAGGCAGCCGCACCAAGGCCCTGGCAGCTTTTCAACGTCTTTATGAAACCGAGAAGAAGGACTCCGTCCGCACCGCCGCCTATCGGGGGATGATCCAGGCCTCGGGCAACAAAGCTCTCTCCCTGGTGACAAGTGCCATCAACGGCAAGGACCAGGCCAGCCAGACCGCCGCGCTCGAACTGGCGCGCCAGGTGTCGGCGCGAGGGGCGACCAGGGCCCTCGCAGCGCTCCTGCCATTCACCGCTCCTCCCGTGCAGGTCGCATTGATCGGAAGCCTAACTCAGCGCGGGGACGTGGCGGCGGCTCCCGCCATTACTCCTTTGGCCGGTAGCTCCACAGCGGAAGTGCGCGTGGCGGCTCTGAATGCGCTCGGCATCCTGGGCGATGCCTCGATGGCCCCGCTGCTGGCAGTTGCCGCCGCCGCGTCGAGCGGCGAGGAGCAGAAAACCGCCCGGCTGGCGCTGGTCCAGTTGCGGCGCGGCAATCCCACCGAAACGATGCTCCGCCTGCTGCCGGATACAAAGCCGGAGGTCCAGGCCGAATTCGCCCGCGCGCTGGGGGATCGCAGCGACCGGACCGCTATTCCCGGGCTGATGGAGCTGGCGCGGCAGGGCTCGGGTTCGGCCAGCAAGGCGGCGCTCCAGGCGCTGGCCGTGCTGGTGGAAGACTCCCAGTTGGGCGAGATGGTTCAGTTTGTCGCCGGGGCCGGAAGCGACAGTGCCCGGGCCAACGCGGCCGAGGCCGTCAATACCGCCTGCCACCAAATCCAAACTCGCCGGGGACGCGTGAACATTGAACCGCTGCTGCAGGCGCTGGCAAGCGGCACACCCGAGACCCGCATCGCCCTGCTGCCAGTCTGCGGCGGGCTGATTGATCCCAAGGTGCGCGCGGCGACGCGCGCGGCCATCGCCTCCCCCGATCCGCCGGTCCGTGCCGCGGCCATTCGCGCCCTTTGCGACACGTCGGACCCGGAACTTCTGCCCGATGCGCTGAAGATCGCCTGCGAAGCGCCGGAGGAGAACCTCCGCACCCTGGCGATTCGCGCGTGCGTTCGCCTCACGACTCAGGAGGAGACTATCAAGCTCCCTCGCAAAGAGCAGATCGAGCCGCTCAAAACGATTCTCGCCAAACCCTTGCGCCCGGAGCAGAAGCGGATCGTCCTGGCCGGCCTGGCGGAAATTCCCGACCTGGAAGCGCTCAAGCTGTCGGAGCCGATGCTCAACGAGGCGGCGACCCAGCTCGAAGCCGCGCGTGCGGTGACCAGGATTGCCGCGGCCCTTCCCTGCGCCCAGCGCGCCGAGGCGACCAATGCCTTAGCCAAAGTCCTGTCGGCGACCACCGACGCTGACGCGCGGAAGGAGGCCGAGACCGCCCTGAAGGACATCCAGGCCGCAGCCGATTACATCACCGCCTGGCAAGTCTCCGGCCCCTACTTCCAGGAAGGCAAAGACTACAAGGAGCTGTTTGACCTGGCATTCCCGCCGGAAGTCCCGGACGCTGCCGGGGTCAAATGGCAGGCGCTGCTGCCCGATTCCGACCCGAAGCGCCCCTGGGTGATGGATTTGCTTAAGGCCCTCGGCGGTGACCAGCGCGTGGCTTACGCGCGCACGTGGGCCTATTCCGAATCGGCGCAAACCGCCCGCCTAGACCTCGGCACCGATGACGGCGTAAAGGTCTGGCTGAACGGTCAGGTCGTGCATGCCAATAACCTCCTGCGCGGGCTGGAGCCCGACTCTGACAAGGTGAAGCTGAACTTGCAGGCAGGCTGGAATCCTCTGCTGCTGAAAGTCACGCAGCTTAACCAGGGCTGGGGCTTCTGCGCCCGCGTCCGCAAGCCCGATGGCACCCGGCTGGACGGCCTGAAATTCTCCCCTCAGCCGCCCGATCGCGCCGGCGCGAGTGCCGGAAAGTAACCCGGCCTCAATACACTACCTTGTTCAGGGGATACTCGATTATCCCCTCCGCCCCCGCCGCCTTCAGCGCCGGGATCAGCTCACGGACGATGTGCTCGTCAATGATCGTCTCGACGGCCACCCAGCCTTTCTGGCTGAGGCTGGAAATGGTCGGATTGCGCAGCGCGGGCAGGGCCTTGAGCAGCTTCGCCAGGTTCTTCTGCGCGATGTTCATCTTCAGGCCCACCTTCGTCTCGGCCTCCAGCGCGCCCTTGAGCAGCAGGGCCAGCGTCTGAATCTTCTGCCGCTTCCACGCGTTCTTCCACGCGCTGTGATTCACGATGAGCCGCGGCGTCGAGGTCAGCAGCGTGTCCACGATGCGCAGCTTGTTGGCCCGGAGCGAGGACCCCGTCTCGGTAACATCCACAATGGCGTCCACCAGCTCGTGCGCCTTCATCTCAGTTGCGCCCCACGAAAACTCGACCTCCGCCGTCACCTTGTGCTGGCGCAGATACCGCTTCGTGAGGCTTACGACTTCCGTGGCAATGCGTTTGCCTTGCAGGTCTTTCACCGACTTGATCGGCGACTGCTCCGGCACCGCCAACACCCACCGGGCGGGCTGCCGCGTCGCTTTGCTGAACTGGAACTCGCCCACCTCGTGGACCTTCGAGCCATTCTCCTGGATCCAGTCGTAACCGGTGATGCCGCAGTCCAGGTAGCCGTGCTCCACGTAGCGGCTGATCTCCTGCGCGCGAATCAGCCGGATCTCCAGCTCCTCGTCATCCACATAGGGGATGTAGGAGCGGCTGCTGACGGAAATATTAAACCCGGCCTTGCCCATCTTCTCGATGGTGGCCTCCTGCAAACTGCCTTTCGGCAGTCCAAACCGCAGAACCTGCTTCTTCTTCATCGTTCAATTTCTACTCGGGCGCTCGTGCCTGCGCACGACCTTGCACTCTTATCGAGTGATGATCGTGCCGCGCACCCTATTTGCCATCATCTACACTCCAAAGCTATCCTTTTCTTGCTATCCTGTTCGAGCGCCCACAAGTCGGTGGGGCGCCTCTGACGGGCGCCCCCATCCCGATAGGATGAGAATCGCTAAGCCCGGCAAGGAACGAGTTGCTGGGTTGCTGGGGCAAACCCGGCAGCGGACTTGGCCGCCAATCGGCTTGCCGACCTGGCACTCCGCGTGCAGCTTCTTCCTGGCATCTATGGACGAATTCTACTTGTCGGTGCGAATCGAACCTCTCGCGGAGGGTGGCTACTTGGCCACCAGCAACGACCTCCCGGGACTGGTCGCCCAGGGGCGGACTGTGGTCGAGACCCTGGAAATCGCCCAGGATGCCGCTCGCAAGCTGGTCGAGTCCTGCATCGAGCACGGCGACCCTCTCCCGCGAAAAATCCGCGCGGCGCTTAAAGCCGCCCAGCGCAAGGCCGTGGTCCGGATTCCGATCGGTCTCTCTCCTGTCGCGGCATGAGTCATCTGCCACCTCTCAAATACCGCGAGGTTATTGAGCGGCTCCGAGCACACGGTTTTCTCTTCGATCGCCAGGCCAAAGGCAGACACGAGATCTGTTACAATCCAGCCACCCGCCGCCGCAACACCGTTCCCCACCATCCGGGCATGCTCCCCCTCGGCACTCTCCGCGCCATCATCCGCCAGACTGGTTTGACCGTTGACCAGTTTCTCCGACGCGGACCATAACAATGCGCCACCGCCGGAGCGCCAGCTCGCTTGCCACTCCCCCCATCTGCTAATTTTGAATCCGGAGCGCTGATTTCCAACCGGCTTACGTCTTCCCCCACACCACCCTTCGCCCCTCCACCCGAATCTGCCCCCGCGCAATCGCCGCCACGCAGCGGGGATACAGCTCATGCTCCGCCGCTTGAATCCGCTGGTGGAGCGTCTCGGGCGTATCGTCATCCAACACCGGCACGGCCTGCTGCCCTATGATCGGGCCCGAATCCACCCCGGCGTCCACGAAATGCACGGTGCAACCGGTTACCTTCGCCCCATGCGCCAGCGCCTGTTTCCAGGCCTCCAGACCGGGGAACGCCGGCAGCAGCGAGGGATGAATGTTGATGATCCGTCCCGCGAAGGCGTTCAGGAACCGCTGCTTGAGCACCCGCATGAATCCCGCCAGCACGACCAGGTCCGCCCTGGCCGCGCGCAGGGCCTCGAGGTAAGCCTGCTCGGCTTCCTCGTCCAGCCGGGTGCGGAACTTACCGGGCGGAATGAACCGCGCCTGAATCCCCCGCTGGCGCGCCTGTTCCAGAATTCCCGCGTCCGCCACGTCGCTTAACACCAGCGCCACTTCCGCCGGCGCCGTGCCCGCCCGGCAGGCATCGGCCACGACCGCAAAGTTCGAGCCCTTGCCGGAGCCCAGCACACCAATGAGAAACTTGCGCTCACCCATCATGCGCATTTGTTATAGGCAGAGGATCGAGCTTCACAAGCCTCAAGTTTGCGCAGGCTTGTGTCAATCGCGCCTGTGTATTGGACATTGTCCGGCTCTCCTGCTATTCTCTGCCCCACACTTAATGAATATGGCTAACAAAGCTTCTGAACCCGCCGCCGCGGCCGGCGCTCCAAGCGCCCCGTCGGATTTCGTCCGCGATATCGTCGCCGCCCACGTCGCCGAAAAGAAATACCCCCAAATCCACACGCGCTTTCCGCCCGAGCCGAATGGCTACCTGCACATCGGCCATGCCAAGTCCATCTGCCTCAACTTCGGCATCGCCCGCGAGTTCGGCGGCATCTGCAACCTCCGCATGGACGACACCAACCCGACCAAGGAAGACGTCGAGTACGTGGATTCCATCACCGAGGACGTGAAATGGCTCATCAGCGCGTGGGCAGACCACCTGCTGGGTTTCAAGCCCAAGGGCAAGCTGCCTGAGGCCCAGACCGTCAATGGCAAGACCGACTTCTACCTGGCGCCCATCACGGGCGCAGCCAGCGTCCCGCTGGAACCCTTCTACGCCAGCGATTATTTCGACCAAACCTACGAATACGCCTTGCAGCTTATCAAGAAGGGCGTCGCCTACGTGGACGACCTGTCGGCGGAGGACACTGACAAGTATCGCGGCTCGCCCGACCGGCCCGGCCAGGAGAGTCCCTTCCGCACCCGCTCCGTCGAGGAGAACCTTGACCTGTTCATCCGGATGAAGAACGGCGAGTTCCCGGATGGCACGCGCACGCTGCGCGCGAAGATTGACATGGCCTCCCCGAACATCTGGATGCGCGACCCGGTCCTCTACCGCATCCGCCACTCCGAGCACCATCACACCGGCGCCAAGTGGGTCATCTACCCCATGTACGACTTCGCGCACTGCCTGAGCGATTACATCGAGGGCATTACCCATTCAATCTGCACCCTCGAGTTCGAGGTGCACCGCCCTCTTTACGACTGGATACTCGAACAACTTGATTTGCCCCGCCCGCTGCCCCATCAGTACGAGTTCGCCCGCCTGAGCCTGGGCTACACGGTTATGAGCAAGCGCAAGCTCATGCAGCTTGTGACTGAGAAGCACGTCTCGGGATGGGACGACCCGCGCATGCCGACCATCAGCGGCCTGCGCCGCCGCGGCGTCACGCCGGAGGCCCTGCGCGATTTCGCCTACAACATCGGCATCACCAAGTACAACGGCATCACCGATGTCTCCGTGCTGGAGTATTGCATCCGCCAGGACCTCAACCGCCGCGCCCAACGCCGGCTGGCCGTGCTGCGGCCAATTCGGGTTGTTATCACCAATTATCCCGCGGGCCAGGTCGAAGAACTCGAAGCGGTCAACAATCCTGAAGATCCGAACGCGGGCAAACGCAAGGTCCCCCTCAGCCGCGAGCTCTACATCGAGCGCGACGATTTCATGGAAACGCCGCCGCCCAAGTACTTCCGCCTGCGCCCCGGCGGCGAGGTCCGCCTTAAGTATGCCTACATCATCAAGTGCGACGACGTGATCAAGGACGCCGCCGGCCAGGTAGTCGAACTGCGCTGCACAGCCGACCTGGGCAGCAAGGCCGGCGGGCCAACCGCTGCGCGCAAGGTTAAGGGCACGATCCATTGGGTCAGTGCCGCCCACGCCATTGACGCCCAGGTGCGCCTCTACGACCGGCTCTTCACCGTGGCCGAGCCCGACGCCACCGGCGATTTCAAGCAGTACCTTAACCCCCATTCCCTGGATGTGGTTACGGCGAAATGCGAGCCGAGCCTGAAAGACGCCAAGCCTGAACTGCGCTACCAGTTCGAGCGCCTGGGCTATTTCACCCTCGATGAGGACAGCAAGCCGGGCAGTCTCGTGTTCAACCGCACCATCGCTCTCAAGGATACTTGGGCCAAGGAAGCGCGGAAACCAGCCTAACCGGGAGCGGCCTGATTTCCGGGTAACGCCCCAAGGATGGTGGGCGTGCGGTAGCGGTTTCTGGTGGCCCAGGAGCCGGTTGTGACATGGACTCTTGGGCCTTGGGAGCCTCCCGCAGCCCGACCCGGCCAGGCCCGGCCCGGTGCCAATCCGCGCCATTTCGCCCCCTACGTGGCCAACAGCCGGTCCGCGCGGTGTTTCCGCACCCTCCTTTCACCCGCGCCTCACCGTCTCCCCATCGTCCGCTCCCCGTCCCAATACCGTAGTACCTCTAACCCGGGGTTAGAGGTACTACGGTATTGGGACGGGGGAGGCAACGGACTGGGGCGGCAGAAATTGGGGGGCGCGTCAGTTCAAAACTCAGTGCTACTGCGCCTGGCGAGCCTTGTGGCCTTCCTGGGGCAGCCTACTACCCCTGGTGTAGTTGCTGCGAAAGGGCTCTCCGGCAGACAGAGCCGAATGGGTTCCTGGCCGTCCGGTGGCTGTCTAGACCGGACATTTGACACCTGCACGGCCGGCGCGCGGCCATCCTGCCCGCTTACAGCGTCCAAACGACCAAAGCGGGCAAGATGCCCGCGCGCCGGCCTGTTGGCATATCGTGCGGGGTATATTCGGGCTGGTGCCCGCCTGGTGGCCGTCCGGTGGCCGGGTGACTGGGCGCCTATGGTTTCCTGGCCAGCGCGGCGCAGGTGGCGTCGAAGAACTTCTTGCACTGAGCGATCTCGGGCATCGAGTTTTCCCAGTTGTATTCGTATTCGACGCAGTAGGCGCCGCGGAAACCCTGGCGCTTAAGCTCCGCCATCTGCGCTTTCACCCGGCCCACGCCGGTGCCCCAGGGCACATCGTGCATGGCCTTGGCCTCGCTCTTCTTTTTCTTCTTCGCAACGGCCTGGTCCTGCGCCTGGGCTTCTTCCGGCACCAGGTCCTTAAAGTGGAGGCAGATCACGCGGCCCTCGAGCTTCTTGAGACACTCCAGGGGATCGAGCCCGGAACGGAGCCAATGACCCGTGTCCGCGCAGCACCCCATCAGCGGGGTACGGCCTTTAACGGCCTCCAGCACGGTGTCCGGGTTCCAATAGCGCGAAGGTTTGGGATGGTTATGGATGGCCAGTTTGATGTGGTATTCCTCGCAAAGCTTCTCCACGAGGTCGAGCGCCGCCGGCTCCGGCTCGGCCACCAGCGTGTCAATCCCCATCTTCCTGGCGAACTCGAACACCTTCCGGCTTTCAGCCTCGTTGGGTGGAAGCTGCACCACGCCGATGTTGACCAGCTTGAGGCCCTTCGCCGCCGCCGCTTTCTTGATGGCCTCGGCGTCCTTGTCCTCGAGGTTCACCGTCTTGAGACTGTTCTTGCCATCCAGGCTCACGCTGCCGGACAGGCTCATGTGCTTCAGGCCGAGCGCGGCCGTCTTGTCAATGCACTCGAAGATGGAGAACTTGCGGAAGGTGTAGGCATGAATCGCCATCTGCCAGCCCAGTTTGTCGGCCGCGCTGGATGTCCTGGCGGCGTCCTGTCCCAGCAGCGAGGCACACGCGAGGAGGGTTAAGGGGAAGAATACCAGCTTTTTCATGTCAATGGTTCTCAGACTTCATTAAACGTCTGCACTAGTGATGCCCCTTGCCTGCCGCCTTTCAAGTCGAAAATGCGCCGCCGGTCTTCCGCGCGCGGTTGGCGCATCTTTTTCATGGTCGTTCTTTACCTGAGAGTGCAGAATGCCGCCCGAATATGGCGTTCTCTGCGGGAGTGTCGTGTTTTCGGAGATGGCTGGCCGGGATGATCGCCGGCGGGGCTGGTCTTTGCCTCGTGCTTGCCCAGCCGGCGGCCTGGGCACAATCGGCTTCCGTGCCTGAATTTGCCGCGGACCGGATTCTGGTTCAGCCGAAGGCCGCAACCAGCTTGAAAGCCATCGCCAGCTTACACGCCGGCCAGCGTGGCAAGGTGCTGAGAACGTTTGACGGCATGGGACGCCTGCAAGTTGTCGCCGTCCCGCCGGGCGAAACCGTGCCGGGCCTTGTGGCCAAGTACCGCAGCAGCGGCCTGGTCAAATTCGCGGAGCCGGATTATCTCGGTCATGTGGCCGCGGTGCCCAACGACCCCTATTACGCCAGCGGGGTGCTGTGGGGCCTTGACAAGATCCAAGCGCCGCCAGCCTGGGATGTGTTGACCTCGGCCAGCAACATTCTGGTGGCGGTGCTGGACACCGGCGTTCGCTACACCCATGAGGATCTGGCGGCAAACATGTGGGTCAACCCGGCTGACGGCGGTCATGGGTGGAACGCCCTGAGCGGCAATAACAACCCGGCTGACGACAGCGGTCACGGGACGATGGTGGCGGGGGTGCTGGGAGCCGTCGGCAACAATGGCAAAGGCCTGAGCGGCGTTGCCTGGCGCGTGCAGATCATGGCCTGCAAGTGCTTCAACAGCCTTGGCGTCGGCAGTGTCTCGGATGCGGTCACCTGCCTTGATTACGCCCGGACCAATGGCGCCCGCATCGTCAACGCGAGCTGGGGCTTCACCAATTCCCTGGCCCTGTCCAATGCGGTTCTGGCTCTCCGCGACGCCGGCGTCATTGTGGTCGCGGCTTGCGGCAACGGCGCCAGCGCGGTTGACATAGACGCCAATCCCATCTACCCCGCGGCCTGCCCGCTTGATAACGTCGTCTCGGTCGCTTACACAACGCGCGACGACACCCTCGCGGCCCTCTCCTATTATGGCGCCACGAACGTCCACCTCGCCGCGCCGGGTGAGCAAATCACCTCGACCTTTGGCGCGATGGACAGCGGCCCTTATGCCTATTCCACCCAGTCGGGCACGTCCTTTGCCGCCCCGTATGTCACCGGCGCCTGCGCGCTCATGCTGGCGGAGTACGCCGGCGAGAGTCACCCGCAGATCATCCACCGCCTCTTGAGCGCCACCGATCCGCTGCCGTCCCTGGCCGGCAAGTGCGTTACCGGTGGCCGCCTCAACTTGCGCAAGGCGCTCACGCCGATCCGCCTGGCGGCCATTGGGGCGGAGTCGAATGGCGCGTTGCGGTTTCGTGTGACCGGGACGACAAACCTCACCTGCGTTGTCCAGGCCTCCACCAACCTGGCGAGTTGGCTCCCCTTGCTCACCAACACCACCTCGGCGGAAGGCGCTTTTGAGTTTACCGACAGCCAGTCCGCCCTTTGGACGCAACGGTTTTATCGTGCGGTCACCTGGCCGTGACCACACCCCGAAACAGCACCCCTTAACCAGACAACCAGATACCTATACGTTATGAAGCTCGGATTCGTCACCGCCATCCTCCCTGAACTGAACCTGAACCAGGTCCTCGAATTCGCCGCCGCCGAGCGGTTCGCGTGCGTCGAGGTCATGTGCTGGCCGGTCGGCAAGGCCGAGCGCCGGTTTGCCGGTGTGACGCATATTGACGTGGCCGGCTTCACCCGGGCGCAGGCGCAGGAGGTCAACGCCCTTTGCGACCGCCACGGGGTGAGCATCTCGTCCCTGGGTTACTACCCCAACCCGCTCGATCCGGACCCCGTGGCTTCGCGAGTCGCCGTGAGCCATTTCCGGAAGGTCATTCTCGCCGCCGAGATGCTCGGCCTCAAGAATGCCAATACCTTCGTGGGGCGCGACTGGACCAAAACGGTGGACGAGAACTGGCCCCGCTTCCTGAAGACCTGGAAGCCGCTCATCACCTTCGCGGAGGACCACGGCATCAAAGTGGGCATCGAGAACTGCCCGATGTCCTTCTCCCGCGACGAGTGGCCCGGGGGCAAGAACCTGGCCACCACGCCCGTCATCTGGCGGCGCATGTTCAACGAGATTCCGTCGCGCTGCTTTGGCCTCAACTACGATCCTTCCCACTTTGTGCTGCAGCAAATGGACCCGCTGAGCCCGCTGCGGGAGTTCAAGTCCAAGTTGTTCCACCTCCATGCCAAGGACATGATGGTGCGGCCCGAGCGGCTCAACGAGGTGGGCATCTTCGCGTTCCCCAAAGAATGGCACACACCGCGCATCCCCGGCCTGGGCGACATCAACTGGGGCCGGTTCATGGCGGCCCTCTACGAGATTGGCTACGACGGACCGGTCTGCATTGAAGTCGAGGACGACACCTTCGGCAAGTCGCTGGCCGGGCGGAAGCAGGCGCTCCGGGTCGCCCGCAACGCGCTGGAACCGTACTTCTGAACCCCGACGGCGGCCGGCCCGAAGTTTGCGCGCTGCCGCGGCTGAGTCTATGCGCCCTCTAACGCTCCCCTTGCTGTTCCTGGCGGCTCTTTGCGCCTCCGCGCCCGGCGCGGGCGCCGGGGCCGTCGTTAAGGATTACGACCTTGCCTTCACCACTTACCCGTATTCTGACCCGGACCCGGTGCCGGCCATGTCCCGGTTCTATCCCTACTTCCGGTACGATGGCTTCACCGACCGACCGGTTCAAAAGAAGTGGAAGGTGGTCGAGCTGTCCAACAAGTATTTGCGGGTCTTGATCCTGCCCGAGATTGGCGGCAAGGTCTGGACGGCGATTGACCGGACCACCGGCCAGCCGTTCATCTACTTCAACCACGTGGTCAAGTTCCGCGACGTTTCGATGCGCGGGCCCTGGACCAGCGGCGGCATCGAGGCCAACTATGGCATCATCGGTCATACGCCCAACTGCTTCTCGCCGGTGGATTACCTGGTTCGCCGCAACGCCGACGGCAGCGCCAGTTGCATTATTGGCGCGCTCGACTTGCTCACGCGCACAACCTGGCGGCTGGAGATCAATCTGCCCGCGGCTGATGCTTGTTTCTCCACCCGCTCGTTCTGGCACAATGCCTCGGGGCTCGATCAGCCTTACTACACCTGGATGAACGTGGGCATCAAAGCCGCCGGCAACCTGCAGTTCATCCACCCCGGCACGCGCTACATCGGCCACGACGGCAGGGCGCACGACTGGCCCATTCACCCGGGCACCGGTCGTGATCTTTCATGGTATGAGCACAATGACTTCGGCAGCTACAAGTCCTACCATGTTGTGGGGCGGCTGGCGGAGTTCTTCGGCGGCTACTGGCATGACGACGATTTCGGGATGGCTCATTGTGCCGCCTACGGCGACAAGCCGGGCCGCAAGATCTGGATTTGGGGCCTGTCTCGCGAAGGCATGATCTGGGAGGACCTGCTGACCGATGCCGACGGCCAATACGTCGAGGTCCAGTCCGGCCGGCACTTCAACCAGGCCGACTCCTCCAGCTCGCGCACCCCGTTCAAACACACCGAGTTCCCCCCCTACGCCACCGACACTTGGATCGAGCATTGGCTGCCCGTCAAAGGCATCAAAGGCTTTGTCCGCGCCAGCCCGTGGGGGGCGCTGAATGTCACCACCGAGGGTGGCCGCCTCGTTATCCGCATCTCGCCGGCCCGGCCTTTGCGCGACCGGCTCGAAGTGTTCGATGGCGACCGCCTCCTGGCGGCACGGACCTTGACGCTCAAGCCGATGCGATGCGTCGAGGAAATCGTGCCCCTCGCGTCTCCGCCCAAAGCGCTGCGGGTCTGCGTTGGCGGAGACAAGCTCCAATACACCGCGGCGGAGGATGACGCGCTTGATCGGCCCACCACCGCGCCGCCGGGCTTCGACTGGACCTCCCTCTACGGCCATTACCTCCAGGGCAAGGAGGAAGCGCGCCAGCGCGACTACCAGAAGGCCACCGAAGCTTTCCGGGCCTGCCTGAAGCAGGAAACGAACTACCTGCCGGCGCTGGTCGAAATGGCCGCGCTGGCCAACCGCCGCGCCGACGCCGCCACCGCCCTCGAGTTCGCCCGGCACGCGCTGAGCATTGACACCTATGACCCGGGTGCCAACTACCAGTTCGGCCTGGCCAGCGCCGCGCTGAGCCGCCGGGCCGATGCCCAGGCCGCCTTCAGCCTGGCCGCCCTTTCCCCCGGCTGGCGCAGCGCCGCCCACACCGAGCTGGCCAAAGCCTGCTTGCGCGAGCAGCGCTACGACCCCGCCCTGGCCAGCGCCCGGGAAGCGCTGGACAGCAACCGCCGCAACCTCGACGCCTGGCTACTGTGCGCCTGCATCCAACGGTTGCGCGGCGACGCCGCCGGCGCCGATGCCGCCCTGGCTGCTCTGCGCGGGCTCGATCCGCTCAACCACGGCGCCCGCCTCGAGCAATACCTCCGGCGCAAGCTCACCGCCGAAGAGTTCACCTCGCTCATCCGCAACGAACTGCCGCACGAAACCTTCCTCGAACTGGCCGCCTGGTATCGCGGCGTGGGGCTGGAGGGCGACGCCGCCAAGGTCCTCGAACTGGCGCCCCCAACTGCCGAGGTGCTCTATTGGCTGGCTTATGTGCGCCGCAACTCGCCCGGCCGGGACGCGCTCCACCGCGCCGAGGCGGCCTCGCCCGAGTTTGTCTTCCCGTTTCGGCCTGAGGCTATTCCCGTATTTGAGTGGGCGATGCGGCAAAGCCCGGCCTGGCAGCCCAAATACTTCCTGGCGCTTATCCGCTGGCACCTCGGCCAATCATCCCAGGCGCGCGAATTGCTCGCCGCTGTCGGCGACGAGCCGCGCTTCGCGCCCTTTTATGCCGCGCGCGCGCAGCTTGCCGAGGATAACGCCGCGACGGATCTCAAACGAGCCGCCACGCTGGACGCCGCCCAATGGCGTTACGGCGCCATGCTCGCCCGTGACTATCTCAAGCGCGCCGACCCTGCCGCTGCCCTCGCCATCGCCACCGACTATGCCCAACGCTTCCCGGCCAACGATTCGCTGGCCTTGCTCCGTGCCAAGTCTCTACTCCTGACCGGCCAGCACCAGGCGGCGGCAGAACTCCTCAGCGCTCTGCGCGTTCTGCCGTCTGAAGGCACCACCGAGGCGCGCGCCCTCTTTCACGAAGCCAACCTTCTGGTGGCCGTCGAGCGCCGGCAGGCAGGCGCCTTCGACGACGCGTTGCGCCTGGTCAACACCGCGCGCCAATGGTCCGAGACTCTGGGTGCCGGCAAACCCTACCCTGCGGACGTTGACGAGCGGCTCGAGGACTGGTTCGCCGCCCAATGCCACTTCGCCCTCAAAGCTCCCGCCGCCGCCCGCCAAGCCCTCGAGCGCATCCTGGCCGTCCCGGCGCGTACGCAAGGGCAGGGGACCGGCGACCTCGTTCGCGCCCTGGCCCTCAAGCAATCGGGCCGCGCCGCCGAAGCTGAACAGTTCTTCAAGGACTGGCAGGCGCAAGCCCCCGACAGCGACCTGGCTAAGTGGGGCGCAGGACTCTTGGCTGGCCGTCCGGACCCTTTGCCGCCTTCACTTAAGAACCTTGCCTGCCGGGTTCTGGCTGGTATTGCTCGCGCCGTCCCGCATCGTGAGATGCTGTCGGACTAGCCGTTGGTAATCCAGGCATCCTCAGACGTGGGGCGCTTGCCCGGCTGCAAGACCAGCCGGTCGTTGGCCAGCTTGCGGGTCGGCAAGTAATTTCGGTCAATCCGGCCTTCGAGAGTCATCGCCAAATAGTGTTCCATAGCGAAGCAAGGTCCGGTTCATAGTTGGCCCGAGGTGAGGGCGTGGGTGGTTCATACGGCGAATGTAAACTGGTTCTGCTTCCCGCGCTCCCAATGCACGTCTCGGGTGAGAACCTGGCCGCCGGGCAGCTCAACGGCGACACGGTAGTTGCCGTAAAAGGCGCGGGCCTTGAACTCGCCCCGGGTATCGGTGCGCCCGGCGGCTTTGGTCCACCAGGCGTCCTTGATCAGCGACATCAGCCGGCCATAGACCGGTTTGGGGGACATATCTCGCCGCAGCCAGCCAGCCGGTGCGCGCTGCCACGCGCCAAGGTCGGAGAAATCCCACCACGTAATGGCGTGGACAGCGGGGTGCGCAAAAAGCGCCGTGTAGACCCTGGCTGCCAGCTCCGCCTGCCGGTCCTCGCACTCGGCGGTGGTCGTTCCCCAGTTCTCGCCCGGCCCCTTGCGCGGGCCGCTGACGATCGTGGTCTCGGTGAAGTGAATTGGCAGCCCGAGGTTGCCGTAGGCATCGCAGGTGCGCCAAACCTTGTGCAGCGGCCACACCTCATCGTGCATGTGGCTTTGGATGCCGACCGCGTCGAAGAGCGATTTCCCGCGGGACCGCACATCCACCAGGATGCGCCGGTAGGGTGGATCAATACGATAGTCGTTGACCAGGAGCGTCGCGCGCGGATTGGCGGCGCGAGCTGTTTCCAGGTGTTCGGCCACATAGTGGACCGGGCCGAGCTTCCGTGCCCAGCCGGCCATCCTGGTCTTGTTGGGTTTGTCCGGCAGATGCGTCGCTTCGTTTACCACGTCCCAGATGTCAACGCGGCCCTTGAAGCGGGCGATGATCTCACGGACGCGCGTGGTGGAAAGGCGCTCGATTTCCCTGGGATCCTCCGGCAGCCAGGCGGGCGAGCCGGCTGGGTGGTCCCAGACCAGCGGGTGGCCCTTGCAGGCAATGCCGTGCTCGCCGGCCCAGGCAGCAGCCTGGTCCGTGTATTCATAATTCGGTTTGCCGCGCTCGGGTTCATAGCCCGCCCAGTAGAAGCCGAGCGTGCAGTAGTTCAGCAGTTCTCTAAAGCGCCTGCGGTATTGTTCCTCCAGCTCCGGGTGGCCGCAGCGGCCGAACATGAAGAAGTTGCAGCCGAAGAGGAAGTCATGACGGAGTTGCTCCACTCTGACCGTTGCCCCCGATACACCCTGCCCGCGCGCATCCCGCACAAGAATCGCTCCATCGCCTTTGCGGTGCTTCTCAATGCGCTCCCCGCTCCGGGCAAGGATCTCCCCATCGGTCGGTTTGGGGCTGGATTTTTGGGCGCACCATGCGGGATGACTCAGGAGCAGAACAGAGCTGCTGGCTCCGGCCTTGAGGAACGCTCGACGGTTCACCACGACAGCAAACCGCAACCGGGCCCGCAGCTAAAGCGAAAAATCCTGCGACATGGATCCTGGCGCGCAAGACGGACGGCGAAGATAGCTTGCAAAACGTGCCGCTCTGACACATGCTCCTCTCGCTTCCGGCCTAGAGTCGGCTCAGACCCGAGGGCATAGCGTGTCGCTACGCCCCGATGTTCAGCGCAATGCAATTGATCAGATTGATTTCTATATGGTTGTGCCTTGCAAGCCTGGTGCTGCAAGGCCTGGCCAACGTGCCGCCGTCGGCAATCGAGGTGGACACAGCGGTTGCCCCCGCCGCCGTGGCCCACGGGCACGAGGAGGGTTTGCCTCCCGACGCCCCCAAGCTGGGCCCCGGCGGGTCCTCGTTCGTCAGCAGCTCGATGGTGGTGACGTGGGCAGTGGCGCTGATTCTAATCCTCCTTGCCCGGCGGGCCACCCGCCGCATGGAACTCGCGCCCGAGGGGGCGCAGAACTTCTGGGAGTGGCTGGTGGAAATGCTGCACGACTTCCTGGAGGGCATCATCGGCGGCAAGCTGGTGAAGAAGACGTTCTGGTTCTTTGCGACGCTGTTCATT
Source organism: Verrucomicrobiota bacterium (assembly GCA_035358715.1). GTDB lineage: Bacteria > Verrucomicrobiota > Verrucomicrobiia > Limisphaerales > UBA8199 > UBA8199. The sequence goes on from DAOPPX010000019.1 coordinate 25,514, forward strand.
TTCATCCTGTTCACGAATTGGTTCGGCCTCCTGCCGGGGGTGGGCAGCATCGGCTGGGGGACGCACACTTCGGAGGGATTCCACGTCGAGCACCCGCTGCTCCGTGGCGGCAATGCCGACCTGAATATGACCTTCGCGATGGCGATGATCTTTTTCGTCTGCTGGATTGTCTGGGCCCTGCAAGCGGTCGGCATCAAGGGGATGTTCCTCGATCTGTTTGGCCCAAAGGGGGATACCGGCGGCGCGTTGAAGTATCTGATGATCTTGGTGTTTTTCCTGGTCGGGTTCCTTGAGGTGCTGTCCATCCTGTTCCGGCCAATCTCGCTGAGCTTCCGTCTCTACGGCAACATTTTCGCCGGGGAAAACATGCTCGAAGCGATGAGCAAGCTGGTACCGGGCCTGGGCTGGCTGCTGCCCGTGCCGTTCTATTTCATGGAGTTGCTGGTGGGAATCGTGCAGGCGCTGGTGTTCATGCTGCTGACAGCGGTGTTTACGATGCTGATCTGCGTGCATGAGGAGTCGCCCGCAGGAAGCGGACACTGAGACAAGATTTCAGCGGTCGGACCGTGTTCACTCGCGGAGGCCGCTGAGCAACAGAAAGGTAAAGAGACATATGTTAACGCCAATGTTGGCAGAGGGACTGATGGGGAATTTGCACGTCGGTTTGGCGGCGCTCGGCGCGGCCATCGGCGTGGGATTCATCGGCATGAAGGCTTCCGAGGCGGTGGGACGCAATCCCGGCGCTTCGACCAAGATCCTGGTGCAGGCGATCCTGGCGATCGCCTTTGCGGAGGCCATCGTGTTCTACGCCATCTTCCTCGTGAAGTGACATCCCGGCGCGGAGCCTCTTGCGGCTCCGCGCCCGGCCTTCGCCCTGTTTGATTATGCAGTCGCCTTTTCTATTCGCTGGCATCGGCGGTGACCTCGCCCAGATGGGCCGGGATACCGCCTCGCGGTTCGGTGTGGACCTGCCGCATTTCATCTCGCAGTGCATCTGCTTCGCCATCGTGGCCTTTTTGCTCCAGCGTTACGCCTACAAGCCGATCCTGGCCGTGCTGGAAGAGCGCCGGAAACGCATCAAGGAAAGCCTGGACAACGCCGAGAAGATCAAGCAGGAGCTGGCCCATACTCAGGCCAAGGCGCGCGAAATGCTGGTCCAGGCCGGCCAGCAAGCCGCCAAACTGATTGATGAGGCCCGCGCCGCCGCCGGCAAAGTTCAGGAACAGGAAACCCAAAAAGCCATCGCCGCCGCCCAGTCCATCGTGGACAAGGCCCGGCAGGCAACCCAGGCCGAGCACGAACGGATGCTGGCCGAGCTGCGCCGCGAGGTAGGGCGGCTGGTGGTCGCCACCACGGCGAAGGTGACCGGCAAGGTCCTGACCACTGACGACCAGAAGCGCCTGGCGGAAGAAACCAACCGGGAACTGGCCGCCTGACCCGGGCGCCGCACTGAGCCTACACCGTGAAGATCTCCAAACAGGCCCGCCGCGACGCGAAGGAGCTGTATTGCTCCTGCCGCGTTGACGGGTTGCTGGACGAAGCCAGGGTGCGCCAGGTCGTCCAGCATGTGCTGGCCGCCAAGCCCCGCGGCTACCTCGCCATCCTCTCCCACTTCAGGCGCCTGGTGAAGCTGGAGCTCGACCGCCGCACCGCCCGCATCGAGAGCCCGGTGTCGCTGGCTGAGTCGCAACAGGCGGCTATTCGGGCCAACCTGACGCGCCGCTACGGCCAGGGCCTCGTCTTCGCTTTCAGCCAGAACCCCGGCCTCATTGGCGGCTTGCGGGTGCAGGTGGGCAGTGATGTGTTCGACGGCAGCATCCAGGCCAGGTTGCGCGAGCTGGAGGGCGCATTCCAGTTCCCTTTGTAATCCGACAATACAGATATGAGTTCAATCTTGCAGGAAATCGAAAGCCAGATCACCGGCGTAAAGGCAACGGTGATGAAGCAGAACGTGGGCATCGTCCGCGAAATCGGCGATGGTGTGGCCAAGGTCGAGGGCCTCGCAGACGCCATGTACAACGAAATGCTCGATTTTGGCGGCGGCGTCACCGGCCTGGTCCTGAACCTGGAAGAGACCGAGGTGGGGGCCATCGTGCTGGGCGACTACACTGACATCAAAGAAGGCCAGCAGGTGCGCACCACCGGCAAAGTGCTGCAGGTGCCCGTCGGCATGGAGTTGCTGGGCCGGGTCGTCAACACCCTTGGACAGCCCATGGACGACAAGGGCCCAATTCGTACCGCGAAGACCTATCCGGTGGAAAAAATCGCGCCCGGCATCATCCGCCGCAAGTCGGTCAGCCAGCCGGTCCAGACTGGCATCATGGCCATTGACGCGATGATCCCGATTGGCCGTGGCCAGCGCGAGCTGATCATCGGCGACCGCTCGACCGGCAAGACCACGCTGGGCATTGACACCATCATCAGCAACGCCCGCCTCAACAAGGCCGCCCAGGAGGCGGGCGACAAGACCTACCGCCCCCTTTACTCGATCTACGTGGCCATCGGCCAGAAGCAATCCAACGTCGCCAACGTCATTCGTGTCCTCGAAGAGGCGGACGCCCTGCCTTACACGATCCTCGTCGTTGCCTCCGCGTCGGACTCGGCCACCAACCAATACCTAGCGCCCTTCGCCGGCTGCGCGATGGGCGAGTGGTTCATGGACAACGGCATGGACGCGCTGATCATCTACGATGATCTGTCCAAGCATGCTGTGGCCTATCGTCAGGTGTCGCTCGTGCTCAAGCGCCCCTCCGGCCGCGAGGCGTATCCGGGGGACGTTTTCTACCTCCACAGCCGCCTGCTGGAGCGGGCTGCGCGTGTGGCGGAGAAGCACGGCAATGGGTCGCTGACGGCACTCCCGATCATTGAAACGCAGGCCGGCGATGTGTCGGCTTACATCCCCACTAACGTCATCTCGATCACCGACGGCCAGATCTTCCTGGAAACCGACTTGTTCTATCAGGGCGTCCGGCCTGCGGTTTCGGTTGGCATCTCGGTCTCGCGTGTCGGTTCGGCCGCGCAGGTCAAAGCCATGAAGCAAGTGGCCGGACGCCTCAAAGGCGAGCTTGCCCAATTCCGCGAACTGGCGGCGTTTGCCCAGTTCGGCTCCGACCTGGATGCCAAGACCCAAGCCCAGATCGAGCGGGGCAAGCGCATCATGGAAATCTTCAAACAGCCGCCCTATGATCCCCTCCCGGTGGAGATGCAGATTGCGGTCCTTTGGGTTGCCCAGCATGGTTTCGCCGACGACGTGCCGGTCGAGAAGGTCAAGGATTTCCAGAACAAGCTGGTGGAGTTCCTCGCGACGCGGCGGGCGCAAGTGCTGGCCAGGATCAAACAGGAACAGGCGCTCAGCGACGCGTTGACAGCCGAGTTGAAAACCGCGGCTACTGAGTTCAAGCAGACCTGCAAGTGAACCTCCGTCCTACATCCAACCCTCCCACGTCTGCTTCCGGCTTTTCGGGTCCGGGCTTTCGGCCGGCAGATCTCTAATCCATGCCCAGCACCCGCGACATTCGCCGCCGCATCAAATCGGTCCGGAGCACGGCCCAGATCACCAAGGCCATGCAGATGGTTGCGTCGTCGAAGATGCTCAAGGCCCAGCAGGGCGCGCTCAATTTCCGGCCCTTCGCTGCGATGGGCGCCGAACTCATGAGGCACCTGACGCTGGATACGGGCGACTACCGGCATCCGCTGATGGAACAACGAGAGGTGCGCAGGCGCGCGGTGGTCTTGCTCGGCACCGACAAGGGCCTCTGCGGCGCCCTCAACGCGAATCTGTTCCGCGAGGCGGCCAAGTACAATACCGCAACCACCCAGTTTATCGCGGTCGGCAAGAAGGCCGCGCAGTTCATCGCCCGCACCCGTCGCCGGCTGGTGGCCGAATTCACCTATCGCGACTCGCCCACTTACGCCGAGTGCGCGGTGATCTCGAAGTTCGCGCAGGGCCTGTTTTTAAAGGGCGAAGTCGAGGCGGTGGACGTGCTCTACACTCGTTTCATCAACACCCTTTCGCAACGGCCTGACGCGCGCGTGTTCCTGCCAATGTGTTCCGCCCAGGGGCTCCTGGCGGAGGCCGGCACCCATGAGGCCAGCCCGCCGGAGGAAGAAAAGCGCTTCAACTTCCTGTTCGAGCCGGACCCGGTAACCGTGATGGACCGGCTGGTGCTTTACTTCCTGGATTTTCGCGTGGCCCAGTTGCTCCTGGAGGCCAGGGCCAGCGAACACAGCGCGCGCATGGTGGCCATGAAGAACGCCACCGACAACGCCGACCAGCTCATCAAACACCTCACGCTGGAATATAACAAGATGCGCCAGGCCAGCATCACGAAGGAACTGCTGGAAATCTCCAGCGCCGCTATGGCCCTCGAATAAGCCCGCGCTCCATACCCTTTACGAATCAATCCAAACGCATGAATAAAGGCAGAATCGTTCAAGTCATCGGCCCGGTGGTGGATGTTGAGTTCCCTGACCAGCTCCCCGCCATCTACAACGCCCTGACCATCGAATACGAGCTACCACTCCAGGGGAAAACCACGCTTACCCTCGAAGTCCAGCAACACCTCGGCGATCACTGGGTGCGCACCGTTGCGATGTCCACGACCGACGGACTCAAGCGCGGCATGGAGGCGCTCGACACCGGCCGGCCTATCTCTATGCCCGTCGGCGACGGCGTCATGGGGCGCGTATTTGACGTCACCGGCAACCCGGTGGATGAGCAGGGACCGGTCGCGGCGGAAAAATACATGCCGATCCACCGGCCGGCCCCAAGTCTGACCGACCAATCCACTACGCCGCAGATCCTTACCACCGGTATCAAGGTCATTGATTTGGTCTGCCCATTCCTCAAGGGCGGCAAGGTCGGGGCGTTCGGGGGTGCTGGCGTGGGCAAGACGGTCGTGATCATGGAGCTGATCAACAACATCGCGAAGCTGCACGGTGGCGTATCTGTGTTCGCCGGGGTCGGCGAGCGCACCCGCGAGGGCAACGACCTTTACCACGAAATGTCCGAGGCCGGCGTCATCAACCGGAAGGACCTCAGCAAGTCCAAGATTGCGCTGGTCTACGGTCAAATGAACGAGCCGCCGGGCGCCCGCCTGCGGGTTGGCCTGTCCGGCCTGGCCATCACCGAGTATTTCCGCGACGACAAGAACCAGGACGTCCTCCTGTTCATTGACAACATCTTCCGCTTCTCCCAGGCGGGCTCCGAGGTGTCGGCGCTGCTCGGGCGAACGCCCAGTGCCGTCGGCTACCAGCCGACCCTCGCCGCCGAAATGGGCGACCTCCAGGAGCGCATCACCTCCACCAAGAAAGGCTCCATCACCAGTTTTCAGGCCGTCTATGTGCCGGCGGACGATCTCACCGACCCCGCGCCCGCCACCACCTTCGCGCACCTGGACGCGACCATCGTGCTGGAGCGTTCGATCATGGAGCTTGGCATATTCCCGGCCGTGGACCCGCTGTCTTCCACCTCCCGCGCGCTTACGCCCGACATCGTAGGCCGCGAACACTACGAAGTTGCCCGGGGCGTCCAAAAGGTGCTCCAGCGCTACAAAGATCTCCAGGACATCATCGCCATTCTGGGCATGGACGAGCTGTCCCCAGACGACAAGCAGACCGTGTTCCGAGCCCGCAAGATCCAGCGGTTCCTGAGCCAGCCCTTCTCGGTTGCCGAAGTTTTCACCGGCCGGCCCGGCAAGCAGGTGCCCGTGGCTGACACCGTCAAAGGCTTCAAGGAAATCCTCGATGGCAAGCATGACGAGGTTTCCGAAGGCAACTTCTACATGAAGGGCCGCATCGAGGAAATCAAGGATGCCGAGAGTTGATGTTCAATAGCCACCACCCGCCACACCATGATCCAGGCGTTCAGACTTGAAATAACCACCCCCACTGGCCGGGTTTACTCCAAGGCCGTGGACATGGTCACGCTTCCTGGCTTGGAAGGTGAGATGGGCATCCTGCCGCAACACGCGCCCTTAATCACGTTGCTGGGCGATGGTGAGATTCTCGCCCGGCGGGGTGACCACGAGGACCACCTGCTGGTTACTGGGGGGTGTGCCGAAATCACGCCCGAGCGGGTGGCGGTGCTCACCGTCTTCGCGACCCCTGAGGACGCGATTGATGAGGACAAGGCCAAAGCTGCTCGCGCCCGCGCCGAGGCCCGCCTCAAAGAGAAGATCTCTCCAGAAGAAGTCGCCCTGGTCCAGGCCTCGCTCACCCACTCTCTGGCCCAACTGAGGATCAAGCACCGCCGACCCCAGCCCTGACACGCCGTTGCTTTGGCGCCGACGGACAACGATGCGAACTGTCAACCTGCTTCCTGTCCGACGGGTGACAAGGGCAGGCCACGCACAAAAAAGGTTCATCAAAAGCCAATCTATGCACAGCGTATCCAGCCAGCGATGCTACTTTGACTGGTCAGAATTGATGGGAGCTCCTGCACCTGAACATTTGCGGCGAGCACTACATCAAGCCCGTTTAGCGATATGATTGCAACGCTTTCAAGCAAGAAGAAGAACCGGCTGCCCCAGGTCTTGGAGCACGCCAGCGGCGACAAGCGCTTCAAGATTCTGGAAGTGCACATCAAGAAGCACCAGTTCAAACAGGACGCCCTGATCGAGGTGCTGCACAAGGCGCAGGAGTTGTTCGGCTACCTTGAAGATGACCTGCTGCTCTTCATCGCCTATCGCCTGAAGCTGCCGACCAGCCGCGTTTACGGCGTCGCCACCTTCTACCATTTCTTCACACTCAAACCCAAAGGCAAGCACTCTTGCGTCGTGTGCATGGGTACCGCCTGCTATGTAAAAGGCGCCGACAAGGTGCTGGCCGCCGTGGAGGACAAGGCCGGGATCAAGGCGGGAGAAACCACGCCCGACGGCGAGCTGTCGCTGCTCACCGCGCGCTGCATCGGCGCGTGCGGCATCGCTCCGGCGGTGGTTTATGACGGCACGGTCACGCCGCGACAAACGCCTGAGAAGGCGCTGGAATATGTGAAAGGATGGATCGGCCATGGACATTGAGGACCTAGTCGAGATTGCGGAGAAGGAACGCACGTCGCGCAAGAAGCATGTCATCCGCTGCTGCATGGCGGCGGGATGCATGTCGTCTGACTCCAAGGGCGTCAAGGAAGCGCTGGACAAAGCGGTCAAGGACGCAGGCCTGGAGGACCGGGTCGAGGTGCGCGGGGTCGGCTGCATGAAGTTGTGCTGCCAGGGGCCGCTGGTGCAGGTGGACACCCACGAGCCGGGCGCCACGGTTCAGGTCGGCGGCGCCGGCCAGGGGCCGCTTTACCTGAAGGTCACTCCGGAATCTGCCCCCTCAGTGGTCGCTACCCTCAAAGGCGGCAAGGCCAAAGTCCAACGCGGCGACCCGAAAGCGCCGTTCTTTTCCGAGCAGGTTTCCATTGTGCTGGCTAATAGCGGCATCGTGGATCCGGAGCGGATCGAATCCTATATCGCGGCCGACGGTTACCAGGCCTTGCACGATGTGCTGCGCGAAATGACCCCCAAGGAAGTCGTGGACACGATGATCCAGAGCGGGCTGCGCGGCCGCGGCGGCGCGGGTTATCCGACCGGTCTCAAGTGGGCCACGGTCGCCAAGACGGCCAGCCAGCAGAAGTACATCATCTGCAATGCCGACGAGGGTGACCCCGGCGCATTCATGGACCGCAGCGTGCTGGAAAGCGACCCACACTGCGCGCTGGAAGGCATGGCCATCGCCGCCTACGCGGTGGGCGCCAACCAGGGTTTCATCTACGTGCGCGCCGAGTACCCGCTGGCCATCAGCCGCCTCCAGACCGCCATCAAACAGGCCAAGCAGCTTGGCCTGCTGGGCAGCGGCATCTTTGAATCGCCTTTTACCTTCAACATTGACCTGCGTATCGGTGCGGGCGCTTTTGTCTGCGGCGAGGAAACGGCGCTGATGGCCTCGGTGGAGGGTCTGCGCGGCGCGCCCCGCCCCCGCCCGCCCTTCCCGGCGGAAAGCGGATTGTGGACCTGCCCCACCCTCATCAACAACGTCGAGACGTTTGCGAACGTGGCGCCGATCATTCGCAAAGGCGCCGACTGGTTCGCGGGCATCGGCACCGAGAAGAGCAAGGGCACGAAAGTGTTCGCGCTGGCGGGCAAGATCACCAACACCGGCCTGATCGAGGTGCCGATGGGCACCCCGCTGCGCAAAATCGTTGAAACCATGGGCGGCGGCGCGCCCAACGGCGGCAAGATCAAAGCCGTGCAGACCGGCGGCCCCTCCGGCGGCTGCATCCCGGCTGACGCGCTCGACACTCCGGTGGATTACGACTCGCTTAGCAAGCTCGGCTCGATCATGGGCTCGGGCGGCATGATCGTGATGGACGAGGCTACGCAGATGGTGGACGTCGCCCGATTCTTCATGGAGTTCTGCATGGACGAATCCTGCGGCAAGTGCGTTCCCTGCCGGGCCGGCACCGTGCAAATGCACAACCTGCTCAAAAAGATTCTGGGCCGCGAGGCCACCGCCCGCGACCTGCAGAAACTCGAAGATCTCTGTGAGATGGTGCGCAGCACCAGCCTCTGCGGGTTGGGCCAGACCGCGCCCAACCCGGTCCTGAGCACCTTGCGGTTCTTCCGCAACGAATACACTGACCTGCTCAAAGTAGATGCTCACAGCGGCCCCAAAGGGAAGGGCAAGGCTTCAAAGCCGGCGCCTAACCCAGCCGCCTAAACCGCTTCCAGGAGCTGACTTATGGCTGCAAAAACCTTAAAGATTGACGGGAAACACGTCAGCGCTGACGAAAGCGCGACCATCCTGGACGCCGCGGTAGATGCCGGCATCTACATCCCAACGCTCTGCCACCTCGACGGCGTGTATGATGTGGGCGCCTGCCGGCTCTGCCTGGTGGAGGTGGCGGGCACGTCCAAACTGCTGCCCGCCTGCACCACCAAGGTGAGCGAGGGCATGGAGATACAGACAGACACCGATCGGCTGCGCCGATACCGGCGCATGACCCTCGAGCTGCTCTTCGCCGAGCGAAACCACATCTGCGCGGTCTGCGTGGCCAACGGGCATTGCGAACTCCAAACGCTGGCCTACCGCCAGGGCATGGACCACGTCCGCTACGACTACATCTTCCCGCGCTGGGAGGTGGACAACACGCACCCGCTGTTTGGCATGGACCATAACCGCTGCATCCTCTGCAGCCGCTGCGTGCGCGTCTGCTGGCATATCGAGGGCGCGGGCACCAAGAACGTCTCCGGCCGCGGCGGCAAGGCGCACATCATCACCGACCTCAACCAGCCCTGGGGCACTTCCGATACCTGTACCAAGTGCGGCAAGTGCGTCATGTCCTGTCCCACGGGGGCGCTCTTCAACAAGGGCTCAACGGTCGGCGAAATGGAGCGCGACCGCACGAAGCTCGAATTCATCGTCACGGCGCGGGAGAAAAAGCAATGGATTGCGGACTAGTATGCAAGCAAAGCAAGCATCAGAAACCAACCACACACCTGGCAAACCGGCCCTGCTGCGCCTGGCAACAATCTGGTTTGGCGGCTGCTCCGGCTGCCACATGTCCTTCCTGGACCTCGACGAGTTCCTGTTGGAACTGGCCGGGAAAGCCGAGATCGTTTACAGCCCGGTCATTGACGTGAAGGGATATCCTGAGAACGTGGATGTGTGCCTGATCGAGGGCGCCATTTGCAACCAGGACAATCTCGAGCTGCTCTACAAAGTCCGCCAACGCACCCGGCTGCTCGTCTCGTTCGGCGACTGCGCGGTCACTGCCAACGTGCCCGCCATCCGCAACCAGCTCGGCCTGGGCAATGCTGAAAGCGTCCTCCAGAAGGCCTACATCGAAACCGCGCAGGCCAACCCCAGCCTGCCCAATGAACCCGGCATCGTGCCGCTGCTCCTGCCCAAGGTCATGCCGGTCCATGAAGTGGTTGCGGTGGATTACTTTCTGCCCGGTTGCCCTCCGCCGGCGGACCGCATCAAGACCCTCCTGGCCCAGATCCTCGAAGGCCAGGAACCGGCCCTTGCGGGCAAAGACATCAAGTTTGGATGAGATTATGGCTCAACGTATTGTCATTGACCCCGTGACCCGTATCGAGGGCCACGCCAAGATCAGCATCTTCCTCGACGACGCCGGCAACGTTTCCGACGCCGAGTTCCACGTCGTCGAATTCCGCGGCTTCGAGAAGTTCTGCGAGGGCCGGCCCTACGCCGAGATGCCCGGCATCACCGCCCGCATCTGCGGCATCTGCCCGGCCAGCCATTTGCTGGCCTCCGCCAAGGCCGGGGACGCCATCATGGCCGTCAACATCCCCCCTGCGGCCGACAAGCTCCGCCGGCTCATGAACCTCGGCCAGATCATCCAGAGCCATGCGCTGAGCTTCTTCCATCTCAGCGCGCCGGATTTCCTCCTCGGCTGGGACGCCCCGCCCGCCCGGCGCAATGTCTTTGGATTGATCGCTTCCAATGCCGACCTGGCTCGCGCCGGCATTCGCCTGCGCCAGTTCGGCCAGGAGATCATCGCCGAGCTCGGCGGCCAGAAGATTCACCCCGCCTGGGCCGTGCCCGGCGGCGTGCGCAGCCCCCTAACCGAGGAGGGCCGAGACCGCATCCGCGCCTGGCTGCTGGAAGCCTACGCTACCACCAAAACCGCCTTCGAACTGTTCAAGAAGACGCTCGAAACCCATAAGAAGGAAGTCCAGATCTTCGGCAACTTCCCGTCCCTCTTCATGGGGTTGGTGGAGCCGGACGGCACCTGGGAACATCACGGCGGCAACCTCCGGTTCACCGACAGCAGCGGCAGCATCATCGCCGACCAACTCGACCCGCAGAAGTACTACGAATACATCAGCGAAGCAGTCCAGACCTCCTCCTATCTCAAGTCGCCATATTACACCTCCCTCGGTATCCCGGATGGCATGTACCGCGTTGGCCCGTTGGCCCGGCTCAATGTCGCCGAGCAAATGGGCACGCCCAAGGCCGACGCCGAGCTCAAGAAGTTCAAGAAGCTGACCCGCGGCGACAACGCCGTGATCTCCTCCTTCCATTATCACTACGCGCGGCTCATTGAAATTCTCACTTCCATCGAGCGGGTGGAAGCCGCCCTGGACGACCCCGACTTGCTCAGTGAAGACCTCCGCGCCGACGCCGGCATCAACAGCCTGCGCGGTGTGGGAGTCAGCGAGGCGCCGCGTGGCACGCTCTTCCACGATTACACCGTGGACCGCAACGGCCTCCTCAACAAGATCAACCTCATCGTCGCCACCGGCCAGAACAACCTGGCCATGAACCAGACCGTCGCCCAGATCGCCCGCCACTACGTGCGCGGCAACAAGATCACCGAGCCCATGCTCAACCGCGTCGAGCACGGCATCCGCTGCTACGACCCCTGCCTGAGCTGCTCCACCCACGCCGTCGGCCAGATGCCGCTTCACATCCGGCTCATCGGTCCCGGCGGCGCCGTTCTGCACGAAATCGCCCGCACCTGACCTGCAGCGGCGTTTCGCCGGAATGTAGGCGTTTGCGCGGCAGCAACCCCATCGACGGGGCGTCCCCGCCCATGGATCGGCAGGCTGGACGCACCCCGGTCAATTCCCGCGCGGCCTGTCGTTTTGCCTTTCCAATCCCCCCGCCGGCCCATTAAATGCCCGGATGCGCGAACAGTCACTTGCCTTTCTCCGAACCCTGGTTAATACCCCCAGCCCCGTCGGCTATGAAACCCGCGGCCAGCGCGTCTGGCTTGATTATGTCACGCCCTTCGCCGATGAGACCTTCTCCGACGCCTACGGGAACTGCGTCGCTGTCCTGAACAAAGGTGGTTCTCCGCGCCTCATGCTCGCCGGCCACGCCGATGAAATCGCCATGGCGGTCAGCTACATCAACGACGAGGGCTTCATCTATGTGCGCAAGATGGGCGGCGTGGACGCCGCCATCACCAAAGCCCAGCGCGTGGTCATTCACACCCGCAACGGCCCCGTCGCCGGCGTCGTCGGCAACGTCGCCCCGCACCTGATGAAGGGAGAGACAGACCTCAAGCCGCCCAAGATCCACGAGCTGTTCATTGACATCGGCGTCTTCAGCCGCAAAGAGGCCGAGAAACTGGTGCGCATCGGCGACCCGATCACCCTTAACGACGAGTTTGAACTGCTGCGCAACGATCTAGCCGTCGCGCGGGCCTTCGACAACCGGGTGGGCACCTTCGCCGTGGCCGAAACCCTCCGCCTCCTCAAGCAGGGCAGGGCCAGGCTCCGCGCCGAGGTCTGCGCCGTCTCCAATGTGCAGGAGGAAGTAGGCCTGCTCGGCGCGCGCCAGATCGCCTACTCCCTCAAACCGGATATCGCGCTCGTCGTGGACGTCACCCACGCCACTGACTACCCCACCGTCAGCAAAACGCAGCACGGCGACAACCGGGTCGGGCGAGGCCCCACCGTCACCCACGGCGGCTGCAACCACCCCGACGTCGTCGCGCGCATCGAAGCCGTCGCTCGCGCCAAGAACATCCCCCTCCAGCACGAGGCCATGTCATCCACCAGCGGCACGGACACCGACGCCATCTTCTGGACCCGCGGCGGCATTGCCAGCGCCCTGGTCAGCCTGCCCAACCGCTACATGCACTCCCCGGTCGAAGTGGTCAGCCTCAAAGACCTCGAGCGCATCCCCGAACTGCTCGCCGCCTTCGCCGTCTCACTCGCCCAGGACGAGCAGTTCAAAGTCAGAATCTGACCGGAGCCCAACCGGCCCTCTGCAGGCGCGTCGAGCAGGAGCGAGCGGGTGGGCCGCACCCAGCCCGCGCCCCGGTGCATCTGCCAGATGATGCTGCTCCCGTGCGCCAGCGCCAGCGCCAGCAAGCCCACGCCCGACCAATGCTCCATCCGCAGCAGCGTCTTCTCGCTCAGTTTGCCGTGCCCCAGCGAAACCGCCCAGCTCAAGCCGGCGAACCATGCCCCCGTCGCCACCGCCACCCCACCCACGCAGGCCAGCTTCCCCGGCCAATCCGGCGTCACCCATTCGCGCGAGATGAAGTTCGCCGACAGAATGATCCAAAAGACCAGCACCCCGACGTTGCCCATCACCCGCACCAGGCCCGTCATGAAGGCCGAGTGCGGATGCAGCCGCTCTTCCAGCCGTGCCTCGATGCGGTCCGCCGCCGCGCTCAGGTGCACCGGCGGATCGCGCACCGATTTTGACATCAGGAACTTGACCCCCAGGAACAGCATGAACACGAAGCTGAACAACTCCATCGCCGCCTTCACATACCCGCGCGTGAAAAACGACGCAAACCCGGTGAAGGCTATGAAACAGTAAATAACCTCCATGGTCGTCGCCCCCAGCCCGATCAGTGCCGCCCATCTAAAACCACGCCGGGCGCCCTCGTTCAATATCGTCAGGTTGATCGGCCCGATCGGAACCGAGAGCAGCAGCCCGCTGACCAGCCCAGTCAGCCCGGCAATCAGGATAGGCGAAAGCTCCTCCATCGGCCATTAAGCCGGCGCGGCCGGCCCCGGCGGTGGCTCCTCTTCCCCCTCCTCCTCATCTTCAATCTCGTGCCGCATCCTCCGCGAAATCCGCGGCCGGATGAAACCGTAAACCAAGTACGCCGTGAAAAACACCGGCAGCACAAAAACCACGATCTTCTCCCGCAAAATCACAATGCTGCCCAGAAACAGAATCGTCACCAGCGTCTTGGTAAACGTCCGCCTCGCCCGCAAATCCAGCGTCTTGAAGCTCGGATACCTCACGTTGCTCACCATCATCCACGACAAAAACAACAGCAGCACCGGCAAACAGTATCGCCACCGCCCGGTCGCGAACTCCTTCTCGTCCCACCACATCATGAACAGCGTCAGCGACGCCACCAACCCCGCCGCCGACGGGATCGGAAAGCCCAGAAACTCCTTGCCCCCGCCCTGGCCCATCGCTGCCAGACAGTTAAAACGCGCCAGCCGGAACGCCCCGCACAACAGGTAAATCGAAGCGATAAACCAGCCCCACTCCGCGTGCCCCTGGAACACATTGTTCAGCACCACCCGATGCACCAGAAAGGCCGGCGCCGCCCCGAACGAAATCAAATCCGCCAGCGAGTCAAACTCCCGCCCAAACGGGCTCTCCACGCCCCCCATCCGCGCCACCCGGCCGTCGAACAGGTCGAATATGCACGCCAGCAAAATAAACCCCAGCGCCACCTTCACCGGCCCAAAATCGCCCCCCTCAATGTCCGCCTCCACGATCTTCGTCAGCGCCACAAAACCGCAAAACAAGTTCCCCGCCGTCAGCAAGTTCGGCAAAAAGTAAATCCTCAGCCTCGGCTCCTCCGCCGCGGCCCGGACCGGCTGTTCTGAAATCGGCTTGCTCATCTCAAATCACTCCCACTCCGCCAGCACCGTTTCGCCCCCCACCACATGGTCGCCCAACGCCACCTTCACCTTCGCTCCCGCCGGCAAATAAACGTCCGCCCTCGAGCCGAACTGCACCAGGCTGATCCGTTCGCCCCGCGCCACCTCCTCCCCCGCCTGCACAAACGGCACAATCCGACGCGCGATCACCCCCGCAATCACCCGCACCGCCACCCGCCGCCCCGCGCCCTCGCCCGCCTCGAACCCCATCAGCACATTCTCGTTGTGCCGCGCCGACTCCGCCCGCATCGCGTTCAGAAACTGCCCCTCTGTGTACTTTAGCCACGCCACCTTCCCCGCCACCGGCGCGTTCTGAACGTGCACATCCAGCACCGACAAAAAGATCGAAACCCGCTGGCACTCGCCGCCCATAAACTCCGGCTCATGGCCCGCCTCAATCGCATCCACCTTCCCGTGCGCCGCCGCCAGAACCAGGTTCGCTCCAGCCGGCACCCGCGGCGTCGGATCCCGGAAAAAGTAGAGTGTGAAAATCGCGAACGCCACCCACGCCACCACCAGCACCGGCGTAACCGCCACCGCTACCGCCGCCACCACCGCTGCCGCCGCCGCGGTAAAGAAGCCCAACCCCCAAACCACCGCCAGCACCACCAGCGAAAGCGCGATCAGCTTGAGGCCAGCCTTCCTGGCTCTGCCCGAATGTTTCATCGGGCCCGAGGGTAAGGCCGCGTAAACCCCGGCGCAAACGCTAAAACCGGCGCCCGAGACATCCCCCGCCAAACCAGCCAGACCAACCCCGCCCCGGCGCCGCCTCGCCCGCCCGGCCCTCGCCTACAGCGCCCTGACCCAAGCGCAGCAGGAAGCCTGGATCGCCGCCGCCGCCGAAGTACGGAGCAAATCCAGCCTCGGCCAAAACGGCCCTCTCACCCCCGTCCGCCCATCCTCTGGCCGGTAGGTGGCCGCTACGTGGCCGCTACGTGGCCGCTACATGGCCGCTCCTCCTGGCAACCTGCCCTAACCAACCCTTGGCCCGACCATCTTCAGTTCGTTCAGCCAGCTAGGTCAGCAGCCAGGTCCCCTTTTGCCCCTGGCCTGCCTTCCGCTGCCCCTGCCGGGGCGCAACTATGCTGAAGCGATACTGGGCTTCATTTCGGCGGCGATGGCGCTCTGGAACGGCTACCTGCACCGGAGGATCCGTGTCCTAATCAAGCACGAAAACAACGCCGCCCCGCCGTGATTCCGCCCAGCAAGCAGGCGCGCGGGCATCCTGCCGGCTTGGCCGCTCCGAATGGCCAAAGCGGGCAGGATACCCGCGCGCCTGCAATGAATCGGGATGCGCCCGTCCGCTCGCCGCGTCAAAGTCTCACACCGTGATTGCGTCCGCCCCGGAAAACGTGCATGATTGGCAGCCAACAGCAAGAACACTTTATGATTGTTACTACAAAAGAACTGTTTCAGGTCGCCTACGGCAAGTACGCGATCGGAGCGTATAACATCAACAACGCCGAGCAGGCGATGGGCCTGTTCCGGGGCTGCCTCGCCAGCCAGGCGCCGTTCATCATCCAGATCTCCAAAGGCGCGCGGAAGTACACGGACAAGCGGATGCTGGAGGCGATTATCCGCGCCGCCCACGAGATTTTCCCTGAGGCGATCTTCGCCGTGCACCTGGACCACGGCGACGAGGAGACCTGCTACGACTGCATTGATTCGGGCTTCTACAGCTCGGTGATGATTGATGCTTCGCACGAGTCGTTCGAGCAGAATGTCGCCATCACCAAGCGCGTGGTGGCCCGCGCGCACGCCCGGGGCATCAGCGTCGAGGCTGAGTTGGGCAAGCTTGGCGGCGTCGAGGAGGACATCAAGGTGGAGGAAGGCAACGCTTGCCTGACCGATCCCGCCGAAGCCGAGCGTTTCGTCAAGGAAACGGGCTGTGATTCGCTGGCCTGCGCCATCGGCACCAGCCACGGCGCCTTCAAGTTCAAGGGCAAGCAGTCGCTGCACTTCGACGTCCTGGCGCAAATCAAGGCCCGGCTGCCGGGCTTCCCGCTGGTGATGCACGGCAGCTCCAGCGTGCCCAAGGCCGAGGTGGACCGCATCAACGACGCAGGTGGCAAGATCGCCGGCTCGATGGGCGTGGACCCCAACGAGTACCTGCCGGCCGCCAAGCTCGGCGTGACCAAGATCAACATTGACACCGACGGCCGCCTGGTCTGGACGCGCGTGCATCGCGAGTTCTTCCGCGACAAGCCGGAGGAGTTTGATTTTCGCCCGCCGGGCAAGGTGTTCATGGAGGAATACAACAAGTTCATCGTCAGCCGCAACGAGTTGCTCGGTTCAGCGGGACAGCTCGCCGCGGTTCGGGCGGCCGTGAAGAAGTAGGTCCCCCTGGCGCCCGCTGATTTTGCGGAGCGCCAAAGCCGGCGCGCGGGCATCTTGCCCGCCTACAACGTCCAAACGACCAAAGCGGGCAAGATGCCCGCGCGCTGGCCTGTTGGCATTCCGTGCGGGGTATGGAATGCCTCAGGCTAGTCCTTCACGCGCAGAAACTCGATGCGGTAGTTGGCTTCCGGGTGGCGGCGGGACGGTCCGGCCACCAGCATGGCCACCGGCGCGGGGAGGTGATGCTCGGCAAGCCACTGGCGGGCAAAGCCCCGCCAGTCTTGCGGGTCCTCAGCCAGGTGGACCGCCTGCACCCCGTAGGAAAAGGCCAACCCCTGGCAGACGGCGGTGTCTTGACTCACGGCCACCACCCACACCGCCGGGTTGAAGCGCGAGATCATGCGCGCCGTGGTGCCCGTCCGGGTGGGGACAAACACCGCGTCACACGGCACCGTCTCCAGCGCGTTTTCCACCACCGCGGCGATGGCCTCGGCCGCCGTCGCAGGCCGGCGCTGGCTTGACAACGCCTTCAGATCGTCGAGCCGGACAGGGGGGCGGTGCGTCTCGGTGAACGCGGCGATCTTCGCCAGCATGGCCACTGATTCCTCCGGATACTGGCCCATGGCCGATTCTCCGGAAAGCATCAGGCAGTCGGTGCCGTCGAGAATGGCGTTGGCCACATCGGTGGCCTCGGCGCGAGTCGGCAGGCGGTTGGACACCATGGATTCGAGCATTTGGGTGGCAGTGATCACCGGTTTGCCTGCCAGGCTCGCCTGGGCGATGAGCCGCTTCTGCCAGATCGCCATCTCCTCGATCGGCACTTCCACCCCGAGATCGCCCCGCGCCACCATGATTCCATCCGTCGCCTGCAGGATCTCGTCCAGGTGCCGGAGCGCGTCCGCGCGCTCGATCTTGGCGATGATGAACGGCTGCCGGCCCAGGGCGCGGGCGGCGGCGCGCACGGCCCGGATGTCAGCCGCGCTTTCGACAAACGACTGGCTGACCGCGTCCACGCCCGCCTGGAGGGCAAACTCCAGACAGGCCCGGTCGTGCGGGGTAAACGCGCTGATGCCCAGGTCAATGCCCGGCAGGTTGAGGCCCTTGCGGGAGCGCAGTTCGCCGCCGACGGCCACCTTGCAGCGGACCTCGGTCCCCGCCGCTTCTTCCACCACCAGTTGGACCAGCCCGTCGTTGAGAAAGAGCCGATCGCCCGGCTTCACCACCTCGGGCAGCGGCTCGAAGCTCATCGAAACCCGCTGCCGGTTGCCGATCACGTTCTGGCGGGTCAGCGTGAAGTGCTCGCCCGGGTGCAGTTGGATCGGCTCGGGCTCGATCTGGCCGAGGCGCATCTTGGGGCCCGGCAGGTCGGCCATGATGGCCACGCGCCGGCCCACGGCCCGTTCCGCGGCCCGCAGGCGCGCGATGCGCTTGCCATGGCTGGCCAGGTCGCCATGCGAGAAGTTCAGACGCGCCACGTCCAGTCCCGCGCGGATGAGGCGCTCCAGCATCTCGGGTGAATCCGAGGCCGGTCCGATGGTGGCGACGATCCTGGTCTTATGGCCGGGTAACATCCGGGTCAGTTGCCGCGGCGCAGCTTGGCAAAGCGGCCGGAGGCGTCTTCCCAGGCCGCGGCTTTGCCGGGCTTGAAGACGGCTACGTCGCTGGACCGGCGGATGACCTGGCGCATTTCGGCGAGGGACGAAAGTTCGCCGCTGGCGCGCACCTGGACGAGGAGGTTGCCCATCGCGGTGGCCTCGACCGGGCCGGTCACCACCGGGCGCTGGCAGGCGTCGGCGGTGAACTGGTTGAGGATGCGGCTCTGGGAGCCGCCGCCGACGATGTGGATCACCTCGATGCCCGTGCCGGTGAGCTCTTCGAGCCAGCCGAGCACTTCGCGGTACTTGAGCGCGAGGCTCTCGTAGGCACAGCGGACCAACTCGCCCTCGGTCCGGGGCACCGGCTGTTTGGTTTCACGGCAAAACGCCTGGATGGCCTTCGGCATGTCGGGCGGGTTAAGAAAACGCGCGTCGTCGGGGTTGACGATCGAGCGCAAGGCCGGAGCTTTGGCCGCCAGCCTGGCCAGCTCGCCATATTCGTATTTCCGGCCGCGGGCGTCGAAAGCGCGTTTGCATTGCTGCACGAGCCACAGGCCCATGATGTTCTTGAGCAGCCGATAGGTGCCGTCCAAACCGCCCTCGTTCGTCAGGTTCAGCTCCTGCGTGCGCGCGCCCAGGGAGGCTTGCTTCACCTCGACCCCCATGAGCGACCACGTGCCGGAGCTGAGGTACGCCCAGTTGGCTTTGCCCGTGTTGGCGGTGGGCACGCCGGCGACGGCGGAGGCGGTGTCATGTGTGGGCGGCGCCACCACGTTGACCTTGCTCAGGCCGGTGCGCTCGGCAAGGCCGGGCCGCAACACCCCCAGCCGGGTGCCGGGCGGCACGACTTTCGGGAAGATGCCCGTGGGCAGGCCAAACCGCTTGAGCAGGCCGGTGGCCCAGTTCCGGCTCAGCGGGTGCATGCATTGGGTGGTGGTGCCGTTGGTGAACTCGACCACGCGCGATCCGCACAGCGCCCAGTGGATGAAGTCCGGCATCAGGAGCAGCGCGTCCGCCTTTTCGAGCACCCCCGGGCAGGCCTGTTGGTGGGCCAGAAGTTGGTACAGCGTGTTGAACTGCATGAACTGCAGGCCGGTCTGGGCGAAGATCTTTGCCCGGGACACTTTCCGGAACGCCTTCTCCATCATGCCGTTGGTGCGGGCGTCGCGGTAGGCGAAAGGCTGCCCCAACATCTCGTCGGAGCGGTTCAGCAACACGTAGTCCACCCCCCATGTGTCGGCGCCGACCGACACGATCCCTTTGCCATACTTCCTGGCGGCCAGGCTCAGGCCGTTCTGGATCTCGGCCCAAAGCCGCACGACGTCCCAGCGGAGTGAATCGCCCAGGTACACGGGGCCGTTGGGGAAGCGGTGGATCTCTTCAAGGCGAATGGTCTTGCCGTTCCAGAGGCCGGCGACGACACGGCCGCTTTCGGCGCCGAGATCAATGGCGAGGTAGATGCGAGGCATGGGGGATGAGAGTTGAGGGTTGAGAGTTGAGAGTTGAGGGAAACGTGATGCGTGATGGCGGCGTGCAGTCCGATCAGGTGGTCTGGGCGACGGCGGGCTTCTGCTGGCTGAGTTTGCCGCTGTAACCCGCGATCACGCTTGAACCGAGCAGCAGCACCAGGCCGAGCGCGAGCAGGCCGCGCGTGCGGGTGCTGGTGCCCTTCCATTCCCCGAGGAGGATGCCCAGCAGCGTGCTGAATAATATGGCGCTGGCCATCAACACGGCCCAGCCGATGTAGGCCATCTTGCCCATCGCCGGCTCACCGGTCTTGAAACAGATGAACTGCGAGCACCAGATGGCACCCGCCAGGCCGGCAAACAGGAAGTTGCCAAGCAGCGGCGCGTCCTTCCGCGTGTAATCATGGGTGGTCTTGTTCTTGGCATTCAGGTAAAGGCACCAGATGCCGTTGACAAGAAAGCCGCCGAACAGGACAACGACGAGCACAGGCATGCCGCGCCAGGCGGTGGGCGTGGCGGGCATGATGCCCTCGGCGAGCTCTTCGAGCCTGGCCCCGCCTTGCAGGCCGAAGCTCATGGCCGAGCTCATCAGGCCGGAGAAGATGGCCACTGTGATGCCTTTCTTGAAGTTGTACTCGGCAACCGCTTTCTTCTTCTCGGCCTCAGGCAGCTCCTTTTCCTTGGACATGCCCGCCATGCCGACCAGCACAATGCCGGCCAGGGAGACGAGCACGCCGATCATGGAAGCGTTCGCCGAGGGCGTGCCCAGCAGGCTCCCGATCTTGCCCGCCAGGATGGGCGGGATCAGGGTGCCGGCGGCCGAACACAAGCCGCAGCCGATTGCCAGCCCGAGCCCGACGCCGAGATACCGGATCATCAAGCCCCAGGTTAGCCCGCCCACGCCCCACGCAGCGCCGCAAAGGCAGCAGTAGAGCAGCGTCCGGCCTGGCGCTTCCTGCAGCACCAAGAGAACATTGGGCGAGGTGATCATCGCCAACGCCCACGGCACCACCACCAGCCCAACCACCGCGTAGATGAACCAGTAGCTCTCCCACGCCCAGTTCTTGACCTTCTTGAACGGCAAATAAAACACCGCCCCGGCCAGCCCTCCCAGCGTGAAGATCATCACCCCGAGCCCGGGGTTCGTCGCAGCTTGCGTTGCGTCAATCATAGAGCCATTCCCCCTTTACTGGCGCTTGGACAGCACGTCCTTTTCGTAGCGCTTCACGTCGGCCAGCCAGTCGTTGCCGACCGGCACGTCCATCTTCTGGCAGTAGTAGTCCCACACCGCGCCGGCGGGCAGGAGCTTCGCATCCTCCATCAGCGCCAGGCGCGAGGTGTAGTCGCCCTCGGCCTCGAACTTCTTGAGCTGGGCCAGCGGGGTCACCAGCGCCAGCAACAGCGCCTTGACCATGTTGCGCGAGCCGATCACCCAGGCCGCGATGCGGTTGATGCTCGCGTCGAAGTAATCCAGGCCGATATGCACGCGGTTGGTGTAGCCGCCCCAGACGATTTCCTGCGCGATGGACTGCAGCTCGTCCGTGAGGGTGACGACGTGGTCGCTGTCCCAGCGCACCCCGCGGCTGACATGCAGCGCGATCTCGGGCAGGTAGTTCATCACCGAGGAAATCTTGTCGGCAATGCCCTCCGTCGGGTGGTAATGCCCGGCATCCAGGGTGAGCAGGATTTGGCGGCTGACGGCGTAGCCGACGTAAAACTCTGATGAGCCGGGCGTGTAGCTCTCGGCGCCGATCCCGAAGAGCTTGGGCTCGACGGAGTCCAGGTTGAGCTTCTTATCAATCTTCTTCTTGAAGACCGCGTCCAGAGACTGGACCAGGCGCTCGCGCGGGCCGCGGCGGTCGGCGGGCGTGTCTTTCATGCCGTCGGGTATCCAGAGGTTGGTGACGCAGGTCTTGCCCAGGGCCTTGCCGATCGCCGCGCCGATCTCGCGGCAGCGGATGCCGTGCTCGATCCAGAACTTGCGGATGCCCGCGTCGGTGCTGGTGAGCGTGAAGCCGCCAACGACCTTCGGGTGGGCGAAGTAGGTCTGGTTGAAGTCCATGCCGATCTTGATGGCTTTGGCCCAGGCGATCCAGTTCTTGAACTGCTCGGCGCTCAGCGCGTCGCGGTCCACCCTCTTGCCGCTCATCTCGGCATAGCAGGCGTGCAGATTGAACCGGTGGCTGCCGGGGATCACAGAGAGCGCCTTCTCGAAGTCACCACGCAACTCGTTGGCAGTGCGGGCCTTGCCGGGGTAGTTGCCGGTGACGGCCAGTCCGCCGCCCAACTCCTGGCCGGCGTTCTCGAAGCCGCCCACGTCGTCGCCTTGCCAGCAGTGGATCGAGATGGGTATCTGCGCCAGTTGTTTAAGGGCTTTGTCGGTGTCCACGCCCGCCTGGGCATAGCGTTCTTTGGCAAGTTGGTAGGATCGTTCTATGTTCTTTGTGTTGCTCATAAATAGTGCTTCCGTGGTTGACAGTGTCGGGCGGATAATAGGCCGACTGGCTGGCGCGTCAATAACCTTTTCCAGCCCGAGTACTGCTGGAAAGCTGCGCTGTGCTCGCCGCGGGCGAGGTTTGGCGAATGCTCGCGCCCCATGCTTTGACGCGCAATAGGGCCTTGCCCGGAAGGGGGGCGGTCTCGCAAATCCGCCAACTTTGTGCTTGCGGGGTGGAGGAAGACATCCTAGATTGGCCACAACAAGATACGAATTATGTTAGGAATGTTCAGTGCCGCACTCCGAGGCCGGAAGGAAACCAGAGCCTTCACCCTGATTGAACTGCTGGTGGTTATTGCCATCATTGCCATCCTGGCGGCGTTATTGCTGCCCGCCCTGGCGAAGGCCCAGCAAAAGGCCCTCCAGGCCCAATGCACCAGCAACCTCAAACAGATCGGGCTGGCCTGTTCTCTCTACACACAGGATTACAATGATTTCCTGCCCGGCCCCTGCTGGTCCGGCATGTTGTGTGTTTACAAGGACAACGACGTCGGTAAGACGGTCGCCGAGAACCCCAACAAGTATTATGGCGCGCTGGCGGCTTATATCGCCACCTATCTGGCAAGCCCGCCGCCGTCGGGCACCATCGCCTACACCTCGAAGGTCATGGTATGTCCCGCAGGTTGGAAGAGGATTCCCGACAAACAGAACTTGATCATCCCGAGTAGTGTTCCGGTTTTCTACTTCTCTCCAGACGTCATCTACACAGACCCGTACAACACCAACCATGTGGCTTTCTACTTCCCGTTTGGCCGCCCGAACACACCTTTTGCCGAACCCAGGAAGGTCACCAGCATTCCCAACCCCGCCGGCCAGTGGGCCATCACGGACGCCGACAAATTCAACGTTCCAACCGGGGCGACCTACTACAAGTGGCTGCCGAATGAGCCAGTGCATGGCACCATCAGGCCGGCATTGCGCCAAACCCTTTACTTCGACTGGCACGTGCAGTCGCGGAAGAGCATTCCCTGACAACGGTTCGATGGGCTAAGTGACGGCGGGCGCAGTCCGCCTGGGTGTAGACCCGCTTGCACCGCCCCGCACCTCGACGAGGTGGCCGAGGTATGGGTTCGTATCAAACTGCTCGACTTCCATCATCGCCCGCTTCCGGGCTTAATGACTTGCTCCAGGGCTTGAGTCTCTACCCCTGAGACCGCCGGCTGGCCAGCTTCTGCAGGCCGCAGCTTGAAGTCTATCCGAAATGGTTGTGCCGGCCTTGGGCGAGTCGTGGTAAGCGTCTGGAGCCGGGTTTCGTAGCCTGTCGCAGAGGCGGCCAGTGTGTGTTCCTCATACCAGGTGCGCAGCTCATAATGGCCCTGGGCGTCAGTCCACGCCTGCTGCGGTGGCTGGTTGGGGCGGGCACCGTAGGCATTGTCATCCACCCGCGCTCCGGCGATCGGTTGGCCGGTAACCGCGTCCGTCACGGTGCCTCGAACGAGGAACGTCGGCACCTGCTGGTTGATTTGCGCCTGAACCGCTCTAGCTTGCGCCCGGCTTCGGACAATCGCCGGCGCTATGATAGACACAAGGGTTAGGCCGACTGGGAGGGCGAGCACCAGCAGCACCGCCGCCACAATCACCGCTGTAACCTTCCAGGCGCCGCTGTTGCTCGCGGGGTGTGGCAGTGCAGGCGCGGGCAGGGTGGGCGCCGTGCGAAAGGCCTCGCGCACTTGGCGCTGGCTCAGCACTACCAACGCCCAGATTCCAATCGGCAGGCCAATCAGATTGCCGGGCGTGACCAGGATCGCCAGAATAGCTCCCGCGACGGCCAGGCTGTAAGCTTGGAGCCGCTTCATCTTCAAGCCCGCAACCAGAATGATGCTGCTCAGCACCAAAGCCGAGAGCGGCACCAGCAGCATCGGCGCTGCGGCGACTCCTTTGCCTCTCGCCACGGCAAACGCAATGAGCAGGACCAAGGGGATCGCAATCCAGTTAAGGATGGCGGTGATGATCAGTCCAATCGCCGGGCCTTTGACTTGTCGCAAGGCATCACCGATGCCGGAAGCCGCCGGAAGTGGCGGGGAGGTCGGTGCGGTTTGTGGGCCGTGGCTGCCGCTCCCGGCTTCAGACCTGGCGATGGTTTCCACGTCCGTCTTCACCTGGCTCGCCTGCTGGTAACGGCGTTCCGGTTCCTTCTCTAGGGCGTGCAGGACCACTTCGTCGAGCCTCACATCCACGTGCACCTTCTTCGAAGGCGGCGCGAATTTCCCCAGCGGCAGCTCGCCGGTGAGCATTTCGTACAACACCACGCCCAGGGAAAAGATGTCGGCGCGGTGATCTACGGTTGCGGGCCTCTCGACCTGCTCGGGAGCCATGTAATGGGGGGTCCCCACCGCTTGCTGCTCGGCAGTTAGCGGCTCGGCACGGCCTCCCGGAACCAGCAGCTTGGCTATCCCAAAGTCGGCGATTTTTACCCGGCCCTGGTTGTCCATCAGGATGTTCTCCGGCTTGATGTCCCGGTGAATGATGCCGTGCTGGTGGGCATACTGGAGCGCCTCGCAGATGGGGGGCACGATGGTCAGCGCCTCCTCCGGAGTGAGCTGCCGGCTTTGCAGCAACTGGCGCAGGTTCATGCCGTCAACAAACTCCATGAGCAGGTAATACATGCCGTTGGCCTCGCCGAAGTCATAGACGGTGACGATGTTGGGATGATTGAGCCGCGCCAGCGCCTGCGCCTCCCGTGTGAAGCGCTCGGCGAAGCGCGCATCCTTCTCTTTCTCGCGGGCCAGGATTTTGAGCGCTACGAAGCGGTTGAGGCGGGGCTGGCGCGCCTTGTAAACCACCCCCATGCCGCCCCGGCCCAGGCATTCGAGAAGTTCCAGTTGCGGAAAATGGGGGGCAATCTCCTCCAGCGGCGGCGGCGGCTCGGGTTTCGGCGGCACCACCTGCGTGCCGTCGGGTCCGGCTTCGTCGCCGGGCATCTCGGTTTGCGCCGACAGGTTTAGCGCCATCAGGCAGCGCGGGCAGAGGCCCTCGGGCGCGTCGGGCGCCAGCGGCGCTCCGCACTTCCCGCATTTCCTATCCATGTTTTCGTTCTTTGTCATCACTCCCTAATTAAGAATGCACGGGGGAATGTTACGCGAAATGTGATGCATGGTGCGGGGCGCGTGATGAAGGCCCGGGGCGCTCCAGCATTACCTACACGCAACACGCAACACGCCCCAGGCCTCACTCCGCCAGCACGCTGATCAGGTAGCGCACCTCCTCTTCGATGTCTTGCGGGCGTGAGACGGTATGGGCGATTTCTTCCCGAAAGACCTCCCGGAAGCGCTTGCGCAGCCGGTGCACCGCCACGCGCGCTGCCCCTTCGCTCACGGCCAGGCCGGCGGCAATTTCGGCGCATGCGATCTCGCCCCGCTCGGCGGTCAAACACGCCTTGAGCCGGTCAAATTCGGCGGCTTTGCCCGTGGCGGCAAACTCCTCCCGCAGCCGCGCCATGGTGCGATCGAGCAGCGTCAGCGCCCAGCGCCGCTCGAAAACCCGGTCCGCCGTAGCCCCCTCGATGGGTTCAACCCGATACCGCTGCTCAGCCAGTTCTGTATCCAGCGAGAGGCAGGGCTGGCCGCCGCCGCGTTTCTGGGCGCGAACGCGGTCCCACTCATTGGCCAGGAACCGCTTCAGCGCCACAACCAGAAATGTGCGAAACCGGCCCTTCTCCCGGGCCGCCGCCTTGAGGTAGTCCTTTTCCAGCAGCCGGGCGAAGAACTCCTGCGTCAGGTCCTGGGCGTCGGGCGGGGAATGTCCCTGGCGGCGAACGAAGGCATAGAGCGGATACCAATAGGTGCGGCAGAGCGTCTCCAGCGCTGCGGCGGATTGGGGCGAATCCGGCCTCCGAGCCGACAAGACCACGGACCAATGGGTCGTGACGAAGACCGGGGACCGCCCGCCGGTCTCCGCGGCGGGCGTCGCCGAGGTATGAGCCGTGGATGTCGCGGTTGTGCTCACCGGCCCGAGTTTAGCCGGGCGGCGCCGAAGAGCAAGACCCGGGCGCAGCCGGCGAAACCGGGGGGCGCATTTCAGCTCCTTGCAGGCGTCGAAGCCGGTGCAAGGGCCGCCGTATCCTGCCCGTTCTCTCCCCGTCCCAATACCGTAGTACCTCTAACCCCGGGTTAGAGCAACTTTTTACAATTAAGAAGGGCTTGTTCTTGGCGCTGGTTTGAGTAAGTAAACCAGCACCCCACCCCATAGCAAGGCAGAACCGGGGCAGCACGTAGCTGCCCTTTGTGCTGTACCGAATTGGGAGCGTTCCGCAACGAGCAAACCCCTGCAAACATTGGGCAACTCTACGCCGTTCCCCGCAGAAGTGGGAGCGTTCCCCCTCTTGTAGATGAACACGCGTTGTCTGAACGAATCGCGCCGCAGGCTGCCCCTGCCGGAGTGCTTTTATGCGCCGAGTTGTAGCGTCGCCCCTTTAGTAGATGATAACGCAACAACCGGCAGCAAACCCAGCAAACATTGGGCGATTCTACGCCACCCCCAAAGCCGACGTTATACCGTTCCCCCAATTATAGATGAACACGCGTTGTCTGAACGAATCGCGCCGCAGGCTGCCCCTGCCGGGGCAATTCTGCCCCGCAAAGTTATAGCGTCGTTCCTTTGATAGAGACTTATGTGCAAAACTACCGAACCCAAACGAACGGAGCCGCAGCCGATTGACGCTTGCGGCCTAGTGGACGGAAAGAGGCTGCTTGAAATCCTCTGGCCGCTGGAACAATGCCGCCCCTCGTGGCGCTGGCTGCAACAGTACTCGGGCAAGACAATCCCGTGCATCAGAATCGGGCACCTCGTGTATTTCGACCCCGTAGAGGTTCGCCGGTCGCTGCTTGCGCGGAGCAGCAGCACCACCGAAGGAGGAACCCCGACGTGAGCCGCAAATCAAAGGCAGTCGGCAAGTGCGTTTGGTGCGACCGTCGCATCCCACGGCCTAAAGGAATCTGCGAGCGTTGCGGGCCGTACCTCGTGCGCCAAGCACGCGAAGCACTAGCCAGAAAGCGGGGTGACGCGGCAGCTTCTATGCTTCCACCGGGGCAAACCGGACGCACCCCGTCTCTGGCAACAAAAGGGTGTTGCTCGCTTCGCTTAAGACCAGACCGAACCACCT
>DAOPPX010000020.1:0-52771 GCA_035358715.1 Verrucomicrobiota bacterium
CGCTCCTTCCAACCCGCATTAAGGCTTACTGCTTTTCTTGAATCAGCCGTGCCGCGCTCTCCCCGGCTTTGCAGGAGAAGGGCGCAGGTTGGATTAGACCAGGTGCTCTGCCGCCGCCCACCGGACGGCCTGCTGAATCAATTCAGGGGCTGTCCGCAGCTTCAGTTTCCGCTTGATGGCCTGGCGGTGCGTTTCCACCGTTTTCACGCTCAGGCTCAGACGCTGGCCGATTTGCCGGGTGGACAATCCCTCGCCGATCAACTGAAACACCTCGAACTCGCGATCGCTGAGCCCCCCGGGCGTCGCGGCGCCGACACCGGCGCCGTGGCGGCCAAGAGCCTCCAGCAAGGCCGCCGAAATATCTCTGCTGACATAGACTCGCCCCTGCAACACCTCTCGAATCGCCTCCAGCAGCTTCTCCCCGCCCTGGTTCTTCATGATATAGCCCCTTGCGCCGGACCGAAGCACGCGCTCGGCATAAATGCCTTCGTCATGCATAGACATGACAAGCACGGGGATTTTCGGATATTGCGCCTGCAGGTCCTTGATGAATTCGAGTCCGCTCCGGCCAGGCATTGTGATATCCGCCAGTACCAGATCGGGCGGGGCGGACTTGATGGCCGCCAGTGCCGCCTGTGCGGTCTCGGCCTCGCCGCATACCAGCAGGTCCGGTTCGGCGTTGATCAGTTGAGTCAATCCGTAGCGCGTGATCGGGTGGTCATCGAGGATGAGTAGCTTCCTCCGACCTTTGCCGGTCCGCTGGTGTGTTGTCGTTTTCATTTTGTGCTCCTTGATTGCCGGGTCAACAGCGCCTCCGGCAGGGTGCACACCACGCGCGTCCCGCCGCCGGGGAGAGGTTCGGCTGACAGGGTTCCGCCGATGACTTCGGCGCGGTAGCGCATGATCCGCAGCCCCATGCCGGTTCTCTTGCGGGGCTTCCGGGGGAGGCCCACACCATTGTCGGTGACGGCCAGGGCAGCCGCGTTGGCGCTGGCGGTCAGGTTAATCTCGATGCGCCCTGCCTTGCCATGCTTGAGGGCGTTGCTGACCGCTTCTTGCGCAATGCGGTACAAGTGGATCGCCACGGCCTGGTCGGTGACGAGCACGGGCGGATCACAGCAGCAGCGACAGTCACAACCGAAGACCTTGCGGGTGCCCGCCGCCAACTCGCGCAAGGCGTCCGTCAACCCCTCCGCCTCGAGGCGGACCGGCGAAAGGCCCCGGGCCAACTCGCGGCTCTGAGTCATTGCGCGCCGGACCATCCGGGCGATCTCCCTGGCCCTGGCCGTTGCGGCGGCACCCCTGGCCGCCAGGTCCTTCGCCAGCCGCAGGCTGAGAAACTCGATCCCCGCCAATTGCTGGCATAAGTCATCGTGCAGGTCTTGACCCAGCCGGCGTTGTTCCCGCTCGCTGGCGGCCAGGATTTCGTGCTCCAATTCCACGCGGCGCGTGATGTCCCGCGTGAACCAGCGCGAATAAACCAGCCGTTGCTGTTCCCACAGTCCGTTGGCGTCAATCAGGACCTCCCTTTGGGGGCCGTCCTTATGGCGCAGCCGGGCGCGGTAATCTCGCACGGTCTGTCCCTTCGCCAGGCAATTGAGCAAATTGGCGGCCGACTCCGCATCCGCGTGCAACTCGGAGACATGCCGCCCAAAAACCTCCGCACCGGTGCGGCCAACCATCTCTAATTCAGCCTGGTTGACCCGTCGGATGCGCCCGTCGGGCCCCACCCAGAGCAGGCCCAGGGGCGATTCCGTGAAGAAGTCCGACAACTCCTGTTCCCGCCGGCGCAGGACTTGCTCGGCCTGTTTGCGCGCGGTGATGTCCCGGATGATGCCGCAAACCAGAGCCCGGCCGTTGAGCGTGAAGGTGCTGGCGGAGATTTCCACCGGAAAGGTGGTTCCATCCTTCTTCTTGTGGTAGCGCAGCGGGATGCGGGGCGCCACGCCGGCCAGCGCAAGCTGGATGGCCGCTTCCGAGTCCTCCGGCTCGACCGTGATCGCCGCGTGCTCAAGGCCAATAAACTCTTCCCGCGAGTAACCGTAAAGCCGCAGCGCCGCCTCATTGACCTCCACGAACTGCCGCGTCGCCCCATCTAACACATACGCCGCATCCGAAATGGTCTCGAAGAGCCGGCGGTGTTCTTCTCCGCGCTCTGTCAGCGTCTGGTGAGCGGCTGCAAGTTCGGCTGTGCGTTCCTGCACGCGCCGCTCCAGGGTCTCCCACACCTGCCGCAACGCCGCCTCAGCCCGCTCCCGCTCCGTGATGTCGGTGAACATCCCCAGAAACCCGGCTGGCTGGCCCGATTCGTCCCAGAAGACGCTGGCCGACGCCAGCGCCCGCCGCTCGCCGCCGTCTTTGCGGCGAAGGCGCTCCTCGATCACCTGGCCGGCTGGAGCCTGCCGAAACGCGGCGAAATGCCGCCGCACCGTCTCGATGTCCTCCTCGAAGACGAAATCGAAGACGGGCCGGCCGGTCATTTCCTCCGGGGTTGCCCCCAGCATCTGTGCCATTTGTCGGTTCACAAAGGTCGTCACCCCCCGCAAATTGCACATCCAAACGCCGGCGTGGGTCGTCTCAATCATCCGGCGGCAGCATTCCTCGCTTTGCCGCAGCGCCGCCTCAACGCGCTCTTGCTCGTTGGTATGGGGCGCGTGGTGATGCCCGGTCATCGCTCCGGTCCTCTATTGCGCGCTCCGCCCCGTTCCCTTCGCCCACCAGGTCCGCCCGCTGCCAGACCGGTCAACGGATACACGCCCCGACCACCCGCCGCCCCGCACCCCGGAGCCGGGCCAGGTAATTGCTGGCCAACCAGTGACTGAAACACTCGCCTGACCACGACGGCAGCATAGCATCGCCGCCGGACCTTTCCAGCCCAAATCACGACCTATGCGCGCTTGCCCAAGTTGGAATTGAATTGCCAGGAAGCTGATCTCCACGCCACAATTAACCTGACGATTAAGGCGTCTGAGAATGCCGCGCCGACAATGGGCGAAACGAGGAACGTGAAGGGAAGAGTGCCGCTGGCGATTGCCCGGTTGGCGAGGGCGGCCTGGTCTGGTTGCGCGGCTGACGCCGAAGCTGCTTACGACAATCACTGCGTTCACCACATGATGCTTATACGCATCGTTCTGATTCTGCTGGCCTGGGGCTGGCTCGGATGGCCGCCCGCTTGGGCTGCGGTGAGCCCTCCCGACGACCTATGCCTGGGGTGCCACGAGGACGACACCTATGCCGTGACCGATGCCGCCGGCAATGTGGCCTCCACGTCCCCGGACGCAGCCAAGCCGGCCGCCTCCGTTCATGCGACCAACACCTGCACCAGTTGCCACGCGGACATCACGGCGGAGCATCCCGACAACAATGTTGCGGTGCAGCCAGTTGACTGCAGCCAGTGTCACGGGCCGGCAGCCGAAGGGTATCGTGCCGGTGTGCATGGTTCGGCGCTCGCCAGGGGACAAGACAAAGCCGCGACGTGCGCTGATTGCCACGGCGCCCACAATATTCTGCCACTCACAGCCCCAGCCTCTCCTCTGCATTCTGCCCGGCAGGCAAAGACCTGCGGGGCATGTCATGACCAGGCGGCCAGGGACGTGGAAGAAAGCAGCCACGGCAAGGCCCTCGCCGCCGGCAACCGGGATGCCCCCGCCTGCGCCGATTGCCATTCAGAACACAAGACCGACGCGCCGGGCCGCCACTCGGCGGCAAGGGCCGGGGTCGAAATCTGCGGCCGCTGCCATGCCTCGGAACGCCTGAATGCCCGTTACCGGCTGCCCCTGGACCGCGTAGAGACTTTCCTGGACAGCTACCACGGGCTGGCGATTCAGCATGGTTCGACAGTGGCGGCCAACTGCGCAAGCTGCCACGGCGCTCACCGAATCCTGCCCTCCACCGATCCACGATCGAGCATTCACAAGACCAACCTCGTTGTGACTTGCGGCAAGTGTCATCCGGGCGCGACCGACAACTTCGCCCGCGGCAAGGTGCACGTGGACGCAGCGGCGGCAGGCACCGGCGCCAGCACGGGCGAGCAGATCAACCGCTGGGTGCGGCGCATTTACGTGGTCCTGATCGCCGGCGTCATTGGCCTGATGCTCGCTCATAACCTCCTGCTCTTCGGCAGGAAGGTCTGGGCCCGTTACCGCGCCGCCGACCTCACTGTCCCGCGCATGAGCCGCTCTCAGCGCTTACAGCATTTGGTGCTGACCGTCAGCTTCATTGTGCTGGCCTTGACGGGCTTCGCGTTGAAGTTCCCGGATTCCATGCTCGCCAGGGCTTTGGGGTCCAGCGAGGTGTTCCGGAGCGCGGCTCACCGCGTAGCCGGCGTGGTGCTGCTGCTGGTCGCGGCCTATCACGTGATCTACCTCCTCACCACCCGCGAGGGGCGGCAACTGGCCAAAGACTTCCTGCCGGTACGGCAGGACCTGAAAGACCTGATGGCCAGCGCGAGGCATTTGACGGGCCTTGGCACCGCCCAGCCAAAGATCGGCCGATTCGGCTACGTGGAGAAGGTGGAGTATTGGGGGGTGGTGTGGGGCACGATCATCATGGGGGCAACCGGCCTGATGGTCTGGGGCAAAATGGAGGTCACCAGGTTCATGCCGCGTTGGGCAGTGGACGTCGCCCTGACCATTCACTACTACGAGGCGATCCTGGCCTGCCTGACAATTGTGGTTTGGCATTTCTATCACGTGATCTTTGACCCGGACGTGTATCCGCTCAACTGGGCTTGCTGGAAGGGCAAAGTCTCCAGGCGCTGGCAGGAAGAACACCATCCGCCCGAACCCTCGCCGCAGCCCGGCGCCACTCCGGCCGCGGGCGGAGAAAGCCCCCCGGGTCAGCAAGCCGCGGTTTCCAGAACCCGGCCGGAGGATTCATCGCCCCCTTCTTTTTGACTCGCCAACCGAGCGCCCGGCTGGCAGTGTGTCAGGAACGCCGCTTAAACAGGCAAACAACAAGTGGCAGCCGGCCTTGGGCGCCCAACGCGCACTGAGACGCATTAGAAGAAAAGAACATAGTTATGGCTACGAAACGATTGGTTGAGAAAGATCCAAAGCTCAAGAAGGACGATTTGATTGTAATTGGCGGCGGCGGGGGGTTCATTGGCGGGGCGCTGGCGCGCTACTTCCACAACAAGGGCTTCACGCGCATCCGGGCAGCCGACAAGAAGCCGCTCCCGGACTGGTACCAGCGCGTGCCGGGGGTCGAATGCCTCAACCTGGACCTGAGCTATGAAGACAACTGCCGGCGCCTTTGCGAAGGGGCGGTCGAGGTTTACAACCTGGCGGCGGACATGGGCGGCATGGGTTTCATCGAACGGTTCCGCGTCGAATGCCTGCGCAGCGTGCTGATCAACACCCACATGATCGAGTCGGCGTACCGCGCGGGCGCGCGCCGGTATTTCTTCTCCTCCTCCGCCTGCGCCTACAACATCACATTGCAGCAGGACCCGAATGTGCGCGCCCTCAAGGAGTCAGACGCCTACCCGGCTATGGCTGAGCGAGGCTACGGCTGGGAGAAGCTAATCTCCGAGATGTTCTGCGAGGAGTATTGGGTCGAGCGCGGGATGAAGACCGCCATTGCGCGGTTCCATAACGTCTATGGTCCCTGGGGCACCTGGGATGGCGGACGCGAGAAAGCGCCCGCCGCCATCTGCCGCAAGGTCATTGCCGCGGTTGACAGTGGCAAGCACACGATCAACATCTGGGGCGACGGCACCCCGACCCGCAGCTTCATGTATATTGATGACTGCGTGAAAGGCATTGACATGATCATGCACTGCGACGCGCTCATCGCCACCCCCATCAACCTCGGCACCAGCGAACTGGTAACCGTCAATGAACTGGTATCGAAGATCGAGAAGATCGCGGGCATCAAGCTCAAACGGGAATATGACCTGACCGCGCCGCGGGGCGTGGCGGGCCGCAACAGCGACAACACTTTCATCAAGAAGATGCTCCACTGGGAGCCCAACACGCCTTTGGACAAGGGCCTGCGCGAGACTTATAAGTGGATCAAGACGCAGTACCTGGCCCGAAAGGCCGGCAAGCGGGTGGTGGACTAAACTGACCGGATCGCAGGTCTGACCCACGGCCCCCTGCCGCCAGGTTGGCGTCTCCGTCGGTGGGGACCGGCAGGCGCAGGGGCGCTCTGTTTCATGCCCGGCTTCCGCAGGAGATGAATCTCCTTAACTTGGCCGGGACGATGCGCGCTGTCTCTTGGGTTTGCCGCCGCAACAGCAGATCCGCCTGACGCGGGGCAGACGTGTCCTGTCCTGAGACAGCCTTCAGGGGGTGCATACTCCCCGAACCTCCCGTCTCCCCCTGCCCCCTGGCTTCGGTTACGGGCCGGTCGTTATGTCAGTTTCTGGCGCGATCGGATTTGGTGCGGCGCAGATCCCCATACCCACGCCAGAGCATCCCTCCGCACGGCAGTTTCCTCCGTGGCACCAAACTGGCTACCAATGTCTCTCGAAACAGCATCCCCGGGGGGATGCGCAGAACAGGACAAAAGCATGAGTCTTAATCAGTTGCCCATTAACCTTTTTGACGTGGTGTTAATCATCGTGCTGGGGATTGGCCTTTATGAGGGTCGGAAACACGGCATGTCCGAGGAGTTGCTGCGCTTGCTTAAGTGGCTGGCCATCGTCTTTGGGTGTGCGGTCATCTATGAGCCAGTCGGGCAGATGTTGGGGCAGTTTACCAGCCTCTTTGGGCGGTTGTCGTGCTACGTGCTGGCGTATGTGGGCGGCGCTTTGCTCGTCGTGCTGCTATTTGCCGGGATCAAGCGCCTCCTGGGCGGCAAGCTGTTGGGGAGCGATGCGTTCGGGCGCGCGGAGTATTATCTGGGCATGGGCTCGGGGGTGGTGCGGCTGACCTGCATTCTGCTGGCCGCGCTGGCGCTCTTGAATGCCCGCTATTTCAGCCCAACCGAAGTCAGGGCCATGGAGCAGTTCCAGGATGAAGTCTATGGCAGTAACTTCTTCCCCACGCTCCACACGGTGCAGGCATCGGTTTTTGACAAGTCGCTTACCGGCCCGTGGATCAAGCGATATCTGGGCTTCTTGTTCATCAAGCCGACCGAGCCAGAAAACAAGCAGCTTCATCAGCGGGAAGTCTTTATTCCCTGAGGCCCGGGCAGTTTGTGAAAGCCCGCCGGGGCGTGTCTGCCGCCCGCCCGCCCTCGGCCGGTCGCAGCCTTCAAAAAGGCTTGACTCCCGTTCGCATCCCTGGCGTGTTGACCAGGCGCGGCCCATCCGGACCGTGGAAAGAGCTTTACACTCTGAACCATCGCGCCTAGAATTGGGCTTGAGTATTAAATGAAGGACTGATTAGCTGGATTTGAAAGTATGGAAGCGAAAGCGAGAACGATTGATGGATTCAAGCTGCACGAGCGGGACACCGGTTCGGCGGATGTGCAAATCGCGCTGCTCACGCAGCGCATCAACCATCTGACCGACCATTTGCAGAACAATGTGAAGGACCACAGCTCTCGCCGCGGACTGCTGATGATGGTCGCCCAGCGCCGGCGCCTGCTCGATTATCTGCGCACCATTGACGTAAATCGCTACCAGGCCGTCACCAAGAAGCTCAAACTGCGCAAATAGTTGCGCCTCCGGCGGCCTGTTCTCCGATGGTTCACAATGGATAGGCGGGCACCGGATAACTTGATTCAACCGGGCTGGCAAACGCGAACAGCCCGGCTGGCACTCTTAACCCTCGCGTAATAGAAAGCTCCGTCGCCCCGGGTGATTTCGTTCAGTCCCGAACGTCTTCGGGATTCACTGAAGTTCCTCGGCGGCAATGGAGAGTAACACAATATGTCAGAGAAAGTCATTGCCCCTGTCGGGGACAAGCAGCTCGTTATTGAAACGGGGAAACTCGCCAAGCAAGCCGATGGCGCGGTAAGCGTCCAACTCGGCGAGACCATTGTCATCGTTGCGGCCGTCGCCGCCACCAAGGCCAAACCCGGCCAGGAGTTCTTTCCGCTAACCGTGGACTACCGGGAAAAGGCGGCTGCGGCCGGCAAGTTCCCAGGCGGCTATTTCAAACGGGAAGGCCGCCCCACCGAGAAGGAAATCCTCACCTCGCGCCTCATTGACCGGCCGATCCGGCCGCTCTTCCCCAAGGGCTGGTACAACGAAGTCCAGGTCCAAAGCATCGTCCTGAGCGCCGACGGCGACAATGACCCGGACATGCTGGCGGTCGTCGGCGCCTCGACCGCCCTGATGGTCAGCGATATTCCCTGGGCCGGCCCGATCGGAGCGGTGCGCGTCGGACGCGTCAACGGCCAGTTTGTCGCCAACCCCACACACGGCCAGATGCTCGAAAGCGACCTGGACCTGGTCTATGTCGGCAACGAGACCGACCTGGTTATGTATGAGGGCTCGTCCAAGGAAATCAGCGAGGCGGACTTCAACGCCGCGCTCAAGTTCGGACACGAGGCTATTCAGCCGGCGATTACCGCGCAGAAGGAACTTGCCGCCCGCGCTGGCAGGCCCAAACGCCAGATCACTCTCAACGTCGTGCCCGAAGAGGTCCTCAAGGAAGCAAAAACGCTGGCCGGCGACCGCATCATCTCGGCGCTGCTGACGCCAGGAAAGCTGGCTCGCGAAGCTGCCGTCGCTGCCATCACGGAAGAAGTCGGCAAGAAGCTGGTCGAGAAGTTCGGCGAGGAGAAGGTCACTGACTTCGTCCTCAAAGATGCCTTCTATTATATCCAGAAGGAAGCGGTCCGCGGCTTGATCATGCAGCAGGGCAAGCGCCTCGATGGACGCGACTTTGACACCGTCCGGCCCATCGTCAGCGAAGTGGGCCTGCTGCCGCGGGCGCACGGCTCGGCAATGTTTCAACGGGGGGAAACCCAGGCCGTCACGCTCTGCACGCTGGGCACCGGCGAAGACGCCCAGGAGTTCGATGCCTATACCGGCGGCGCCACCGAGAAGAAGTTCATCCTGCATTACAACTTTCCGAACTTCTCCGTCGGCGAGACCGGGCGCATTAGCGGGCCGGGCCGGCGCGAGATTGGCCATGGCGCCCTGGCCGAGCGCTCGCTGGAGCCGATGGTGCCCGTTCAGACTTACCCTTACTCCATCCGCGTCACCAGTGAGATCATGGAATCGAATGGCTCCTCGTCTATGGCTTCGGTCTGCGGCGGGTGCCTCGCGTTGATGGACGCGGGCGTGCCGCTCACCCGCCCTGTGGCCGGCATCAGCGTCGGCCTGTGCACCGAGCACGACGCCCAGGGCAAGCTTGCAGCTTACAAGCTGCTTACCGACATCATCGGCTGGGAAGACGCCTTCTGCGACATGGACTGCAAGATCGCCGGCACTGAGAAGGGCATCACCGGCTTCCAGCTTGACCTCAAGCTGCCCGGCATTCCCCACAGCCTGATGACCGAGGCCGTGGAAAAGGCGCGCGTGGCGCGCATGCACGTGCTGGCCGAGATGGCCAAGACGCTGGCCGCCCCGCGGTCTGAGATCAGCAAGTACGCGCCGCGCATCACAACCCTGAAGATCAACCCTGAGAAGATCGGCCTGCTGATCGGTCCCGGCGGCAAGAACATCAAGAAGCTGGTCGAAGAATCCGGCTGCGAAATCAACATTGAAGACGACGGCACCGTCAACATCTACTCGGTCTCTGCCGACGGGATGAAGATCGCCGTGGATGCCATCCAGGGCATGACCGCCGAAGCCGAGATCGGCAAACTCTATCGCGGCAAGGTTGTCACCATCAAGGAATTCGGCGCTTTCGTCGAGTTCCTGCCCGGCAAGGACGGCCTGGTGCACATCAGCGAGTTGGCCAACTTCCGCGTCAAGCAAGTCGAGGACATCGTCAAGATGGGCGACGAGATCTGGGTCAAATGCCTCGGCGTGGACGAAAAGGGCCGCGTGCGCCTCTCCCGCCGCGCTGCCATGGCCGAACGCGACCAGCAAATGGGCGGTGCTCCCGCCGAAGGCGCCCCCGCCGGCGAAGGCGGCCAGCCCACCCAAAGCGCCGACCAAGGCCAGCCTCGTGAAGACGGCGAGCCCGGCGGCGGGCGGGGCGATCACCGCGGCGGCGACCGTGGCGAACGTCGAGGGGGCGACCGCGGATCACGTCGAGACCGCGGCGGCCGACACGGCCGGCCCGACCGGCGATAATTGCCGCCCGAACCCGCCCACACAGGCGGGACGCCGACATGCCTGTCCGTCCCCGTGCTCAGGCACGGGGACGACGCGCAAGCCAAAGCGACGCACAGGAGTAGCGCCAACGCCCGAAGGGGCCGCTGGCTCTTGCCCTGCGAATCCGCGGCAGCAGGCTTCCATCATCCCCCCGGAAGAAGGGTCAATGGCGCCGGAGAATGAGCCGGTGATCCACTCGCCGGGTCTGGTGGTACTCCAACGGCGGCAGGTCTGTGATTGTAGGGGACTCGGTTTCGTTGAGGACCCCCTTGGCCAGTGCCTGCAACGCGCGCCAGCGCGGCCATTCAAGATCCGGAGCGTGGGCAATCTGCCGCAGCAGGCTGCGCCATTCGATGATCACGCGGTCAATGTCCCCTGCCCCAAGCACGTCGGTGATCCAGGTCTCTTTGTTCGCGGGGTTCCGATGCACCGAGGCGACGATCTGCTCGGCACCCGCACCGTACTTGGGCGGCACGCCGTTTTCGAGGTAGCCGGGGATGGATTGGAGTCCATACCTCTCGTGGCACACAATGCCCAACCGCCCACCCCAGCGATTAAGGTCATCGCCGGCGAAGCGAAAGCCGGCGTCCAGGTTCGCGAGGTCGTAGATCAACTCATCCAGCGGATAGGTTTCATCTTCGAGCGCCGCAGCGATCGCCAGGCCGTCACCCTGGGTGAAGACACTGACCACCTGGCCGCGAAGCGTGGGCACTCCTGAGGCATCTACCAGCCCCAACCGGCGCCAGAGCAGCGCGACCCCGGTGCTGGTGGGCAGTTGGCGGCACACGGCAACGAGCGAGCATCGGGCGCAATCAGCGGACAGGACGTCGCGCTCGACCGGCTTCCAAATGGCGACACCGTACCGGTCCACCGGCACGCGCAAAGGCAGGTCGGCAATGCTGACCAGGGCGAGGATGCGCTGGCCCTGGTCCTGGAGCGCAACGACCGGCGTGCGCTGCTGCGCCAACCGCTCCTTCACCAGCGGGACAAGCTCCTCCTCCCACGCCGCGGCCGGCACCTGGCGCACGGGCCAATTGGTCAGGCGGCGAATCCATTTAGCGAGCAGGACGCGGTCGTGGCTCAGGCGATCGGCGATGGTCAAGGAGCGGCCATAGACCTTGCCTTGCTCGCCCTCCGAGAGAACACACAGGCTGCCCGTGCCAACCTTCTCCAGCGCAGCAGGAACGGAGAGAACCGATTGCCAATGGGCAACCTCCAAGGGCGAATCCGGAGGGGTCGCCGGCACGGCGCTGCCTGGCGTCTGGCGATTGGCCACCGGCGCGGCGCGAATGTCTCGCAGCGGCACCGGCACGGGGGCGGGATAGCTTTCCCACTCCCCCCGGCTGTTTTGCATCTCGCGAACGCGCTTGCGAACATGCCGCGCCCGCTCCGCATCCGTGCGCAGGCCGCAGGGCGCATCCGGGTGTTTCAAGGATTCCTCCACGCCAAGGACGATAGGCTTGACCGTAAACAACCGCTCCTGAGCGCGAACAGCTTCGCGGAAAGGGTTGCGGCCCTGCCGGTCGGCGGCAATCATCAGGCCAAGCAAGGCCGACCAGTCCACCGCGCCGCTACGCGAGAGGTGGCACGGGTGCGAATCCAGCAGGCGCAGTTCATTGGCGGTGATCAGGACGAAGCCCGTCTCATCGAGGCCACGCCGGCCGGCGCGGCCAAACATCTGCAACAGTTCATCCGGCTTGATGAGTTGCTCCGCTTCGTCGCGGCGGTAAGACTCGGCAGCCAGCGCGACGCTGCGCAGGGAAAAATTGACGCCCGCGGCCAGGCCCATGGTGGCGACCACCACTCGCAGTTGTCCGGCCTTGGCCAGGGGTTCGACGACGCCGGCTCGCGCCCCGTAGCTCAAGCCACTGTGATGATAGGTGACACGACTCTTGAGCAACTTGGCCAGGTGTTCGCCGACCAGGAGCTTCTGCCCGGCGCTGAGTTGGAGCGGGTTGGGCGTTGGCAGTTGCCGCGCCAACTCGTTGGCCATCGTTTCGGCAGCCTGCCGGCGCGGCGCAAAGATCAGGATCGGCCCCAGGTCTTCGGCCAGCGCCTTGGCCACCAGCCGCGGCCAGTAGCCGCGGATCTCGCTCGGAACGTGGTAGCTCAGGCTGTTGGCATGGACCTCTTCCTGGGGGACGGGGCGTTGGTCGTGGCGAACCAGGAGGGCCTGCCGGCCGAGTCGCTGCAGCCATTTGACCACATCCTGCGGGTTGCCAACACTGCCGCTGAGCAGCAGCAACTGCGTTTGTGGGGGAGCCAGTGCAATGGCCAACTCATAGTTCAGGCCGCGGTCAAGGTCGCTGAGCATCTGGTATTCATCCACCACCAGCAGAGCCGGGCCGCCCCCCCGGATCAAACGGTTCTTCTGCGTCTCCAGCGTAGCCACCACGACCGGCGCGCTCAAGTTCTCCGCCAGATCGCCCGTGGCAATCCCCACGTCCCATCCCAGCCCCCGCCACTCTGCCAGCTTGTCGTTAGCCAGCGCACGCGTCGGCACGGTGTAGATGGCCTGCCCGCGATTCTTGCCCTGGTTGGACCAAAGCTCGAAGATCAGCGTCTTCCCGGCGCCAGTCGGTGCCTGGACGACCACATCCTTGCCTTCTCGCAGGGCCGCGACCGCCTGCTGTTGCCAGAGGTCGGGGACCAGGACCTGATTGAGGGCCGGCAGTTCTATCGGTCGTCCAAGGAACGTTGGCACATCTAAAGGATACCTGACTTTGCCAGTTCGGAAACCTGGAAAACACAG
The DNA here is from genome assembly GCA_035358715.1 of Verrucomicrobiota bacterium. GTDB lineage: Bacteria > Verrucomicrobiota > Verrucomicrobiia > Limisphaerales > UBA8199 > UBA8199. The sequence goes on from DAOPPX010000020.1 coordinate 12,915, forward strand.
CCAAGGCATCGGGCTGGCTGCCAAGCGGCGTTGTCAGGCACTGAGCCGGCAGCCACCTTAACCACCTGCGAGCCGATGCGGACTGCGAGCAGCCCTGGCATCTAATCCTCTCGCGCAGGCCCTCGCTCGCCTGATAACAGGTTTGACTTGCTTAGTTGGCAATCTTAGAGTTTGCGCACATGTTTGCCGTTGACTCCAAAGCGGTCTGTGCTCCAACTGCTGATGCGTTCCATGCTGAACTGCCCAGTGATTGGAAACAGATCATCAGCCCAGTCGAGCCTTTCCTCGCTGCGGTGGGTCATCGGCTGACCCAGCAAGTCGCTGCGTTCGCCCCCCACATTTCCCGCTACGCAGACTACGCGCTCAATGCCCAGGGCAAACACTTGCGGGCAGCGCTGGTGGCCCTGACTGCCAGAACGCTGGGCAAGGTCACTGACGCGCACGTGACGGTGGCGGTAATCATCGAATTGGTCCACCTGGCCACACTGGTTCATGACGACGTGATTGATGAGGCCGAGATCCGCCGCGGGCAACCCACGCTGGCGGCTAACTGGAGCAACGAGATCGCCGTCTTGTTCGGGGACTGCCTTTTTGCCCACGCCCTGAAGCTGGCGGCGGAGTTTCCGACCCCCGAGGTTTGCCGCGCGGTGGCGACCGCCACCAATACAGTGTGCTCAGGCGAACTCCTGCAGATTCAGCACCGGCAGGATTTCCACATCGGCCGCACGGGGTACTTTAAGGTGTTGGAGATGAAGACCGCGGAGCTTTTCGCTCTGTCGTGCGATTTGAGTGCCAAATTGAGCGCCACGGGAGCGGAGCAGCAGGCGGCGCTGCGCCGTTTTGGCCTGGCGTTTGGCACCGCCTACCAGGTGTACGATGACTGCGTGGATTTGTTCGGCTCGGAAGCATTAGCCGGCAAGGACCTGGGCAAGGACTTGGACAAAGGCAAACTGACCCTGCCGGTGCTTCTCGTCTGGGAACGCGCAAGTGCGGCAGACCGCGAGTGTTTGCGCGGCCTGGTCAGCGAATGGCGGGCCGACTCAATCAACCGCCTGTGGGACCTGCTCGTAAGGTACCAGGCCCCCAGGGCGTCCCTCGATATCTTCCATCAGCATCTCGAAACGGCGCGGCAGGCCTTGCGGGCGCTGCCGGCCTCGCACAGCCGCGGCGGTTTGCTGGCTCTCACTGATTACCTGGCGCAGCAGGCCGACCGGTTGGCGTTGGCCCCTGTGCGCAGTCCATAGTTATGACTGAGCCTGCAAGTCACAAGGTGCCCAAGCCCCCAAGTGACCCTGCTGCCAGCCGACCGACAGCACCGGAACTATACCCGGTTCAGGAAATGGACCTGGTGAAACGGGCGCGCCGGGGCGACTTGACCGCTTATGACGAGTTGGTCCGCCGCTACCAGGAGCGCATTTACGCCACCATATACCACATGACCTCTAATCATGAGGACGCCAATGACCTGGCCCAGGAGACCTTCATAAAGGCCTTCCAGGTCCTGCGATCATTCCGGGGCGGTTCCAGCTTTTACACCTGGGTTTACCGCATCGCGGTCAACAAGACCATTAACTTCCTCAAGCAGCGCAAGAACAAGGCCCAGATGAGCCTTGACGATCTGGACTTCAATGCGGAGCATAATCCTGACCTTGTCGCGCTGATTTCCGAGAAAACGCCCCGGCGCGAGGCCAGCCTGTCGGAATTGCAGGAAAAATTGAACGCCGCTATGCAGAAGCTGTCAGAAAGCCATAGATTGGTAGTCACGCTGCACGATGTGCAGGGCCTATCACATGAAGAGATCGCAAAGATTATGAACAGCAATATCGGCACGGTGCGGTCCCGTCTATTCTACGCCCGGCAGCAGTTACAGGCACTTTTGGCCGATTATTTAGGTTGAGTATGCGTCAGGACACCCAAGACTTTAAGCAGTTGCGCAGGTTGCTGGCCATCAAGCGGCATGAGCAGCCGCCGCCCGGCTACTTCCGGGACTTCTCCCAGCAGGTAATCATCCGCATCCAAGCCGGGGAAAGTGGCGAGCAGGCCGCTTTCGTCGAGCGACTCCTCTGGGAAGCCCCCTGGTTAAAGCGATTTTGGGAGGCCCTTGAAGCCAAGCCAATCCTCGCCGGCGTCGTCGGGGTTGCCCTTTGTGGTTTACTGATTACGGGCATGGTGTACTCGGATAGAGCCGAAGTGCCGCAAGTGGCCCTGCTGCCGACACCCGACCAGATGGCCGCCGTTTCGGCTCAAACTACTAACGCGGTGGCTGACCATCCCCTCCTGGCCAGGCCGGGCGCGCTCGCCCAGGACTCAAGCACCAGCCCCCTGGCGGCCATGCCAGCCGAAGCCCCTATTCTGGGTGACATCACAAAGCTCCGCGCGCAGCCCGTCAGCTTTACCTTTCCGAGCGGGAATTGACCGGCGGGATTAGTCTTCCCGGTCAAACACTATCCCCAGCCCTTCACCGACAACCGTCATACGGTCACCCTCGACGGCGGCGTCGAGTTGCTCGTTTCTGCTTCCCCCGGACAGGGTGAGTTGGTACTTGCCGTCCAGCTTCTTCCAATCGCCTTTGAGGGTCTGCGGCCCGCTGGAGGGGACAGTCCCGGGGGCGGGCAGCTTCAACGGCGGAACCTCTCTCAGAATCGCCTGGTTATCGGTCATAGCCACAAAACTGGTCTTGGCAAAAACCGCCAGCATCCATCGCCGCCAGGTCTGCATTTCCTTGGACGAAATGTTCGGCTTGGCCTTCCGGAACAGGGCCATCGTCGCGTTCCCGTTGAAGAGCCAGCGTCCGAGAATCCTCTCCGGGTCGTACTTCGGGGATTTGCGGGTGTCCAGAAAGATGGGCAAATCCTTGAGATCAGGCACGACGGTGGCCCAGATCAGCCGCAGCAATTCGGGGTTCTGCAGCACGGCTTGCGCCTTGCCATGCTCGATCACCGTCATGATCGGCGCCCGCCCCAACAGCAATTCGCTGAAGTGCGAGTCGCTGGCCATGTCCTGGAACTCCGGACGTTCCGCCAAGCCCAGGAAGGCCGGGTAACGAGCCAGCCGCGCCTGGCTCAGCGGGTTGTTGTAGATCAAGCCCGCCAGGTCGGCTGAGTCGTACCACACCTGCGGCATCGGGTTAAAGGCCCAGGCCACCTTGGCAAACCCGGTAGCCTGGAGGTCCTGGCCCAGCCGGGTGACCATTCTCATTAACTTCGGGTCTTTACCTTCCGTCGCCATCTGGAAAGTCCAGTAGCTCAACGGATAGATCACCACCGAAATCAAGATCAGGTAAACCGCTCCGTTGAGCAGCCCCAGGCACAACCCAACCCGCCGATTCAACCGTTCCCAAAGCGCCAGCCGCAAGTCGCCGGCATGATACTTGAAATAGACATCCACTTTCTGGTGCACCATGTAGCCCGCAACCTTGAAGAGGATCGAAACCACCAAGAACACGACGACCGGCGCCAGCAGCCACGCCAACGGGGGCGTCTTCAATCCAAGCGTCACCAGCAGGGGCTTGACCAGTTTCCCCAGGGGGCCGGCCAGCAACGCGCCCACCAGAATCCCGATGAAAGCACACGCAACCCGAACGGCGCCCTGCCGGTATCCAATCCCGGCCAGCGACGCCAGCAGCACCAATGCAAGAAGCCAGAACATCATACGATTGAATTAAAGTGGTCCTGCCGAAAAAAGCACGAACAAAATAAGGGCGGGCATCCTCGCCCCAGCCCATCCCGGAACCCATCCGGGACTTGAGACTCTGCCGATTCTCTCCTATCAGTATCTTGTATGCAATTGGACCGGTTTACCATCAAGTCACAAGAAGCGCTCCAAAATGCGCAGCACATTGCCCGCGAGCATTCGCATCAGGAAGTGGATGGCGAGCACCTGCTGCTGGCCATGATTGGCCAGGCGGAAAGCCTCATCCCCGATTTGCTCGAGAAAATCGGCGCCGCCCCATCCCAGCTCAAGCCGGAGTTGCAGGCTGAACTTGCCCGCCGTCACAAGGTTCAGGGCGTCAGCTCGCTGGACGTGTTCCTGAGCCCGAACCTGAAAAAGGCGCTCGATGCGGCCCAGGCCGAGGCCAGCAAGCTCAAGGACGACTACATCAGCACCGAGCACCTGCTGCTCGGCCTGCTCGACGAGGCCGGGCCGTCTTTGAAGAAGATATTCCAGACGCACAGCCTCAAGCGCGACATCGTCTTGCGGGCACTCGCCGATTTGCGCGGGAACCAGCGGGTGACTGACGCCAATCCCGAAGACAAGTTCCAGGCGCTCGAAAAGTATGGCCGCGACCTGACCGCCCTGGCGCGCCAGGGCAAGATTGACCCGGTCATCGGGCGCGACGACGAAATCCGCCGCGTGATGCAGGTGCTGACCCGGCGCACCAAAAACAACCCGGTCCTCATCGGCGAGCCCGGCGTTGGCAAAACCGCCATCGCCGAAGGCCTGGCGCGGCGCATCATCAGCGGCGACGTGCCCGAGACCCTCAAGAACAAGCGCCTCGTCGCCATGGACCTGAGCGCCATGATCGCCGGCGCCAAGTATCGAGGCGAGTTCGAGGACCGGCTCAAGGCTTTCCTCAAGGAGATCGTTGCCAACGAGGGGAAGATCATCCTGTTCATTGACGAGCTGCACACCCTTGTCGGCGCGGGCGCGGCGGAGGGAGCGACCGACGCGGCGAACATCATGAAGCCGCAGCTCGCCCGCGGGGAACTTCGGGCCATCGGCGCGACCACCCTTGACGAGTACCGCAAGCACATCGAGAAGGACCCGGCCCTGGAACGGCGCTTCCAGCCCGTGCTGGTGTCCGAGCCAAGCGTCGAGGCGACCATCGCCATTCTGCGCGGCCTCAAGGAGCGCTACGAGGTCCACCACGGCGTGCGCATCCAGGACGGCGCCCTGGTGGCGGCGGCGACGCTCTCGCACCGCTACATCGCCGACCGTTTCCTGCCGGACAAAGCGATTGACCTGATTGACGAGGCGGCCTCCCGCCTGCGCATGGAGCTGGACTCGATGCCGACCGAGATTGACCAACTGGAGCGCCAAATCCAGCAACTGGAGATCGAGCAGAGCGCGCTCAGGAAGGAAAAGGACGAAGCCTCACGCGAACGGCTCAAACGGCTGGAGAAGGACCTTGCCAACCTGAAGGAGCAGTCCAAGCAGCTTAAGGCCCAATGGCAGAACGAAAAGGCGGCCATCAACGCCGTCAGCATCGTCAACAGCCAAATCGAGCAGGCAAAGCTGGAGCTGGAACAGGCCCAGCGCCGCAACGATCTCAACCTCGCCGCCCAAATCCAGTACGGCAAACTGCCGGAGCTGCAGAAGAAACTCACCGCGGCGGAGAAGGCTCTGCACGCGAAACCCCAGGGGCAACGCCTGCTCACCCAGGAAGTAACCGAAGAAGACATCGCCAAAGTCGTCGCCTCATGGACCGGCATCCCCGTCTCGCGCATGCTCGAGGGCGAACGCGAGAAGCTGGTCAGGATGGAAGAGCGGCTCGAGCAGCGGGTCGTCGGTCAGACAGAGGCCCTCCAGGCCGTCGCCAACGCCGTCCGCCGGTCGCGCAGCGGACTCCAGGAGCCCAACCGCCCCATCGGCTCGTTCATCTTCCTCGGCCCCACCGGCGTCGGCAAGACCGAGACCGCCCGCGCGCTGGCTGAGTTCCTGTTCGACGACGAGAACGCCATGACGCGCATTGACATGAGCGAATACATGGAGAAGCACACCGTCGCGCGCCTCATCGGCGCGCCGCCCGGCTACGTCGGCTACGAGGAAGGCGGCCAGCTCAGCGAAGCCATCCGCCGCCGCCCCTACAGCGTGGTCCTGTTCGACGAGATCGAGAAGGCCCACCACGACGTCTTCAACGTGCTCCTGCAAGTGCTGGACGACGGCCGCCTCACCGACGGCCAGGGCCACACCGTGGACTTCCGCAACGCCATTATCATCATGACCAGCAACATCGGCTCGCCCGTCATTCAGGAGTTCTATGCGAGTGCGGAACACGGAACACGGAGCGCGGAATCCGCAACTCCACACTCCGCACTCCGCACTCCGCATTCAGAAGCCGAGCTGGAACGCCTGGTGAAACTGGAGCTCAAGGCCCACTTCCGCCCGGAGTTCCTCAACCGCGTGGACGACATCATCATCTTCCACAACCTGGACGAGAAACACCTGGCGCGCATCGTCGAGATTCAGCTCCAGCGCCTCGAGAAGCGCCTGGCACAGCAGCAACTCAGCATCGAAGTGGACCGCGCGGCGAAGCAACTCCTGGCCAAGGAAGGCTTCGACCCGCAATTCGGCGCCCGCCCCCTCAAGCGCACCATCCAGGAGTTGCTGCTCGACCCGCTGGCCACCAAGCTGCTGGTCGGCGAGTTCAAGCCCGGCGACCGCATCAAAGTCGTCGCCCAAACCGGAGCCCTGGCGTTCGAGAAGAAATAGCCCACGCCCGTGAACCCCGGGAGGGCGAGGGTCCCCGCGAGCCCAAGCTTGAAGGGGTCCTATGATTGTGACAGTGCCCGAATAGGTGTTTAGCCGGACTCCTCCGTCCGAGCTGCCCAACGGAAAACTAAGCCGGAGTTCCCGCCCCGAGGTCCGCCAAACGGAAGGCTCTCAGCCTTCCGCAGAAAACTACTGTTCCCTATTGATGGCACGGGCTTGATAGGTACTGGGCTGGTCAGTAGACTTTTCGGCAAAGTCCTTGCCTGCGGCAGCGGCTGTGCTTAACAAGAAACTGACAAAATGACTAAGCATAGACGGTTATTCTCGCCACGCATTATGCCGCCACCACTCGCGACGCTGAAACTGGTATCGGAGGAGTTCCTCGCGCGATGCGCTAACCTTGACTAAGTACTTCGGCCCTATTCCCACCGGAACACAGGACGGGTCGCGCTGAGAACCGTCATCCCCCGATTCCGCCTTGAAAATGGTCCAAGCTGCCCACCGCGCCGGGTCATCCTCGATGAATGCATCCATCCATGCGGACACTTCGTGGCGTCCATTGGACGCCAGCTCTTCCTTGTCCCAAAAACGAAGGAACATGATCTGGCGGTTGGTCGTCGCATTGAAGACGCCATCCAGTATCTCCGACGCCTGGCGCCTGGTTAAGTCGGCAGGGCGGGAGTTCGTTAATTTCTCAATCAGGTCAAGCTGCGCTGCCGTTGCGGGCTGGCTGTAGTACTGTGCTTTGCGTGCTTCAATGATCTGGCTGCGAAACTCCTTAGGCAGGACTCGTTCAATCGCAAGTTGCACTTCCCAAACTTCCTGTTCACTGATGACACCGTCAGCGCAAATCTGCAGCATTACGTCAATCAAGTATTTTACACCGGCAATTTCGAGCCTGTTGTGGTTGTTCAGCCACTCCGTAAGCGCCTGAAGTTCCTCGTATTCCAAAGCCCCGTCGGAGGCAATTTTCACCAATAACTCAGCAAGCTCCTGGATCTCGGGCATCTTCATCTCCGCCCGCGTCAGCGTCACCCGCAACCCCCTCTTGTTTTCAGGGCTTGGTGTGAATGTGTGGTTGCAGGAATCGCAGGAGGTGGGGGTGCAAGTGTCTTTATCATCCACCAGCATCAGCCTCCCGCATTTTGGACAATGTTGCAGCATAGACTTGGATACTCCTATAGCTTTTGCCAGCCGCCATATCAACGACAAGGTGAGCGGCGGCGCGAATGACTAAGGGGCATAGGCACCGCCAAGAGCTCAACTCCAACCCTAACCCGCCGTCTGCTCCACCGTCTTGCCGACGCCTCTACCATAAGCCAAAGGGGGCATGAGGACTAAGCCACAACACATCCGCGACGTGTCTGCCCAGAAGCATAGTTGTCAGGACGACCCAAAGGTCGAGCGGGACGCGCACGAGATACGACCGGGGATGTGGCAGGAAGAAACCCGCCCACGCTGTGGCAGCCAAAGTCACCGAAGTGACCAGCCCTTGCGGAGTCTGATAGCCGCAAGCGCAACACTTGCTCCAGACGCCCAACGCAAACACCGACAACAGGGCAGTCGCCACACCCCAAGCGGCCCAAATATACTTCACGTGCGGTGCTCTCGTCATGGCACCAACTCGACTAACGCAAAGCTGACCGATGACGAGGAGCGCGCCAGCGACGCTCGAATTGGAACATGCGGCTGCTCGCGTTACTCGTCATTCGGTCGAGCGCCAAGTTAGACTGCGTCGTTCTCATCTCAACCTGGCGGAGCGGACTCCGGAATAACGGGCGAGCCACAGTAAATATGCTGCGGACAAAACACAAAGCGCCGCCAGCCCAATGCAGAGAATCCAATCATAAATGTGAAGAGTCCAATCACGAGAAGGACGCGGAAAGCATCTGCTGACAGAGGCTAATCCACCCAACAAAACGATTGCGGAAACATACAACGCCCACCCACGACGTAAAAGAATCCCCGCAGCCAGCAGAATCGCAAAGGCGCCTCCTGCGGCAGCGATAGGAAACCAAAATAAAATGTGGTCCTCGTGGGGCGCAAAGAAATCACCAACTAACTCCGCGAGAAGATAGGAGAGTGCCCCGATGTGGAGTGGCCAAGTAAGCAACAAAGCGGCGACCACGAAATATGTGCCGATGCGCTGTCTCATGGGAGTGGTCTAACTATGTTTGTACATTGAGTCAATTCAATGATAATGAATAAAAGCGGCTAAAACATTGAATTGACCTGATACTCCACACCAATAGCAGACGAACAAAAGGTATGGAGATGCACAGGCCAGGTCAATATCAAACAGCAGCCCCTCCAGCGCCGATGGTGGGGCGGCAGGACCTGATTACGCCCAATCCTAAGCTGAACCTGCTGGAGCAGGTCCGCGAGATCATGCGGCTCAAGTACTACGCCATCCGCACCGAGACCTCCTACTGCGACTGGATCCGGCGCTACGTGTAGTTCCACAAGATGCGGTCGCGGGCGGACTTGGAGCCGGCGGAGGAGAAGATGGAGTTGTTCCTGAGCGACTTGGCGACCACGGGACACGTGGCCGTTTCCACCCAAAACCAGGCGATCAACGCTCTGTTGTTCCTCTACGGGGAGGGGCTGCGCTGGGAGTCGGGAGGGGGGAAACGTCGAACACTGAACGTCGAACATCGAACACTAAACCGAAAGGAGGGAGGAGCAGGATGAAGGGAGACTACGCCCTGGAGGATCGGCTGCTGGAATACTCCGCGAGAATCCTTCGACTGGTGGAACGGGTGCCCGATAGCCGGGCAGTTCGAGGTTGGATGTTCGGTGTTGGATGTTCGACGTTCCTCTTCCAACGGCAGCAGCGCCACGCCACCGCGCACGGCCAAACCCCATCGTTTTCGGCCAACCGCTCCAGCAACTGCTGGGGCACAACGATGTGTCCACGACGATGATTTACACGCATGTGCTGCACCAAGGCGGCAGCGGGATGAAGAGCCCGCTCGATTGCCTGCAGGAAGTTAGCGCTTGATGTCACGTGCCCTTGGGGCAACCCTTACCCCAAGGCTGCGGAGGCATGGCGGCCTGGGTGGCGGGTCCGCGTCGGGCCTGCCGCCAGGCAGCACTCCCAGCCGGTATGAGAAAGGTATTCGTCTATGAAACTCTTAGCCACACCCCGCACCGGCAGTCTTGGCCGGGAAACCTTCTACCAATCGCCCTTTGGCTTGTGCGCCAGGGAACGCACGGTGCCCAGCGACAAGCCGTCCAACCGCAAGGCGATGGCGCGGTCCCATTTCGGCGTTTCCTCCCGCGAGTGGGGCGTTAAGCTCACCGAAGCGCAGCGACAGCGCTGGAACACCGCCGCCCTCAACGTCCCCAGCCAGCCCTGGATGGGCCAGTATTCGCACCTGAGCGGTCAGCAATTCTGCGTCCAGGTCAACAGCACCCTGCGTTGCATCGGCCAAGCGCCGGTGCTCGAACCGCCCGCCCCGGTCGTGTTCGCCCCCAGCCCCGTCACCGGGCTGGAGATCGTCAACGACGCGGAAGAAGGCGTCCGGCTGTTGCTGAACGTCGGGACGGTCAATGAAGACATCATGGTGTTTGGGCAGCCCCCGTGCAGTGCGGGCCGGATGAAACACCGTCGGGTCTATTACCTGGGCCTGTTGGGACCGGCCAGCAATGGCCAATGCGACATCACAGCACTCTACACGGCCCGGTTTGGGCAGCCGACCCCGGGTCAGAAGGTATTCATCGTCACCAGCCAGACGAAGAACGGCTGGAAAGGGGTGGATAGCATGTTCAGCGCCATAGTCCCGCCGCCGCCTGAGTCGAAGAACCAGCAAGTAACTGAGAAGAAGAAAGTTACAAAAGCGAAGTCTTCGGCAGCCCCGGAGTCCGCCACCGCCCGTGTCCAAGTCTCTTCTTCGTTACCTCGAAGCGTGTACAAGGGGAGTACACGGGATGCACGAGGGGAGCACAAGAGGCTGAAGCGTGTGCACCCGGTGAGCATCCCTTGTACACCCGTTGTACACGGCCTATTGGCGGCGTTGCGGCGGCTGGGCGGGCTGTGGCGGATCGGGACGGCCGGGGCGAGCGCCTGTTGAGAGCGCGACCGGCCTGCGAGCGGGGTTGAGGCCATTTGGCGGGCGCAACCGGTCGCTGCCGCCGGGGGCGAATCGCGCCAAGCCGGCGGGGAGCCAAGTGGCCTTAGCCCGGACATTCCAGACCTGCACGGCCGGAGCGCGGGCATCTTGCCGCTTACAGACTCCAAACGGGCTAAGCGGGCAAGATGCCCGCGCTCCGGTCTGTGGGTATCTCGTGCCGGGTGTGGAACACCCCGGTTAGAGGCTGTTCCGCAAATGCCCTAACCCGGATGTTTTCCGATGGGAACGGCAACCGTGCGCCGCGTGAGGGCACATGGCCTACAGGGACGCAGGCACTTGCCCGGCGCAGGAGCCGAGAATCGCCCTGATCCGAAAAGCTGAGAATACCCGAACCTTTTGGCTGGCCACCGGATCGAGGCGTGGCGTAGAGTACATCGTCCTATGCGTTGCAGGTTCCTGATCTGGCTCCTTTTGAGCTCGATGCTGTTTGTCCCGGCCGCCTGTGTCGGCCCACGGGACAAGCAGCAGGCAGAGGAGCCGACCGGGCCGCGCAGGGCAAATGCGGAAACAACAACGCACCAGGCGGCAATCGCCGTTACGCCGGCGCTCGCTTCCACGTTGGCGGACCCGGCGTCCCCTCAAGAAGCGCCCCGAACCATCGCGCCGTCTCCGAGACCTCACGCCATACGGGGCACGAGCGATCGTTCACTGCGCCTGACGAATACCACGGCGCCGATCAGCCAGCTTGTCCGCCGCCCTTCGGCTTTGCTGCTCGAGAACGCACTGCTCGACACGGCTCAGCCGCTTGCCCTGCCGATTCCCGATCACCTGCGCGTTTCGGGCGACCCCGGCGCCTATGTTGTCCAGTCCCGGGCGCCGCTGAATGATGCCTTCCGCGCCCGCCTGCGGGGCGCCGGGGCGGCCATCGTCGCCTACATTCCCAATCAGGCGTACCTGGTCGGCGCGTCGCCAGCCGTTGCGCAGCGGCTGCAAACCGATTCCCAGGTCCAGGCTGTCCTGCCTTACGAACCCTACTTCAAACTCAAGGCGCCGCTGTTGGCGCTGGCCATCGAACAGCAAGCCTTGCCCGAGTCCCAAGCCCTCAACCTGACGATCTTCCCGGATTGCGCGGGCGCGGTGCTCGACCAGTTGCGAGACCTCGGCGTGGAGGTGAGTGGCGATGGATCTTCGCCTTTTGGGCCGGTGCTCAGAGTGCGCGCCCGGAGTGCCGCCCAACCGGCCGGCGCAGCCGACCTTTTGCCCACTCTCGCGCGGCTTGCCGGCGTGCAGCAAGTGGAGCTGGCGCGCGCCCGTGTCATGGCGAACGACCTGAGCCGGGCACAGGTTGCCGCGGCCGCCGACACGACCGCCCCGGTCAACTACCTTGGCTTGACCGGCACCAATGTCGTGGTCAGCGTCGCCGATTCGGGCGTGGACACAAATCACCCCGACCTGCAAGGGCGGATTTTTTGGGATGTGCCGACGAGTGGGGTTGACTCGAATGGCCACGGCACGCATGTCGCCGGCATTATCGCCGGCAGCGGTCTGCAGTCTCACACTGTCACCCAGGCCAGCGGGTCGGCCATGCCCGCCACGAACCTCCAATTCCGCGGCCAGGCCCCCGCGGCAAGAGTGCTGGCCCTGGCCGCCGATCCCGGGCCGGCTTCGGATTGCTATCTGCAACAGACCGCCGCCCGCAACGACGCTTTCATCTCGAACAATAGCTGGCACTACGCCGACGCTCCCAGCTACGACCTGGCCGCGGCCCGCTATGACGCCGCCGTCCGCGACGCGCTGCCGGGAGTGTCCGGGGCGCACCCGATGTTGTTTGTCTTCGGCGCCGGCAACACTGGCAATGCCAGCGAGGACGGCTCGGGCGGCAACGCGGATTCGATCCAATCGCCTGCCACCGCCAAGAATGTGATTACGGTAGCTGCCGTTGACCAGGCGCGAATGATCACCGAGCAAGCCTGGCAATGCACAACCGTCAATGAAACGAACCTCTGCCAGACCAACTCGCCCTGGCTGGGACTGACCTTCACCAACAACGTCGTCGCGGCGTTCTCCAGCCGCGGCAACGTGGGCGTCGGCGTCGAAGGCACGTTTGGCCGCATCAAACCCGATATCGCCGCCCCCGGCACGTTCGTTGTCTCCGCCCGCTCGACGCAATGGGACCAGGAGGCCTACTACGGGCCGCCGGGCGCCTCCAACAACTATTCCACCGTGTTCAGCAATCTGAACGAGACGCTCGGGCCTTTCTACCGGTACGAATCGGGGACCAGCCTCGCCGCGGCCAGGGTTTCAGGAAGCCTGGCACTTATGCACGAGTTCTTCCAACGCCTGGGCCGCACCAACAGTCCCGCGCTGATGAAGGCACTGCTGATCAACGGCGCGCGCCCGCTTGCCGCGCCCGGCGCCTTCCCGCCGCACACGCCGACCAACGCGTCAGGATGGGGCCTGGTCAACCTCACCAACAGCCTGCCGCCCGCTCTCTCCAACACCTTCGCCGGCGTCGCCGCCCCCCTGCACGTCTTCGACCAGGACCCGACCAACGCCCTGGCCACCGGCCAGAGCCACACCCGCTTCATCTCGCTCTCGCCCCAGGCGACCAATGCCCCGCTGCGCGTCACGCTGGTTTGGACCGATCCCCCGGGCAACCCCGCCGCCGGCCTGAAACTCGTGAATGATCTGGACCTGGTCGTCACCAACCTGGGCACGGGCGAGGTGTTTTTGGGCAACGACATTCCGCCAGGCGGCAGCTCCAACCAGGCGTGGAACACAGCCCTCCCGCCTAACGCGGACATGGTGAACAATGTTGAAAACGTCTTCCTCTATCCGCAGTTCGGCGGCAGCTACTCCGTAACGGTCGCGGCCCGGGCCGTGAACGTCAACGCCGTCACTGCCCGGGCCAATGATGTGGCGCAGGATTACGCGCTGGTGATCGCCAGCGGAGACGGCGCGGAAGCGGGCGCCCTAGCGCTCACCGAGGCGCCCATCGCGTCCGTCAATTCCGCCAGCGTGACGTTGGTGACCAATGGATTTGGGCCGAGCCAGGGCATTTCGGGCGGGCTTCTGTTGAATCAGCGGGTGGGCGCCATGGGACCGTTGGCCGACGGCGACACCATTCCCTGGCCTGGCGGCACCAACGGCGTAATCGCCGCCGGCCTGACCAACCAATGGCGCTTCTATGTCCTGACCAACGACCAGAACTACCTTCATGCCGCCTTTGTGACCTTCATGGCCGCGGACCTTTCGCTGCCGTCGGCCAGCCTCAATCAAACAAACCTGGGCGGCGCCGCCCAAGCGGAGGCGGACATTGACCTTTACGTCTCCACCAATCCCGCGCTGACCAACCTGGACACCGCCGCCCTTGAGGCGGCCGACAAGGCCATTGGCCGCTGCGGCACGCACGCGGTTGTTTTCAGCAATGTCGAGCCTGGCGCCCTTTATTACGTCGGCGTCAAGGCGGAAGGCCAACAGGCCGCCGAATACGCCTTCATGGGCGTATTCAGTCAACTGCCCTTCGGGGAGCAGGACGGGAGCGGCAACTGGCTCCTGCGCGGCATCAACCTGCCTGCCGTAATTCCGGATGGGGTCGCGGCCCGGCCGGGCGTCACCAACGTGGTTGCCATTGCCCCGGCGCCGGTAGCGGTCCGGCGCGTCGTCGTCACCGCTGAACTCTGGCATGAAGGCGTGACCAACCTTCTCGGCACGCTCCGGCATGGCCGGAAATCCGCCGTGCTGCACAATCATTCCCTGCCCCCGGGAGAGCCGGTGCCGGGTGAGTACGACTGGGTCTATGAGGACAATGGCGAAGGCGATATTCCCGGCGCTCGCCCCACCGACAGCCCGGGCAGCTTGCGCAATTTCATCGGCGAGCAGGGCATGGGGGTTTGGCTGCTGACCCTCGCCGACAACGCACCCGGCCAGACCGGCCTGGTCCAGAACCTGACTATCCGTCTTGACCCGCAGAACGCGGCCACCGGCACACCACATGACGTGTCCACCAATGCCTTCGCCTACGACTTTCTGGAGATTCCCATCGGCGCCACCAACCTGACACTCTGCCTGTACAACGATACACCTGAGCGATTGCCCCTGGAGGTTTACCTTCGACAGGGCGGCGTGCCCACCCAAATGGAGTTTGATCGCCGGCTGTTGGCCGATACGGCGGCCGAATGCTGGACCTTCAACCCTTCGACGCTGCCGCCGCTGGTTCCTGGCCGCTACTACATCGGCGTCTTCAATCCGAACGCGCTCACGCAGTCCATCCGCCTTGAGAGCAGCGTGGGCGTTGATCCCGGCGGCGTCGAGCCATTCATCTGCACGGCCGCCGGCCCGACCTCCCTCCCGGACGATGCGCTGACCAACGCCAGCCTGTTTGTGTCCGACAACCGGCCCATCGCCGCGGTCGAAGTGGGACTGCTGGCGACGAACCACTCGCGCGTCTCCGACATGGCGTTCACTCTGATCAGCCCCGCCGGCACGCGCGTGCTGTTGTTCGACGGGCGCGGCGGAGCCACTGCCGGCGAACTGGGCGGGGTTGTGCTCCGCACTAATGATTACCCCACCATTGATTCAGGCAACTACAACGCCGACAGGACCAACCTGTTCGTGGGTTACAACCCGGGCATCCTGACGATAGACTACGAATTCTACGTTGCTCCCGACACCTTGCATGTCTATTACGGCAGCGAGTTGATCTACCAAAGCGGGCTGGTCAGCGACAACAATTGCGTCTCGATCCCCTTCGGCCCGGGCGTTCAGACAAACATCGCCACGGAGATTGTCATCGTCATAAATGAAGGGACCAACGATGACACCAATTCGCTCTGGACATACACCGCCACAGTGGCCAGTTGGGGCCCCGGCTATGTTGTGTTCACTGAAAACACGAACCGGGCGCGGGTGCCGATCAAGTTTGCGTCGCCTCCATTCCAGCCGGACGAGACGAGCTGGGATTTCTACTGCCTGCCCGAGCAACCGCTTGGCGCACTGGTTGGCGAAAGCGCCTACGGCACCTGGCAACTGGAAATGTGGGACACCCGGGCCGGAGCCGGCTCCCCCGCGCCGGAACTGGCCAGTTGGCAGTTGCGCATCGTTTTCCAGAACACGGGGCCGGTGCCCATCGAGTTGCCCCACGGAATAGCCCGCGCCAACACCATTCCGCCCGGCGAAGTGGCGCCCTTCGTCGTCGAGACACCCGCCTGGGCCACCAGGGCGACCAATCTGCTCGTCCAGGCGTCCGGGCCTGTAAACGTGTTGTTGAACCAGGACCTCCCGCCTACCGGCACCAACGCCGGCGATGTCACCCTGCTCTCGGAGGCAACCGCGGGAGTTCGCACGCTGGACACCGGCGGGCTGCCCCCGCTGGTTCCCGGGGCGCGCTATTATCTCGGCCTCCACAACCCGGGACCGGACGATGTCACCGCCGCCCTGGAGGTGGACTTCGATATCATCTCCCTGGCCAACGGCGCGCCGTGCAACGCAACTCACTCCGGCAACACGCTGCCGCAATACTTCTCCTACGATGTTGCCTCCAACGCAACCGCCGTCTCGTTCCAACTCCTGAACCCCGGCGGCGACTTGAACCTGGTCGCCCGGCGTGGCAGCGTCCTGCCGACGCTGGCCAGCTTCGACTACGGCAGCTTTAATGCCGGCACGAACAGCGAAGGCATCATCCTCTTTCCCAACTCCGCACCCGTCGCGCTCGCGCCCGGGCGCTGGCATCTCGGGGTTTTCAATGCCGACCTGACAAGCGTCGCATACACCATGCTGGCGACCGAATACACAAATGTCTTCCCGAATATCGTCACGTTGAGCAACGGGGATGCCTGGCACGGCAGCAACTCCGGAACGGAAGATGCCATTGATTACTACCGCTTTGTTGTCTCGACGAATGCGGTGCGGGCCCAATTCGAGATCACCGGCCCCACCGCCGACATGACCCTGGTCGCGCGCCGGGGGCTGCCGCTGCCCAACGCGGCTGATTATGATTACCACAGCGCCAACGCCGGGCTGAATGACGAGTTGATCACGCTCTTTGACTCCTCGAGCCCCGTTTCACTGACGTCAGGGGATTGGTTTATTTCCGCCGTCAATGTCTCCGGCGTGCCCGCCGACTATGCCATTACCGCGACCGAATTCCCGGCCTACGGCCTGGATATTCGCATCACGGAATGCCAGGCCTTCTACGACAACTTCTGCCTCTACTGGACTGCAATGCGCGGCATCCACTACTACGTCGAGGGCAAGACCGAGATCAACAGCACCAACTGGACGGTGGTTTCCCCGACCTTAACCGCGGAAGGGGACACGGCACTGTATTGCGTGCCGTTGCCTTCGCCATACCGCTTTTTCCGCATCGGCGAGGGGCTCGTCATTACGCATTACCCTGCGCCTGTTCCTATCTACTGTATAGCCACTGGAGCCGACGGCGTGCGCTTGCAGTGGGCGGCGCCCGCCACCAGCCAATTCCAGGTGCAGTGGACTCCTTCCCTCACGCCGCCGGGCTGGATCCCCTTTGCCGATGTCCTCACCTCGACCAACGGAGAATTCGAATTCCTTGACGACGGCTCGCAAACGGGCGGCCTGTCCACCGAGCGCTATTACCGCCTTCAGCAATTGCCTTGAGGTCCTGCTGCCTGCGATGCGCCGGCCCGGTTCGCGCCCGGCAGTAACCGGACCGGATGCAGAGCCGCGACGCGGAATTCATGAGGGGCGATAGCCAGCGATTGAGATCGGCTGGTGCTTTGGCCCGGAAACCGGCGTGCCCGCCCTCAATTGAGCGGGACGCCCTGGCGGATGTAGGTAGGCACGTCGAGGTCTTCGCCCTTGTGGATGGTGGGCTCGCTCTTGTCAAACCGGCCCTTGGAGACGATCTCCAGCGGCAACTGGGCCTGCCGCATTCTTGAGGCGCTCTTGCGCTGGCGCAAACCACCGCCGCGTTGCCGTGCCAGGAGCTGCTCGACCTGCTCGAGCGGCAGCTCGGGCGCCGGCGGCACGAATCGCGATCCGGTGCGTCCTTCCGTCAAGGGGGGGAGCAGTTGCTGGCCCGGTTCCTCGCGGCTGCCCGGGGGCCCGGCAATGGCCTCGCGTTCCGGGTGCTTGCGCGCGGCAACCAGCGTGATGGCCAGGCGATCCTTGAAAGCCTCATCTATGGCGGCGCCCATGATCACCTGTGCGCGCTCGCACTGGCGATTGATCTGCTCCATCACGCGGTTCACTTCGGCCATTGTCAGGTCCGCCCCGCCCGTCACGCTCACCAACACCGCCTCGGACTCGCCCAGCAACTGGCCGCCGTCGAGCATGGGATGGGCCAGCAGTTTGTCCATCACCTCGCGGGACCGCGTCGGCCCCATCGCCTCGGCGATGGCGAGCGTGCTTTCGGCGTGGCGATCCTGAATCAGCGCGGCCAGTTCGGTGAAGTGGATTTCAATCAGTCCCTGATGGCGGAGCAGCCGCCAGACGCCGTGCACGCCGGCGGCGAGGAAGTTGTTGATGATCTTAAAGGTCTCGAGCACGCTGGTGTTTTCATCAATCAGCTTGAAGACCTTCTGGTTGGGCAGACAGATGGCGCCATCGGCGGCGGCCTTGAACTGGGCCAACCCATGCTGCGCCACGCGCTGCCGGCGGTGGCCTTCGCAATCGAAGGGCATCGCCACAAAGCCCAACACCAACGCGCCCGCCTCCTTCGCCGCGCGGGCCGCCACCGGCCCGATGCCCGTGCCCGCGCCGCCGCCGAGGCCGGCCAATACGAAGGCCATGTCCGTTCCCTCGAAAAGCGATTTGAGCTTCGGGAACTGCTCCTCGGCCAGCGCGCGCCCGCGTTCGGGGTCGCCCCCGGTACCGAGCCCGCGCAGGAGCGGAGTTTCGAGGAGAATCTGCTTCGTCGCGCGGCAGGCGGCCAGCGCGCGGGCATCCGTGTCAACCGCCGCGAAGTCCGCTCCGGGCAGGCCGTTCTTGAGCATCAACTCCATCAGGTTGATGCCCGCGCCCCCAACGCCAATGATCTTGACGGCCGGGGTTTGGCTGGCTGTTGCTGCCGCCGCTTCGTTCTGTGCCTTTGTGATCATGGGGATTCTCTGGGATGGTTAAGGGCGCCGGAAGAGCTGCCCGAAGGTATTCTTGAGACCGCCGGTCAGAGAGGATTTGCCGCCGCGCTTGCGCTGTGTGAAGGAGCCGAACTTGACCAGTCCGATTGCGGTGGCGAATTCCGGCTGGTTGAGGGCGGACTTGAGGCCGCTGATTGAATTGGTCTGGCCGAGGGTGGCGGGCATCTGGAGGACTTGCTCGGCCAGCCGGGTGATCTGTGGAATGTGCGCCCCGCCGCCGCAGAGGAACACCCCCGCCCGCAGGTAATCCAGGACGCCCGCCTGTTCGAGGTCCTGGCCGATGAGCTGGAATATCTCCTCCAGCCGCAGCGACATGACGCGGCGCAGGTGTTCGAGATTGACGGTCTTGTGCGCCAGGCCGTGCTCGTTCGGAAGGGTGAACGTCTGCCCCTTGTCGCCCGGTTCTACAAAGCTGGAGCCGTGCTCGATCTTGAGCTGTTCAGCGCGGCTGAGCGACACCTTCAAGCCATACGCCAGGTCGTTCGAGACATGATCGCCGCCAACTGCCAGCACGCCGGTATGCTTGATGATGCCATTGGCGCAGACGACGTAATCGGCGGTCCCGCCCCCGATGTCAATGACCAGCGAGCCGAGTTCCTTCTGCTCGGAGGTCAGCAAGGCCAGCGAGGCGGCCAGCCCATTGAAGACGATGTCGTCCACCTCCAGTTGCAGCCCTTTGACCGTGCGAATGGCATTCTGCAGCCGGTTGCGGTTTCCATGCACGACATGGACATCCACCTCGAGGCGCGAGCTCAGCATGCCGACCGGGTCGGTGATGCCATCCTGGCCGTCCACGATGAAATGCTGGCGAATGGCGTGGAGGACGTGGTTCTCGGCCGGGAGGTTGATGGCTTTGGCGTTGCGGATCACGTCCTGCACGTCGTCTTTGGTAATCTCGCGATCGGCGGAGGCTACCGGGTAAACGCCGCGGTTGTTGAAGCCCCGCAAGTGGCCGCCTGTCACTCCCAGGTAAACACTGCGAATCTCGACGTCGGCCATTTTCTCCGCTTCCACAATCGCGCAGCGCACGTCTTCCTCAGCCAGCGCCACGTCGGCAATCTCGCCTTTGCGGACGCCGCGCGAGCAGGCCTGGCCGAGGCCGACGATATTGAGGCCGCCGTCGGCGGCGAGGTCGCCAACCACGGCGCAGACTTTGGAGGTGCCAACTTCCAGACCAACGATGATAGAGGAGCCGCTAAACATGCTTCTTCCTGGGACGTAAGGGTTTGGCTGGCCTCCGGGCAACAGGCGGAACCGCCGCTGCCTCAAACCAGCGAAGTGGAACATTGTTGCTGACGGCAAGATCGAGCGCCGCGATCGTGTTGGTCGTCTGCCCGCTCAGCTCGAAAATGGCATGCCAGCGCCGCAGTTGATGCCTGAGTTCGGTCAGGGCGAATGTCACCTGGCTCCCCTGCCCCGTCGTGGCCACCAGCACTTCCGGGGCCGAAACATCCACGCGTTTCAAGTCCACCAGCCCGGCCATCGGCGATTCTTTGAAGGCCTCGATCAGCCGCAGGGCGGCCTGCACCTGGGGCGCGTTGATGAAGCGGCCGGGCTGGAGCTCGACGGGGGCGACGCCACCAATCACCGGCAGCGCCTCATCGGCCGGGTTGGCCGGCACGGCCCGCTGGCGCGGTTCCAGCGGCAACATGACATGGCCCGCCGCGTCAAGGTGGTACACCACCACCGCGCCTGCCGCGCCCGGGCGCACGATTGGGAGGTTGACCTGCGCGACGGGCTTGCGCTCAGTAATGCGGATGCACACGGTACCAGGCAGGGTTCGCTCGATAGAGACTCGCTGAACCAGCGGCACCATCTCCAGGTCCCGCTTGACCCGCGCCAGATCGAGCGCCAGCAGGTTCTCTCCCATTCTTACCCCCGCCCAGAGGCGCAATTGGTCCACTGCGATATCGCCGTCAGTCTCGACGTTGATTCGCCGGATGGCAAACGCCTGGTTCTTATAGACGAGCCGATCGAGCGCCCAATCCCAGCCGCGATAGAGCAGATACAGCCCAAAGACTGTGCTAAAGACGGCGCCCAGCAAGAGCGCCGTGAAACGCGTCCGGGCGGCGCGAACCTGGCTGGAGCGCAGTCTTACCTCCAGCACCTGCTCGCGCCCCAGGCGCCGGTTTCTTGGTTTACGTTTGAACCACATGTTTTCGTTTGAGTGCCAGTTCCACCATTCGCTGGCAAAGCCGGGGGTAGGTGATGCCGGCGGCGGCGGCAGCTTTGGGCAAGAGACTGGTCTCGGTCATGCCCGGCAACGTGTTCACTTCCAGAACCACCATCTCCCCGCTTGGCTGCACAATCACATCCACGCGCGAATAATCCCGACCGCCAATCGCTTTGAAGGCGCCCATTCCCGCCGCCTGGATCCGGGCGGTCGTCTCCGCGTCAAAGGGGGCCGGGCAGAAGTAATCGGTGGTGCCTTCGCTGTACTTGGTCTGGTAGTCGTAGATGCCGGTCTTTGGCCGCACTTCAACCACCGGCAGCGGCTCGTCTGCGAGTATGCCGACAGTGCATTCGCGGCCGGAGATCTTCTCCTCCAGAAGCACGCGCGAATCGTGCCGCATGGCTTCCGCCAGCGCCTTGCTCCAATCGGAGACTCGTTCGACGAACTGCAGTCCAACGCTGGAGCCCTGGCGGGCCGGCTTGAGGACCACTGGCGGATCCCAGCCCATCGGCCAGCTTGCGGTGGGCGACTCGACCAGCAAAAACCGCGCGGTCGGAACCCCCGCCGCCACACACCGCTGTTTGGTCAGATACTTGTCAAAGCCGATGCGGCTCGCCTCCGGGTCGCACCCCGTGTAGGCCACGCCCAGTTCCTCCAACCGGCGTTGCACTGTGCCGTCCTCTCCATAGGTGCCATGCAGCGCCAGAAAGACCACCTCCGTCGCTTCGGGCAGTTTCCATTCCGGGTTCTGCGGATCCAACTCGCTGACGTGATGGCCCAGAGACCGGAGCGCCTTGACGACCTGAGCCCCGGACCGCAGCGAGACTTCGCGTTCGGCGCTGGTTCCGCCAAACATTACCGTGATGTTGAGCTTTGT
Source organism: Verrucomicrobiota bacterium (assembly GCA_035358715.1). GTDB lineage: Bacteria > Verrucomicrobiota > Verrucomicrobiia > Limisphaerales > UBA8199 > UBA8199. The sequence continues at coordinate 34,584 of DAOPPX010000020.1, forward strand.
TAGTGCGGGATTCATTCTCCTACCACTTCTACTTCCATCTCCAAATCAATAGCGCGCTCAGCCCGGACGCGCCGCCTGATAACCTCGATCAGCTCCAACATGTCGCCCGCCGTGGCGCCCCCTCCGTTCACAATGAAATTGGCGTGCTCAGCCGCAACCACCGCCCCCCCCACGCGCATCCCCTTCAAGCCCAGCTCGTCAATCAGTTGGCCCGCGGACAGAGAGGTGGGGTTCTTGAAGATGCACCCGGCGCTCGGCGCCGCCGGCTGAGACTGCCATCGCTTCTGGTTATACTCGTTCATGCGCTGGCCAATAGCCTCGCTCGATCCGGGATGGCCGCGCAGCACCGCCGAGAGGGCAATCTGCGTTTTGAGCAACGGGCAGCCGCGGTACTGGGGTTCAAGGTCCCGGCCCATCCGCTCATACACCTGCCCGTCGAGACCCATCAGCCGAACGGATTCGACCAGGTCGAACATCGAGCCGCCCATTGAGCCGGCATTCATGCGCAGGGCGCCGCCGACGCTGCCGGGAATGCCATCCAGGAACTCCAGCCCGGCCAGGCTGTGTCGCCGGGCGGTCGCCGAGACCATCTTTACTCTTGCACCCGCTCCGCAGTTCAGGCGATCCCCCTCCACGGTTACCCGGCTGAAATGTGCGTGTGAGAGGCAAATCACAGCGCCGCGAAAGCCGCCGTCTTTCACCAGCAGGTTCGAGCCGCGCCCGAGAATGAACATCGGCCAGGCGTGCTCACGACAGCAGGCCACAACTTCCTTCAGGTCCGAGTCCGAAGCGGGCTCGACATACAGGTCCGCCGGGCCGCCGACGCGCAGCGTCGTGTGTTTGGCCAACGGCTCGTCGCAACGGATGACGGTCTCCGGCGAGACGCGCCGGGCCAGTTCATCCGCTGCCTGCTTCCCGCCTCGCGGCATCGTCCCGGGAATCGCCTCGCGCGATTTCAAGCAATCCTCCCTGCTGGCAATGGCATGTTACGACAATCGGCCATACGAATTGGCCGGTCCTCAGGCGGATCCGAGGGTCTCCGATTAGCCTCGGGACCCGCCACGCCGGAGTCTTGCCTGGCGGGTATGGCCTGATCAGCATAGCGGTGTGTGCCTGCTTCGGCCCCCACGGCAACGAGTATGGCGCTGGCAATCTGTTCCGCCGCGCGGGGCGCATGCCATCGGGCCAGGGCGCCCCGCATCTTCTCCCGCACCGCTGGTTTGTGAATCAGATCCGACAGCAGTTGCCCGAGCAGGTCCGGCGAGGCAGTCCTCTCCTCGAGCAAACAGGCGGCGCCGGAGGATTCAAACGCGCGGGCATTGTGAAACTGATGGTTATCCGTAGCCGCCGGATACGGGATGAGCACCGCCGGCACGCGCATGGCCGCAAGTTCGGCCAGCGAGGATGCGCCGGCCCGGCCAACTGCTGCCGTCGCCGCCCCGAGTGCAACATGCATCTCGGCGAGAAAGGGGCGGACAATTGCCCTTAACTGAAGATCCGCGTAGGCCCGGGCCACCTTCTGCGCGTCGCTGGAGCCGGTCAAATGCAGCCACTGCCAATCGGGCGCGCGGGCCTTCAGGATCGGCAGGGATTGCATCATCAGCTCGTTAATCCCCCTGGCGCCCTGGCTGCCGCCCATCACCAGCAGGACGGGCCGCGCGGGGTCGAGGCCCAGTTTGGCTCGGCAAGCTGAGGGCTCGCGGACCTCGAAACATGAGCGCACCGGCGTGCCTGTCACGGTCAGGTTATGATTGGGCAAGCGGCCCGCAGCCTCAGGGAACCCTACAAACGCGCCGTGCACAACCCGCGCCAGCCATCGGTTGGCACGGCCCGGGATCGCATTGGATTCATGGATGAACGCACGCGCTCCGACCATTCTTGCGGCCAGAATCGGCGGCGCGCTTGTGAATCCGCCCATCGCGAGAGCCGCCTGCGGCCGGCGCGATTTGAACAACTTTGTGGTGCTTCGGTAGGATCGAATAAAGCTCCGAAGGAACTCCCAGCCCCTTCCGCGTGTCAGGCCGACGGCCGGCAAGGTGATGATCTCCATGCCGGAGACTCCTTCAGCCGCTTGCCGATCAACATCCTTGGGGGAAATAAACAGCATTGCAGCGCAGCCGCGCCGCACCAGCTCGCCCGCTACGGCCAAGCCGGGGAAAAGATGTCCACCTGTCCCGCCGCAGGCGATGGCGATTTGGACCGGGGGGGAGGTTGCAGGGGTCATGGCACGGGCTGGGCGCCTCGGGCAAATGGATTTGCCAGGTCGCCCACTGTCAACACGCTTCGCATGGCCGGATCCGGCTCGCTCGCCCGCTGCGCAATGCTGAGCAGCAGCCCCACGCAGATCAACATCGTTAAGAGGCTGGAACCGCCGTAGCTGATGAACGGCAGTGGCAAGCCCTTGTTGGGCAGCGCGCTTGTCACCACGCCGAGGTTGATAAAAGCCTGCAGGCCAATCAGGAACGTTATCCCTGAGGCAAGAAGCATCCCGAATGTGTCCGCTGACCTCCTCGCGATGTGAACCCCACAAAAGATGATTGCCACGAACGCCGCCACCACCAGCAAGGTTGCAGTCAGCCCGAGTTCCTCCCCGATGATGGAGAAGATGAAGTCCGTATGGTGCTCCGGCACAAAGCCCAGCTTCTGGCGGCCATCACCCAGGCCTTTGCCCGTGAGGCCGCCGCTACCGAGCGCCACCATCGCCTGGTAAGCCTGCAAGCCCGTGTCCCGCCGGGTTTCCTCGACGTGCAGCCAGGAGTAGATGCGCCCGGAACGCATCGGATTATGGTAGATGAATAATCCCACTCCGAGCGCAGCCGCAAGGACAGGCGGCAGAAAATACCTGAGGCGAATACCCGAAACCAGCAGCACAAGGCCGCTCACGGCGGCGAGCACCAGCGCGTTGCCCACATCCGGCTCCAGGAAGATCAACACCACGGGTATTCCAATCAACACCCCGGGAATGAGAATCCCCCGCTTCCATAGGGGCATCTGGCGCCGGTAGTATTCACCGTACCAGGCCAGGGCAATCAGGAGGGCAAGCTTGGCAAACTCGGAGGGCTGGAACCGCATGCCCCCGAGTTTGAACCAACGCCGCGCGCCGTTGACCTTCGCGCCGAAGTGCTCGTCAAGAACCAGCGCCAGCAGCACCACCGCAATGCCCAGCGGCACCCACCAGATTTTCTTGAGGCGGCGATAATCCAACAACGCCGCCGCCAGGCAGGCTGCCAGGCCAAGCGCGCACCACACCGACTGCATGGTCAAATAACGCGTGCCCACCTGCGCCATGCTCGAGCTGTAGAGCATCACCATCCCCAGCGCCAGCAGCGCGGCAACGCATGAAATCAGAATGGTGACGGCCACTTTCATTTGCCGAAAGGAGCGCCCGGGGCCGGCGGGTAGCGGCCGGATGCGCTTCGAGATTCCTACGCTCCGGGCGGCAGCGCCGGCAGCGGAGCGGAAGGAGCCGGCGGCACCGTTTCAACGGGCGCAACTGGCGCAACCGGCGGCGCGAGGGCCTGCACCGGAATCCGCAACTTCTGGCCGACCTTGATGCTGGTGGTCTTGAGGTTGTTTGCGGCGCTGATCGCTTTCGGCGTCGTGCCGAACTGCCGGGCGATGCGGATGAGGGTATCTCCGGATTTCACCGTGTACATCTGCTCGCCGGATCCAATTCCAGTCTCGGCTGGCAATGTCACGGCCGCTGCTGATGCCGCAGCGGGGGCGGGCGCAGGGATGCGAATCTTCTGCCCAATCTGCAGCTTCGTCGGCTCAATGCCGGGATTGGCCTCCATGATCGCTCTTACAGAGACATGGTGGTTCCTGGCAATTCTCTCGAGGTAATCTCCCTTGACAACGGAGTACTCGGCGGCTTCGGCGGGAACCACCGGCGGGGGCGCGGGCGGGGGCGGTTCCGGCACCACCGGAGCGGTGACCGCCACTGGCGGTGCGCTGGTTTCAGGGAGAGGAGGGGGAGGTTCAACGAAGGCCGGCATCTCGTTGGTTTCAACCACCTCCTCGGGGAGCACAGGCTCCCTTGATTGGCCGCAACCTTGCATGAGCAAGGCCATCAGGCCGATACCGTGGATGGCCAGGACAAAGAAAACCGCGATCTTAACGCGGCCTCCTCCCCTGTTCTTCTGCTCCAGAGCGGAGCCTAGTGGAATGAGTGGATTTTGGTTGTTCATTTTGGGGTGGCGCTCTTGCGCCTGTTTATTGAGGTGTTGCTTGTTTGTTCGTTTCGCCCCGGGGGGGTTCGCTCAGAAAACCCCAGAGCAAGATTCGTGTTTGTTTCGCTTTGTCTCACTGCTGCGCTGTCGCTCTTCTGCCGTCTATCTTGGGGGTGTCACAATAGGCACCCCTACATATTGATTTAACTGCCTGGCAAAGGACTTCACTGCGGTGTTGATGGTTTCGAAACTCAGCCCGGCTCGAACAAGCCGGTGAAAGCAAAATTACGTCGCCTGAAGTCGCACTGTTCGCCGCTTCGGTTAATGCTTCTAGCAACGAACCGACTGCCATGCAAGGAGTAAAAACATTCCACGCAGCCCGCACTCTCGTGCTCGGCGCACCCGCGGAGGACGGGCAAACCGCCGGGCGGGGGCGGTCGAAATGAGCCGCCCAGACTTGGCTGTTCTTGCGTTTGCGCATGTTAACGGATCTTTAAGGTGCTCAACGCCAGCAGCGCGCAAAGCACGCCCAGTATGTAGAATCGCATGACGACCTGTGATTCGTACCACCCTTTCTTCTCAAAGTGGTGGTGAATGGGCGCCATTAGGAATAAGCGCGCCCCCGTTCCATAACGCCGTTTCGTGTAACGATACCAGCCGGTTTGCAGAATCACCGAGACTGCTTCGATCACGAACACCCCCCCGGCGATGATTAGCACCAGAGGCTGATGGATCAAAACCGCGACGATGCCGAGCGCACCGCCCAGCGCCAGGGAGCCAGTATCGCCCATGAATACCCGTGCGGGATGGCAATTGAACCACAGGAAGCCCAGGCCGGCTCCAATCATGGCAGCGCAAAACACTGTCAACTCGCCCGCCCCGACCACGTGCGGGATCTGCAGATACGCGGAAGCAGTCCGGTGCCCTGAGAGGTAGGTCAGAACCAGAAAGGTGAATGAGACGATCAGGGTGCAGCCGATCGCCAACCCGTCGAGCCCGTCAGTCAAATTCACCGCGTTAGAGCTGCCCACTATGGTCAGAACCGCCAGCACGAGCCCAACGAGACCCGCGCCGGTCAGTACCGGATACTTGCAGAATGGCACCATGATCTCCGTGACCAGCCTCTGAGTTGACGGGAGATTCCATAGATACAGCCCGATGAACAAGGCCAGCGCGGTTTGCACCCCGAGCTTGACACAGGATCTAACGCCGCGGCTGCTCTGCTGGCTGATCTTGGCGTAGTCGTCATAAAACCCCAGACCAGCCAGCACGACGACTGAAAGGAGCGTCAACTGCACAAGTGTGTTCCACTGCGCCCAGAGCAGCGTGGTCAGGTTCAATGCGATGATGATCAGAATCCCTCCCATGGTGGGCGTGCCCTTCTTGCTCAACAGCCGAGCGGCCAGGCCGCCGCCCGCTTCGGCCTTGTCCGAGTATTCCTGTCCAAACTTCAACTGCTTAAGCCAGGCGATGATCTTTGGCCCCAGCCACCAGCTCAGGATCAGGGCGGTCAACGCCGCCCCGGCGCTGCGGAAGGTAATGTAGCGAAAGAGCCGCAGGGCAGAGAGCCGATCGGCCCACTCGGTCCCGGCTGACCAGGACAGCAGGTATTGGCTCAGATAATAGAACATTTAATTCCCTCTCACAGCTTGGCGGCTCCGCAACAGGTCCCCAATCCGCTCCAACCGCGCAGCGCGGGAGGCCTTCAAAAGCACCACGTCGCCGCGCTTGACAAAACTGCTCACTGCGGCTGCCGCGGTTTCCACGTCCGCAAACTCAAAGACCCGGTTGAGGCCGGCGCCCCGCGCGGCACGGGCCATTACCGGCGCCATCGTGCCAACGGCAAACAACTGGCCAACGCCCATCTCCGCCGCGCGCCTGCCGACCTCTTCATGCGCCGCCTGACTGTGGGACCCGAGTTCGGCCATATCGCCAAGCACCGCCACCCGTCGGCCCTCGCAGGGCAACTCTTGCAGCGTTTGCAGCGCCGCCTCCATCGAATCGGCATTCGCGTTGTAGGAGTCGTCGAGCACGCTCAAGCCGCCGGATTCCCACAGTTCCAAACGCATCCTGGGCGGCCGGCAATCCGCCACTCCCCGGGCGGCAGCCTCGCGGTCCAGCCCCAATTCGGCCCCGACCGCTATGGCAAACAGCGCGTTCACAACCTGGTGGCGGCCAAGTAAGGCAATCCGATACTCGCCGGCGAAGTCCGGACGCGGCGCTTCCACGACGAACTTCACTCCGCGCTTGTCGAGATGCAGGTCTCGCGCTCGCCAATCGTTGCCCGCCGCCAGGCCCACCCGCACCACCTGCGCGCGCGCGCGCTCGGCAAGGCGCGGCGCCCATTCGCCGTCTCCGTTGATAAAGAGCTTGCCTGCCGCCGGCAACAATTCAGCCAGCCAGCCTTCTTCTCGAACCACACCCCCCAGGTCCCCGAAGAACTCCAGATGTTCACGGCCAATGCAGGTGATCAAGCCACAGTCCGGCCGGATCATTCTCACTAACGGCGCCAACTCGCCCGGGTGATTGCTCCCGGCTTCCAGCACCGCCGCTTGATGCGACCGGTCCAGGCGCAGCAATGTCAGCGGCACGCCTATGTCATTGTTGAAACTCGCCTCGCTCCAGAGCGTGGGGAACTTCTGCCGCACCACGGCCGCCACGAGTTCCTTCGTGGTGGTCTTTCCGTTTGACCCGCCAATGGCCACCACCGGCAGCGAAAAATCTTCCCTGTACCGTGCGGCCAACCGGCCGAGGGCTTTGCGGGTGTCCTCGACTGCGATCACCGGGCAGCCGCACCCGCCTGCCGGCAATCGCTTGCGCTCGGCCACGGCCGCGCTGGCCCCTTTCGTAGCCGCTTGCTGCAGGTAATCGTGTCCGTCGAATCGGGCGCCCCGCAGCGCAAAGAACAGGTCGCCCGCCTGCGCCTGGCGTGAATCTGTGCAAACGCGATGAACCTGCGTTTCGGGAGAACCACCCAACTGGTCCCCGGCGCAAGCCGCGGCAATGTATCCTAATGAGCGAGGTTCCATGGACAGCCCTGCTCCCGTCCAGCAGCGCGCCCGGCCACTGGTCAACTCGAGGCCAGGTTGACCGATGCCCGCGACCGCCGAGTCGTGCTGGCGGGCATTGGTTTCCCGGCGTCCATCACTTCCAGCGCCCCTTCCTCTGCCCGGCCAGCCCGCCAGCCGGGCCTTGGCTCGGGCCGGCTTGGCCTTTGGCCCGCGCGGCCATCGTTGCCAATGGCCGCCACAAACAGGTGGTGCGGAATTAACGGTAGCGAATTCATATTATCAATTGTTGTTAGGTTGCGTTCACCGAGAACGGGCGGCTGCCGTCTTGAAAGAGCGATTGTCTATTGAGGTGGTGAGGGTGCCGGTGCCCGACGGCGCTTCGCCGTCTTCTGGACGAATACTCAGATAGCCCGCCAACCGCTCGGCGATTTGCCTGAACACCGGGGCGGCAATTTGCCCGCCGTAATAGCCTTGTTTGGGTTCATCCATCATGACGGAAATGCAAACCTCAGGATGGTCGGCCGGGAAGAAACCGATGAACGACGCGAAATACTTGCCCGGAATATAACCGCTTGGTCCGCCAGACTTCTGGGCTGTCCCGGTCTTGCCTGCCACGGTGTAATGTTCCAGGGCCGCTTTCGCCCCCGTGCCGTCGGGCGCCACGACGGCCTTGAGCGCTTTGACCATCTGCCGCGCAGCCGATTCACTAATGACCTGCCGGACGCGCTGCGGCGGATACTTGGTGACCACGTTGTGGTCGCGGTCCTCAAGCCGATCCACGAGCATCGGCCGCATCAGCACGCCTTTGTTGGCAATCGCGCACATGGCCATCGTCATCTGCAGCCCGGTAACGGCAACGCCGTGGCCCATTGGAATCTGGGCGATCGAGACCTTGCTCCAGTTCTTAACCGGATGCACAATGCCCGCAACCTCCCCCGGCAAAGGCAGGCTGGTCCGTGCGCCGAAACCGAAGGCGCGGACGTAATCGTGCAGCCGGTTCTCCCCCAACTCGATGCCGATCTTGGCCGCGCCGATATTTGACGACTTGGCGATAATGTCCTCCACCGAAAGCACGCCGTAGGATTCATGGTCGTGAAGGACCCGCCCCGCGAAATGGAAACGGCCGTGCTCGCAATCAAAGGAGTGGTTCAACTGCACAACTCTCTCGTTGAGCGCACCCGAAACCGCCACAATCTTGAAGGTAGATCCCGGCTCGGCCACATCGCTTATGATCCGATTGCGCCGGGCGTCAAGCGACGCGGCACCCGGATTATTGGGGTCGTAGTTGGGCAGCGTCGCCATGGCCAGAATCTCGCCCGTGCTCGGACGAACCACGAGCCCCGAAACGCTCACCGGCGAGTGCTTCTCCATTGCCTCGGCCAGCGCTGACTCGACGATGTGCTGAACCATCGAATCAAGGGTCAGCACCAGGTTAAATCCGTTGCGTGGCTCCACATCCTGTTCCCGCAGTGAAACCAGTTCACGCCCCGGCCGGTCCGTCTCAGTCACACGCCAACCACGCACGCCGGCCAGTTTCGAGTCGAAAGCCCGCTCGAGGCCATCCTTGCCGGAAGTCTCCAGCAACCGCTTGCCGTCAACCTCACATTCGTCCATCCCGACAAAGCCCAGAGCATGCGCCGCCAGGGCATGACTGGGATAGACCCGCAGTTGATCGTCCAGTCGCTCGGCATAGATCGCTGCGCGGCGCAGGTCGCGGTAAAACGCCCGTTCGAGCCGGGGCAGCTTCTTCTCGTCCAGCCCAAAGGAGAGGTTGGTCATGGCCGCTTGAATCTTCTGCCAGGTTTCGAGTTGAACCTTGCGTTTAAGCACCACGTAGCGGTTGGTAGTGAGGCCGCCCTTTTCGTTGCGCCCCACGCGCTGCTTCAGGCGCTCCATCAGATCGGCTTCGCTCACCTGCAGCAGCGGCGCCACCGCGCGAGCCACCTCCGCCTGGCGATTGCCGACCAACACCGGATCCGCGCACACCGTCTTCACAAACACGCTTGTCGCCAGGAGGTTGCCCCTGGCGTCCAAAATATCGCCCCGGCGGGGTTCCAGGAGAAACTCCCGGCGCGTATTGCGCCGGGCTTTGGTGCTGAGCTCGTCATAACGCAGCACCTGCAAATCAATGAGCCGGTACGCCAGCGCGGCAAAAGCCACGCCGAGCATCAGCGCCAGCGTTGCCAGCCTTCTGTATTGTAGTTGTCTCGCCATCTCAAGTCCCCGGCTCGGTCAATTCACTTGCTGCTCCAAAGTCACCGCGCGCCCGCGGCGATCGGTTCCTCATCCGACAGCGTCACGGGCGGCGGTAAATTGCTTTCAGTTCATTCCGTCTTCCCCTGATCCCATCCATCAAGTCTGCCGCCCGCCCGCGGCGATCGGTTCCTCATCCGACGGCGTCGCAGGCGGCGGCAAAATTCTCACTTTGTTCGCTCAGCCGTTGGGCTCGCTTCGGGCCAGGCGCGGCGCGGCATACTGCCTCTCGCCTTCCACGCGATGCCAATCGTCCGCGGGTTCGGCCAGGGGCCAGATCTGCGAGGGTTGCGGCGGCACCAAACCCAAGCCCAATTCCTGAATGCGCCTTTCCAGGAACTGCGGCGAACGCATCGTCCCGAGCTGCCTCACCAGCTTGTCGCTTTGGTGCTGCAGTTCATCCAGGCGCGCCTCGTATCGGTTGATTTGCCGGCCGAGCTGGGAAATCTGGTCTTTTTGCCAGACGTAACCCAGGGCCGAGCCGCCAATCAGCGAACAAAACAGGAACACCTTTAGCGGCGGCCCAAACCGGATTGCCGCCGACTGATATTTTCGATTCCGCGCCATATCATCGTGAGCTTCAGACTATTTCCGCATCACTCTTCATCCAGCTTCTCCATCACCCGCAACTGCGCGCTGCGACTGCGCGGGTTGGCCGCGATTTCCGCCGCGCCGGGCCGGATCGCCTTGCGGTTCACCCACCGCAATTCGGGGGCGCGCGGCTTGCGCAACTCCGGAACATCCACTTTTCCGGTGAATGTGTAATCCCGCGCCCGCACGCGCCCGAAATCCTTCACCATGCGATCTTCCAGCGAGTGAAACGTGATGACCGCCAATCGTCCGCCAGGCTTCAGAACCCGCAGCGCTCCCGCCAACCCCTGTTGCAAAGAACCAACTTCGTCATTCACAGCCATTCGGATGGCTTGAAACACCCGGGTGGCCGGATGTGTCTTTCTACCGCAACGCGGTGCCAATCGCTCGATCAGTTCCGCCAACTGCCGCGTTGTCTCGAACGGCCGCCGTTCGCGCTCCTGCGCTATCGCGCGCGCGAACTGCCGCGCCCTCCGTTCGTCGCCCAGTTCCCAAAAGATCTTCGCCAGCTCTTCCGAGGTTGCTTCGTTCACGAGCCGGGCCGCGGTCTCGGCCTGCCGCTGATCCATCCGCATATCCAACGGCCCTTCCTGCTGAAAGCTGAATCCGCGCCCGGCCTCGTCCAGTTGCGGCGAACTGACCCCTAAGTCCAGCAACACCCCATCGCAGCTCCCCGGCGGAATCCACTCCGCCAACCTCGCGAAATCTGCCCGGCGGAGCTCGAACCGGCCGCCAAACCCGGCCAGCCTTTGCCCCGCCGCTTCAACGGCCGCGCCATCGCGATCGCACGCAAATAACCATCCCGTCGGCGAACTCGCGGCCAATATGGCTGCCGCGTGTCCAGCTCCACCGATGGTGCCGTCCACGTACCGACCGCCGGGCGATGGCCTCAATGCGGCCAGCACTTCCGCCACCATCACTGGTCTGTGCGTGTACTCTGGCACCTCTCATCGGCTTTCATCACATTACCGCTTGCACGCCTGCAGGAACCGGGGCGTCACACCCCAGGCGCTCTCCGCGCCGGCGCCAGGCTCCGCTGCCGATGGCGCCGGGGTTCCCTTGGGTCTTGCGGGAACAACTTCCACATCCGCCTGGCTCAAATCGTTTCGCATTACCTTGACCCTGTCCAAAGACAGCTCTCCCTGCACCGGTGGCTTGCCCAAATGCGCCATGGCCGGTTTCGCTGTCGCGCGGCGCGGACGCGCAATCAGCTCGCTTGCCTTGCGCTTCCACCCGCTCCACACCATGGCCATCCGCCGCCAAACCTCTGGTGCAGAAGACCACACGCCGGTCTTCGGCGGCACACTCCTGGCTCCCGCATCCTGCTGGCTGGCAGGGGCCGGGCTCGACTCCGCCTCTCGTTTGCTGGCAAATGGATTCCGCGCCGGCGCGAACTGAGGCAACAACCGTTGGGTGGTCAGCCGGTAACGGCTTTCGGTGTCTCGCACGCTCACCAAACTCCTGCCGGCAGTCAACAATCGCAGCAAACTCATAAATCCACTCTCTAATCCATCAGCCTGAATGCTTCCGTGGCCATGATGGAGTCGGAAGCCCGCACCTTCACGCAACGATCAGGACTCCAAATCTCAAAACGGTCGAGCAGCCCAAGCAGAATCGCCTCATCCCTGATCCCTGCCGCCCTGGCCATCCCTTCCGGCAGACAGATTCGCCCAGCCTTGTCGAGCGTCACCTGCACAGACTCGCTGCCAATGAACCGCTTCAGAACAACCTTGTTCGGATCCCCAACTGGCATCGCCTCAATGTCCCGCATCAGCTTGGCCATTTGCTGCGGCGGCAGCACCCTCAGGCACGCGCCTTCCTTCGCTTTTGGCCAGAGCATCAGAGTCAACTCAGTGCCCGATTCCGCCGGCCGCCACTTTGCCGGGATCTGCACACGCCGCTTCTCATCCACTCCGTGGCGATACACGAAGTTGTAAACAGTCGGCTGCGTTGTCTCGTTCAGTTCCATCTTATTAACAGCACTGCAATCCCTTGCTAGTGCCCCACTACGCCCCCTTTTTATACACTTCCCCCCACCCTGTCAACACCTTACCCCACTTATTTATTAAAAAGTTATTCACAACTTTCTGGTGGTCGTGAACGCACTTTGCGACTTCTCCAAAACCTAGCAAACACTGGGCAGAATGCAAGTCCGCATTTTCTGTGCCTCAAGGCGGTCATTCGCAAAGTCTGCGGCGACCGCATGCGTTGATCTTGCGCGCCGTCTCTGGTTAGGGATTTGCCTTCTTGTCACTCCGGCGTAATGGAACAATGCTCTCGCCAGATGCGGACTAAGGACTTTGAGTTTGAGCTGCCGCCGGAGCTGATTGCCCAGGAGCCTGCGCCTGAGCGCGATCAGTCGCGTCTGCTGGTCCTGCATCGTGACTCCGGCCGCGTCGAACATCGCCGTTTTCCAGACTTGACCGAGTATCTGAATCCGGGCGACGCGCTGGTGCTCAACAACTCGCGCGTGATCCCGGCCCGCCTCCGCGGCGTGAATGCCCACACCGGTGGCCAGTTTGAGGTGCTGCTGCTGGAGGAGAACGCAGTCAACGACTGGTGGGCCATGCTGCGACCAGGTAAACGGGCGCGCGTGGGGACGCAGATCAATCTCCAGGATGCGCGGGCGCAGCCAAGCGGCATGCAAGCCGTCGTGCTCGAAACCAATGATGAGGGCCATCGCCGCTTGCGCTTCTCGGGCGCGCCCAACCTCGCCGAGCGGCTGGATGCGCTGGGCGAGGTCCCCTTGCCTCCCTACATCGTCCGGCCCGACGGTTCCCGCATGGGGCAGGACCGTGAGCGATACCAAACGGTCTTTGCGCGGCTCGGCGGCTCGGTCGCGGCCCCAACGGCGGGATTGCATTTCACCAAAGCGCTGCTGGCGGAAATCGCCGCGCGCGGCACGCAAGTTTGTTTTCTCACACTGCACGTGGGACTCGGCACCTTCGCGCCCGTGAAGGCCGAGACCCTGGCCGCGCACCCGATGCACGAGGAACGCTACGAACTGAGCACAGAAGCCGCCCGCACCATCAACCACGCCAGGACGGCTGGGCGCCGGGTCATCGCGGTCGGCACCACATCCCTCCGCGTGCTGGAGGCGCTGGCCGCGCAATCCGCAGGCGTGTCCACAAGCCGCGGCGAGCCGACGCCGGCATTCCTTGCCGCCGGCCGCGGCCGGACGCGCATCTTCATCTACCCGCCCTACGACTTCCGGATCGCCGACGCGCTGCTCACCAACTTCCACCTGCCGCGCTCGACTCTCCTCATGCTCGTCAGCGCCTTCGCCGCGCCAGACAGCACGCGGGGGCGCGATCTGATTCTGTCCGCCTACGCTGAAGCCATCCGCGAACGCTATCGCTTCTTCAGCTACGGCGATGCGATGCTCATCTTATGAAGAAAACGGCCTCAGCCCGGCAGCCCGCCGCCTCCCTGCCTTTTGTGCTTGTGAACATGGCCATGACGGCGGATGGCAAGATCGCCACGGCCAATCGCGCCGTCTCTTCGTTCAGCAGCCGGCGCGACCAGCGGCACCTGCTCGAACTGCGCGCCACAGCCGACGCCGTAATGGCCGGCGCGCGCACCGTGGACTTGAATCCCGTCAACCTGGGGCCGGGACCGGCGCGCTACCGCCTCCTGCGCCGACGGCGCGGCCTGGCCGAGTTCAACCTGCGCATCATCGTCAGCCGCACCGGCAGCGTGAACCCGAAGGCCCGCATCTTTCAGCGCGCCTTCTCGCCGATCATCATCCTCACCACGCGCCGCGCGACAGCCCGCCGGCTCAAACGGCTGCGCGCGGTTGCCGCCGAAGTCAAAATCTGCGGCGCCAAAGAGATCAACTTCCGCGCCGCCCTTGGCTGGCTGCGCCGGGCCTGGGGCGTCAAGCGGCTTTTATGCGAGGGCGGCGGCGAACTCAACGACGCCCTCTTCCGCGCCGGCCTGGTAAACGAACTGCACCTCACGGTCTGCCCGAAGATCTTCGGCGGCCGCAATGCCCCCACCATTGCCGACGGCCTGGGCCTGGGCGCCCTGCCCCGGGCAGTAGCGCTGGAGTGCCAGTCTGCCCGGCGGCACGGCAGCGAGATGTTCCTGGTCTATCGGCAGCGTCAGCCGCAAGCCCGGGCGTTCGGCCAAACGCCTCCCAGGGGACGCATTGAGCGATAGGTCGGCCGGACGGCTGCTGCCGGGACGCGAGCCAAGCAGCGCTTGCATTTGGCTCATTCGGCGGCATGTTAAGCTAATCCGAGGCGCTTCGGCGAGGGCCGGCAGCGCCCGACTGTCTTAACGATCAACCAGATGCGATTATATGGCCTTGAAGAATGCTCCTGACTTGACTCAACGTCCGCCCCGCAGCCCGCGGGTGCGGCTGGGCGGCTACGTGATTCTGCCGCGCATGCTGGACAAGGGCCGGGCGGCGCTTGCCGGCAAGAACGGCGAATACAACTACGCCTGTCCAGTGGACCAGAGGTTCCTGACCTTCGCCGGTGTTGATCCTGCAGCGCTCAAGAAACAACTGGCCGCAGGCAAGAGCGACGGCGAAGTGCTCCTGTGGATTCAGAAGAACGCGAAGCACCAGCGCACGGAGGCGGAAATTGCCGCATGGTCGGCCCTCCAGGAACAACGCGCGCCCTCCGACACCGGCTCGCGCGGCTTCTTCCATGAGCTGCATGGCAAGATCGCGCCCAAGCGGGAAGACATCTCGACCTGGTTCGATTTGCTGGACCTGGATGACTACGTAAGCTTCGGCGGCAAGGCGTAGCCAATTAGAGAAGCTGCCCGGCTCGGCGGAGGCCGCCCTCGGCCAGCGCGCCGCGGCGCGCTGCGAACTGTGCGTCCGATCGCGGCGCTAGGCCATCTTGTAGGGCTGGATCGAGTCGAGGCGATGGCGATGGACGACCTGGTGGACCTCGAACTCGACTTCATCGCCGACTTTGTGTCCGATCAACGCCTGGGCCACGGGCGAGAGATAGCTCACGATGTTTTTCTCCGGCTCGGAGTCCCACGCGCCTAGAATGGTAAAGCACTCGGGCTGGTTGGTCGCCAGGTCGGTCGCATGCACCACGGTGCCCGCGCCGGCGACGTCCGCGCGCACCCCGGCGAAATCCGTGCCGCGCGCGCGCACCAGTTCGGCCTCCAGGTCGGTCTTGCGCCGCATGAGCAACTTCTGCATTTCCTTGGCCGCCTTGTACTCGTGGTTTTCGCTGAGGTCGCCGTAGCTGCGGGCGATGGCGATCTCCTTGGAATTGGCGGGTATCTTCTTCTCGACCAGCTCGTGGTACTCGTTCTTGCGCCGCTCGAGGCTCTCCCAGGAGACCACCAGCGTGGCTTCCTGCCGGGTTTGTTCGCCTGAGATCAGGGATTGCATCGCCGGGTAGCTCTTGACGATGCGCGCCAGCAGCGACCGCTTGTCCATATCCTCGAAGGACGGCGAAAGCTGCAGCGCCCGGACGAGGTCCTTGATAACCTCGAAGTCCGCCGAGCCGATCAACTCCACGAGGAGACTCTGGTCGTCCACGATGAAGTCCCGCAGCCGGTTGGAGCGCCGCTCGTTGAACTGGTCGCGCTCCATTGCGGTAAGCATGGCACGGAAGACTTCCGGCCCGAGGATGTCCGCAAACGAGTCATTGCGCTCTCTGGCCAGCCAAAGCAGCAGCTCGCTGCTGGCACTGTGCTGGCTGATAAGCCGCGCCAGGGTCTCTTTAAGGTGCGCGAGGTGTTCATTCTGAACCAGGAACCCGGCCACCTCGCGGCAGGTCTTGGCCGAAACTGTATTCAACGCCAGCCGCAGCGCATCCAGCCAGTGGTCCGGCTTTGCGGCTTTGAACGATTCGAGTGCGCGGCGGTGCCTGGTGGCGGGGAGCGCCTCCAGCAGCTCGCCCAACTGCAGCGGCTGGGACCAGATAGCCTGGGGGGTGTTTTCCCCTTCGGCAGGCGGCGCTTCCGTTGCCTCCCGGATGTCGTCCCGCACAAAGATCGCTTCGAGCGCCACGGCTGGCTGGGTGCGCAGGTGGCTGCCAATTTCGGTATTGAGCGCGGCGACGATTTCCGCGCCGGCGGCCCCCTTGTCGGTCAAGTCACCCGCATTCTTGAGCACCTCGCCGGCGGCAGTGATGTGGGCCTTCAAACCCTTGGCTGCCTGGAATGCCGCCATGAGCCGTTGCTGCAGCGAAACCTCCTGCTCCTGATAGATGATAGGGTCGGTCTTCTTGAGGGGCACCTGGAAATGGCCGTCTCTCTTGAGCTCGCGACGGGCCGCCTCCCACCACTTCGGCCAATCTGCGCCGATGACCTCCGGCACAAGCGCCTTCTGGATCTGGTCCACCGTGGCCTTCCCGCCGAAGCTGGTTACCACCAGCTTGACCAGCTCCGAATGCTGGGTAGCAGCCATTTTCCGCAGGTTATCCGGGTCCGAGGCCTTGAGCGCCAGGATATGGTCCTTGGGAATGGGCTTGAGCGATTCGGCGGCGAAGGCTAAGTCCATGCTATGGCCGGTCTTATTGTCGAAATCAATCGTGAAGCGGCCAAAGACGGGGTCCAGCGTCTTGATGCGTCCGAACCCCCAGCTCCGATGCATGCAAAAGCCAGTGTCGGTCAATTGCACCAGGGCTCCAATGTGGTGCCGCTCCAGTTTGCCCGCCGCCGCCATTTTCTCGAATTCTTCTCTCATATAGTATGTTAACACTCGCTTCCCTCGAGCAGAACCACTTAATTAAACGCCGTGCACGGCGAAAAACCAAGACAAATTGCATTACGCCTCCTCCAACGGGCCGCGGGTGGCGATTTTATTGAGCATCGCCTTGCCGGGGCGCTGGCCCAAAACCCGCTTTCCGCCGCTGACCGTCACCTCTGCCAGGAACTGACTTACGGCGTCGTCCGCTGGCAGGGAACTCTCGACTGGCTAATCGCGCGCAAGACCGATGCCCGCGAGCTCAAGCCTGCCCTGCGAACCCTGCTGCGGCTCGGCCTCTACCAGATCTTCTGGCTCGAACGCATCCCCAACCACGCTGCTGTTCACGAGACCGTCGAACTGGCCAAGCAAAGCCGCCTCCACGCCCAGGCCGGATTCATCAATGCCGTCCTGCGCGGCTATTTGCGTGAGCTTGACGCCACCCGCCGCCTGCTGGCCGAACTCAAGACGCAGCAACCCCACCTCGGCCATTCCCACCCGGAATGGCTGGCGGCGCGCTGGCAGAAACGATGGGGCCCGGACCAAGCGGCGCAACTGATGGAATGGAATAACACCCCCCCGAAGACCTTTGCCCGCGTCAACACCTTGAAAACCGATGCCGGCAAACTCCTCACCCAGTGGCGCGACGAGGGGGTGGACTATGACTTTGTCCGCCGGGAATGGCTGGAAGAAAACCTGGTTTTCGAGCTCAAGTCGCACCCGGTGCTGACCCGGCTGCCCAGTTTCCAGCAGGGTTGGTTCTACGTGCAGGACCCCAGCACGCTGCTGGCGGTGCGCGAACTGGATCCGCAGCCCGGCGAGAGCGTCCTTGACCTCTGCGCCGCACCGGGCGGGAAACTGGCCGCCCTCGCCCAACTCATGCGCAACGAGGGCCGCCTGCTCGCCCACGACACCACCGCCGAACGCCTGGAACTGATCCATCAGAACTGCGCCCGCCTGGGCGTCTCCTGCGTCCAGACACTGCTGCCCTCCAGCCTCCAGTCTCAACCCGCGGCCCGGTTTGACCGCATCCTCCTGGATGCCCCGTGCTCCAATACCGGCGTGATGCGGCGCCGAGTGGACTTGCGCTGGCGCATTCGCCCGGAAGAACTTGCCCGATTGCGCGCGGTGCAACTGCAACTGCTGCGCCAGGCAGCCCAACAACTGCGGCCAGGCGGCACGCTGGTCTATAGCACCTGCAGCCTCGAACCGGAGGAGAACACCGACGTGCTGAACGAGTTTTTGAGCAGCCATGCCAGTTTCAAACTGGAGCGGACGCGTGAACTGCTGCCCTTTGTGGATAACGTGGATGGAACCTACGTGGCCCGGTTATCCCAAGGTCCGTAGCCGTTGCCTCCCCGTCCCGATACCGTAGTACCTCTAACCCGGGGTTAGAGGTACTACGGTATTGGGACGGGGGGAGGATGGTGGGGAGAGGGTGGGAGAGGTCCGGTCCTGAAATAGATTGTCACCTTGTATGGCAAAGCGATTAGGACAGAA
>DAOPPX010000021.1:0-51088 GCA_035358715.1 Verrucomicrobiota bacterium
TAACTCATCTCAGTTAACTAGAACCAGCCAAGCTTCGCTTGGCGCTTTCCCAAACCCGCATACTTGACACCTGCCGCCGGGTGAGGGCACCCAGCCTACAGGGAAGGGGGGAGGCCTGTAGGCCGTGTGCCCTCACGCGGCGCAGGTTGCCGTTTCCATCAGGCTGCGGAATATGCAGGCTAAGCCAGCGATTGCAGGATGCGCTCGATCTGCGCGGCGTGCACGTCCAACCCGGCCTCCGTCCACACCAGGTAATCGGCATGGTCCATCTTCTGCTCGATGGGCCATTGGGCCCGCACGCGCTGCTCGATGTGCCCGGGCGGCCAGCCCCGGGCCAGGAGGCGCGCGCGCTGGGTGGCCGCGGAGCAGGCAACGCAGATTGTCGTGTCCAACTCCGACTCGGCGCCGGTCTCGAAGAGCAGGGGAATCACCACCACCGCCAGCGGATGCGCCGCCCCGCGCCAGGTCTCCATCCGGGCGCGCCAAAGCGCGCGAATAGGGGGGTGGAGGATGCTCTCCAGCCGGGCCCGGGCGGCGTCATCGGCAAAAACGCGCCGCGCCAGCTCACCCCGCCGCAGCCGCCCGTCGGGCCCCACGATGTCCGCTCCAAAGGCTTCAATGACCTGCACCAGGGCAGGCTGGCCCGGCTCGACCACCTCGCGCGCCAGGTCGTCTGTGTCCACCACGGGGAGCCCGCGATCGTGGAGCAGTTGGGCACAGGTGGACTTGCCCATGCCGATGCCGCCCGTTAGACCGATGACTTTCATAGCCACGGCCGGAATGAGGTCCGCAGCCTCAACGGCGCAAGGTGCGGTAGAAGCGGTAGCGAAGAGCCGGCGTGGTGTTGTCGGTAAAGATGAAGGTGCCCGCCGGGTTGGCGTTGGTGCTCAGCGACACCCAGGAGGTGAGATTGGTCGAGCCCTGAACCACGTAATCGAAGCCCCGCTGGGCAGTGACAGTCAGGTGGAACTGGCCGCCGGAGTAGAGGCCGCTCAGAATCGCCGGCCCCGCGTAGTAAACGGTGGTCGTTGTTTGGGCCGAATTGTTGGCCGGGCCGAGGTCTTCCTCGTTGGCGACAAGGCTGACGGCATTAGTGAATGTCCCCGCCAGCGCCGGCAGGGTAACGACGACGATTTCCGCCGAGCTGCCGGGCGCGAGGTCGCCAAAGTTCCAGGCCATCACGCCGTCGGGGTAGGTGAAGCTGGCTTCAGGCGAGGCCCAGAGAAGGTCGGCGCTTGCGGGCAGGAAATTCGTGAGAACCACGCCGGTCGCCACATCCGGCCCCGAGTTTGTGAGGCGGATAATGTTGGTCAGAGCGCTGCCGAGGTTGAGCTCCGCGGGGGATGTCAACCCGACCGCCAGGTTCACTACGTTACCCACCGTCACGACCGTCTTCAGGTTCAGGCTCCATCCGCCGGTGATGAGGCCAGAGTCGCCGGTCGCTTGATCGTAAACGTAAAGCGCCCAGGCGCCGTTCGGGTTGCTCCAGTTCAGTGCGGAGAGGCTATGTTGGTAGTATTTGGACGGAATGGTGCCAGGCAGTGTCACCGCCCCTTCATAGAAGGTGGGCCGGAAAGTGCCGCTGGCGAGTCGGTCCCAGTTAGGCAAATTGTTCGTGGCCTCGTCGTCGAAGGTCAGGGTGAGGTTGTTCGTGGCATAACCGCCGCCCGTGTGCGCCATCAGGAGCACATTGGTGCCTGACGGACTGACCAGCAGGACGCTCACGTCGTGCGGGAACTGGTGGCCGAAGCCGTGGAGAGTGACGGTGGCTTTGCTGACCCGGCCCGTCATGCCCTCGACGTTGATCACGGAAGGATACGGGGTGCCGCCGCCGCGATCGGGGATGGTAATCGCCGCCGAGTTGAAGTAGCTCGATGTAACAGGCGCGACAAAGGTAAACACGGCGTTCGGGAGAACATTGGTCACTCCCGGGCGTTCATCCCGGAGCTGCAGAGTCGCAATAAGCCCGCTGCCGAGGGCTGACGCAGCCTTGAAGCTGAAACTGCGCGCCATGGTGCCGCCGCCCTGGGGCAGGTTAGGATAATACTGAGGGATGCTCGCAGAGGTAACACCCCCTGTATTCACCAGGGTTGCCTTCAGGTTGGCGGTGTCCAGGGTGCCGATGTTTGCGAGCGCCAGGGACAGCGTCACGTTCTCGCCGGGATCAATCGCGCCATTGACCGGGCCGCTTTCATAAGTCAGCACGGCGCCAGCATCAATGATCTGTGGAGCCGGATTCACGACCGTGGCCACATGGGTTGAGCTGTTGTTGGCGGGGACCGGATCGTAGGAGCCGCTGCTGAGGCTGACGGCATTGGTCATGAAGCCGGCGGTCGAGCTGGTCAGGACAATGGAGACCGTCGCCGTGGCGTTCGAAGCCAGGTCGCCCAGGAGGCAGGTAATGGAACCGCCTGTGTTGGTGATCACCCCGATGGTTGTGCTCGAACTGGCGGCGATGAATCCGGCGCCGGCTGGCAGCGGTTGCGTCAGGACAGCACTGACGGCCGGGGCGGGGCCGAGATTCGTGACCAGGACGATGTTGGTCAGGGAATAGCCGAGAACCACGGGGTTGGGCGCCAGGCTGTGAGCCAGGCACAAGTCCGCGAATGGCCGGTTAACGGTGGTGGCGACGGAGACGGAGTTATTGCCCGGATTCAGGTCCTGCTCGTAGGCGCCCACGCCGGCGAAACTCGTAACGGTGCCATTGGTTGCTCCCTGGGGAATGACCGTGCCAGTCAACGCCACCACGTTGGTCACCCTGGCGATGGCGCCGGCGTTGACGTTGCCGAGGCTGACGGTAACACTGCCGGGATTGGCGAACACACTCCCCTGCGATGCGCTGGCTGAAACCAGCGTCACCCCCGCCGGCAGGACATTGGTGAAGGCGACCGCTTGCGCTGCGTTCGGCCCGCCGTTGGTGATGGTGTAAACATAGGTGAGAGTGCCGCCGACCCAAGCCGGGTTCGGCGCGGCGACCGCAGTCAAAGCCAGGTCCGCCAGGCGGTTAACCGGGCTGATGCTGGTGAGGGTCAGGCTCCAGCCGTTGAAGATGATGCCGTCATCGCCGGAGCCGCCGTCGTAAACATAGAGCTTCCACGGGCCATTTGGATTCACGCTGTTGAGGGCCGAAAGCCCTGTCGAGTAAGGGCCGGGCGGGGCATTGGTCGGGAAGATGGGCATCGTGCCGTAGGCGGCCGGCCGGTAGCTGCCTGATACGAGCTGGCCAAATTCAGGCAGAGTTGTCGAGGCGGAGTCGTCGAAGGTCAAAGTGATGCCGTTTTGAACCGCCTGGTCGCCAGCACCCGACATCACCAGCGCCTTGCCGCCACTTGGGGCGACGACCAGAACGCTCACGTCAGCCGGAAAACTGTGGCTCAGGTTCGAGAGGGTGACAGCCACCCTGCCGAGGGTGCCGGCAAAGTTGGAGACGTTGATGACGGACGGGTACGGCTTCGCCGGGCCGGACTGCTGTTCATAGGGGGGATTCGGCGCCGCCGGGTCCGGGATGTTAATGGGCTCGGCATTGGCAAAAGCCTGCGGGGCCGGCAGGGTGAAAGTAAAGAGGACCGGCGGGTAAGTATTTGTCCCATCCTGGAGCTGGAGCGTGGCGCTGACGGTGCCGCCGGCGGGGCCGTTGGCAACGAAACTGAAGGGGCGCCCGACCGAGAGGCCACTCGGGAAGAGGATGCCGTAGGACTGCGGGTTGTTGGGAGGAACCGGCACTACTCCATTGGTGGCCAGCAAGGTGGCGACCAGGTTGCGGGTGCTGCTGTTGCCGGCATTGCGCAGGCGCAGCGTCATGGTGACGGTTTCACCCAGATCAACCGCCCCGTTGGCGGGTCCGCTCTCATAGGTCAAGGTGGCGCCCGCGGATACGACATTGATAAACGGCGCGGTCACAGTGATCAGCAGGCTGGCGGTGTTGTTGGTTGGATTGGGATCCGCCTGGGCGGCCAGGACGCTGGCAGTGCTGCTAATCACACCGTTGGTGATAGTGGCAGCAACGATGGTGATTGATGCCTCCGCGCCGCCGGACAATGTGCCGAGATTCCAGATGAGGGTGCGGTTGGAAACCGACCCAGACCCCTGCGTTGCGCTGGTAGAGAGCACCGCCACCTCCGCCGGGAGCGCGCTATTAACGATGACGCCCGAGGCCGTGCTGGGCCCCAGGTTGGACACCGAAATCTTGTAAGTGACGTTGCTGCCGGCGACGACCGGGTTCGGAAGGCCGGCAAGGCTGAGGGCGAGGTCGGCGGCGGGACCGACGGCGGTAATAACCGACGCGGAGTTATTGGATGTGATTGGATCAAACCCGCCCGCGCCTGCCGTCGCGGTAGCCTGGAGCAGTTCCTCGACGGTTGGGATCACTTTGATCGTGGCGGTAGCCGAGGCGCCCATGGCGAGCTTGTTGGTCAGGGTCCAGAGGACCACGTTGCCGAGGATGCTGACGGTGCCTCGCGAGACGGTCACCGACTGAATCGCGGCGCTCGGCGGCAGCACATTGGTCACGGTGATGGCCGGGGCGGGGCTGGGGCCGTTGTTGGCCAGCGAGACTGTGTAAGTCAGGGTGCCCCCGATCAAAACCGGGTTGGGCACGGCGGCAATTCCCACGGCCAGGTCCGCCGTGGGAGGCGTCACCTGGTTCCTGGCAGTAGCCGAATTGTTGCCTGGAACAAAATCCGGCTGGCCCGAAGCGACGGTCGCGGTCGAGTAAATGGTGTAATTGGTGCCCAGATCAGCCGGCTGCACGATGACCGAGAGGCTGGCCACGGATCGAGCGGGCATTGACCCGAGAGTGAATGTAACCACTCCGCCCTGTTGCGACCAGGCTCCTTGCGATGTGGTGGCGGAAATGAAAGCCGTGCTTGGGGGCAGCAGGTGCGTCACCGTGACGTTCGTCGTGCTGCTGGGGCCGAGGTTGGTCACCGCGATATTGTATGTCAGGTTGTTCTCGGCGATCACGGTGGCGGGCTGGCCAACGATGCCAACGGCCATATCGGCGCCGGGGCATTGCCCGCCTCCGTCGGCGCAGAGCGTGGGCGTGAGGAACAGGGACCAGCATTGAATCGAGGCGATGCCGAGCCCGCTCGAGTCGGTGGCGAGGAGTTGCCAGGTGCCATTAACATTCGTGCCGGACTTGCCGGCAAAAACCGAGAGCGGTTTGGCGGGGCGGTAGCTGCCGGCAAAAGGCGGCACGCCGGAGCCGATGGGCGTGAGCGCGTCATCGTCGAAAGTGGTCCGCTGAGAGTCGGGGCTGCAGGCCAAGCCGTAGTTCTCGCCCAGGTAGCCGTTGTTGGCCGTGAGGAGGTTGGTGGTGCCGTCCGGGCCGATCAGTTCCAGTTTGAGGAAATAGTCATAAGGCTCTTCGACGAACAGGGCCACGGTGACCTTGTTGAGAGCCAAAGCGATATTGGAGACGACAATGGCGGAATTAGTCGCCCCGAGGGCGGGGATTTGAGCCGGGGAGTTGTTGTCGAACCGGATAGGGATTCCCGGAACACCGGTTGGGAGGCTGAATTCGAGGAGGCTGACGCCGAGATCGGACCGCACGACCAGCGAAAACTCAATGGGGGTGCCGCAAATGAACTCGGGCGACGTGCTGATCTTGAACGGCACCAGATTGGTGGCGGAGGCGCCGGCGGGAAGAACGGGATAGGCGGAGGTGTCCTGGGCGATGGCGACCTCGGCATTGGTGGTCGAGAGCGTGACGGTAAGGCCGGTGACATTAGTCATGCCCAGGTTGGAAAGAACCAGATCGAGGGTATTGCACTCGTCAGCCTCGACAATGCCATTGCCATTGCCGCCAGTCACATAATTAGTAGAGACCATTAGCGGCGGCCCCTGCGGCAGGAGGCTGGCGAGCGCCCGGCTCAAGTTGAGGCGGCCACCCGAAACGCAAAGCCCCGGCACGACCGGATCAACGGTCGAGAGCAAGGTTTGCTTGACCTGGACCACGGTGAGATTGGTGTCGGCGGCGAGCAGGAAGGCGCAAGCGCCCGCAACGTGCGGAGTGGCCATGGAGGTGCCGCTCATGTACTGATAGCCGCCTCCGGGCTCGCAACTGAGGATGTCGCTGCCGGGCGCCGCCAGATCTACCGAAGTCAAGCCGTAGCAGGAGAAGCCCGAGCGGACATCGTGGTCATCGGTGGACATCACGGCGATGATGTTGGTCGAGTCGTAGCTCGACGGATAATGGGGGATGATGTCGTTGTCGGTAGCGCTGTTGCCGGCGGCTGCCGCGAAAAGGATGCCGGCAGCGCCTGCCGCATCAATGACATCCTTGAGCGCCTGGCTGTAGCCGGTGCCGCCCCAGGAGGCATTCATTACCCGCGCGCCCATGAGCGTGGCGTATTCAATAGAAGAGATTTCATCGGCGGTGTTGCCAAAGCCCTCGGCGGTGAAGCACTTGATGGACATTATGCGCACCTGCCAGCAGACCCCGGCGACGCCGATCGCGTTGTTGCCCTCGCCGCCGATGGTGCCGGAGCAGTGAGTGCCATGGCCGTGGTCGTCGGTCGGGTCGGCGTCGTCGTTGACGAAGTCGTAGCCAAAGAAGTCATCCACGTAACCATTGCCGTCGTTATCCATGCCGTCGCCTGGTGTCTCGCCCAGGTTGGTCCAGATGTTATTGGTCAAGTCGAGGTGGGTGTAGTCCACGCCGGTGTCAATGACGGCGACGATGATTTCGCGGCTGCCGGTATTGAAGTCCCAGGCCTCGGGGGCATTGATATCGGCCCCGGGAGTGCCGCCAGTCTGGCCGGTGTTGTGCATGCCCCAGAGCTCGCTGAAGCGGGGATCATTCGGGGCGGTCGCGGCGATTCTGTCCACGAAGTTGGCCTCGGCGTAACGGATGCCGGGAGTGCTGTTGTAGGTTGCCAGGACCTGGTCAACCTCCTGACCGGCAGGCAATGTCACCAGGCACAAGCCGGGAACCAGCCTGTAATCCTGCTTGATCGTGGCCCCGCCCAGCGCGTTGAGAATACTCGCGCGCTGCGCCGACTGGACCTGGGCATCAAACCGGACCAGCAGGTTGGTTTTGATGTAATCAGCGCCTGGTGCGAGTTGGGTAAAGGCCAGAAGAAGCCCGACAAAGGCAAGGCGAGCGCAACGCGCGAGGCTCCCCGGGCGGTGGACAAGGTGAAGGGAGGACTTCATGTTGGGAATAGGGCGCATAAGACAAAAAAGCGGCTCACGGTTGCTGCGCGTGGAGCCGGAATATCTGGCCGCCGCCGATGGGCAGCGTAACCGTGTTCAGTCCGTTCACCAGAACCGGCGCCGGACTGGTAACGCGAGTCCAAACCATCGGCGGACTCAAGGTAGGCGTGCTTTCCAAGCTGTAATTCCACACGTCGGCTGGCCAGGCGATGGTCACGTTGGCACCGGCGCGAGAGATGCTGAGCGGCAATGGCGTTGGCTCGGAGGTCCAATTCAACCGGAAGAACCGGTTGTCGAAACCGATAGGCACGACAGCGGTAATCGTCCCGCCGGCCAGAGACACCTGCGCATCGGTCACCGGCTCCCAAATGACGGGCGGCGCCAAATCCGCCGTGCTTTCCAGATAGTACCCGGCGTAGGCCGGCCACGAAATCGCCAGCCCGCCGTTGCGGCGCGCCAGGGCGAGCGGCATCGCCACCGGTTGAACGATGGTCTTGACGGCTGCCGAATTGTTCGCCTTGAAGGGATCAACGATATCGGAGCGGCAGCCGGCGGTGTCGGTGATGGTGCCGGGGGCCTCGGTCTTGACGGTGATGGTGAGGTTGGTCCGGGCACCAGGGGCCAGGCTCCCCAGATTGGTGAACAGGATGATCAGCCGGCCGGAGGGAGTGTAGGCGGCGGTGTAGTTGGCGCCTCCCGGCGATGCCGAGAAGAATGTGACGGCGGGCGGCAGAGTGTTGGAGGCAATCACCCCGGTGGCGATCGCCGGACCGAGGTTCGAGATGGTCATCGTATAGGTCAAATAATTCGTCAGCCACACCGGATTGGGTGTCCCGGCAAGTGTGAGGACCAGATTGGCAGTCGGGGTGAGGACCGACACAACCGCCGAGGCGATGTCGTCATCCGGATTCAGGTCGGAGGTGCTGGTCGTCAACGCCGCCGTGTTGGTAAAGACGCCGGTATTGGTGACTCGCACGGTAAGCGCGCTGGTGGCCCAGGCGTTTGTTTCGAGCCAGGGCACGGTCCAGGTGAACACGCCGTCGCTGTTGGTTATGCTGCCCGTTGAGCGGGAGCTGCTCACATAGACCATCCCGGCGGGCAAGATGTCGGTTACGACGATATTGGTGGCGCGCGAGGGACCGTAGTTGGTGAGCGAGAGGGTAAAGGTCAGGCTGTCGTTGACGACGTTGGTGAGGGGCGAAGCCGTCATCGTAAGGCCCACGTCCGCGGCGGCCGGGACAACACCCGCAGTGACCAGGTTGATGGACCAGCCATTGGAAATGACACCGTCAGCCCCCGGGCTGTCGTCAATTACGTAGAGCGACCACGCGCCATTGGGATCTATGCCGTTAAAGACCGACAGGTTGGTGCTGTAATACGCGGGTGGGGTGATGGCTGGCAGGAAGGGGGGCGTCGCCAGCGCGTAGGAGGTGGGGCGATTGGTGCCGGAAACGATCGGGCCAGATTTCCCGTTCGTCACGCTGTTTGCGGCCGCTTCGTCGAAAGTCAGGGTGACATCATCCAGGGTGTAGCTGCCGCCGCACTTGGCCATAAGGAAGGATTTCTGGCCGCTGGGCGAGAAGAGCACGGCGGCAATGTCGCTGGGCCAGGCATGGCTCAGATTTGACAAGGTCACCGTGGTTTTGGACACCAAGCCAGCCAGGCCGCTGACGTTGATTATTGAGGGATAGGGCGTGGCGCTGGAATAATCGTTGATGGTAATAGCCGCGGGATTGGCGAAGCGGATCGGGGACTGCCCCAGCGCAAAGCTGAACAGGACCTGTCCGAGATCGGTAGCGCCGTCGTAGAGTTGGAAGGTTGCGGTGATGGTCTGGCCGTTGGTCCCGGCGGCGGTGAACGTGAAGGGCCTTGATGCCGAAGGACCGCGGGGCACGAGCGCGCCATAGTTGTTGGCCGCCGGAGTGTTGGTGAAGTTCGCTTTGGGATTGGCGATGCCGTTGGTGGCCAGGAGCGTGGCGACCAGGCTGCTGGTATTGGTGCCGAGCTTGTTTCGCAGGGCGAAGAGCAGTGTCACCGTCTCGCCCGGGTCAATGACGCCGTTGGTTGGGCCACTTTCCCTAATAAGAGCCGTACCGGCATTGACAATCAAACTGCCATCGGTTTCCAGGATCGTCAGGGTGGCCGCGCTGGGATTAATGAACACGGCGTTGCCGACCGGGTTGCTCAGCCCAAGTTGAACGGTGGTGTCGCCGCGAAGCACGCCGTCGTCCAGGACCGGCACGGTGAAGGTCTTGACCGTCTCCCCGCGGTTGAAAGTCAGGGTTCCGCTGACATTGGTATAATTGACGCCCGGAATGGCGCTCAGCGGGGCGGTGGCGTAATTCACCGAGACAACGCTGTTGGTGTAGTTGCTGCGCAGGACGGTAATTGTGGCGAAGCCGCCATTCTCGTTCACGCGGTAGTCCGGGCTTGAGAAGCTGATGGCGGCGAGGTCGTCGGTGATGGTAACCGTGGCGGTGGTGGGCGGAATCAACTGGGCGCCAGCGGTGGGGTTGAAGAGATTGATGCTGAAGGTCCGGTGCCCTTCGGGTTGCCGGTTGTTGAGAATCGGCACCACGAACGACTGCAACGGAACATTGTTGCTAAAAGTCAACAAGCCGCTGGTAGAAGCATAATCCACCCCGGGGACTGCGGTGTCATTATCGTAGGTCGCCGTGGCGTAGTTGACAGAAACAGTGCCGGTGTTGGCGTTGGAGCGCACGATAGTAACGAGCAGGTTACTGCTGCTCTTAAACACCCCGTAGCTGGCGGTGGTTAACGTGGATAGGTCGGCGTTGGTGATCACCAGTCGGTTGGTAGTGGCAAAAGCAAAGCCGGTATCTCTATCGAGGACATTTACCACGGTCGAGCTGTAGTTGAAGAGCTGCGCGGGAGCTGACGGATCGCGAAGGTTCACCATGAATTGCAGGTCGCCAGTGACCCTGGGATCACGCAAGACCCGCACCACGATGGCTTTGGCCGTCTCACCGGGGTTGAAGGTAAGAGTGCCGCTCGGGATTCCAACATAGTTGGTGCCGGCCAAGGCTGTCAGGTTGGTGGTGGCATACTGGACGGTCGTAGTCAGGTTGGTGCCGTTCTGGCGCAGAACCTGCAGAGACACCGACCCGGCGGTTTCTGAAACGGCATAAATCGGCGCCGCGAATGTGATCCCTACGTCATCATCCACGATTGTGACGGGGACAATCGTGGGCCCCGTCAAAGCCGCCCCGCCAGTGGCATTCGTTAGCACCACCGAGAACGCCACATTCACCTCGACGCTGCTATTATTGATCATGGGCACCGCGATGGTCTTGCGGGTCTCCCCATCGGCAAAAACAACCGCACCGTTCGTAGCGATGTATTTCACGCCGGCCAATGCCGTTCCGTCGCGGGTATAGTAGTCGGCCGTCACAGTCCCGGCGGAACCGCCGGTGCGGAGGACATCCAAGAGGGCGAAGAGGTTTCCTTCGCTGACCACATAGCTGGGCGAACTGAACGCGAGGGTTCCCGGAGAGGTGCTGGTTTCCAGGATTGTCAGCGTGGCGGCCGCCGGCGTTGACAACAGGGCATTGGTCGGGTTGGCCAGCGCCATCGTCACCGTCTGGTTGCCCAGAACTTGCGTATCGTTAAGGATCGGAATGAAGACGTTCTGAACCGTCTGGCCGGGGCTGAAGACGACGTTCGTCTCCACCGGAATGTACCGCTCGTAGGGCTGGGCAGTGCCGCCCCCCGTGGTCATGAAATCCACCTGGGCGGAGCCAACGGTGCTGCCGAAGCGCTCAATCGTTACCGTCGCGCGGCCCTCTTGCGCATTCTTGGCGATGGAGTAGGAAGGCGACGAGAAGCGCACCGCGCTGTCCACGTTGCTGACCCAGAGCGTGGCGATAGGCTGGTTGCCGAGCCCGGCAAGGCCCAAGGGTTCGATATTGGTTAACTGCAGGCTCACGGCCAGATCCGGCGCGACCTGAAAATCATGCCGAAGGGGGATGAGGACAGTCCCGAAGGTCTCGCCGGGCGGGAAGGTGGTCGTGAACAAACCGCCATCATAGTTGATGCCGTTCACAGCCCCGTTGGGCGGCGCGCCGTCGGTGGCGGACACAGTAACATAAACATTGGGCCCGCCGGCCGGCGCGCTGGTGCCGCCGCGCCGCCGCACAGTGATGACGGCATTCGGCGCGGTCTCATCGGCGCCAAAGGTCGCGGCGGTAAACTCAAAGGTGCCGGAGCCAGTGACGGAACGCCCATAGATGCGCGTCAGGTATGGCGCGCTCGCATTGTCGTAGGTGGTAAAACCGCCACCCAGTAGAATCGCATCGTCGGGCTGCACTACGATTGATGCAACGAAGTTGTTGCAGCCGGCGCCAAAGTTAATGGTAGGATCAACGGACCCATCCGGGTTGATGCGCGTCAGATGGTTGCGCTCCACGTTGCCGTAGCGGGTAAAGCCGCCCCCGAGCAGAATCCGGTTGTCGGGTTGCAGGGCGATGGCATAAACCGCGCCGTCGGCCCCCACAGCCCCGTCAAAGCTCGCGTCGAGGGAGCCGTCGGGGTTGAGCCGGGCGATACGATTCTGAGGCGTGCCGTCGAAGCTGGTGAACAGTCCGCCGACGAGAATGCGGCCATCCAACTGAATGGCCAGGGCGCGAACGGAATCGTTCGCGCCAGTCCCCGGATTGTTGAAGCTGGCGTCTAAAGACCCGTCGGCGTTGAGCCGGGCGATGTGGTTGCGCGCTACGCCGTTGATCGAGGTGAAATCGCCGCCGATGATGATCTTGCGATCGGCCTGGACCGCGATGGCCCAGACCGGCCCGTCAATGCCGTTGGCGCCAGTGTCAGCATTGAAGCCAAGGTCCACTGATCCGCTGTCGGTGAACTGGGCCAGGTAGCGACGGGGCGCGCCATTCGCCAGTGTGAAAGTGCCGCCGACGAGAATCTTGCGCACGGTCCGGTTGCTGTCGGCGAACGTCTCGGCGATTGCGTAGGCGCTTTCGTTCAGCGCGGAGCCCGGATCGAACTGCCAGTCGAGCGTGCCGTCCAGGTTCAGGCGCGCGAAGTGGCTGCGGTTGATGCCGTCGTAACGTAGGAAATCCCCGCCGATCAGCATGCGGCCATCGGTTTGAAGCGCGAGAGCGCGAACCGTGTCATCGGCGCCGCCCGGTTTGGACGCAAAAGTGATATCAAGCGTGCCATCCGCATTGAGGCGGGCGACACGATGGCGGGTGATATAATTGGCCAGCGTGAAGCTGCCGGCGGCGACTATGGCCCCGTTAGGCTGCAAGGCCACGGCATTGACGGCGCCGTTGAAGAGAGGCTGAAAATTGGGATCAACTCCGCCGGGCGGCAGGTTGAACGTCTCATCATCCACCAGCGCAAGCGAGGCGGTAGTGGGGGGACTCAGGACTCCGGGCGGCACAGGATCAGTCAACTGCAGCACGACCGAGCGGTTCGCCATATTGTTTGTCGGGTTATCAATTAACTGAACAGTGAAGACCTTGCTGACCTCTCCCGGACCAAAGGTGAGGGAGCCATTCGTGGGAACGAAATCCGCACCAGGAGCCGCGTTGATGCCGGTTGAGGCATTAAAGGTTGCGCTAACAGTGCCCACGCTGCCCTCCCGGCGCACGACCGGGATAATGGCGAAGCCGCCGCTCTCGCTTTGGGCGTAGGTCGGGCTGCTGAAGGATAGAGTGCCGAGTTTGTCCACGTTCAGGATGGTCATTACGGCGTTGCTGACCTGGCCCAGGGCCGTGTAGTTGGTCATGCCGTTCAAAACCGGTGTGGATAGCTGGAGACCAACCGTAAGATCAGAGGTGATTTGGTTGTCGTGCAGCACCGGGACGACAAACGATTTCGGGGTGCTGTCTCCGTTGGCCCAGGTGAGCAGCACGTTGGTTACCGGCAAATAATTGACGTTGGGCACGGCGGGGGTGTTGGTGGCACTGGCCGGGGTATTGGTGGTGGAACAAAGCACTGTCATGGTTCCCTGGCTGCCGCCGGTGCGAGTCACGGTAATGAGCGCGTGGCCTGCGTCCTCGTTGGTTGCGAATGATGTCACACTAAAGTTCAGGCGGCCCTGGGGGAAGTCACCATCAACAATGGTCAGCCAAGCGTTGGTGATGCCGCCCAGCGCAGTGCCGTTCATGGGGTGCTGGGCGACGATGTTGGTGATCACCAGCAGCAGTGCCAGGTCCGGGTCGACCTGCCCGTTCCGCCGGATGCCGACGTTGAAGCTCTGGTTGGTGATCCCAGGATAGAACGTCAACGTGCCGCTGGTCGCGTAGTAGTTGACGTTGGAACGGGCGAAGCCAATGCCCAGCGGCGGGGTGCCCGGGAGATCAAAAGTCATGTACTTCAAAGTGACGGTATCCCCGCTGCCGTTGGTGCGGATGACCATGATGGAGGCGCTGGTCATCGTTTCACTGACCGTATAGTTCGTCGTGATGAAGGTAAAGGTGCCCGGCGGGTCGCGGTTATCAATAATCAATGACGGGGTGGAAGGTTGCGGCCCGAGCGCCGTGCCAAGCGGAACGTTGGCGCCACCCAGGAAGAATGTGTCCGCCTGTGCCGGGATACTCAGGTTGAGGTCATACGACCGGTTGCCGGAGGAGCTCGTGTTATTGATGATACTGACCTCGGGCATAGGGATCCCCACAACAAAGAGGTCGGGGAACACGGTAAGGGAGACGGGATAATTCGTGCCCCAGATGCCATCGCTCACCATGCGCGTATAGGACCAGGTGGAGCCGAACGAGGCCTGGCCAAAGGTGATGGGATCATAGGTGTAGTCCTGGCCGTAGATCGCCGCCCCGGGACCGACCGGCAGGGGATCAGGCGAGAAGCGCGACGAGATCGTCCCCAGCGTGCCGTTGGCGCGCGTGATGGTCACCCGGAGGCGTTGGCCATTCTTATTCGCATTATTGAAACCGGAACCGCTGGGATAGGTGATGGTAATATTGCCGGGGCCAGTGGTAGAACCGCCGCGGAGGAGGGCCAAGTTCTCCCGGTTATCGCGGGATCGCCGAGCGCCACCGCCTCCCCCCACGAGGGAGAAGCTACCCCCGATGAGGACATCGTGCACAGCCTCCCCGTTCACTATAACCTGATTCAGGCCAAGGGCGTAAACGACGTTGTGCGGATAGAGGTCGGGGTTGAACAGCGGATTGCCCAGGCCCGCGAAGTGGTTGTAGGCCATGTCCAGGAAACTGGTATCAACCGCACCATCGGCAAACAAACGGGCCAACCCCACGCGGCGCGTGCCGTTGAAGGCGGTGAACATGCCTCCGATGTATATTCTGGAGTCAACAGGCGAAAAGAGAACCGAATAGACAGCATCGTTGGCGCTGGAGCCGGGGCTGAAAGTCGGGTCGAGGGCCCCGGTCGCCGATAGACGCGTCAGGCCATGGTGGCTGGCCGTGTGGAACTGGGTAAAGGCGCCCCCGACGAGGATTTTGCCGTCGGGCTGGACGAGCACCGTATAAATGGTGTCATTGGCCCCCAGGCCGGGGTCGAACGTGGTATCCAACGAGCCATCGGCATTGAGCCGCGCGATGCGGGAGCGCAAGAAACCGCCGGCCACGGTAAAATCTCCGCCAATGACCACCTTGCCATCACTCTGCGGCGCCACGGCCCAGACAGTGCCATTGAGTCCGAGGCCGCTGGTGTCAAAGGTGAGGTCCACATTACCCAGGGCATCGAGGCGGGCAACGTGATCGCGCGGGTAGTTGTTGCAGTTGTCAAACTGGCCACCAATCACGACGCTGTCGTTAGTGCTCAGGGCGAGCGACCAGACGATGTCATCAACGCCCACGCCCGGGTTGAAGGAGAGGTCCACGCCGCCAGACGGTGTGAGCCGTGCTACCCGGTAACGATTGACGCCATTGACCGCACGGAAGTCGCCGCCCATAAGTATATTGCCGTCGGTCTGCAACGCCAACGAGGTCACCAGCCCATCGGCGCCGTTGCCTGGGTCAAAGCTCTCATCAATCGTGCCATTGAGATTGACGCGAGCGATGCGGTTGCGCAAAAAGGCGTTATAGGCGGTGAAACCGCCGCCGATCACGGCGCGCCCGTCCGGCTGGATCGCGAGGGCGAAAATGACGGCGTTGGCGCCGGGGAAGGGGTTGCCGGGCGGCTGGGTGTGCGGGTTAAAGCCCGCCTCGAGGGCGCCGGCAGGTTGATCGTTGCCATCAAACGGGATAGTTACGACACAGGAATCCACTTCGCCCTTCTTGCAGTTCTGAGCGCCCGCATCCGACAACTCGACTAGGAAGTCTTCATTGAATTCAACTAGGCTGTCGTTATTGATTGGGATCAGGATTTCCTTGGGAATGAAATCAAATGCATCCCACTTGACCGTGCCGCTGTAAGGGCCGCCGAAATCCCACGGGCCAACGCCGCGCGGAGAGCTATCGGGCGGGTCCGGGGTGGCGTAATCCGACTCAGGCGACAAGTCGAATATGTTATTACGCAGGTCCCCGAGGTTGATCAGACTGTTAATCCCCCACCGGATCTCGCAACTTTGACTGGGGTCGCCAGCGCCGCCGCGCGTGAACACGACATGCGCATAGCCATCGTGCCCATGCCTGTCCCCATACACCTCCGAAAGGACTATATGATGTTTGACAGCGAAGTTAATGATGTTGGTGGCGGCAGCGAAGAAAGGAACGGGCGGCTCTTCCGGATCGCCGAAGCCATTTCTGATGTTGGTTTCGAGCATGCGGCCCACACTCGTATCCTGGCCGGCCAGGATCGCCGGCGGCGCGAGCAGATTGGTGTTTTCCTGCGGGTCAAAGCGCACCGCGACGACTTGCACTCCAAAGTGGTAATTGGGATTGAAGGGCGCCGCGTTGGTATCCTCGGGGTCGCCTGCAAAAGGGGCGTCCATAATCGGCACCTGGAACGTCTTGAGCATTTCGAAATCATCGAAGACGAGCGTCACATTAACCGGTTCGTAATCAACACCCTCAGTGGCCGGAGTCAATTCACCGGTGTAGTTGGTGGTCACCACGTCCACCAGCACCCGGCCTGAGTACCCAAAGGCGCGACCAACAGCGAATTGGATGGCTCCCTCGTTCTTGCCGGCTTCGACCTGCGGTTTGGCAAAGTAGAATAGCCCGCCGAAGTTATAGCCCCAGGTTAACTGGACCTGGCCGCCACCTCCATTGCTATCCACCGCCACGTAGTAGGTGCCGCCTTGCTTGACGGGAAAAGTAACAGCGCTCGGCCCGCCCGCCACTGTGGGGCCGAATCCTTGGCTCAGGTCCATATCGTCATTGGCGGCCAGGGGAAAGAGGGGGCCGTCAACCGCGGCGTTGGTGTTAGCCGGAACCGCATAGACCGCCAGGCGGGTATCAACGGCGCTGCCGTAGGTATGCATCGTAACTGTGCCGTCCTGGATGCCAATGAGCTTGTGCCAAACGGAATTGGCAGCGGCCGCGCCCGCATGGTTTGGTTCACCCGCTTCGGCGGTCGCCTCGGGAGTGTCAATGTTTGTCGTGCCCCAAAAGCCGGAGATGACGGTGGCACTGGCGAAATTGTCGTTCTCGGGCGCCGCTGCAAGGGCGGCCGCAGTCAAACCGAGCCAGGCAAACAGCCAGAGCGGCAAAATTGCCAGCCGGTTGAAGATTGAGGTATTCATTCGTAATCTTCGCATAACACTTCATTGCGTTCAGGCGCGCACAAACTCATTCCCTGCGCACCCGTAAAAATCCAGGCCTCGACTCCATCCGGCGGCGCCCGCAACTCGGGCCGATCACGGCATCGCGGCGTCCACGCGCACACGATAGAACCGGCTGCCAGCGGCTGGTGGTTGCACGATTTGCTGGCGGCCACCGGCTGAACCGAGGACAAATTGGGTCAAGACCTGCCAATTGGCGGTTTGGAGCGTCGGCTTGTAGAACACCGTGTTGGTCGAGTATGGAATGCTGTTCCAGGAAAGCACCACACCCGGCTGGGGCAGATTGGCCAGCACGGCGGACAGGCCCACCAGGGACGGCACGAACACTGGCGTGGGATCCTGGCAGTTAAGGATGCCGTCGCCATCGGAATCCAGGGTGCAGCTTTGAACCAGAGCCAGGTTCACCCGGTTGGTCGTGCCGTTGGGATAGACCAGGTTCGTGGAGCTGAAGGTCCCCGCGTAGGAGGGAACCCAGTTCAATCCGCCGCCGTTCTTGCCGTTGAGCTTCTCAGCCCAGGAGACGCCATTGATGAGAAGCTGCGCGTAATAGATCTTCATGCCTGGCAGGAACTGGAGATTTGCGACGTTGCCGCTGCTATCAATCTTGGTCATGTGATTCCGGAGTTCGAGGCAATCCACGTAGAGCGCGTTGACTCCCGCAGCGGGCTGGAACTGGAATCGAGTGGTATTCGTGAGGCCATCGAGGATAAGCCGCCCGATCGCCGCGTTATTCGTGTAGCCCGCCGCAACCGGCCCCCGGTCCCACCCGGCCCAACTGTTGGGGACCTGAGCCCCGGGAAGCCCGGTGTTGGTGATGGTCGTGGCCAGGAGGCTGCTCTGGGTAGGGAGTCTCATCAGGTTAATCCCGTAGCCCACATTCCAAACATTCCTGCGGATGACGGAATCGGCCCCGCCACTCAGGCTGCCATCGTCGAGGGAGTTGGTGACGGAAAGGGTGAGTGAATTGCCGGCGTGCAGCACATGGTTGCTCACCACCAGGCTGCCGGCTTGGATGACGATGGAGCCTGCAGGACCCGGCGCCAGGAATTCCCCATTGGTGAGAACCGCGGTCTGCGCCTGCCGCAACTGGAGGGTGCCGCCGGTGGCCAGGAAAGTGCCGCTGTTCTGGAAAGTGCTGGCGAAGATGAAGCTGCCGTAGTTGGTGACACCACCGGTGTTTACGAAGACGGCGTAAGGGTTGGAGGAATTGGTCGGGCCGGTGTAGGGCGAGGTTTGTGATCCGCCGAACACAATAAGATTCTGGGCGCGGATGCCGCCATGATTGGTGAGATATTGCAGCCGCAGCGTCGCTGCCGGCCACAGCACTGCCGGATTAAGGTAGTTGAGGATTCCGGCGGGAGTGGCAGCACCCGGCTCGTTGGTGGTCAGGGTCAGCCGCCGCGTGTTAATCAGCAGGTTGGAGGTGACGTTGAAGACATCGCTGATGAGGATGCTGTCGTCGTGCGTCGCGGCATTGGTGGAGCTGAGGTTGAGGGTTTGCACCAGCAGCGGCGAGGAGGGTTCAAGCTGGGTATCCACGAAGAGCACGTGGAACCGGTTGGTGATGTTGTCAATAATGTTGGTCCAGCGCGCGCTGAACAGGTCGCAGATACCAATCGGGCGGGGCAGGTAAGGCACCAGCACGTTGGTAATGTCCAACATGCCGTTGGTGCTCCGAAGGTAAAGGTCGGCATACGGCGCGGCAATCTCCGCGCCGGCGCTGCCGCCGAAGTGGTTGGTCGCTTTCAGGAGGACATAGCTCACGCTGCTGATTTGCGAGTTGGACAGGACCATGTATTTGTCCGCCGTCAACTCGATGCGCCCCGGCAGGTTGGTCACGTTCTGGCCGGCAACCTCACCCATGAGGGTCGAGGCGGGCTGGAAAACCGCCTGGTAGGCGGTCCATTCGTTGGTGACGGCGCCATTTGGAGTGCCAGATTCAAACGTGCCCTCCGGGATAATCGTCGGCTCGGCGGGAGTGCCCAGCGAGAAACGTTCGCCCCGGTAGAAAGTGTAGTTCCACGGGATATAGGTCGGGCGGTTATACCCGATGCCCGCGTACCCGTTCCAGAGAAGCTGGAAGTTCGTGTAGGACAGAAAGTCATCCTCGAGGTACATGTAATTGGTCGCAACTCCCAGGGCGTTGGTGGACAACCATGACCATTCCACAATATCCGGCCCCAGATCATAGGGACCGCCAGTGAAGGCCGGGAAATAGACTTTAGCCTCTATCGCCGGGTTGGTGTTGCTGAGAAACACCGCCCGGACGGTCCGATTGGAGCCGGACAGATCGGTCACGTCCAGCAAGTACGGCACAAAGCTGGCGCCGCCCAACTGCTGTTCGGTAACCACATAACTCCGGTTGGTAACGATGTGGTACTGCGTAAGAGGCGGAGCCATTTCGTAGTAGAACACCGGGTTAATCCCATTGGGGTAAAACAACGGGCGCTGGGTAACCGGATCGCCCAGCCCCCAGTAACCGTCGAAGAAGCCGGCATTGAAGAAGATGCCGCCATTCTGGCCGCTGAAGCCGCTGCTCTCCATTGCCAGGGTTCCGTAGGCCAGGTCAATTCTCTCGCCCTTGAGGGTCAGCAGGCTGTTATAGCCCATGTTGATGGTGCCGGGGTTGACAATGTTAGTCGCGTTAACCTTGCACTTAACCCCTTCGCCCGAGCCAACCAGGTTAAACAGAAAGCCGCCGATGTTGAAGACATTGGATGTCCCCAGAGTGCCACAGTCAATAGTGCCGCTGTTGTGAAGGCTGGAGGCTCGCTTCCCGGAACCAGACAGGGGGAAGGTCTGGATATCAAACCCGGTATTACAGCTCATGGTTGCGCCGAAATCGTTAATGAAATCCAACGTCTCCGACCAACCTCTGTAAGGTGGCGTAGTGACCGGAAGAGCCCACATGTTGAAATTGGTGAAGTTAATGCCGAACTCGGCGTGGTTGATGAAAGTGGTCGCGACGATGTTAGGCGGGATTTCCGGCGGACACTGGACGACAGTCCAGTTCTCGTATGTCTGGCTAAAGGCCTTCGACACCAGGGTCAGCACCATCAGGGCCAAAATTGACTTCTGCTTCATAAAGAATCTCTCAGACGGGGCGCCCCGGCCGGTTCGCAGTGGTCACGGAGACGCTGCCACGTTGATAACATAGCTCTGCTGAACGGT
Organism: Verrucomicrobiota bacterium; assembly: GCA_035358715.1. Taxonomy (GTDB): domain Bacteria; phylum Verrucomicrobiota; class Verrucomicrobiia; order Limisphaerales; family UBA8199; genus UBA8199. The sequence goes on from DAOPPX010000021.1 coordinate 20,003, forward strand.
GCGGCCAACAGCATCCCTTGCCACAATGACAAAATTAAAGAAGCCCATCTGGTTTGGCGTGCCCGAGATGCGCCCGCCAGCCGTAAGAGCCAGCCCCGGCGGCAGGGCCGGTGAACCCGCCGCCAACGACCAGGTAACAGGGGTTTGCCAGCTTGGCGTGGCTGCGGTGGTGTATAGCTGGACGTTATAGTAGATGCCAGTGGTGGCATCCGGCAGATACGGCGGAGAAACCTGGATCAACACCTGGTTTTCCAAGCTGGCGATGCTTGTGCCGCTCGGATAGACGACCGGCGCGTTTGTGCTGGCGTCATAGGACGCCCAGGTGAAATTGAGCAGCGCACCGGCCTCGTCCACGAAGAGCGGATAGGTGCCATTGACATAAATCGGCCCCACCTTGTTGAACTGGAAGGTGACCGGCCCGCGGATGACGCCCGGCCCCGCCAGGTTGGGCTGCGCGCCGGTGAGGTCAAAACTCGGGGTGGAACGAATGACCGTCGGGATGGAGGGGAATCCCCCCGCGAGATCGGATGCCGTGAACAATATGTCCGGGGTGGTTACCACGCGCTGTACCTTTTGCGGGACAAGAATAGTTCTGTTGGTGCCGTTGACCAGTTCATTGGTCACCAGGGTCAGGGTGTAGTTGTTCGTAATCGGGCTATAGAACTGGCCCAGCAGAGAGTCGTAATCCCGCCGGATGAACGTGACCTTCTCTATCCCCTGCCGCAGCCCGATGCTGTTGGACACGCACAGCACGGGGTTGATTTGAAAGACGTCGTTGGTGAAATACTCAATGACGATCTGATTGAAAATGTTGGTATTGCCCGCCGGTGAATTTGTATCGCCAGTCGGCGTGTTGGTTGCCGACAACACCGCGTTGGTGTAGAAATTGGTCAGCGTGGCCTGCCACGTGGCAATCGAAACGCCGCACGCGTTGGTCGGCAGCACGAAGTATTGTCCTGCCACCATGTTGGTCTGGAATGTGACGCTGGTAACATTGGTAACCAGCGGGCTTCCCGCGGGGCTCCAGGGGCGATTGGTGATATAGGTCGTTTCGACCGTAAGCCAAATGCTGTTGGTGTGGTCGGAAATGTCCGGCAGCGGGACCACGGTCCAAACGCCGTTAATCATCTTAACCGTCGCCAGGTTGTTAAAGGTGTGGTGATACCAGGTCTGGACGGTGAGCGTGCGGTTGGTCGCAAACTCCAAGTGCTGGGGCGTGCCGATCTGATCAAACGGGTAGTTGGTAAAGTAGGCCGTGATGTTGGTAACAAAGACGTTGGTGAAGACCGGGATCGAGGAGGCGATGCTCAAGCCCGGAAAGAGCCCCTGCAACGCCGCCGCATTGTTGGTCACCGCCTGCGAAGCCAGGAATGTCAGGTTTGACATGAACAACAGGTTCGTCGTGCTGGTGTCCACCACGTAGGTAACCGCGTTGGTCCCGCCGCCCTCGATGTTGACGTTGTTGGTGGCGTAGAGGTGGCGCAGCCCCCCCATGTCATCGCGGGTCAGGCCGGTGTGAAACCAGCCATAAAAGGTCTCGTCGGGCAGCGAGAGCTTGGGCGTGGCCAGCGCGCTGTATCTCGCCGAGGCCTCCGCGTTCGGGTCCACCAGAAACTCCACGGCATCGCCGAAATCATACGGATCGCAGACCTGCTCGATTTCATAGGTGAACAACGTGCCGTTGACATAACGAGACGGCTCCCCGGTCAGGGGATCGAAGTTGCGCTGGACGACCGCGAAATCAAACTGCGGACAGGACAGGGTAGGCGGCAGAACCCGGGCGCGGATACACCACGTCCAGCGTTCCGGATCAATCAACCCAAGCCGCTCGATAAGCAGCTCCATGACCGTGGACTTCAAATCATAGAGGTGCAGGGCGGAGGCAGTGTAATTGATGCGGCTCGCCTCGAGTGGAAACGCGTTGAGATCGGCGTCGGACGCATTCGGCAGGCTGTTGAAAACAGCCACTGCCGCGTCAACCGCCGCCACGCCGTTGGCGCCGAAATAGTCCAGGAAGCTCTGGTCACAGGCATAATACAACACCTTGGTGTTCCAGCGGAATTCCTCCCCCTTGTTCTGCGGATGCCAGGCGAAGTCATCGCCGTGTATCGTCCAGCCGCTGGCCGGCAAGGATATGTAGTGAAACTTCTGGTAGCCCATCGTGAGCTCCTGCCAGTCTTCGCCCGGGCCGAGCATCGAGAAGGCTGAAGCCGACTGCGCGGCGACCGCCAGGCTCAGCCCGACCATCCAGCCGCCACAATGATTGAGAAAACGCGACATATGAGAGGTTCCGTTAGCGCATCCGCAACACCCGGTAGTAACCGGCCGTCGTGCCGCCGACATACATAGAGTCGAGCGTGCCCGGGGCGAATCGCATCCCCCCGAGGTTGGTCCAGTTCTTGAGGTTGGCCGAGCTCTGCACCTGGTAGATGAGGCCCGGTTGGGTGTTCCAGTCCAGGAACGCCCCCTGCAAGGTGGGTTGGAGCTTGACGCGCAGGACGCTGGCCGCGCTGATCGGGGAGGTGCCGGCGAGGAACTCGTTGAGGTTCGAGGCGCCGTCCCCGTCGGTATCCGCATGCGGCGGATAGATCCAGAACCAGCTATAAAGGTCGGTGCCAAAATAATAAACCATCCACTCGTAAGGAATGCCGCCCCAGGTAAGCGTGCCGTAGGTGGTGTTGGTGGTCGCGCCGGAGATGGGCGAGGTGCGGCCATCGGTCAAAACGTAAGCCAAACGGAAGCTGTGTGTGGAGCTGGGCGCCAGGCCGGTCATTGTCCACCATGTGTTGGTAACCACCGCGGTCGGCGTTTCCGCCCCGTCGGCATAGACCTCGTAAGAGGCCACGTTGAACCCGGCCAGGGGCGGCCAGGTCACGCTCAAAGCGTTCGAACTCAAGACGGTCACAAAAGGCGGATCCGGCGCGGCCAGCGGCTGGACCAGGCGGGCATAACGCTGGGCGTAAAGGTTGAAGCCCGAGCTCAGGCCCGCAAAACTGCTCCACACCACCAGAAACCGGTCGGCTTTGTCTGAGGCGACCGCGCAATGAATCTGCGACCCGACCGTCGTGGTGTTGACGCGGAATTCATCGCCCGGCAGCGTCAGATCGCTGCCCAAAAACCGGCCAACCACTCCCGCGCTCGAGTTGTCCTGGCTGAGGCTGGTCCAGACCGCCATCACATCCGAGCCAATCGCCGTCAGGGTCGGCGCGAACTGGTCCCCGAAGCGTTGCTGGTTCAGGCGGACCGCCGTCCCGGCGGGGGCGCCGGTGTTCTGGAAGGCGCGGGCATAGACGTCCCAACTGTTGGTCCGGAAACTGGTCAGGTCCTTCTCAGACCAGGCAACAATGAACCCGCCGTTGGGAGCAGCCACGACGTTCGGGTTGGCGCACACATTGGTGAAGGTATTGACGGCAAACTCGCCGCCGGCGGACGAGCCGTTCGCGCTGAAGATCCGGGCGTAAAGGTCAATGCTGTTGTCAAAGCGCTGCTGCTCGGATACCCACGCCACGACAAACCGCCCATCGCTCAACGCCGCGACGGACGGCGTGCGCTGGTTAAAGCTGGTGAACTGGTTGACGAGCACCGCGCCGCCCACCTTCTGGCCGGTCGGCGTGAGAATCTGCGCGTAAACATCCTGGAGGCTGTTGCCGCTGAACTGGTTGTAACTGCCCCAGGTTACCACCACGTTGCCATTAACCAGCGGCGCGGCGGCCGGCGTGATTTGGAAGTTGTTGGTGAAGGTATTGACCAACACGTCGCTCGAAGGCGTCACCCATGTGCCGCCGGACGACAGGAACCGGGCGTAGATATTCTGATAGCCCCGCCGGCCCCCCTGCCAGACAAAAGCCGTCCCGCCGCCGCTCAGCCGGCAGACCTGGGGATGCTCCTGGTCGCCCGCGCCAACCGCGTTAACGCGGAACGGCGAATAGGTCCCGGAGAGGCTGCTGTTGAGTTGCAGGGCGCTGATACCCAGGCCATCGCCGTCCGTGAGGTTATCCTCCCAAACGAGGTAGCCGCCGGTATTCCTGATGGTAAGGCCGGGATGGACCTGGTCTCCGGGCAAAGCCCCGGCGATGGCGTACTCCACACCATTGGTCTTGTATGAGTTGGTCTGGGCAAGAACAACGGCAGGGAAGGCAACGGCCAGAGTTCCAACTACCAGGGACCGGACAAACAGTGGCAAAGACATACATTCACGCATTGCGATGACCTATGGTGTGACGCTCACAGCCTGGGCAAGTTCAACGGGCCAGCGGGTCACGTTCGTCAGTTCCTTTCCGCCCCCGCCACCACCGGCGGCTGCGTTGGAATGCCAGTCTGCGCAAATGGCATTTCGTCGTCCGTGTGCAACCGGTTGCCGGCGGGATCAATGAGGGTCGGGGTCACGAAGATCAACAGGTTCTTCTTTCCGGAGGTCTTGGACTCGCTGCGGAAGAGCCGCCCCACCAGCGGCAGGTCGCCAAGCACCGGCACCTGATCCTTGATCGTTGTCACCGTTTCGGAAAGCAGCCCGCCCAGAACCACTGTCTGGCCGTCCCACACATTGACGGTGGAGACCACCTGCCGCACGGTGAAATGCGGCAGCACGGTGGGCACCATGATCAAGCCCCCCGCCAATGACTGGTTGATCGCCGTGGAGGCCCCCACCTCATTGGGGTTGTCGTAGCCGACAAACTCCGTCAGCGTGGGGATCAAAGTCAGGTTGATGGTATAGCCATCCGACAGCACGCAAGGAATCACGTCCAACACCGGCCCCAACTCCATCTGCTCCGGAATCGGGTACACCACGGTGGGCTGTGCCTGGTTGACAGTGGTTCCCGTGCCCGTCGCCACGCCGGTGGCCTGAGCCTGGCTGAAGCTGTAGCTGGTAACGATGCTCTTGACGTCGGCAGCCTTCATTTGCGCCTGCCGGCCGCTGGTGGTGGTGACCTCGGGCTGAGCCAGCAGCTCCGCCCCCTGCCGCTGCTGCAGCGCTTTGATTACCAGGCGAAACTGCGGGTCCGTCAGGATGCCGGTGAGCGTGAAGAGCGTCGTGGACGGGTTGCGCAGGCCGGAAGTCAGGAGCGTATCAGTGGCGGTGGGCGCGATGGTTGTCGGCGGTGACGCATAGGGATTCCCGGGGAACACCCCAACGGGATTGGCGGCGGTCGGCTCGCCAACAAAAGAAGGAGCGGTGCCGGCTTGCCCGCCAATCTTGCCGTTGTTAATCAGCGTGTTTCCCAGGAACCAATCGAACCCCAGGGCCTTGGTGTCATTCTGCGATACCTCGATGATCTTCGACTTGATGTTGATCTGGGGCGGCACAGTGTTGAGCACCTGGATCGCCGCCTCGATCATGTCCAAATCCTGCAGCGTGGCCCGGACGATGAGAATGCCCTGACGATCGTTGAAGAACAGCGCCTTGCCGGGATTCCTCGAAGGATCGAGGTCCACCCCCAGGCTGGAGAAGAAGTTGATGGCCGCGCGCGACACATCCGACATGTCGTTGGTCCGGGTAAGGAAATTCAAGCCCCCGGAGGTCTCTCCACCGGCCATCCCACCTCCGCCCTGCCGGCCTCCCATCACCGTGCCGCCCGCGACCCGGACACGGGACATAATCGCGCCCGAGATTTGGTTCTGGTTCTGCCCGCCGGTCATGCCGCCCTGGGCGCCGCCGAAGCCGCCGCCGCCCTGGTTCTGCCCCACGTTCATAGACTCGCCAAACACGTACGCGCCCACCCCTTGCAGGCCCTGGTAGAACGTGTTCGGATCAACATTGAACGTGCGAATGAACAACGGAACGGGGGTCGCCTCCAGCGGCTTCAATGAGAACACCACGGCATAATCCTCGATGGAGTATTTGATCGGCCGGTCGGCCACCCGCACAATCGCGTCCAACACATCCGCCAGCCGGATGTCGGTCAGGGCCGGATTAATCTTGATGGCGATGGCGCTCATGTCCACCTGGTCCGGCATGGGCGGCGGGAGAGGATTGCCGTCCGGGCCGAGAATCAGCGGCTGCGGACCTGTGCTGGCGGCTTCCCCGGCAAAGTGGATGAGGAAGTTAATGCCGCGCTTCTCGGGGTCGCGTTTCTTGCACTCATCGTTCAGGTTGATGATAACCTCTCCCAGCGGCAGGTTGTCATACTTCACACTGTCGAGCCGGATGCGATCGAGCTTGATCATGATGGACTGGCGTCCCTGGCTGGTGTGGACCAGGTTGGTCTGGGCGTAGGGATTGGGAACGAGAAGCTTCTCGCGGCTGACCGGGTTGGCCCAGGCCTGCTCCACGGCGCGGATGTCTTCCCGCATCGTCACCTCGTGCCTTTTTGCGGCCCGGATAAACTTGGCTTCCGACACCAGGTTCAGATAGTAGAGGGCGGCTTCATTCTGCTTGTCCAACAGGAGGGCCTGTTTGAGCTTGGCCTCGGCCTCATCCAGCTTGTCCATTTCGTAAAGCAGCTTGCCGTCATGCACCAGCGTGCTGGCTGTGATCCTCTCTTCAACCACCGCCGGCACCTGGCTGCGAACCTCTTCGCTGGGAATCGAGCCCCGCTGCGCGGCGAGCAGCTTCTCGTTGCCGCGCTTGAATTCGACCGCAGCCGCGTTTGTGGGGTCCACCCGCAGCACGTCATCCACTTGCGTCCGGGCCTCCCGGTAATCGCCGCGCCGTTGGGCAACCCGGGCCAGCTCCAGCCGGACGGCGGCCAGGCCGGCAACCGTCTGGTCCCGCTCCGCCTCCACGCCGGACCCGATCTTCTGCACCAGCTCCCAGGAGTCGTCGTAAAGCTTGGCGGCGGAAGCCAGCGCCTGGCGGTCCTGCGCGGCCCGGGCATCGGCCAGTTTCTGGCGCAGCGTGATGCGATTGGCCTGGCGGTAAACCGCTTCGTTGACCGCTACGTCCTGCGGCTGCATCTGCGCGCGGGAAGCCGGAGCGGCGATGAACAGGAGTATCAATGCGAGGGAGAGAATGGCTGCTTTATTCATGGTTTCGGATGCGTTTAGACAAGCGGCAAACGCGGTTCAAGGGGCGGCAGTAGCACTGTTTTTGATGGTCCATTTCTTCGAATTCGACTTGGCGGACAATACTACCTCGTCCTCCGTGATAGCAACGATATTGTATTCCTCGCCACCGAAAGCCAGCAGCGCGCCAACCCGGCGCGCGGTCCATACCTTGTTTTCCGGGCCGTACTTCAAATCCACCGTGTAGTCCGCGACGCGCCGGAACGGCTGCTCCCTGCTCACTTCCACGCGCTGCCCGCCGTCGTTCAATTCGAGCACCACCGTCGCGTTGGTGGGGTTGTTCGGCGCCTCCCTGACATCGCGCACGACGAATGTGTCGTTCTTGTCGCCAAGCCTGCAATACCGCTGTTTCTTGCGGTCCCTGAGGTTCAGCGCGGCCTCGTTCTCGACCCCGATCTTGCAGCGCAATCCCGAATCGGTCGCCGTCACCTCGTCCAGGGTCAGCTTCAGATAGAGGGGGGTCAGCCGGGTAATGGCCACGGCATTCGGGCCGACGCTGGCAGCATCCGCCTTGATCAGCCGCCCTTCGGGCGTCTTCTGCCACGTCATCGGATTGAACAGCTTGTTCGGGGCGGAAAAATCCACCACTGCGGGCACGGCCATCCGCTTGAGCGCGTTATCCGCCATGCTCAGGTCCAGGTTGGTGAGCTCCTGGACGTCGGGATGGATGAGTCTGGTGCGCATCTCCTCGAGCGTCTGTTTCTCGCCGGCAATCTTGAGCGGCAGAAAGGCCACCGCCACCGCCAGGCCCAGCAGCACCACGCCCAGCAGGACCTTCTCGTAATGTTTCTTCAGGAAGTCCATTTTACTTGGGAGGAATGGGAGGAAGCAGTTTCACCACGTTCAGCAGCAAGGTAACCTTGAGTTGCCTCTCGTTGAGCGCCGGCGGCACCGGTCCCCGGCTGGCCGGCGAGGCCGCCCGAGCCGTGGGCTGAGCGTAGCGCACCTGCGCCGGAGGCGGAGGCGGGGCACCCCCGCGGCCGCCGCGTTCGTAACGCTCGGCAAACGACATGGGCGGCTCGGCCGCCATCGGCGGCGCAGCCTCGGCCTGGGGCGGGGTATACGCTGGCGCGGGCATGGTGCCGTAAACCAACGGCGCCGGTTGCCCGGGGGCGGCAACCACTGCCGGGGCGGGCTCGACGTTGATGGAGATCACCTGCAAACCGAAAGGCGAGCTGGCGAAACCCGCCAGCACCGCGGCCAATTCCGAACTGAAGCCATGAAACACCACTTCATAGGGCGAGAGCACCGCCAGTTCATTGGTCACCGATTTATCAGGCAAGTAGTCATTTTGCGGGCCTTTGAGATCGTCCGCCGAAACTCGCTCGCGCCGCAGGCTTTCCAGTGAGTTGACCTTCGCCTGGAACAAAACCTCGCAGATGGTTTTGACCTCGCCCAATTGCGTCGCGAGCTGGTCGGGGCTGCCCGGGGCATATTCCAGCTGGTACCTTTGGGCCGCGAACGAAAAACTGTATGAGCCGGCGCCGGTGCTCTCCCGGGCCGGCAGCCTCACGCTGGCTTTGTCGGCGGCCCGCTGCAGATCGTCAATTGTCCGGCTCAGCGCCGAGCTGAAGTCCTGGCTGGTTACCGGGCCTGACTCGGGATCGGGGATGCGGGGGCATTTCTTGAAATACTCGCGGGCCTTCTGCAGGTAGGCGCGCAGCTCAACCTGCTGTTCTTCGGCAGCTTTGATGTTGTCCACCGTCCCGGACCCGGGATGGGGCTTCTGTTCATTCAAGCGTTTGAGCTTGTCGTATTGCTCCTCGAGTTTGACAAGGGTCTCGGCGTTGGACCGCCACTTCGAGTATAGATACCAGCCGGCCAGGGCCATCAACACCAACGCCAGGAGACCCCCGACCAGGAAGTACAAATTACGCTTGATCCAGTCCATAACCTATAACTTTAGGGGGCGCTTGAGCTTGGCGATGATGCTGAATGTGAACGTGCCCGTCGGCTCATCATGGGTCAATTCACTCGAGATCCGGGTCGCTTGTGGGGCCGGGTCAAACAGCGGACTGTTCTGCAATTCCTGCAGCACGGTGTAGGCGATGCCCTTGTCGGCATCGGCCTGTCCCGAGACGTCCTTCAGACTCACGGCACGGAACGCAAGGTTGATGGTGCCAACTTCATTGGTGCCGGCTGGGGCCATTTGATCAGGCGGCACATCCGTGGGAACATCCGTGGAAGGGCGCGGCACGGGCATTGCCCCCGCGGGCGCCGGCTCTGCTGACTGTTCCAGATGATAGCGCCTGGCGTAAGCGTCATCCGGAGACGGGGCTTCCTGCTGCGGCTCGGCCGCCAATCCCGGCCCCGCCTCTTCTACCGGCCTGGGAGTGGTCGTCGTCAAATACTCAATCCACACGCCGGCGTCGGTTCGCAGCTTGCTCTTGGTCGTCTGCTCCACTTTCACCAGCACCTGCCGGAGCTCGCTCAACACATCCGCCCAATAGTAGCGGTCCTGTATCCAGCCTACGACTTGATCAACCTCCGCCTGCGTCTTCTTCAAATCACCGTAGGCCGTCTTGAACTTTCGATCCTTGTCCTCCAGCGGCTTGACGTCGCTCTGGGCTGCGGCCAAAACCTCCTTCTTGACGCCGGCCAGCCTGTCGAACAGGAACCCCATCGCCGCCACCACCGCCACCAGGCTGCAGACCGTTGCCAGCAAATAAGGTTTCTTCTGGTTGAAGCTCTGCCAGCGGAGCGTGCTCTCCGGCATCAAATTGAGCTCCACCGGGCAGTGCGCCAGGTTGCGCAGCCCCAATCCCACAACCTCGCCAAGCGAATGCGCCACCCGCGCCAGCTCCTCGAGGTTGAGCGCCGGGTCGAGCTGAATGTTGCGCAGCGGGTTGAAATACTCGACCGGAACGTTCAGCTTCTCGGCGAAGAACTGGGCCGTGTAGGGCATCACCGACGCGCCGCCGGACAGGAACAGCCGCTGCGGCGCCGAGCCGCCCTGCTGGCCCCGGTAGAACTGCATGGTCTGATTGACCTGGATATGCAGCCGCGTCATGAACTGCCGGGCGATCTTGGAAATCGCCGCCTGGTGCGGATTCTCCGGTTCCTCATACGCGCCACCCAGGCTCACGAATCCCTCATCAATCTTGAGCTTTTCCGCCACGTCAAACTTCAGCTTCGATTCGTTGGCGAAGTCCTGCGTGATGGAGTTGGCGCCCAGGTTGATGCTGCGGGAAAAGACCTTGCCCTTCTCGAAGAACAGCAGGTTGCTGGTCTTGGCGCCGATGTCCAGCAGCATCGTGCAATCCTCCAGATCGCCATAGTTGTAGCGGAACGCGTTGCAGAGCGCCGCCGGCGAGACATCCGCCAACTGCAGGTGCAGCCCCGCCGCCTCCGTCACCCGGAACAGCCCCTCCACCACGTCCGCCTTGATGGCGACCAGCATCACCTCCAGTTCGCCCCCGGGAGTCGTCCCGAGTATCTGGTAATCCCACACCACCTCCTCCAGCGGGAACGGCACGTTCTGCTGGGCTTCATATTGGATGATCTGCGTCACCTTGCCCGCATCCACCGGCGGCAGCTTGACAAACTTGGAAAAGACATGGAAACCCGGCGCGCTGACATTGACCGTCCGGGCCTTGATGCCCTTCTCGGTCATCATCTCCTGCAATGCCTTGAGTGTCGCCGCCTCGCGCGTGCTTTCCTGCGCCCCCTCCGCGCCGAGCGGTTTGAGGCCGTATTGCTTCAGGCGCAACCCGCCCGCCTCGTTGACCTCGAACTCGGCCAGCTTGAGACTGCCCGCTCCGAAATCAACCGTTAAGAATGACTTAGTATTCAGCATTGCTGTCGTGGCTTGATGCCGACAAAACTTTGGCCGCCATGGTTGGGTTAACCGGCAAGCAGCCGATGGTGGTTACAGAAAACTCCACCTCCAGTCAAATGGAAAGAGAAAAATACCCCCAGAATGAGGCTGCCAAAACGATAAGCCCAGCATCATGCCGCGCGGTTTCATGATTAAACCATCTTCCCTAACACAAATCGTGCCAATGCGGTTTTGCTTGAATTCCGCAACAACGCCGCACCGTATCGAGTGAACCTCACGCAAAATGCGCCCCTCCCGCGCACAACCTGCCACTTGCTGCCGGGTTGCGGACAACTCAAAGTCCTGCACCGGCTGCAACGCCCCCGCCGCCGGCGAATGTTGCCCTCTCAGTCGACGGGACCGGCGGCAAGCGCAACCGCGGTCGCCTTGCGCGCGGTCGCATAGCGCCTGGACCAGGTCGTCATCCGCTCCCACGCATCGCGCCGCACCTCCGCACTGGCCCTCCGGCCGTAGGCCTCCCAATCGTGGCGGGTTGCATCGCGGTAACTGCGGGCGATGTATTCCGCCCGCAACTGGTTCAGTATGACCGCGCCAACCCACTCGGCTCTTGGCCGGCTCATGCACACCCGCCCCAGCGCGGCCGCGGCCCGCCGGTAATCCGCATACGCGGGTCGCATGTGCGCCACGACGTGGTGCCGCTCATGCGCGCGGATGCTCTCCCCCCACCTCTCGCCGCGGTTGTAGAGCACGAATATCCCGACCCGTCCGCCGCTCAGCCGCACGTGAAAACACCGCCCCCGCGTCCGACTATAAACCTTAACCTGCGGGGCGAAAGACGCCCACTCGGCGAACCCGCCGCCGCCAGGCTTTCCCCCATCGCGTTCCTCCAGGCCATCCCACACAACATCACCGCGGAAGGCACCCCACCAACACGGTTTGCGCCGTTTCGCCATCGTACGTCATGCGTTGGACGCAGGTCACATCCGCGCGCCGGCAGCCAACCCCGCGGCCCGCCGCCCCGGCCGCCGTTGGCGCCGCCCTCAGGGCGGACAGCCAGCGGCGGACGGGCTGGGCGGGCAGGCGGCTACTTCTTCCGCACCAGGCTTATGACGAAAAGCAGCAACACCGCCCCCACCGTCGCCGTGAGGATTGGCCCCACCCATTTCCCCCCGACGGAGATGCCCACCATCGAAAACACCCAGCCGCCTACCAGCGCCCCGATGATGCCGGCAACGATGTTGCCGAGGATGCCGAAACCGCTGCCTTTCGTAATCAGGCCGGCCAACCAGCCGGCAATGCCGCCGATCAACAAGAACGCTATCAGTTGTTCCGCGCTCATTCGTTTATCCTTTTGTGCTTTTGTTTGCGTTACCCCCTGGCCCGCTGCAGGCGGTCCCGGGGCTACTGTTACGGCGCCGCCGGGGCGAACGTATCGAGGGAACCGAGCATCTCGTTAACCACTGGCTTGACCTTATCACCGACGATGGGCAGGTCGAGCACCGGCTTCAACGTGTCGCGCAGTTTGGCGACGAGAGGCCGCAAGGTGGCGGAAGCGGCAGTCTGCGCCGAGGCCGGCAGCGCCGACCAGGTGGATTTCAGGCCCGCCAGTTTGGCGTTGAGGTCCTGCAGTTTGGGCAGGGCCGCCGCGGCACTGGCCTCGTCTTTGATCGAGGCTACCCCTTCGGTCGCGCTCTTGATCACGTCGGTGACGTCGCCAACGAATGCGGCGCTGCCCGGCTCCGCGACGCCGCTCGGCGTCGGGGCTTTGCTGCAAAAGAGCCTGGGTAACAACACCACGGCAAGCACCACGATGATGATCGGCAGCAGCCATTTCATGACCGAAGACCCGGCGGCTTCTGTCGCTCGCCCGGCTTGCTGCGCTGCGGCGCCGGCGGCCTTCGCCGCCGAAGAGGCGGTGTCCGCAACCGCCGAGGCAGCCTTGGAGGCTCCCCCCATGATGTCGCCAAGACCCGGCACGGCCGATGAAAGCAGGTTTCCGAGCCCGGCGGGCATGGCCGCCGCCACGTTGGCCTTCTGACCGGCAAGCATGTTGGCCAGGCCCGACGCATCAAGACCTTTAGCCTGCTTGCCAACAACCCCCAGCACCACCGGGGCGAGCATCCCAAGCAGCTTCCCGGCGCCGCCTTCACCCACGCCGGTGAACTTCGAGAGCACGCCGGCCATTTGCCCCAGACCACCGCCGCCCAGCAGAGAACTGAGCGGGTTGGACGCCCCCGCGCCGGCTGACGCCCCCTGGGAAAGCAGATTCGGAAGGTTATCGAGCAGGCCCGGATCCTGCTTGGACAGAAGGCCCGAGAGACGCGCGGCCCCGTCGGGCTTCGAGGCGGAGCCAATCAGCCCCGCCAACAACGAGGGCACGGCGGCGTTGACCGCCTTCCCGGCTTGCTCCTGGTTGACGCCCAAAAGCGATGAGATTCGACCAAGCATGTTTCCACTGCCCACTAGTTTGAGGATCATTTCAATGATGTTCATACGATCTGGTAACTTATAGGTTTGTGTTAGGTTTTGGACTCATCCGTGGGACCCTGCCTTGTTACCGCCGCAGTCTTGTGCCAAAGCTGCTGCCGCGTCAGTCCCGTCCTCTAAACCTTACACCCGTTTCCCACCCCGGCAAGCCCTTTTTGGGTGTCATTCAGGTCAAGCTATTCAGGAGCCACACTGTGGCTCTTCCTGGCGAGGCCGAGCCAGGGTTGCTCGGCCGGGCTTGCGCGCCCCATGTAACAGCAGACATCCTGACCCGTTGGAAACAACGCAAGTCCAATTCCCTCCTCACCCTACCCCCTCCTTCAGCCCTGGCACCCCCGTCCCTCCTCCGTCCCTCCTCCGACAGGCGGTGGGAGGTAGAACGGAGGTAGAACGGAGGTGGAACGGAGGAGGGACGGGGACACTACGGTGTCAACCGCCTGGCACTGCGGTGATGGCAGCTATTTGCCAGGCGAGCAACTCCTGACACGGAGGAATTATCGCCGGCTGTTCCTGCTGCCACCAAGCGCACCCTTGTGGCAGAAAACGCGAGATTCCTGAAGAAAACAGCCCCGCGGTGGCATCGGGAAGATTCCGCGCAGGGTCAAGCCGGACGCGCAGCAGGTCGCGTCAGGGCCGCGCCCGGAGGTTAAGCCCGCCCAGGGTCGGATCGCCGGTCTTGAACCCTTTGAGGAACGAGCTCTTGCGCTGGTCGGAGGTGCCGTGCGTGAATGAGTCGGGCACGACATACCCCTGCGATTTCATCTGGATGCGGTCGTCGCCGACGGCACCGGCGGCGTTCACGGCTTCTTCCACGTCCCCTTCCTCCAGGATGCCCTTGGTCTTCTGCGCGTAGTGCGCCCAAATGCCCGCAAGGAAATCGGCCTGCAGCTCGAGCTGGACCAGTTGCCGGTTGTATTCCGCCTCGCTGATCCGCCCCCGCTGGCTCTGCAACTGTTCCGATATGCCCAGTTGATTTTGCACGTGGTGCCCCACCTCATGGGCAATGATGTAGGCCATGGCAAAATCACCGACGGCGCCCAGCCGTTTCTGCAGCGCGGCGAGGAACGACAGATCAATGTAAACCCGGTCATCTCCCGGACAATAGAACGGACCGGTGGCTGATCCGGCGTAACCGCAAGCGGAATCAACCGACCCCGTGAAGAGCACCAGCTTGGGCTCCCGGTAAGCCTTGCCGTTCTGCCGGAACAGCGCGTGCCAGATGTCTTCTGTGTCCTTCAGGACAACCGAGGCGAACTGGCTTAATTCCGCTTCGGCCTGTGCGACGGCCGGATCAGGCGCGCCGCCGCCCCCGGTGGTTTGAAGCGAATTGAGGACCTCAGAGGGGTTGCCGCCCAGCAGCCACACCAGCGCCACGACCACCAGCACGCCCGCCCCGCCGCCAACGGCCATCTTAGCACCCCCGCGTCCCCGGCGATCCTCAACATTCTGACTTTGTTCCCGGCCTTTCCAAAGCATGGCCCCATCCTCCGACCATTCCCTTTCCCTGTCAAGAATGCTGTCACCCACCGGGCCGCTGACTGCAGGCAGGGTTTGGCGGGCGGTTCAGGCCGGGCGCACGGCGAGCCAATTGCTCGCGCCGAATTTGGCTCTGAAGCTCTCCGCCAGCTCTCCGGCGGCGTCCAGCCCCTGAACTACCGCAAAGGTGGTCGAGCCGCTGCCGGACATGAGCGTTGCCGCCGCGCCGTGGGCGCGGAAGAACTCCTGGAACAGGGCCAGCAGCGGGTGCTTTTGCAGCGCCGGCGCTTCGAGGGAGTTGTAGAACTCCGCGCCCGCCGCTTTTAGGTCTGTTGCCTGCAGCCGAGTGACGAGCTGCCGCGCGCGGCCGGGGCGCCCGTTGAGCGCGTCGGGGAACCGCGCCAGTTGCCGATAGGCCCAGGCGGTGGAGATGCCAAAGCCGGGATGAACCAGCACGAAGGCCGCGCCGTTCAAGGCGGGGAATGATCCGAGCGGCTCGAGCCGCTCGCCGCGGCCGCCCGCCAGCGCCGGACGGCTTTGCAGGAAGAACGGCACATCGGAGCCGAGGTCGGCGGCCAGGCGATGCAACTGCCCGGGCGCGAGCGGCTGACCGAAGAGTTCGTTGAGGCCCAGCAGGGTGGTGGCCGCGTTGCTGCTGCCCCCGCCCAAGCCCGCCGCCAGCGGGATGTTCTTCTGGAGTTCCAGGCGTACGCCGTCCTTGATTCCCGCCGCCTCGAGAAACATCGCCGCGGCGCGATAGACCAGGTTGCGCGCGTCCGTGGGCAGCCCGGGCTCGCTGCAGCTCAGTTGAATGCGCTGGCCGCCCCGCGCGAACCGCAGCCGGTCGAACACCCGGATCGGATAGAACACCGTTTCCAGCTCGTGGAAACCGTCCGGGCGCCGGCCGAGAATGTTCAGCAGCAGGTTGACCTTGCCGGGAGATTGCTTTTCAAGCGCCACGCCAAGTCATTTGCCACAACCCGGCGCAAAAAGACATAAAAAGTTCCGAGGAAAGAGGGCCGGGGGCCGCGACGCGTACACAGCAACGCCGGCACGGGGGTGCCGGCGCGCCGCGAAAGGACAAACCAATGAAGTTAGTGAGTCTCGAAAATCTTGAACCGGCTGCCCGGGATATACGGGAATACGTCGCCGCCGCTGAAACCCATGTTGGCGTCGGTGGCGAACATCGTGTCATCGAGGATGCCGGGCCGGTAGTTGTCCGGATACACGGGGTTAGGCGAGAGGTAGCCGGTAAAGACCGGATCATAGGGCGGGAAGGGGGCGGTGACGACTTCATAGATGCCCACGCCGGTTCGCGCGAGCGTCTTATTCAGGCCGCGAATAAAGCCGGTGGCATAGTGGCCGCCCGGTTGATCGAACAAGGCGGTTTGCTCGATGCTGCGGCGCATCTCTCCAAGGCGAGCGAACTCGGTCATGTTGCTCATGCCGCGCCCGAGCTTTGTCTCCGTGTTGGCGCAGCCGGACAGCAAAGCGCCGGCGATGGCCAAGCTGGCGAGGAGGGGAAATGTGTTACGCATATGTTTTCGTTTCTACCTTGCATCTTAGCTAACTCCGGGGGTCTGTAAAGGGGGGAATTGAAAAATGTGCAGGCGCCAAATCTGGCCGGGCATTGAGCTTGAACGCCTGCCCTGTCCCCTTGCCCGGACGGCCTGGCCCGCCTATTTCACACCCAACGCCGCGTGAGGGCACGCGGCCTGCAGGCGTCCCCCGCTTTTCCATGTAGGCCGCGTGCCCTCACGCGGCGCACGGTGGCCGTTTCCATCGGGGTATGAGACATGCAGGTTAGCTGCTCGGGCCTGTTGCCAGTCCGCGACATCCTGCGGCCTGCCGCCGTATCAGGGCCTGGCTGAGGTCACGGGCCTGGTTTCGCCGTTGACCCGGACTTTGAGCTTCTGCCGATCGGGCGAGGTGATGCGGTAGTGGGTGACCCTGCCTTGCCTCCATTCAATATCCACCGTGCAGCCGCCCCGGGCGCGGAGACCCCGGACGCTGCCGTCGGGCCAGGCTTTGGGCAGCGCCGGCAGCAGTTCGATCTCGCCGGCATGGGACTGCAGCAACATCTCGCAGACGCCTGCGGTGTAGCCGAAGTTGCCGTCAATCTGGAAGGGGGGATGGGCATCGAGGAGATTGGCGTAGATGCCGCCGCCGTCCCGGTAGTTGATGCGGGAGTCCCCGACGAGCCGCAACAGGTTGCCGACGAGTTTGTGGGCGCGGTCTCCATCGTGCAGGCGTGCCCAGAGGTTGATCTTCCAGGCGGTGCTCCAGCCGGTGCTGACGTCGCCGCGGGCGTTGAGCGAGACGCGGGCGGCGCTGGCCAGTTGCGGTGTGGTGCGCGGCGCGATTTGCCGCCCGGGATGCAGCGCGACCAGATGGGAAAGATGCCGGTGCGTGTCCTTCGGGTCGTCGCGGTCCACCATCCACTCCTGCAGTTGGCCCCAGCGGCCGATCTTCGGGCCGAGCAGCTTGTCGCGTTTGGCGGCGACGGTTTGGCGGAACTCGCGGTCGCAGCCCAGGGCGGTGGCGGCCTCGACCGTGTTGTTGAACAGGTCCCAGACCAGTTGCTGGTCATGCGAGACGCCGTCTTCGCGCGGGCCGTGTTCGGGCGAATAGCCGTCGGGCGCCACGAGGGCGCCGTCGGGGAGGGGCTTGAGCCGGTCAAGCCAGAATTCGCAGACTTCCTTCATCATGGGGTAGGCCAGCGCGCGCAGATACTGCTGGTCGCCGCTGAAGGCGTAGTGTTCCCAGATATTCTGCATGCACCAGGCGCTGCCGGACTGGACCCATTCCCAGGTGGAGCCGCCGAAGATGCCGTTCTCGGCCCGCATCGTCCATCCGCGTGTGTGGAAGGCTTCCCGGGTGGCGGCCTTGCGCACGTCGCGGATGGAGTTCAGCCAGTTGGCATAGGGCAGGAAACACTCGCCCAGGTTGGCCGGGCCGGCGGGCCAGTAGTTCATCTGCACGTTGATATCGGTGTGGTAGTCGCTGCGCCAGGGGGGCCGGTTGCTGTGGTTCCATTTGCCTTGCAGGTTGGCCGGCAGTCCGCCGGCGCGCGACGAGGCGATTAGCAGGTAGCGGCCATACTGGAACAACAGCGCCTCCAGCCCCGGGTCGGGGGTGTGCGTCGTGTTCAGCCGCACGAGCCGCTCATCGGTCGGCAGGGCAGCCGTCGGGCTCGGCCCCAAGTCGAGTGCCACGCGGCCAAACAGTTGCTGGTAGTCCCAGAGGTGGCGGACCAGCAGCTCCGGGTAAGGGGTTTGCGCCGCCGCTTTCAACCGGGACGCGATGGCGTCGTGGGGCAGGTCTCCGCGCCAGCCCCGGCTGCGATCCTGAACGAAGTCCGTTCCGGCATCCAGCAGCAGGATCACCGAATCCGCATTCCTGAATGTGATCCGGTTGTCGGCTGATTCAATCGTGCCGCCGCGGTTGAGGACCAGCAACTGGGCCTCGTAGCTCAAGGCGATGGCGTAAGGGTTGGTCCCCTCGTACTGGTAGCCGGCCAGCGAGCCGGCGGCCGTCAGCCGGTTGGTCGTTGCGCCGGGGCGGCCGCTGTGCATGTCCGAGAGCCGGACGGAGCCGGTGAGCTTGCCGGGTTGGCTGGCGGCGAACCGGAAGACGAGCACCCGGGCCGGGAAGCTGGCGAAGGCCTCGCGGTGGTACTTCACGCCGCCGCTTTCATAGGTGACAGTGTGCGTGGCGCGTTCAAGGTCCAGCTCGCGCCGATAGCCGGACACCTCGCCATGCGCCAGGTCAACCCACACGTCGCCGAATGCCTGGTAGGCGCCGGTATCGGTCTCATCGCCGATCCAAAGCGTTTCCTCGTTGAACTGGATGCGCTCCTGCGGCGCGCCGCCGAAGATCATGGCGGCCAGGCGGCCGTTGCCGATGGGCAGCGCTTCCATCTCCCAGTTGGTTGCCGGCCTGGTGTACCACAGTTTGGTTTGCGCTGCCGCGGCGCTCAACCCGACGATCAACAGCCCGCACGCGGCCAGTTTCATTCCGTCCCGGCGGTTGCGGCGCGGTTTTCCTGCTTGAGGAGCCGGGCAAGGTTCCGCGCCGCCTGTTCGAGCCACTCGCTGCCGGGCAGCGCGTAGGGGCGGAAGGTTTCGAGGTAGCCCTCCTGCGCATTGAAAAAGAGGGCGCGATGGAGCCCCAGCAGGCTGGCCTTCGGACTGTCAATGAGGCTGGCGGAATCATTGGCGCTCATCTGGAAGAGCACGCGCATCTCGAACTCGCTGAAGGCTTTCCGGCTGAGGTAACGATTGACGTTGTTGTAGGTGTCGCAGGTGGCGATCACATGGCACCCGAGCCGGGTCCCCTCACAGATGATGTTGTTCAGCAGCACGGCGGGATTGGCTTCGGCTTCGGCGTCGCCGCTGGAGAAGCCAAAGTCTTCCTCGTAACGCAGCTTGCCGTATTTCTGCAGGCCGTGAATGAAAAGGAAAACCGGCGGGGCGGCCTCGGAGTCCGCCGCCTCAGCCCGCTGCTTCATCTCCGCCGCCAGGTCCCGGATCACTTCGCCCAGGTCGCCCGCCCTGGCCTGGGTGAGCGGGTGCGGAATCGCCCGGACGACCTGCTCCATGTGCTGCCGTTGGGACGTGCCAGGCGCGGTGCCGTCGCACAGAATGAACCGCGCCGTGCCGAGCGGGTACTGGCCGGCCAGCGAGACGAGCCCGATGGAGAGCAGGCCCAGAAGCGTTTCGTCGCGCTGCCCCACCAGCAACAGGTTGCTCCCGCTCTGGCGCTGGAAGACGGCTTCCGTGGGGCCTTTGATCGAGTTGGGCGCCCCCAGCCAAATGCGGCCCGCCGCCGCCGCCGTTGTGAGCGCCGGCGCCTCCAGCAGCCGCAGCAGCAGCGCGTTCTCCCGCACATCCGCGGGCGCATTGCCCTCGAAGACAATCGGCCCCGGGTAAACCGGCCCACCCTCAGCGCCCGTTTTTATGCCTTCCGCCTTCTGCCTTCTGCCCTCCTCCTCGTTGGCCCTGGCCCGCACCTTGGCCAGGTTGGCCTCCCGCACCTGGTCCGGCAGCCAGACCACCTGGAACGGGCTGTTGCCTTCGATCATGCCGGCCATGTCGTTGTAGATGCCTTCGCCGGGCCGCGACAGCAGGCGCGGCGCGGGGTTGTTCTCGTCCATGATCAGGTAGGCGTCGGCCTCGTTGCACTGGAGGGCGATGCGGATGACCATCTGGCCGAGCGTGGTGCGCGCGACCGTGTAGGCCCCGCCCAACGTCTGCGAACCAAGCAGCACATGGATGCCGAACGCCCGCCCCTGCCGCACCAGCCGATCCAGCAGCAGCGACGCCGTCTGCGAGATGCGGTCGTCCTCGACAAAGAACTCCTGGAACTCGTCAATGATCAGCAGCGAGCGGGGGATTGGCTCCGCCCCACCCGCCCGCTTGTATCCGGCGACGTCCTGCACGCCGAGCTGGCGGAACAGGTCGCCGCGGCGCTTCAGCTCGTCGTCCACGCGCTGCAACACGCTCAGGCCGAACTCGCGGTCGCTCTCGATGGCCACCACGCGCGCATGAGGCAGGCGGTGGGTCGCGTAGCATTTGAACTCGACGCCCTTCTTGAAGTCCACCAGGTAAAACTCCACCTGCTCGGGGCTGCACCACAGCGCCAGGTTGGTGATGACAACGTGGAACAGGGTGGACTTGCCCGAACCGGTCTTGCCCGCGATCAGCGCGTGCTGGCAGGTCCCCTTGCCGATGGCGAGGTATTGGAACTTGGTCGCGCCGGTGCGCCCGATCGGGACGAGCAGCTCTTTGGCGGTGTCCTGGCTCCAAATCTCCGCCTCGGGCGGCGCCACGTGCGCGAAGGGCACCTCGACCCGGCTGGAATCGCGGCTGCTCAGGCCCACCTTGTTGACGAACTCGATGGCGAACTCCGGCGGCGGCGGCGCATCCAGAACCAGGTCGGCGCCCGGGATTGCCTTGCCGCCCAGCAGAAACTGCTTCCCTCTGGCGCTCAGGCAAACGCTGCTGGCCCGCAATTCGTCCGGAATGAACTCGGGCGGCAGGGCCAGTCGCTGGTCCCAGTGAATGAGCATGTACACGCCGCAGCGCGCCCCGCTGGCGGCAATGCTCAACAGCCGCTTGGCCGCGGTCTCGGTGAAGTTCACCGGGAAATCCGCGATCACCAGCAGGTGATACTTCTCCGCAATCACGCCCGCCTGCTCGTTGTATTCGGCAATCGTGGCGTATTCATTGCGCAGGTACATCTGGATGACCTTTTCCATGTGCTCGTTCAGGTCGGCCAGCTTCTGCTCGATTTGGCCCGACTGGGTCCAGATGCGGTTGTTGATGAGCTGCGCTTCGTGGTCCGCCAGGTGCATGATGCCGGCGAAGTTCTGCCCGAGGCCCACCGGGTCAAGGATGGTGAAGTTGAGCCGCCCGGGCGGGGCGGTCGCCAACAGGCGCAGCATGAGGTTGTTGAGCGCGCCAATGGCTTCTTCGTGCCCCTGGTCCGCCGTCTCGAACAGGATCGAGCCTTGCTCCGGGTACGCCAGGCACGCCGGCAGCGAGAACCGGGCCGGGCCCGGCAAGACTAGGCGCCCGTCCTTGAGCGTGATCTGCGCGAGCTTCTCCACCTCAACGTCCATCCGGCCGAACTTCGCCGCGGCGGCAAACCGGGCGGGCGGCTTCCACGCCTCGAGCACGGGGGCCTGCCACGGCGGAAACAGCTTTTCCGCCAGTGCATTTGCGGACTGGATACGCTCGTAGATCGGCCCGGTCGCGCTCTTCCACTCCTCGGCCAGCTTCTGCCACTCGGCCTGGTAATTCGCGTTGAGCCCGGCCTCGCGCTTTTCGCTGGCCTCAGTCTCCGCCTGGCTGCGCGTTGCCACTGCCCGGCCCAACCGCTCGCGGGACTCCGCCTGCTGCCGCTGCAGCCGTTCCTGCCTCGCCCGGTGGAGTTGGTCATTCTTCGCCAAGGCGCGCGACGCCTTATCATCGCTCCCCATGCGGCAGGCCACTCGCCGCTCGCCGGCCTCGGCCAGCGCCTGCTTTAACCTCTGATCCACAGTTTGGGTGGCGCTCTCGAATTCGCCCCCGATGCGCCCCAGTTCCTGTTGGTAATGAGCCTCAGCGCGCTCCGCGGCGGTGTCGTGCAGGCGGCGCGCCTGCGCGAGTCCGTCGGCGATGGACGCGGCCACCCGCCTGGCCCGGTGCTGCGCCATGCCGCGGGCGATCAGGATGACCGCCACGCCCCCGGCCGCGCACAGGCCCGCTTTCCAGTAAGCGGCGGAGTCCGAGCCAAACTGCCGGAGCAACAGCGGGATTGAGCCCAGGACGATCAGCACCCACACCGGCAGGTGCTTGAACAAGCGCAGCGGCCGGAACCCGCCGAAGCGGCGCAGGTCGTCCTGCGTTTTGGCCAGGCGTTCGCGCAGTTCCGCCAGCAGTTGATGCTCATCCGGAGCGGCGCCGGGCGCGGGCGCCTTCTGGCCGGCGCCGGCCAGGAGGCGGACGAGCTTTCGGTAGCCTTTGAACGCCTTCTGCGCCGCTGTTTCCTGGGCGGCAAGCGCCGCCTGCTCCGCCGCCAGGTTGCTCCTGAACTCTTCGACCGCCGCCCCGGCGGCGGCCAGGCCTGCGTCCCGGTCGCGTTCGGCTTGCAGCATGGTCTTCTGCAGTTCGTATTTGCGCGTGCCGGTCCGGGTATCAATGTCCGCCAGGCGCTGTTCTTTGCTGGCCTGGTAAGCGGCGCCGATGCGGGTCTTGCGCGCCTCGTGCCTGGCCTGCAGAGCCCTGCTCTCGGCCGCGAAGGCCGCATCCGCCTGGCTGTTGGCCGCCGCCAGCTCCTGCGCCTGCTTCTGGCGCGCCGTCTCGCGGAGGCGCCGCTCCCGGTCTGTGCGGGTGTGGTAGTCCGCGTTGAGCTTTTCGGCCCGGGCGGCAAAATCCCGGACCGTGCCTTTCAGCCGCTCCAGAAGTTCGAGTGTCTTGCCGACTCCCAGGTTGCTACTCACAATCCTGTTTGATCTTGGTTAAGAGTTTGTCCAATTGCTCCATCACTGTAACCGCGCGGTCCACGCTGGCAAAGAGTTCTTCCATGTAGCGGTGCTCGAACTCCTCGCACTGGGCGTCCCTCCAGCAGCTCTTGGTGTCCAGCCATTCGGCCCGCAGTTCCTTGGTGATGCCCCCCAGCCGCGCGCTGCTGCCCCTCATGGCTTGCCCCCCCCCGGCGGCGGGGTTTGGCCGGTGCCGCGGGCCGCTCCGGCGGCGGCCGGCGAAGGCGCCAGGCGCCGATATGCCTCGAGTGTTTCGATCGCCCGCGTCAGAAACGCCACCGCCTGCACCATGTCGTGCGCCAGCACGGTATGCAGCTTCTCCATCTGCTTGACCAGCGGCCCCACGCGGTTGTCGAACACGCGGTCCCACTGTTTGATCACCCGCAGTTTCGCCTCGGCCTCCTCCAGCGCGCGTTTGGTCCGGTGCACCGCCATCTGCTCCGCCGAGCTGGCCCGGCTCAGGATGGACAGCTTGGCGCTGAACAGCGCCTGCTGCGCCTCGTCAAAGTCCCGCCGCCGCCGCCGCGCCTGGTTCTCCCAATGCGCGCGCTGCTCGTCTTCCAGCCAGTTGCGCATCCGCATCACCTCGGCGCCCACCTCATCCAGCGCCGGGCGCGCCTTGCTCAGGTAGATCAGGAGGTTCGACCGGAACAACTCCAGCGCATCCGACGATGTGACATGGGCGCGTTCGGGCATGAGCTTAACGCTGGTTGAGGTATTCCTCGATCCGCTGGGCCTTGCGCAACAGGTAAGGCGTATGCTGGTTGGACACCTCGACGAACTTTCTCAACGCCTTCATTGTCTGCTTGAACTCCTCGGCGAACTTGGTGTGCTCCTGGTCCTGCCAGGTGTCGCCCAGGGCCGCAAACCGCGCCTGCAACGACACGATCTTGTCCTTCAGATCGTTATTGAACCGCTTGAGCTCCTCGGCGAAGCGCCGCACCTGCTCGGGGTCCATGATGGCTTGGGGCATAATGTCCTTTCTATATCAGGCGGGCAGCCAGGAAACCTTCAGGTCGCCCTCGACCTCCTTGAACCCCGGGTCGCCCGTGACCAGTTCGGCGTTGCGCACCTTGGCCAGCGCCGCGGCGAAGCACTCGGCATAAGCCATCTTCCGGGTCGCTTTGAGCTTCGCCGCCTCGCGAGCCAGTTTGAGGTCCGTGTCCACCGGAACCAGCTCGATGGCCAGCGTCGCCAGTTCCACCGCCTTCTGCTCGGCGACGGCTTCCCCCTCGGTCCGGGCGACCGAGTAATAAACTTCGCCCCAGTTCACCACGCTGAGCAGCAGCTTGTGCTTCCCGTCGGCGGCTTTGAGCAGCAGCTTCTCGACCGCCGCCGCCGCCGGCGCGTCGTGGAGAAAGGCCATCAGCGCCCAACTGTCCAGAACCTTGGTGGCCATGTCACAACTCCCGCTCTTTCCTGCGCTCGCCCAGGAAGACCGCCATCGCCTTGCTCCCCTTGAGCGAGCCCCGGAGGCTGCGAATGTGCTTGGCCGTCACCGGCTGGATGAGGATGCCCTGCGGGGTGGCCCGCACATGGGCGCGGGTGCCTTCCTCGATTTCAAACTCCCGGCGCAGCCAGCGCGGAATGACCACCTGGCCCTTTACCGAGAAGTGAACGGTGTCCCATTGACTTGCCTGGCTCATGAGAAAAGCATACTCCCGGCTCGAAGTAAGTCAATCCGCAATATGTATTACACTTACGGCTTTGGCTAACCTGCCGTTTGATGCCGCGCGCTCCGCCCGTTGGTGATGCCCCCGGGCGGCGGCTTGCGGAGCGCGAGCCCCCGGCGCGCAGCCGCCCCGGCTCATTCGGCCCGCAGGGTGACAATCCCCCAGCCGGGCACCGTGATCGAAGCGCCCGCACGCTCTCGCGGCTGTTCGCCGGTGTCGCTCAGCCAGAGTTGCTGCGGGACCGTGTAGGCCCATGAGAGATTGACCTTCTCGGGCCGGCCGGAGGCGCCGAACAGGCGGACGATCCAGCCCTTGCCGTCGTCGCTTGGTTTGAAGGCGGAGACCGTGACCTTCCTGGAGGACAGTTCGAGGCGCGGCTCGCCCGCCACCGCGCCGGCCGCCGGCGCAACGATCAGCGGCTGCGAGCAGGCAACGCCGAATCTCGCCGCGTCTTCCGCCGCAAAGCCCTTGTGAGGGCGGATGGCATAGCGGAAGACGGTGGGGCCTTCCTGCTCGGCGCGGTAGTTGGTGTGCCAGTGATTGTTCATCACCCAGGAGTAGATCGTCTGCGACGGTTGCAGGTGCTGGATCCAGACATCGGGATTGGTCTGCGAGCCGATCAGGTTGGCGGTGATGCCGCCGACCTGGACCAGCGGCGCGTCCACCGGCGCCCAGGTCAGGCCGAGGCGGTCGTTGGAGATGTCCACCCAGCGCTGAACGCTGAACCAGTTCTTGCAGGAGGCGGGGATCTGGTCCAGCTCGGGCCGCACCACCGCCCACCCCACATCCAGGCGCACCGTGCCGTCGGGCACGTTGAAGCCGAAGCCGAAGTGGACGCCTTCCTTGGCGCGGACGGCCAGCTTGTCCACGGTGTTGATGATCTCCACGCAGTCGAGTCCGTCCACGACGCGCACCTCGCGCTGCAGGCGCTTGCAGCCCGGCGCGTCGGACTCGATGAGCAGCGAGGCCACGAGGGGGCCGCGCTCTTTCACCGTGATGCGCGGCGCGCCGTTGCGTTGCAGGCCCTTGAGGTCCGCGCCGGGCAGGTAGAAGTAATCGTTGAGCGCGGTCGCCGCTTTGGCATCCACCCACTCATGGTTCAGGTCCCGGCTGAACAGGCTCGCGATGCCTCCCGTGCGCTCGTCAATCCGCACCTTGAACTCCGGGTGCGACAGCGCGGCCGCCTCCGCCTTCGCCGCGCCCTGCGCCGGCGCCGGCCCGGCTTCCACCCGGAATCGCCTGGCCGCGAAGGGCGGCACGTTGCGCGCCAGGAACACCAGTTCGCCCGTGGAAAGCCGCTGCGAAGGCACCGGCTTGCCGCGGTCGTCAACCACCCGGTCACCCGCCCCGGACTGTTCCCGCGACAGCGTCACCAGGCCGGTGCGCTCCCACGAGGCGGTGTTGAAGACGTCCAACTCGGCCGGGACTGGCGCCGCGCCGGCTCCGCGTCGCAGCGCCGCGGCCAGCAACGCCCGCGATTGCCGGTCGGCGTCGAGCGCGAAGGCTTGCTTCACCTTCCACTGGTCGCGGACGAAGGGCAGGTCGGGCTGGCTGATGCTGTTGTGCGCGCCCCAGGTGTGCTCGCTGTAGAGCAGCACATTGCGCCAGGCTTCCTGGAAGGCGGCGGCCGGGAATGGCCCCGGGCTGCGCAGGGCCCAGAGCGTCTCGGCCTGCGCGAGGCGTTCGGCGGAGGCGCGGTTGAGGGCGGTCTCCAGCGCCGAGGAGGCCGCGCCGTCCTCCCAGTAGGGGGTGTAGTCGCCGCTGTATTCGGGGAGCTGGTCGCCGTAGCGCCGCTCGAACTCGCGGAAGGCGGCGGCCGTGGTGGTAATGGTCAGGCGCGGCCAGGCGTAGCGGGCATTCCAGTCGCGCACCACGTCGGCGATCTTCTCGTCGGGCGACCCGTTGTCGCCGTGCACATTCCACCGCAGGTGAGTGATGTCGTAGGGATAGCTATTGTTCTCCAGCTCCACCAGGTAGTCCGGGATGAACCGCGCCAGCGCCTCGCCGTCGCCGATGAGGTGGCCCAGGGCATAGCCGCGCGAGGGACACCAGCACAGCACGCGGCTCTTGCCATCGGGGCCTTTCCACCAGAAGGGCCGGTTCTGCCATTCCTTCATCGTGCCCCCCATCCGGTCAAAGTAGTTCGGCGCAAATGAGAAATACTTCACCCCGGCCTGCGCCATGGCCGGCACCAGGCTCCAGGTATAGCCGGGCACGTCGCTGATCATCGCCGATTCGATCGGCACGCCGCACTCCGCCGAGAGCCGCGTCGCATAACTCATCAGCCCGAGCAGTTCCTCCGGGCGGCAGAGGCCGGCCAGGATATTGCAGTAGAAGGCATCCAGGCCAATCTGGCCGGCCTGGACGGCCTCCCGGAACGCCGCGCGCTGCTCCGGCGTGGCCGCGCGCAAGTAGTTCTCCACGCCCCACAGCACCTCGACGTTCCACTTGAAACGCGCCCCCTCCGGGTAACTGGCCGTGGCGCGCGCCAGCCGCAGCCCGGTCTCGAGGTTGCGGTTCTGCTTCTTCTCCACCTCGGCTTGCAGCTCGGTGTAGCCGATGTCGTTGTGCGAGTGCGGCAGGAGGAATATCTCCAGTCTGCGCACCGGCTTGAGCGCCGCCTCGCGGCGGGCCACCGTCAACCCGCCCACCTCCATTTCAACCCTGACCGTCTGCTCCGATTCCGCCGCCGGCGCCGTCAGCTCAACGGCCTGGCTCCCAAACTGCAACTGGACCAGCCGCCCCTCCGCCCCCGCCACCCGGACCACGCCCGTTACCGGTTCGGCATACGGGTAATTGACCATGACCTTCATTGGCCGCACCAGCCCCTGGCCCGCCCGCTCCGCCAATTGCGGGGCCTGGACTTCGAGCGTCGCCCCGCCGGGGAGCGATTCCCGTTTCCCCGCGGCCAGGAAGACGATCTCCGCCCCGCCGACGGTGCCATGCCCGCTTCCCAGCCCGGTCACCCGCCAGCGCGCCCGCCGCGCCGTCACGGGCGCGGGCAACACCGCGCAAGTCACCCCGCCGCGCTGGTTCACGTGCCTGACCGGCACCGTGCCGACGACCGCGCCCGCGGCGTCCAGGAACGTCAGCTCGGACGCCGTGATCGTAGCCGGGTCATTGCGGTCCACGTGGCGGAAAGCGGCCACGCTGACCGGCGCGCCGAAGTCGAACTCAATAAAGGTATTGGTGCCCTTGGAATTCGAGGAGTACTCGGTCCGGGGGGCGGCGTCGGTGATGTTGCCCGCGTCATGGCGCCCGCCGGGGTAAGCCTCCGCGCTCGCAACAATCTTCGGCGCCGGCAGTTGCTCCAGACGCGTGAAGCCGGCGGGCATGCCCGGCTCGCCGGTGCAATCATAACCTGGCAGCGCGCACAACCCCGCTGCGAACGCCAGCGACAGTCTTACGAATGGCTCTTGCATCGCGGCCAATCTAGGCGCTGCCCGCCGCCGTTGTCCAGACCCGGCGCCTTGGTCTTGCGCGGGTCAGGCCGGCGCGCTTTGCTGCACCGCCTTGACACACCGGCCGCAAAGGGTCGGATGCCCGGCGACGGCGCCGACATCGGTCTCCCAATGCCAGCAGCGCTCGCATTTCTCGCCCGCGGCCCGGGTGACGGAGACCGTGAGGTCCGCTTCCGCCGCCGGCTTGATTTCGAGCTGGGAGACATTCAACAACTCTCTCAGTGACTCCAGGTGCGCCTGGGCTGCCGCCAGGGCCGGCGTCGAGCCGGCGAAGGTCAGCTTCGCCTCCAGCGCCTTGCCGATTGCCTTGGCCTGGCGCGCCTTTTCCAGCTCGGGCAGAGCACGCTCGCGCAGCTCAAACAGCGCCCTCCAGGCGGCCCGTTCGGCTTCGGGACGCTCGAATCCGGGCGCCTCCCAGGTGAGCAGGTGCGCCGAAGGAACCGCCGCGCCCGGCACAAATTCCCACGCCTCGTCCGCCGTGAACGCCAGGATCGGCGCCAGCATTCGGCAGAGGCCGGCGACCAGCCGGTGCAGCGCCGTCTGCGTGGAGCGGCGGCGGGGGGCGTTGGCCGGATCGGTATAGAGCCGGTCCTTCACCACATCATGGTAAATGGCGGAGAGCTCGACCGCCACGAACTGGCTGACCTTCTGATACACCACGTGGAATTCGTGGCGGTCGTAGGCGGCGAGGGCTTCGCGCTCCAGTTGCGCGAATTCATCCAGAATCCAGCGGTCCAGGCCCGTCAACTGCTCGTCCGGCACCGCCTGTTTGGCCGGATGGAAGTCGGCCAGGTTGGAAAGCTCATAGCGCAGCGCGTTGCGCAGCACGCGGTAGGTCTCCGCCACCGTCTTGATGCGCTCCTCGCTGACGATGATGTCGTTGCGGAAGTCCTGCGAGGCGACCCAGAGCCGGACAATGTCCGCGCCCCACTTCTTGACGTAGGCCTCGGCGGTCTGCGGCTTCTCGTAGCCGCCCTGAGTCTGCTTGCTCTTGGAGATCTTCTCGCGGTCGGCATCCACCATGAAGCCGTGGGTCAGCACGGTCCGGTAAGGGGCGGCGCCGTTGCCCGCCAGCGACAACAGCAGCGACGACTGAAACCAGCCGCGGTGCTGATCGCTGCCCTCCAGGTACATATCGCACTGGAAGGGTTTGTCGCCGCCGCGGATTTCCGGCCGCCGCGCAATGACGGTGCGCGAGGAGGAACCGGAGTCAATCCACACGTCGAGCGTGTCGTTGGACTTGGCGGCGGGCGCCGGGCCGTTCCAGTCCGCCGGCTTCAGCGCGGCCCACAGCTCGGCGGTGGACTGCTCGAACCAGGCATTCGATCCGTGCCGCTCGAACAGGGCGGCGGCGTTGCGCACGATCCGGGCGTCGAGGATCGGGTTGCCCCGCGCGTCATAGAACGCCGGGATCGGCACGCCCCAGGTGCGCTGGCGCGAGATGCACCAGTCCGGCCGGCCCTTGACGGCGGCCTCGATGCGGCTCTTGCCCCAATCGGGCACCCAGCTCACGCGGTTGATCTCTTCGAGCGCCCGCTCGCGGAAGCCCGCGTGGTCCACCTTGATGAACCACTGGTCCATGGCCCGGAAGATGATCGGCGTCTTGCTGCGCCAGCAATGGGGATAACTGTGGTGGTAGTTCTCCTGATGCAGGAGCGCTTTGCGCGCGCGCAGCTCGTGCAGCACCACCTCGTTCGCCTCGCTCTTGCCGTGCTTCTCCAGAATGGACTTGCCCAGCATTTCGGCCGGCATCTGCTGCTCGGGCGGCAGGTCGCTGGTATGGGTGAACTTCCCGTCGTCGTCCACCGGCGAGTAGATGGGCAGGCCCTGCTCGGCGCCGAGGTGGTAATCCTCCAGGCCGTGCCCCGGCGCGCAGTGCACGAAGCCGGTGCCGGTGACGTTGTCCACAAAGCTGTCGCCCTTGAAGAACTTCCCCGTGCGGCGGCAGAAGGGGTGCTGGTATTCCATCTGGCCCAGGTGCCCGCCGTCGAGGCTGCGGACGATCTGGTAATCCTGCCAGCCGCATTTGGCGGCGACCGCCGGCAGCAGCAGGGCCGAAACGATGTATTGCTCGCTTCCGACCAGCACCAGCGAATAGCTGAACGTCGAGTTGTAGGCCACCGCCAGGTTGGCCGGCAGCGTCCAGGGCGTCGTGGTCCAGATCACCACCGACGTGCCCGGGTGCCCGACCAGCGGGAACTTCACATACACGCTCTGGCTGACGTGGTCCTTGTATTCAACCTCCGCCTCCGCCAGCGCGGTGCGGCAGGGAATGCTCCAATAGACCGGCTTCTTCCCGCGATACACAAATCCCTGCTCCACAATGTCCGCGAACAGGCGCAGCTCGTCGGCCTCGTATTCCTTCGCGAAAGTCAGGTAGGGATTCTCCCAATCCCCGAGCACGCCCAGCCGCTTGAACTGCGCGCGCTGCAGGTCAATGTACTTGCGCGCGCTGGCCTCGCACGCCTTGCGGATGGCCGCCGCGTCCGTGGCGGTGTCGCCCGCTTTGCGCATGTCCTGGATCACCTTGAACTCGATCGGCAACCCGTGGCAATCCCAGCCCGGCACATAAGGCGCGCTGAAGCCCCGCAGGGTCTTGTACTTGATGATTATGTCCTTGAGAATCTTGTTCAGGGCCGTGCCGATGTGCACATCGCCATTGGCAAAGGGCGGCCCGTCGTGCAGGACAAACCGCTCCGCCCCGGCGCGCCGGGCCTGGATGGCGGCGTATAGCCGCGCCCCTTCCCACTTCTTCAGCCGCTCCGGCTCCCGTGTGATGAGGTCCGCCTTCATCGGGAAATCGGTCTGCGGCAGGTTCAATGTGTTCTTGTAGTCCATGCAGCGTCTTAAAGAAGGCCAACCCTACCAGCCGCGCCAACCAGTGTCAACGAACGGCACAGGCCGACAAGGAACCGGCGCACCCAAGCCGCCCGGTAGGGACGCGTTCCACCGCGTCCCTGAATCATTCGGTAAAGATGGGGACGCGGTGGAACGCGTCCCTACCACGTGTAATCGAGTTCTGCCCCCCGAAAGACCCGATCTCCCACCCTCTCCCCACCGTCCTCCCCCCGTCCCAATACCGTAGTACCTCTAACCCCGGGTTAGAGGTACTACGGTATTGGGACGGGGGCCTGGAGTTTGGACATTCTGGAAGGCGCGACTTGGGCGAAAGGGTTTGGGTTT
>DAOPPX010000022.1:0-50851 GCA_035358715.1 Verrucomicrobiota bacterium
TGGGCCTGGTCGGCATCGGGGCGGGCGCGGGCTTTTTCGTGGGGCCGCTTTATGCCGGCTGGCGGGCGGAGATGCTCGAGCCGATGCTGGGGCCGGCCGCCTGGCGTCGGCCGGTGCTCGAGCTGGGCCTCCTGGGCATTGTGGCCGCCGCGTTATTCTATTGGCTGGCCGATGAGGAACGGTCCGCGCCGGCGGCCGAGCGCAAGGCGGTGCCGCCCGGCCGGATGTTTGCCACGCCCGCCCTGTGGTTCTTCTTCCTCGCCTATTGCCTGGCCTTCAGCATCCGCGATTTCGCCGGGGCGAGCATGGGCAGCCTCAGTTCGCTCTTCCTGCAAAAGGCGCGCGACTACAGCCCGCAGTGGACGGGCCTGGCCCTGAGCGTCATCTTTATCGCCTCCACGGTCAGCAACCCGCTCTTCGGCCACCTGAGCGACAGCGGCCGGAAGCGATGGATTGCGTTGGTGCTGGTCGTCGCCGCTGCGTTGGTGGCCCTCTTTCCGCACGTGCCGCCGGCCTGGACCCTGCCGGTGCTGGTCGTTTACGGGTTCTTCTTCCTGGCCAGCTACCCCATGACCGAGGCGGCGCTCATGGAGGCGGTGCCGGATGCCGTGCGCGGGCGGGTGTTTGGCGTGTTCGTCATGGCTGGGGGCGTGATCGGCAACCTCTCCCATTGGATGGTCGGGGCCAAGGTAAGGCACCTCGGCGAGGCGGCCCATTCCGTCAACGCCTACTTCCCTGTCTATGCCACCGTGGCTGTCCTGATCCTGGCCTCCCTCTCCGGGCTGCTGTGCCTCGGGCCGATCCGGCGTCGCGAAGGGCCGCTGCCGCCGGAGACGAAACGTGAGGCTTCAATGCCGCTGCTCACATGAACCTGCCAAATTACTTCCTGGCCGACCTGCCGCCCGGCGCGGAGCTAAGCGCTGCGATGATTGCCGAAGCCTGCCAAACGCTGAAACGCAACCGCGAACGCTACCTGGCCCATCGGCCCACCGGAAGCCTGATTGAGCTTATGAGCAAGGTGGCGCGGAGTTGGCTGGAGCCGGATGATCCGTTCCGCCAACTCGCCCTCGAACAAGGGCCGGCGGCAACCGGTTTCTCGCGCGCCACCCTGGCCCGCGGCCTGGATGCCTTCTTCAACTCCCTGACCCCCGAGCACTTTCACGCGCTGCTCGAACAGGATTTGGGCCACGCCCGGCGTTTGGACGAGATGGCGGCCGGCGCGGCCGAGCAGGCCACGCGTCGCGCGGCCCTGGCGGGCGCGCCGGAGTTGCTGGTGCATATCGCCCCCGGCAACCTGCCCAGCCCCGCGCTCTCGGCGATCGTGCTAGGCGTGCTGGCGCGCTCGGCGCAGTTCGTGAAGTGCGCCAGCGGAGCCTCCCTGCTGCCGCGCCTCTTTGCCCACTCGCTCTACCAGGCTGAGCCGAAGCTGGGCGCGTGCCTCGAATTGGCTGAATGGCCCGGGGGACGCCAGGAACTGGAGCAGGCGCTCTTCGACGAGGCGGATTGCATCACCGCCACCGGCACGGACGAGACGTTGGCCGCAATCCGCCGGCGGGTTCCCGCCCGCACCCGGTTCCTGGCCTACGGCCACCGCGTCAGCTTTGCCTACGTTGCCGCCGCAGGATTGACCGGCCGGAACGCGCGGCAAATCGCCGCGCAGGCTGCCGCCGACGTGGCCGCCTGGGATCAGCAGGGCTGCCTTTCCCCGCACGTCGTTTACGTCGAGCACGGCGGCGCGGTGCCGCCCGAGGGATTCGCGGACCTGCTGGCCGAAGAAATGGAGCGGCGCGAGCAAACCGAGCCGCGCGGCGAGTTGCCGGTGAAAACCGCCGCCGCCATCGCCTCCCGGCGCGCCTTCTACGAGGTGCGTGCCGCCCATTCGCCGGACACGCGCCTCTGGTGCAGCCCCGGCTCGACCGCCTGGACGGTGGTCTATGAAGCCGACCCGCGTTTTCAGCTCTCCTGCCTCAACCGCTTCGTTTATGTTAAAGCCGTCAAGGACCTGTCCGAGGCGGTGCAAAGCGCCGACAGCGTGCGAGGCCAAGTTTCGACGGTCGGCTTGGCGGCGCCCGCCGACAAAGCGCAGGCGCTGGCGACGGCGCTCGCGCGCTGGGGCGTGTCCCGCGTCTGCTGTCTTGGCCGGATGCAGCAGCCGCCACTGGCCTGGCGGCACGATGGCCGGCCCGCGCTGGCCGACCTGGTAACCTGGGCGGATTGGGAGCAAGACCAGCCTAACAGTTGAATGAGTCACGAAAACCAAATGAGAATGGAACTGCGCAAAAGCTTTCAATTTGAGGCGGCACACCTGCTGCCGCGCCTGCCCAGGTCCCACAAATGCCGGCGGCTGCATGGCCACAGCTTCAAAGTCGAAATCGTCGTTGCCGGCCAATGCGACCCTAAACTCGGCTGGCTGATGGACTACGCCGACATCTCCCGCGCCTTCCAGCCCATCTACGACCGGCTCGACCACTATTACCTGAACAGCCTCCCCGGGCTGGCCAACCCGACCAGCGAGACCATCGCCGCCTGGATTTGGCGGAGGCTCAAGCCCAGACTGCCGACCCTGACCGAGGTAGTGGTGGCGGAAACCTGCACCGCGCGTTGCGTCTATCGCGGCCCTGCCCGGGTGATGCCTCTGCCTGACCGGGCCCCGGCCACCGCGAAGTCACGACAGAGGTAGATCGCAGGCGCGATAGTATCCTGACCCCATGCGCCCGCCGGCAACAGGCGCTGCTAAGGTCCTTTCACGCAGCGGAAGCCGTAGGCGTTGAAGGAGGCGGAAGCGCCGTCAAAGCCTCGCTTTGCACAGCGGGCATGAGTGAAGTCATCGTTCCATGATCCGCCTCGAAGAACGCGGTAGTCCCCGGAGTCCGGGCCGCGCGTGTCATCTGCTGAAGCGGCGGGGTTTGAGTACCAGGTTTGGTTATACCAGTCCCAACACCACTCCCAGACGTTTCCGGCCATATCATACAACCCATAATCATTGGGCGGGAAGTAAGCGACGGGGCTGGTGTGAGGGTACTCGCCGGTGTCAAATATGGGGTTCTGGATCACGTTGGCGCGAGTGTGGAAGAATTGGTTCGAATCGTGCCAGGGGTAGTTGTATCCGTCCGCGCCGCCGCGGGCGGCCTTTTCCCATTCGGCTTCCGTGGGAAGCCGGTAGCCGGCATTCCACTTTACCGAAGCGCTGTCGAGGTCAATCTGGCCGCTGCGAAAAACGGCAGTCTGGCTCGAATCAGTCCAGTATGCCGGCTCCAAGCTCTCCTTTTCGGAACGGGCGTTGCACCATTTCAAGGCGTCGTACCAGGAGACTTCAACCACCGGGTGGTCTGTGTCCTTGCCGAAGCCGGGGCTCTCAATCTCATAATCGTGGTCAATAGCCCATTGACACACTTCATCCCAGAGCGCCTTGGTGACCAGTTTGGCATCCGCACAAAAGGCGCTGAGGTGGACGGTATGGAGCGGGAGTTCCTCTGGGTAGGTGGATTCGAGGGGATTGCCCATGACAAAGGCGCCGGCCGCGATATGGGCCGTGCCGGGCGGGGAAAGGGGAAACAAGGCAAGGACACGATAAAAGCGCGTTGTGGATGACGGGGCTCCGGCGTCCACCACGGAATAGGGAGTTTCTGTGACCAGGAGGTTGGTCAGGATCTCCCAGTTTGGCTGGTTGAGGGTGCTCGAGTAAAGGACCAGGTTGGTTACACCCGGGTCGCTTTGGATGGTGAGCTGAGGCACCAGGACGTTCTCACCGTCGCCTGGCGATAGAAACACTTGCGTGATTCTGGGGGCGGGTGCGGCAACTGCGGCGGTGCAAGTCCACAGCAGAATGGTCATCAGGAGAAAACGGATGTTGTGCATGACGAAGACTCCACCTCAACTTTGGTTGGAGACTAGCTCACCGGTCGGCGCAGGAACGGCAGCGGGATCAAATCCAATCCCGCGTGCAGCGCTCTGGTCCCGCAGCCATTGGATAACCCGGCTGACTTCTGCGGCGCTTACTTTGACGCCCGCGCCAAGGTCCAATTGACCAAAGACAGTGTAGGCGTTGCGAATCTTGCGCCAAAATGATGTTTCGAGCACATCATCGAGCATGAACATGGTGATATTCCGGTCTCTTTGGAACTGCACCAGATGTGGCAGGTTGGCGGCCGTGTAGGCGGGCAGAACGGTCTTCTTCCCAATCCGCAACCCGACGGTGGCGCTATACGCGGGGGGCCTTTCCGCCGGGTAAATCACAGTGACGGGAGCGCCCTTCGTGCTTTGAATATGGAAGGTGGCCATGGCGGGATGGAATTACCAGGCAAGAGGCGGCCGGTTCATGACTTGTCCAAACGTTGAGGAGTCTCCAACGGGCCTTGTTCGTTGGAGCGAAAGGTAAGCAAAACCATGTCCAAGGCCGCCTGGCCGGTTGTGGCGTTCCTGGCATCCGCGTTCAAGACAAACTCCATCACGCCCGCTCTAAAAGGCACCTGCAGAATGCGTATTACGCGGGGACCCACTTTCGGCAGAGACTGCCACAACTGAAACCCCGTTCCCTCATGGTCGGCCACGCAGGCTGTGTACTCTTCCAGACCGCTCGCGCCGGCGTACTGGCTCGCGATCTGGTCTCTCAACGCTTCACTAATCCTAAAAGGCGGGCAGGGTGGCGGCTTGATCCGAACGGTCAAAAAGTAGGTCATGTCCCAGCTCGTCAGGACGGTCGTGCCGTCCGGCGTGGAGTTGCGCCGCATCTCGCCCGGCAGCACAAATGCAAACTCGTTAGTCCCAATCCTGATGAACTGCCGAATCACCTGTTCGTTCCCGACATGCTCCCCCGGCCGCAGGGTCATGGTGACTGCTGGTGGCGGATTGTTGCTGACCATGAGGCCGTCGGCTGGCTGGCCGAAACCATCCACCGCCAGGATGGTATTTGCGGCCAGGGTCACGGCAGATCGCCAGCGCAGAAGCAGCCTAAGGAGACACATTGTAGGTCACGGTGTTAGGCGGGGGAGCCGCCCAGTTGAGACGGACCAGGACCATGGCGCAAGGAATGCCGGGAGGCTGTTTGGTCGGGTCCAGGTAGTTCAGGTCATAGCTGAAGTTGCGCGTGGGGGGGTCGTAGTAAACGCCGGGGTTGACAAACTGATGGGTCGCTACCTCACTGTTGAAAAGCTTCATGATGGCGGTGTTGAGCGTCAGGGTGCGGGAGTACCTGTTCCAGTCTTCCAATAGCCGGGGCAGGTTGTGCACCCCGCCGCTGAACTGGGAGGAGGATGAACCGGTGGAGGGCACGACTCCTGTCAGAATTGCCGCATTCACGGTGGTATTGTCTGGGATGCGTCCCGTGTAGCTGCTGCTGCTCCGGCCGTCATCCCATGCCGGGGACAGGATTGTCAACGCGTCGCTCATGACGGCCGCCGGGACCGAGGCGGTGGTGTTGGTGGTGTTTCGATAGTGGGAGTTGGGGCAGTTATAGTGCCCATGCACATAGAGCGGGTTGGGGGTTGCGACACTCCAGCCCAATCCGCCGTTCGAGGGCAAATCGTCGCCATTGGTCAGCCGCACCGCGTTCATTTGCGAAGAGGTGGTGGTGCGATTATCCGCCACGTAGAGGATGGTTGGGTAGGCGCCGGAGCCAGCCGGAAACTTGGCCTGGATGCTTGGCTGGTGCTGTATCCACTGTTTGTATCTTTCAACATCTATTTCGGTGACCTTGACGGTTTTGTTCTCCCGCTGGTCCTTGAACGTATTGGTCGTCACCAGGAACGGAAAGTTGGTTGCCAGAGCGGAGGGGGTGTTTGTCGAAGTCACGAACACCGGAGAAGGATCATTTCCGGGCACTTCGTAATTGATGCCTTGCTGAATCTTCATCGTGACGGTTGCGTTGCTAACCAGGAGTACGGTCTGTGCCTGGTTGTACAATCGGGTTCGTCCCTCGTAGGACGCCGGGCTCAGCCCGTTCGGCGGTATTTCCAGGATATCATGAACGTTGGTCATGCCGATTTCCAAACTGACACTGGGCACATTGGTGCGATAGGGAGGACTACCGTGGTAGGAGCCCCGATCGTTCCATCTGGGACCTTGCCCGTTCCAGGCGGGTGAGGAGATGGTCCCGGTGCAGGTCACGGGTCCATTGAATCTGAGCGACGCGCTGGTGCCGGTGTAGATTGAACCGTTGGCGTGGACTCGTCCGTTCACAATCATGGTGGCGCACGTGCTGAATTCCAACAGCCCGTTGTAAAAGATCGCGTAGTGGGTCAGCGGGACCAGCGCCAACAAGACATCCTCCTGCGCGGTGCCGGTCACCACGCCGCTGGCAGCCATGCGCGCATTGGAAACAACCCGGTAGATTGGCGCACGCGCTGTGCTCAAGCCCGGATACTGGGATGGCAGTGGCCCCGCGTAGTTGTTGGTGAGCATCGCCACGTAGGTGCGATTTGCGTTTCCCTGGCCATCCGAAAACGCGAAGTTCGCCCAAAAAGGGTCTTCGTCCGGGATGCTGTTCCGATAAAGGCTGAGGTTCGCGTAAACCGCGCCGGGGCCGAAGTTCTGAAAGTCGTGTCCTATTCTGGCCACCACCTTTTCCACGGCGGCTTCCGCCGCGTTGGCTGCCACGCTATACTCGTTGCTGCGGTCATTCAGCTTGGCATTGGTCAGCGTGCGGTTCAAGGTTGCCGCCAGCACGAGCGAGGCGACGCCGGTGACCGCCAGCACCATCAGCAGCGCATAGCCGGCGCGGCGCGGGCGGGGGGAGTTTGATCTGACGTTCATTTGGAGTTTCCTCAGTTCGCTTCAGGGACCGTCGGGCACGTGGGGGGTCGCCCGCAGTTCCATCCTGTAAGAGTCGTACAAGTAGCCTGGGCCGATCTTCGTGATCGGATACTGGTACTGGCAGAATTCCATCACTACTTTGATCACGCCTTTGTGGGTCAGGTCTGTCTGATTTGTGCCTCCGTAAGTCGTCGCCTGGAAGTACATGCTGTTCGTTAGAAACTCCGCCATGCACTTGAGGCCGGTGCTCCCGCTGTGGCCGCGGAATAGCTTGCAGGCGTTGGTGTCGAAGTAGTAAAGATAGAAGCTGTTGGTATCGGTCGTCATGCTCAGTTTGAGCGCGTTGCCTTGTTGGTTGGCGCCCTGTGCAATGCCGCTAAACGAAGCCAGGTCACCGTTGCCAATCTGCCAGATCTTAGCAGACCGGATGTCGTTGCAGAGTTCGTTGAAGCTCAGGCGGGCAAGATCGCTTGCCCCAACTTTGCTATTGACCAGCTGGTCCTGCCGCATTCCGAACATCTGACAGTAAACGAATCCCAGAACTGCCAGGCTGAATACAGCCGCCGCCACCATCGTCTCCGACAGCGTAAAGCCGGCTTGGCATCGAACCGCCTTCCTGGTCGTTAATGAACGCATCCTTGGTGTCTTCATAGGGTGCTTGCGTCCCGGTTGTCCGGCCCGAAATAGCTCGCCGTCCGATTGGTGAACAGGCGCACACCGCGCCCTGTCGGGAATGGCCAAACCGTATCAACTATCACCATTTGCACCTGCACGTTGGTCAACCCCGTCACGCTGAGAAGCTTCACCGTAACATAATTGGTCGCGAAAACCCTGTTCGTCCGGGATACGGGTATATCCAGCACCCGGTGCGTCCAACCCCTTCCGACCGTGCCATTATTGTAGGTCCACACCAGATTCAGATTCGTCAGCTCGTTCTTGGCTAACGAGTAATCCCATACGGCCGCGCGAGCCTCTTCGATCTGGTGTATCCCGATTGACTGAGCCGCAAGCGCGTACCCGGACCACTCGGCCTTCCGGCTTGCTTGGATGTAGGCTGTTAGTATGCCTCCGAATACAAGGGTAACAACACCGAGGGAAATGACTACTTCAGTCAGGGTGAACCCTTGGCGCGCTCCGGCCTTCGATATGATTCTCATCGCAGCCATCTCATCAGTTGCAGTGTTCGGGCACAGGCCGCTCTGCATTGGACCCGTCATAACCGCGGCACGGCTCCCCTGCTGCCGCTTTGCTCGCAATACCCTGCTGTCGCTCAGCGGTGTGTGACATCGGCAACCCGATCCTCTCAGGTAGCAGCGGCCCGGGACCTGTACAGGAGCCCTCAAACACCCTGGCGGCTGTGCATATCGTCCCCGTGGAGTCGGCAAAGCGACGATTCATAATACCTGACGGCCAGCATTTATAGTGCCGCATCGCATTATTCGGACGCCTGCCTGGAGAAAAACATCCTTCTGGCGCATAGACCTCACAGGTGTTCTCACGGCAGGGAAGGCCAGGTCTGAGGCAAGCTGATACCACCGCCTCAAGACAGAGCAATGTCCCGCATGAGAAA
Source organism: Verrucomicrobiota bacterium (assembly GCA_035358715.1). Lineage (GTDB taxonomy): Bacteria > Verrucomicrobiota > Verrucomicrobiia > Limisphaerales > UBA8199 > UBA8199. Next base: position 8,321 of record DAOPPX010000022.1, read on the forward strand.
TCCTATGACCCAAAACGAGACATTCCTCTCTGGGAAAATGCCTGGAATGGTGGACGCCCACGTCCTGGCCGTCCAGGTACCGTCTTGGGACCACCCCGCAGGGAACCTGCCTGGCAGCAAAGGCACGCCCCGCAACTTTAGCCCGATCGGCAGCCCGGGGAGACGGAGGGGAATCGCATTTCGGCAAACAACGCTGCCGCCGCCACCTTGCTTGGGAGTGCCGCAGAGCGACCAGAGGCAGCTACGGTTGACAAACCTGCGATTGCATCGCCGAGGACGCGAATTGCGTGCTTGCGGTTGTCTGGAACTTTGGTGTATCTGTATGTCGGTGAACTTGAACTTGAACCAGTTCGGTTGCCCGGTGTTGCCTTGCGTTTCGTAGGGCAACATTGTCGCAACTACTGTAACTGCAGCAAGTGTCAAGCTCCCACGGCAAGCGAGCAGCGAGTTGCCGTAAGTTAAAGTGCCCGCGTGGCGGAATTGGCAGACGCGCTAGATTCAGGTTCTAGTAGGTAACACTGTACAGGTTCAAGTCCTGTCGCGGGCACCACTTTTTTCAGCCTTTTTCACTTTTTTATTGCTTTGATGACAAATTACTGACACAATCGCGGGCATGAAAAATACCGCAGGTCAGAAGCAGGAAAAGGAGCAGAAACCAGAGGAAACAATCGAGTTTCCTTACACGTACACCAAGCCGAAGTGCTCGGTGCTTTTCAAAATCTACAAGACTCCGCGACAGGAGTACGACGCGTTCACGCTGGTCTATTACCAGGAGAGCCAACGCAAACGGAAACTGTTCAGCACCTTCGAGGCGGCCCTGGCTGAGGCGGATGAGGTCGCGAAGTTGCTCGGCTCCAAGGATGTTGATGTGCTCGAACTGCGGAGTGCTGACCGGGCGGCTTATCGGCGAGCGCGGGAACTGCTCGACCCGCTCGGCATCAGCATCGAGGCGGCGGCGGCAACCATCGCTTACTGCGTGAAGGTGCTCGGGGATACGCCGCCGAGCGTGGCCGCCGATTACTATGCGCGGAAGCATCCGAGCAAGATCGTGGCGAAGACTGTGCCGGTGGTGGTGAAGGAGTTCCTGGAAGCGAAAGAGGCGGACGGGTGCAGCAAGCGCTATGTCAAAACGCTGAAATACAACCTGGGCCAGTTCGCGAAGCGGTTTCAGGGAAACATCGAGCCCGTGGTGGGCGGCGAGGTAGATGCCTGGCTGCGGTCGTCGGGGCTGTCACCGCGCACGCGGAACAACATCCGGACTTCGCTCTATACGCTGTTCCAGTTCGCGGTGGGGCGTCGGTATCTGCCAAAGGACCATGACGAACTGGAATCGGTGCCGGTGGTGAATGACCGGGACGGGGACATTGAGGTGTTCACGGCGGCGGAGTTGACCGAGGTGCTTTGCTGCGCAAGCGAGCGGATGGTGCCGTTTATCGTGCTGGGCGGGTTCGCGGGCATCCGGCATGCGGAGATTCAGCGGCTGGAATGGAAGGATGTGCGGTTCGATGAGGGGCACATTGAGATCCGGGCGTCGAAGGCGAAGACGGCCAGCCGGCGGCTGGTGCCGATTCTGCCGGTGTTGAAGGAGTGGCTGCTGAGTTATCGGAAGCCCGCGGGGCTGGTGGTGGAGCAGCGCAACGTTGCTTTCGAGCTGCATCTGATCGCGAAGACGGCGAACCAGTTCCGGCGGGCGGCCTGGGCGGAAGCGCACGGCAAGACCGACGAGGATTTGAAGAAGGCGGAAGCGCAGGCCAAGGAGCTGGCGGCGAAGCGCCCGAAGGGCAAGCTGCGGAGCCAGAAGGGCGAGGTCCCGCCCGGCGCCGAGACGGCGGAGATCGAGGGGTGGGAGCCATTCGCCTGGAAACACAACGCGCTGCGGCATTCATTCATCAGCTACCGGCTGGCGGCGGTCCAGAATACGGCACAGGTCGCGTTGGAAGCGGGGAACAGTCCGCAAATGATTTTCCGGCACTACCGGGAACTGGTGCGGCCGACGGACGCGGAAAAGTGGTTCGCGGTCACGCTGGCGAGCGTCCAGGCGGCGAAAGCTGCCCGCGAGGCCGGGGCGGAGAGCAAGATTATCCCGATCCCGAAAACGGCGGCGGCGTGAGCCGCTCGGGGGTCACTGGTTTTCGCAGTCGAAATCCTCCGGGGTGCCTTCGACTCTCCGGCGGACCCTGGCGAAAAACTCCGCGTATGGCATCGCGCCTGTTGCATAAGGGTGGGTCAGATCGATGAACGACATAAACCGGGTGTGGGATGGCTGGATGAGTGGGGGCAGGTTCTGGACGATGAACTTCGTGAGGCGGGCATCCGGTTCATTTCCGAGCCGGATGTCATGGTAGCCAAGAAGATTCTTGTCGGCGGCTTGTGTGGCGAGGGCGGCGTCGGCCGCAGGGAAGCGTTGGTTGTAGGTTTGGTGGATGATGCCGCCGATGGCGTTGAAGAGCTTGAAGGTGACGAAGGGGATTCGGCGGGCAATCAAGACTGGTACGGCCCTGACCGCGCAGGCCTTGAGCAGGAGGTCGCGGACTTCCTCGCGGTCTGGGTACAGCCACTCGCGGACGTTCTTTGCCTCTATGCCGGCGGGGACGCGCAGGTCGGAGAACGCAACGAAGTCGAACCGGCGAGAGCCCGGTATTAGGCGGCCGTTGATTATTGCCGGCGGTTCCTCCTTACGATAGGGCTGGTCGTCTTGGTGTTCGTCGAGGTCAAGGAAGCCGCCAAGGAAGTTGAGGGCTTGGGAGTTTCGAAGAACCCGGTAAATTGCAATTTCGAGGGCTTGGCCCAGGCGCAGGTTGAACGCCTGATTGCAAAGCTGCGTGTGGATAGGCAGCAGCAGGTCCAGCTTCGCGTCAACTTCAGTTTGCGGCGTGGAGGCGAGGGCGTACCAGGCGGTATTGTTCCGGTTGACGCGGGTGACGGTCCCGTGGGCTTCGAGAATGGCCCTAGCGTTGGTCAGGACGTGCGGGTCCACCCGGAGGGGATTCGGACCTGCATCGGAGATCTTCTGCTCGAGGGTCCGGGCGCCAGCCGCTTTGTGCGCCTTGAGGATATTAACCAGGCGGGCCTTGGCGATGTCCTGGCGTTCCTCTGGGCTCATCGAAACTCGGTGGTTTCCCTCTTTATTATATATATTTAGGAGTATGGCTGGGGCTCGCCGTTAGCGATAACGTGGCTCCAGGTGGTCGCTCGGGGATCGGGGGCAGGAAACGGAGTTTCCGGGTGCGCCGCCCGCGCTGAGGGCTAAAGGCTTGCCTGCCTCAGCGGGCCAGGACGCGGGCAAGGCGCTGGGGGCTGCGCATGGGGTATCGGCGGGCGGGGGAACCACCACTCTAAAAGCAACTGGTTGCTTTAGAGTGGGCGCCCTGGGAATTGCGGGGTCCGGGGGCCGCCGGCCTGGGCAGACTGAACCGGAATAAGACAGGTGTTGACAATATTCCAAACAGGAATATAATCCGTGATCAGATATGTGGCAAATCGAACCTACAACCGGCTGGGAGCGTGACCACAAGCACTATGCCAAGAAGCGGCCGAATGAGCTGGCGGCGGTGCTGCGGAACCTGGACCGATACATGAAGCTCCTGGCGGTTTCGAAGAACTCTAAAGCCGTGCAGGCTGGGTATTTACACCCAGAACCGGGCGGGGTGCTGGCAGTTGACCAGAAGGGCGGAGGTGCTAATTTACAGGAGACGAGGCTTTACACATACGCGGACGATGATACAAAGACGGTCTATTTGATTGCGATTGGCGACAAAGATGCTCAACATGCCGATATAGAATATTGCAAAAACTTTGTTAAAACACTGCGGAATGCTGTCGAAGATAGAGAAGATGATGATGCAGATAAGGAATAGTGCAGACAGCGAAAAAGAAACGCAACGACACACGTAACCCACAGTTAGGAAAGAGAAGATTAGTTATGACCACAGAACTTGAACGACAAGCCGCGAAAGGGACCGGGCGAAAGTATGGCTCGGTAGCTGAATTGATGCGAGGGGATGGCGTGTCTCAAGAGGTGCAAAACAGAGTGAAGGAGCTTGAGAATGAGACCCGCGTGGTGGACTACCTCGTACGGTTACGGCAGGCGGCAGAGATCACTCAAGAGGATATGGCGAAGGCCCTGGGGGTAACCCAGAGCGCCATTTCGAAGCTTGAGAGCGGGACGGACCCTGAGTTAACGCTCGGGGAAATCCGAGGATATGCACGGGCGACGGAGCAGCGGATCGGGTTGATGTTTGGACAACCGCTGACGCACGTTGAATCCGTTAAATGCCATGCGCTGGCGATTAGGCACCACCTTGAGCGCCTGGCGCACATAGCCAACCGCCATGACGAGTTGGAGAAGGACATCCAGGGATTCTTCGGGGAGGCGTTTTTCAACATTCTGACCATTTTGGCGGAGTGTGGTGACAAGCTTCCCGGGAACGGACGGGATGTTGGGGTGCGCATAGAAATCATTAAGGCCGGCGGGGCGAAGGCCCTGCCGAAGCCAAGGGCGGGCGCCTCCGTGGTGCCCGTCTGATGGTGGTTTCTTGGGTTTTTCAGCCCCGGCGGAGTTATCGCCGGGGTTTTTTGTTTAGCAGCCCTGCATCAAGAAGCCCTCGTTCTGGAACAGTGTGAAGGTGTCGGGAGGCATGGCTAATTCAAGGCGGGCCGGGGCGCTCGCTTGAGGCTGCCCCGGTCAATTTGGAGCAGTTGGCCGGGTTGGATCAGTATCTTCATCCGGTTGTCCGAGCCGAATCCGAGATAGACTACCAGGGCCAGCTTCAGGGTGGGATTGAGTTTGCGGAGGTCTTTTGCCGATGGGAACCAGAGGAGGTTGTCGGTTGCGAGGATGGTTTCGGCAATCTGCTGCTGCACTTCAGGGGGTGTCTGGTCCAGTTCGGGCAAGAGGACGCCGACCCGCGAGAATTGGGTTTGGGGGTGCGCAAGCACCTTCTTCAGTTCCTTCCAAGCTGTGGCTATGCCTGCACCCGAGCCGACGCTGAGGATTCCGAGACGCAGTCGGCCTTCGGCGAAGTTCCGCGCCAGTTTGGCGGCATCGGGGCTGCCCGTGAAACAGACGCCGCGGACTGGGGCCGGCTGGTCAAAGAAGGCAGACGGAAACGACGTGCCGCGCAGCATGGATACCAGCATGTCTTCGCTGTACCCCTGTGTTTCTCTGACCATGGCTTTCATGGTGGTGGCTTCTGCTCGCCCGGGCTTTTCTTTGGGAGGGCGGCGATGGTGGCGGCGACGCGCTCCTGGATGTCCTGCAACGTGGCGAGGTCGTCATCCTCCGCGAGTGCGGAGAGCCAGACGTCGTGGGCCGGCTCGCGGTCCTCCGGGCGCGTGAAGGCGAGTATGGACCTCGCTGATGGCGCGAGTGTAAAGGTCGCCTCAACGGATGGCTGGAGGAAGCCGAGGAGGCTGAAAAACCTCCTGAGTTCGCGAGCGCACGTGCGCGTTCCCTGGCTGGCGAATGGTTTTGCGTGTTCTTTTTGGAGGAGGGCGGCGACTGACTGGTTGCCCGGGAGCCGGAAGGTGTAAACTCCGGCCTGTGCCAGAGCGTCCCCAACGACGCCGTCGTCGGCAACGTCTGCACCACGCTCAATCAGGCGAGCGAACACCGTTATGGCTTCGGTAAGTTTTGGCAGTTGGTTGATCTGGTGGGGAAAGTTCTTCATGTGCCCTGATTAGGCGGCGGAGTGGCGGGGCGGCCAGGGAAAGAGGCGGGTGTACCGCCCCGACATGTGACGTGTGCGGGGCGTAGCCTTCTGAGAAGGTGGCCACTGGTCATAGTTAGCGGTGCGTTAGGCAGCCGTTAGCTCGTGACTTTACCAGGTTCGAGAAAGCGGGGAAAGTTCAGTTTTTCGTCTGAGGCAGGGCATTCACCCTAGTTGTTATGGCGGCCTTGGTGATCTGGTGGAGGCGGATGGCTGTGGCGTTTTCCTTTGATGCCGCCGCCAAGGTGGCTTTACTCTTTGCGCGGCGGGATTCTGGTGGACCGTGAGAGCCGGGCCCGCGGCTGGCGATGAAGAGCATCTTTGTATTTTGTGCATACGACCCGCGGGCGCGGGAGAATTTCGGGAAGACGATACTGAACCCGGTGCCTGCGGATGCCGTGCTTTCCCGTGTCGGCGAGGCAGAGCGCGGGAAGCTCGAGTCGCTGGCTGCGACCTCGGGAGGGTTTTACGCGTGGGGGTTCAGAAGCGGCAAGCGGCTTATCAGCAGCCTCTGGAACAAGGTCGAGCCTGGTGATTTGTGCCTGGGCTTTTTCGAGTATCATTACCGGGTCGCCGCGAAGTTGCTGGCCAAAGTTGAGAATGAGGCGCTTGCGAATGAGCTCTGGGTCAACAGGCCGGGGATTGCGGAGAGCTGGCGGAATATCGTGTTTCTTTCGCGACCTTGCCAGATTTGCGTTCATGGGTCGGCAGTCACTCCTTACCTGCCGGGTGAGTACCGCGGCGCGGCGCGGGTCGCTGATGAGCGGGTGGGCAGGATCGTGGCCGAGTTCGGGAGTATCGAGGCGTTTGCTGAGCGAAAGCTCGGGGTGGTGCTCTGAGGGCGTGGCTTTGGCCGGTTACGAATTGATTTGCGGCGTGGACCGGAGTTTAATCGGTGGCGGTCAAAGTGAACGACTTGTATGGCGGAAGAATTGGCGAAAGAGAAAAATGCGGCAGCTGTTGCTCTCGGGAGGCTTGGCGGCTTGAAGGGCGGTCGCGTGCGTGCAAAGCGGCTTTCTGAGAAGAGGCGGAGGGAGATCGCGTCGCTCGCGGCGAAGGCGCGGTGGCGAAAACAGGTAGCCTTGAGTAAAAAAGGGGGTTGACTCTGCTTGACCGCTTAAGCATATTAGTTGTAGCTCAAAGAATCAAAAACTTCTGGTGACTTGAATGATAACGCTGAAGGCAGAGAAACGAAACGGCTCCGCTGAGGAACCTGGCTTTAACCTGGACGGCGAGCTTGGGCGAAAGGCGGCAGTTCCACCTGACGTGCGTGCCACCAAAACCGTGGACCCGAAGAACTCGCTGAACGATCTGACCTCTACGGAGTGGATAAGCGAGACCGTTTCGGTTTGGAACCAGAGGGGGCTTGGGGCGAATCATGCCGACGCGCAGATTGAAAGGCAGCATCCCGCTCCTTTCTCCTTTACTGATGTGAGCCGGCTGGTGAGGTTCTTCACCAAGAAAGGGGGCGTTGTCCTCGACCCGTTTGTTGGCGTCGGGTCCACCTTGAAGGCTTGTGCGATAGAGGGGCGCAAGGGGATTGGCTTCGAGCTCAGCGAGAAGTATGCGCAGTTGGCGCGCAAGCGGTTAAAGACGGAAGTGAGAGACCTGTGGGCCAGGCTTGAAGAGCAGGAGGTTCGGGCTGGGGATGCTCGGGACCTGGTGAAGGACTTGGCGGAGAATTCGTTGGATTGCGTGATAACGAGTCCGCCGTATTGGAATATTTTGCACAAGGAGGACCACAAGGCGAAGCAGGAGCGGAAGAAGCACGACTTGGATACGCGGTACGGGGATGACAAGAAGGACTTGGGCAACATCCCCGAGTACAAGGTGTTCCTGAGCGAGTTGGCGGGCATTCTTGGCGCGTGCGGGCGGTGCCTCAAGCCAAAGAAGTACATGGCCGTGGTCGTGAGTGATTTCCGGGATAAGTCGCGGTATGTGATGTTTCATGCCGACTTGGCGGCGGCGCTGGAGCCCTATGGGTTTGGCCTTCGCGGGCTGACCGTTCTCTATCAGCGGCATAAGCGGATTTTTCCATACGGCTACCCTTACGCGTACGTGCCGAATATCCATCATCAGTTCATTCTGCTGCTCCAGAACGAGAAAGGCCGTAAGTAATGCCTCTACCGCAAGACTTGTTGGACCGGGTCGTCATGGGCGATTGCATCCAGGGGATGAAGGCGCTCCCTGACGGGTGCGTGGATTTAATTATCGCGGACCCGCCCTACAATCTAGCGAAGGACTTCGGGGCCTGGAAGGAGAAGGAGCGAAAGTCAGAATGGCTTCCCTGGAGCAAAAGGTGGTTGGATGAGTGTAACCGGGTGTTGAAGGACGGGGGCAGCATCTTTGTTTACGGTATCCATCATCACCTGTGCTGGCTGCAATGCTACATGTACGAAATCGGTCTGGTGTACCGCCGGCAGATAATCTGGCACTATGAGAACGGCTTTGCGGGGTACACCAAGACCCTGGCGGCGCACTATGAGCCGCTCCTCTGGTTTTCGAAGGGGGAGGGTTACACGTACCACCCGATACGAGAGCCTTACAAGAGCACGGAGAGGCTGAAGCACCGGATAACCAAGAACGGGAAGGAGTGGAAGCCGCACCCCGAGGGCAGGTTGGCTGGGGATGTTTGGAAGTTCCCGACTCTAGCCGGGAGGCGCTTTCGGGACGAAAAGGTGGACCATCCCACGCAAAAGCCGATGTCGATCTCGACGCGAATCGTGAAGCACTTTTCCAACAAAGGCGAAGTTGTTGTTGTTCCGTTCGCTGGGAGCGGGTCGGAGTGCCTGGCTGCCGCGACGTGCGGTCGTCATTTCGTTGGATTCGAGCTGAACCCCGATTACATCGCAGTTGCCGAACGGCGTTTGGAGTCCTTCAGAAAAAGCCCGCGCCAGCGGGAGCTTCTTATTTTGCAGGCTCAACCAGAGGATGCGGCGTGTGCGGTAGCGTGAGTGGGCGGCCCAGGTTGGCTTCTATGACGGCGGTCCGGTACGACTGGGTGTCGGAGTCGGCGTAGAATGCATTCTGGGTGGTGAGCTGGAGCGGGCGGCGGTTCCAGACGTGCAGGAGCAGTGATAGCAAGGAGATCGTTCCGATTCTGATGCCAAGCACGCGATCGATGTCCTGAATGATGCGCCAGTACTCGGAGCGGCGATTGGGCAGGATGTCGCCTACGATGGCGGCGACTATGTTTTGCTTTTTCCAGGCGTAGCGGGATACAAGGACGGCGACGGCATCCATGACGTCGCGAGGGGCGTCGAGAATGGCTTCGTCCCCGAACTCAACTTCTACGAGCCCGGTTTCCACTCCGGGCGCGCCGAGCACGAGGTCCATACGCATGAAGTTGCCGCCCTTGCGCCGCATGGCGGTGCCGACGCCGGCGGCGATGAGCAGATTGCGGGCAAGCACGTTGGGGAAGTTGTCGCCGCCGGCCCTCACGGCGGCCGGGAGGCGCCTTTCGAGGTGGCCCAGGACAAGCTGGGATTCAAGAAGGAGGAGACCGGTGCGGGTGACGTTTTTGAGCAGGGCGGCGTTGGCCAGCGTGGTTGCAGCCGGGTCTGCATCGGAGTCGATGATAAGGGCGTTCGGGGTGTCTTGGACGATGGCGCCTTGGTTGGGGGAGAGGTGTATTGCGCCAACTGGGCATCGGAGGGCACATACGCCGCACAGCATGCAGCGTGTGGCGTCGATTATTGGGGCCCCGGTTTGAGGATCCCGCTTCATGGCGTCGGATGCGCAGACGTTATCTCGGCGATCTGCTGGGAAATCCGGGAAGGCGGCAAGGGCCGTTTCCTCGGGGGCCAGGGCCATGCATGGGGTGTTGTTGCAGCGTAGGCAGGTGGCCACGGCAGCTTGGCCGTCGGCGAAGGTGATGGTGGCGGGTTGGCCGGGCCTGTAGGCGATGGCAAGCGGCTTGGCGTTTGGCGCGAAGATCCTGGCCTTACCCTTTGGGCCGGATTGGCTAAGCACTGGTGACATCAATGACTCCTTTCAGTTTTCCGAAATTGGGGATGGCAACCTTCTTCTCCGAGAGGACGGTTGTGACTGCGAGGCGAAGCAGCGATCGGAAGTCCAGCACCGCGACCCGGACGCCGAAAGCCTTGTGGATGTCCTCTATCAGCTCATGGACTTCCGAGCGCTCGTTGGGGCGGTTGAAACCGACGACCAGCGATGTTGTTTCGGACGTGGTTGAGTAGTTCTTGCGGGAGAGAAGGATAACCTTGTTTTCGAGGGCCTGCCGGACGCCTTTAACGGAGATCTCGAATTCCTCTCCTGGAGACTTTATCTCGATTGGGATGCTCTCCTTTGGGTCGATGATTATAGCGTCGGCCCGGGCGTAGTTGACGCCTTGGCGCGATTTCTGGCAGTTGAAGCCGAGCAGGCAGAAAAGCTCAGCAATGAGAGGATAGAAAACGTCCTGGTTGTCGGTTTCGTGCTGCGTTGCCAGCGCTTGGACGACGGCGTTTATGTTGTTTTGGTACAGTTTTGCCTGGGTGCGAATCTGGTGTGCGAGCGTTGGAGCTTCGGTGATGGATGTGGCTTTTTCGGCTGTGACTTCGAACAGGACGCGCGTGACGGGCCTGTCCTCGCGGAGCGACGCGGCGGCGGTCGAACGCTTTCCGGGCGCTGCGGCTTTATCGGGTTTCTCGTCGGAAACCGCCTCGGCGGTTTGGACTGCCGCGTTGACTTCTGTGCGGCCGATTTGCTGGAAAGGGGAGAATATTACCTGGCCCTGGTGATAGGATGAATGTTTGGCTAGCACCTGAGCGTCGGCTTGCATTTGAGGCGCCACCGGGGCGACGTCGAAGCCAGAACGGGCCAGCATGCCGTAAAACGTATAGCGGACGAAGGGGGCCTGGGCTTCAACCGGCAATTTGCGAAAGTCTGAGAGCCGGACGTCTGTCGCGCCTTGGATTCGGGCGACTTCTTCCAGGCCGACCGGCGTGAGGTGGAGGTAGCCCTTGTCCTTCTGTGCCCAGCCGGCCCACTGGAGGGCGGCGATGGGAAATCGGGTATAATTTTCCATCGTGGTTTTCGTTATCGCTCGGTCTTTCTCCATCTGTTTTATGGCGATTTGCAGGGCACCTGGCTCCTCGCGGTAGTCGGTGATGGCCTCGACCATCTCGGCGAAGAGGGTTTCGTCCCTGTCGTTGTCGATGCTCATCGGTCCGGCGATCATCTCGTCCCGGCTGATCCTGTTGCCCATTCGTGCCATGGCGCGGAGAATCGCCGTGAAAATGCGGATGGACTGGCGGCCCTTGACCTCAAGAACGTCGTTCGGATAAGCGAGCCCGAGTAGGCATTCTTTAGCGAGTGGCTTTGGGGTTTTAGCTGACGCCACGTGGTGGCCGAGGAACGAGAAGGCGAATCGAAGTGCGCTGCTCGTTGATTGGAGCCAGCCGAGCGTTCTGAACAGCTCGGCATACATCTTGGATTGATTATAGAGGGGGTCGCGACTGCGGTCCTCCCGCGTAGAGCGGCGGAGCGCTTCCTGGCCAATGGCTCCCTGCGAGGTGACGTTATTGCGGATGATCATCGCCCTGGTCATGTCGTCGAGGTTGAAATCGTAATGGGAATGCAACTCGGCGTGGAGCTCGCGGAAGATTCGGATGAAAATGTCGATGTCAGAGCCGGGATTCGGGATGCGTATCATTTCTGGTCCTCCTTTTGGTGGGGATTGGTGCCAGGAGTCATTGATCAACGGCTTGGGTTATCTCTGACAGGCTGGAGCCGAGGGCGCGGGCGACTCGAACAACGTTCAGGATGCTGACGTTGCGGGTGCCGCGCTCGATATCGCTAATGTATGTGCGGTCGAGGCCGGTTTTCTCGGCCAAGACTTCCTGCGTTAGCCGCTTGGCTTCGCGCCGCTTGCGAACGCTGTGCCCAAGGGCCACGAGGACCGGATCTTTCTTTCGCATGGTTACATTGGATGCCTTTGAGGACTTTAAGTCTATCGGGTTAAAGTCACATTCTGAGACGGATGCGCTGTTCTGTCGCTTGTGACTTCACGTGATGGGCGGCGATGACGGGTTTGACAGGTGGCGGTGAGTTGGTCATTGGGAACGGCCATGAACGAATTGAGATTGTCGGGGAAACTGGTGAACGCGCAGGGGTTGCTGAATGAGTTGTTCAGCGAGGAGTGCCGGCCGAGTTTGCGGTGGTTGCGGACGCAGACAAAGGCAAGGACGATTCCTCATGTGCGCATTGGGCACCTGGTTTTCTTTGACGTTGCGATGGTGCGCGCCTACCTGGCGGAGAGGCGCGTCGCCCTGGGGCGGTGGGGCCGGATTTAGCCGAAAAATGCCTTGTGGGTTGGTGGCCGGCCCGGGTAGCATGGGGCCGGTTGGCGGTCCTCTTGGCCGGTTGACCGCTTAAGCCGATTGGACGGGGGGCGGCTTTGGTTAAAAAAACAGGATTGACACGCAGGGTAGGTTAAAGTAATGTCGGTTAACTTAAATGGCTAAATCGACGTTTTTCTTAACCGAAGTCGCCCAGGATTGGAGCGAAAGGAACCTCACTGTCATCCAAGAATCCATCGTGGAGGCGGAGCGCGCGACGCTGGCCCGGACGGATGTGCGAGCGGACCCGCTGCTGGATACGCCCAACATCGCCGTCCATCGCGGGGGAGTTCGGTGGCACATGGTGCAGAAGCACCTGGCGATGGCAGCGGAGCGGGGTTTGTTCGACGGGATCACGGCGGAGTGGGTGGAGCTGGGCGGGTTCTGGGTTCTGGAGTTGCGCGGCAAGTACACGTCGGTGACTGCGGCACATTTGATGGAGGAGAACGATACCCCGCGTGAATCAAAGTTTCGGAAGCGGGGCCGCGAGGTCAACGAAGTGTCGCCGGTGTTGAAGGGCTTTGAAGGTCTGGCCGGGGAGAGCAGTTCCCTGATCCACCTCGTGCTGGTGCATGGGGGCAAGAGCAGTGAGTTCGCCTACCTGCGCGCCTATACCGACCCGGATGACCGGAGCGTTTACAAGCAGCTTTCGCGGAACATCAAGCTGATGCCGATGTTGGTGCCGAGCATTGAATTTGAGCCGGTGGGCGAGCCGGTGGTGGAATTGAGCCCGGCGGCAGCGGAGAAGAAGCGAGCGACCGGCGAGGCATCATGAGTAGTACTGCTTTACCTGAGAGGATCACCCAGGCACGGGAGCTGGCCGGCCAGACCAAAACGGAACTGGCCGAGAAGCTTGGCGTGTCGGTGGCCGCGGTGAGCCAGTGGGAGGACGGGTCGAAGACACCGACAGCGGAGAACCTGGTGGCGATCGGGCGCGTGCTCGACGTGCCGGTGGCGTTGCTGTTGAAGCCGATCCCTGAGCAGGTGGCGCGGCGGGGGCCGATTTCGTTCCGGGCGCGGTCGGTGGCGAAGACACGGTTGCTGAGGCGCCAGGCCCAGCGCCTGGCGGAAATGGTGGCGGAAGCGTTCATCTGGCTTGAGCAGTGGGTGTCATTTCCGAATGCGCCGTTGCCGGAGATTGCGCCGGGCAGCAGCCCTGAGGATGCGGCCACCGCTTGCCGACGGGCTTGGGGCCTTGGCGACCGGCCCATTGCGAAGCTGGGCGAGCTTCTGGAATCGAAGGGTGTGCGGCTTTGTTCTGCCAGCTTCGGCGATGTGCGGTTCGACGCATACTCGTGCGTGGTGAGCGGGCGACCGTTTGCTTTTCTTGGCGATGAAAAGCAGGACCGCGCGCGTTCGCGATTTGACGCGGGGCACGAGGTTGGGCACCTGCTGCTCCATCGGCATTACTCTGACGATGAGCTGGAGGCAGCCGGGCAGGAGGCGGAGGGGCAGGCCAATGCGTTTGCGAGCGCGTTCCTGATGCCGGCGGCGACGTTTTCGCGGGATGTGGTGGACCCGAGCTTAGAGGGTTTCAAGCGGCTGAAACCGAAATGGGGCGTTTCGATTCAGGCGATGGTGAGGCGCGCGCGGGACCTGGGTTTGATTACTGAGGAAACTTACGAGAGGCATTTCAGGAACATTGGCGCGGCCGGATGGCGGCGGGCGAAAGGCGAGCCGCTGGATGAAGTCGTGCCGCCGACGAACCGTTCGCTGGGGCGAAAGAGCCTGGAGTTGCTGAGCGGCAGCAACCGTATCCGGCCGTGGGAGATCCCGGAGGAGCTGCCGCTGCCGGACCGGGTGCTGGAAAGTGTTTTTGGCGCAAACCTGCGGGCAATGGTGCCCGAGGAATTGAACAACGTGATCGTGTTGAAAAGTTTCGGGCAACCGGGGCGGGCGCCAGACACGGCAAGCAGTGACTGAGAGCCACGCCCGGGCGTGGCAGGACCGGCCGGTTCGACCACGGTAGGGCTGTAATGAAGGAGGCTTATGGCAACTATAACATTAACTAGGTTTACCCATCACGACACGCTGAAACGAATAGGTGATAGTTTCGTGGTCGAATTGTTATCACCTTATGCGGCGTTCTTCGCCGGGCGAGGTCTGGCGCTGCCCGCGGCGGGGAACGGCGGGACGCTGGACTATGAGGCGCTGGCCGCGGTCCTGATGACGCCGGCCACGGACATGCCCAAGCCGCTGGCGGAGGCGCTGTATCACATTCACGACATGTCCACGCCGGAAGGGATGGACAAGCTGCAGGAGGCGGCGGAGCGCCGGGGTGTGGACCTTGGGTTGAACGGGGACGCGCACCCGGCCGGCGTGGCGGTGCGGATGTGGGTGCGGAACAGCCGCTTGTTTGAGGAGGTCCATGCGGAGTACCACCTGGCGCGGCCGAAATCGTTTCTGACGTTCCTGAGCGAGCGGCGGCCGGTGCCGGAGTTCGTGGTACCGACGACGGAGACGCGGGCGGCGATGGAGGCCCGGATGGACGGGTGGTTCGACAAGAAGCGGCGGGGGCGCGGGTGCCGCGTGCTGGTGTATCCTCGGGAGGGTGAATGCTGGTTCATGGTGCGGCATGGCCAGCCGTGCCGGCGCGAGGGAACACACGAGCAGCAGGGGGAATCGAGCAGCGTGTTCTACCGTCCGCAACAGCATGACGTGCTGGTGTATGACATCGAGCGCGGCGAGATACGGATTCACACGGGGAGCAAGGGGGAGCGGGAACTGTATCGGAAGGTGTTCGGGGCTTACGTGTTCGGCGATGAGAACTTTTTCCCTGGCGACGGGAAGTACCGGCTGACGCCGTTGGTCCGAGACGTGGCGGCGGCGTTGGACTGCCGGGAGTTCGAGGGCATGGAGTGGGTGCGGCTGCGGGAGATCGAGATGTTGCGGGGCCAGGGGCTTGGGGCGGAGCGCGAAATTCGGAAGGGGGTTGACCTGTGCGCGTCGTTTGAGGCGCGGGGCTTCCGGCTGACGGAAGAGATGAACCTGCAACGGGCGGTGTTCAGCGTGAAGTTTGCGGACAGCAAGACGGCGCGGAGCGTGACGATTCACCCGACGAACCACGCGAAGTACGAGCGAGACGATGACAGCGCACTGTTGGAGTCGTGGCTGCTGAAACGTGGTTTCATCATTGAGGAACCTGATGAAGACGAAGCGGGTGAAGGTGTGGAAGAGTCTTGAATCGCTGGCGACGCCGTCGGCGGTTCTGGCGGAGTGGCGGGAGATTCTGGGCGGGGACTTTGAGTGGTTCCAGGCGTTCCTCCGGGCCGGGGACGCTACTGCGCTGGAATACCCCTGCACAAACAAGCCGCGTTGCGGGTGCCGCCATGAGGTTGTGCCCCTGAGCATGGTGGCGGCGTGCCGGTGCGAGGATCGCGGCTGCGAGAGCATTCCGCTGGAGCCCAAGGATGTATTGGCGCATGTCCTCGACACGGTGAAGTTTTGCGCCGCGATTCGGAGCGAATTGAAGTTCGGCGCGCCAGCGGAGGGTGAGGGTACCGTCGTTGACGGCATGTTGGGGACCTGGTGGGTGGGAACATACGGGGCCGTGCGGTCGGCGGTCTTTCTCATGATTCGGCTGACGGAGGCGGACTTCGTTGCGGAGCTTGAGCGGGTGGCTGGGATTTGGGGCGAGCCGTTCGTGGTGCTGGCGCCGACGGCGCGACACCAGACGGCGGGGGTCCGTGGGATTCTGCGACGGCAACGGAGCGCGTTCATTTCCCTGTGCGATGCCGTGGAGTTGGTCGGGCCCGGCCGGCTTGGAGCGACGGGGAACATTCAGCCAATCCTGGAGCGGTTCAGCGCAGGGCTGCTTGAGGGTCGCGCCCAGGTGGAGACGTTTCAGAGGACGGTTGAGGATTTCGGGCGGAAGATTGACGCGGCGGCGAGCGGGATGCAGGAGCTGCGCAAGGAGAACGAGGAGTTGAAGGGATTGGCAGCGGGCGGGTACCTGGATTTCGTGCGGTCGGCGGAGCCGACGGATGTCTGCTATTTCTTCTACATTTTAGCATACGGGGACCAGGCTAAGGCGGCTCGGGAGCTTAGGGCTGACCAGAGGCGGTTCTATGAACGCGTGCAGGGCTGGGCGAAGCGTGGGCCGGCCTATAAGCGAATGCTCGCGCTGGTGAAGTGCCGGAAGACATCGCTGCGGAAGGGGACGGTTCCGCTGGGCGCGTCCCTGCAATCGGGTGGCGTGGCGGCTGAGGCGGAGAATCCGGAAACGGTGGAGGCGGTTCTGGAGGAGATCAGGGATGGAAACCTGGACCAGCGGGATTATCCGGCGCTGTTGCGGGAAATGTTTGGCGTCCTGATGACGATGGATGCCAAGAACTGGCCCGCTATTAAGAAGGAGCTCATGGGCATGATCGAGGAGGAGGTTCCGCAATAATTTCCGCAACGGCTTAAATTCTTGCGTTCCGTTGTTTTTACGGGGTTAGCGCGATGCTAACCCCGGTTTTTTTGCCCTGATTCCGCAACTTCCGCGCCCTACGAGACGCGGCGAATGGTTCGCCACTGTCGCAACCGAAAGGTGTTTCGTATGGCAGACAACAAAAGAATGAGGGCGGCGCGGGTGCTGGCGGGGATGACCCAGCTTCAACTCGCTGACCGCATCGGCAAAAAGGAGATCGAGGTATCGCGGTTCGAGACGGGTCGGGCGCAGCCCGACGCGGAAGCGAAGCGGCGTATCGCCGAGGTGCTGGGGAAACCAACGTTCGAGCTGTTCGACGTGTAACCCGGAAAGGAGGCGATATGAAGCAATCTGCGATTGAGCAGGCCCAGGCGGCACCGTTGGAGAACAACGGGCCTGGCTATGAGGGCTACATCGGCAAACCGGAGTGCGCACGGCGGCTGGGCCGGACGGTGCGGAGCGTGGATACCTACATGGCGCTGGGGATCATCCCGTTTTACAAACTGGGCCGAACCGTGGCGTTCAAGTGGTCGGAAGTGGATGCGCATATCAAGGCGCATTACCGGGTGGGCACCCAGCGGTAAGAGCGGAAAGGAGGTTCACCATGCTGACGATCATTGAACGGGCGCGGTTGTATGTGGCGAAGTGTCCGCCGGCCATCAGCGGGCAGCGGGGGCATGACGCCACGTTCCATGTGGCGGCGGTGCTGTGGAATGGGTTCGGGCTGAGCGAGGCGGAGACGCTGACGGTGTTGGCGGAGTGGAACCGGGCGTGTCAGCCGCCGTGGAGCGAGGCGGAGCTGATTCACAAGGTCAGGTCGGTGGCGAATGCGCAGCATTCGGACCCGCGTGGATACCTGGTGGGGGAGACGGGGCCGGAGGCTCCTGGCGCTGGCAGGCGGGACGCCTACCCTACGCTGCCTCCGCCACCGCCGAAACCGGCGTTTTCGCCGGAGGTGTTGAAGCGGGTCGCGGCGAAAGCCGCGTCGGTGGCGGATGTGGTGGCGTTCGTGATGGAGCGGTCGCCCGTGGCCCCTGGATCGCAGGATCCGGCCAGCGTGCTGCGGCGGCTGTATGCGTTCGGGTCGGGTGAGAAGGTGTTGGTCTTTTCCAAGATGGATTCGCCGGGCCAGATGCTTTGGGAGGCGAACCGGAGCGATGTGATTCAGGCCGGGCATTTGCCGTCCGGTCCTGACGGCGTGTGGTTCCTGCCGCAGCCGGTGGATGGGGAATGGCAGCCGAATCCGCGCCTGGGCGGGAAGTTTTCCCGTCGGTCGGAGGAATCGGTCACGGCCTGGCGGTTCGCGGTGCTGGAGAGCGACGAAGCGGATGCGGATGACTGGTTGCGATGCCTCGTCCAGATGCCGCTGCGGATTGCGTCCATCTGCGAGTCGGGCGGGCGCTCGATCCATGCGCTGGTGCGAGTGGACGCCGCGAGCAAGGCGGAGTGGGACAAGTGGATGGGGGGCATCAAGGTCGCGTTGATCACCCTGGGAGCTGACCGGGGCGCGTTGTCGGCGGTCCGGCTGACGCGGCTGCCGCAAGCCCAGCGGGGCGAGCGGGTGCAGCGGCTTTTGTATCTGAATCCGTCGCCGGATGGGACTCCTATTCTGGACCAGCCGGCGCGGAGCGCGGGGTACCCGCAAGGAGGGAATGAATGACGAACGATGACCCGTTTGAACGGATGGCGGCTTGGGTGGACGCCAACGGCGTCGGCAGCGGGGCCCCGGCGGAGCCGGAGGCGAGCGAGCCGACAGCGGACACGCCGGCGGCGTGGTTCGCGCAGAAATTCCCGGCGCTGGAAAAGCGGTTCGGACTGGCGGTCGAGGAGGTGTACCCGGAGGGCGAGAAAGAGGGGAAACCGTTCATCAAGGACGTGGCGGAGGACTTCCTGGCGGCGACGCTGGGGGGCGAGGGGACACCGGGTTCGCCGACGGTGTATGTGGCGCCCGAGTCGCGGTTCTATACCTACGTTCCGGGGGAGGGAATTTTCTGCGAGGCGCGGGAGGCGAAGCTGACAGCGAGCCTGAGCGACCTGCTGCTGGCGTGCGGGCGAGCCTGCGCGGCGAAGTTCGACACGCGCAACCTGGAGTTCAAGTTTCGTGACTCGGCAAACCTGCGCGGGGTGCTGACCCGGGCGCGGGGCCTGTTGGAGGTCGAGTCGTCGTTTTTCGAGACCGACCTGATGGAGTTCGTGCCGTGCAGCAACGGGATGCTGCGAGTCGCAGACCGGCAGCTTCTGCCGTTCGGTCCGGCGTTCCGGCGGCGGAACAAGCTGGCGGTGGCGTATCGGCCGGGGGCGGCGTGCCCGATGTTCCTGGCGACATTGCTCGAGCCGGCGCTTGAGCCGGATGAGATCGAGCTGTTGCAGCGGTGGTGCGGCCTGGCGCTGGTGGGGGTGAACATGGCGCAACGGTTCGTCATCCTGACGGGGACGGCCGGGGGCGGCAAGGGGACGCTGATCCGGGTGGTGAACGGGATTATCGGGCCGGGCAACGTGGGGACGTTGCGGCCGGACCTGCTGGGCGAGCGTTTCGAGCTGGGCCGGCTGCTGGGCAAGTCGCTGCTGTATGGGGCGGACGTGCCGGACAACTTCCTGAACTGCAAGGGGGCGTCGGTGCTGAAGGCGCTGACCGGGGGCGACCCGGTGACGCTGGAGTTCAAGGGGAGCAATGAACGGCCCGAAATCATCTGCCGGTTCAACGCGATCGTGACGTGCAACTCGCGGCTGACGGTGCATCTGGAGGGTGATGCGGAGGCATGGCGCCGTCGGCTGGCAATCATCGAATACCGGAAACCGAAGCCCGCGACGGTGATTGCAGACTTGAGCGAGCGCATCCTCCGGGATGAGGGGTCTGGTGTGTTGAACTGGATGCTCGACGGGCTGGACAAGATCCGGGCCGAAGGGTGGCAGCTCCGGCTGACGGATGCGCAGCAGCGGGTGGTGGATGACCTGCTCTTGGAATCAGAGGGGGATGTGGTCTTCGCAAAGGAGTGCCTGGAGCGTGACGGCACTGAATCCCTGACGGTGGCGGATTGCTACGACCGCTATGTGGCTTTCTGCAATGACCGGGGATGGGCGGCGATGGCGAAACGGAAGTTCTCAAACAGCATCGGCGACACGGTGACCCGGCTCTGCGGATTGACGGTGCGGCATGACATACAAGACCGAGCCGGGAAGCCGCAACGCGGCTGGAAAGGATTGACGTGCAAATGAAGCGGAATGGAGTCGTGGCCCGGACGGTTCGGACGCAGGGTTTCGGGTGGGTTGGGCTGAAACGGGAGGCGGGGCGGACGGTTCGGACGGTTGTTGGGGACCTACGCGCGCGCGTGGGGAATGGGCGGATACGTGGAGAGGTGTGGCGCAACAGCGTCCGAAGCGTCCGGTGATTGGAGACCTGGTTATGGCGAACATATTCGAGCAGCAGCCGAAGGAGAGCGCGAAAGCGTTCGCGGCGTTCAGTGTGTACCTGAATTTGGGGCCTGAGCGGTCCCTGGAGACGGTGGCCCAAAAGATCACCAAGAGTTCACGGCTCGTGAAAAAGTGGTCGGCGCGGTGGAAGTGGGGCGAGCGGGTGGAGGCGCACGCGGGTTACCTGGCGAAAGTGGAGCGCGAGGCCAGCGAAATGTTGGTGCGAGGGGTGGCGGCGGAGCGGGTCAAGCGGCAGCAGGCACTCCTCGAAGAGGAGTGGTCGGTGCATGAGGAGTGCATCCGGGCCGGACGCGAGGCTTTGAAGCGGTTTTACGAGAAGGGCAAAGGGGCGACGCTGGGCGACATCGCCCGGATGTTCGCCGAGGGGAGCCGCCTGGGGCGGTTGGCGTCGGGATTGGCCACGGACAAGACCGAGGTGACCGGCGAGGATGGCGGAGCCATCCGCGTGGAGTTCGAGGCGGCGCTCAAGAAGGTATATGGCCGCAAGGCGGCGGTTGTGGACGTGGAAGCGACGGAGCCGAAGCGAATCGAGGACAAGCCATGACGGAGCTGGAGGCATACATCGAGCGGGGCCTTGCGGCGGGGTGCCCGCCGGAGCAGATTGAAAACTTCGTCCAGGCCGGCGTGGTCCTGCAGCCTCGGCAGTTGGCGGCCAGCGCGGCGGCGCGGCTGTGCGACAGCACAGGCGGGCCGACCGCGATCGGGTACGGCGGCGCTCGCGGAGGGGGAAAATCGTTTTGGCTGCTCGCCCAAATGGGCTGTGACGATGCGCAACGGGTTCCGGGGCTGAAATGTCTGCTGCTGCGCAAGGTCGGAAAAGCGAACACTGAGCACTTCGAGGACCTGCGGCGCCGGGTGTTCGCCGGCCTGCGGCATGAGTTCAGCGCGTATCGCGGACTGCTGACGTTTGCGAACGGGTCGCGGATTGTGGCGGGGCATTTCCAGGCGGAGAAGGACATAGATGCTTACCTGGGGTTGGAATACGACGTGGTGGGGGTGGAGGAGAGTTCGCAGCTCACGAGCCGGAAGTATCAGGACATTTCTACGTGCTGCCGCACGTCCAAGGGGAATTGGCGCCCTCGGATTTACAGCACGACCAATCCCGGAGGGATTGGGCACGCGTGGTATCGGTCGCGTTTCATCGTTCCTTTCCGGGAGGGAAAGGAAACGGAAACGCGCTTCATCCCGGCGCGGGTTGATGACAACGGATTCAACAACCCGGAGTATCGCCGGATTCTGGAAGGGCTGAGCGGGTGGCAGAAGGCGGCCTGGCTGAATGGGGAATGGGACATCGCCGCCGGCCAGTTCTTCACGGTGTTCCGTCGGGATGTGCATGTCGTGGACCAGTTCGACGACAAGCGGGCGGTGGAATGGTTCGCCGCGCTGGACTACGGGTTCACGCATTACACGGTGGTCCTGCTCGGTTGCCTGGACGGTGACGGCAACCTGTTCATCGTGGATGAACATGCCGCCCGCAAGTGGCTGCCTGACCGGCACGCAGCGGCGGTCAAGGCGATGCTGGCGCGGCATGGGCTGGCGGTGGACCGGCTGCGCCGGTTCGTGGCCGGCGCGGACGTGTTCAGCAAGCAGAGCGACGGTTCGACCGTCGCGAGCCAGTACGCGCGGCTCGGCATCACGCTCCGGCCCGCGAACATGGAGCGGGTCGGAGGGTGGGCGGAGATCCTGCAACGGCTCGGCGATGTCGAGGCGGGCGTCACGCCGCGCTTGTTCATTCATGCGCGGTGCGCCCGGTTGGTGGAGTGCCTGCCGTCGTTGCAGCACGATCCGAATCGCCCGGAGGATGTTCTCAAAACGGACGCGGACGAGGAGGGCATCGGCGGAGACGATGCCGCGGACGCGCTCCGGTATCTGGTCGCGACGAAGTCGCGGACGGTGGCGCAACGCAAGTTGCGCGGGTTCTGAGGCGACGACCCCTTGGGGATGGAAGGGGTCTAGCATCGGGGATGGGTGGGGGAGCGAACGGAGCAGCAGGCCGAATGACGGCGCGAGGCGTGCCTCCGGTGTTTTCGCACGCGGAGTGACGGCGTGATGGATGGCAGCGGAAGTGAGCGCCTCGGGGTTGGCCGTGCGCGCCTGGAGGGCCATCTCAGCGGAGCGGAAAAGCAGCACGCATGACGGCGCTGGCCTTGGCACCCGCAAGGACTGTGACGGCGTGCGGGCTGCGGAGTGGAGCGCGCCCTGGTGTTGCGCGCACGTCGGCCCGTGCGGCCGGAGCACTCGCGCTGAAAGCGGCAATGGAGTCCAGAGGATACATCCTTTGGCGGGGGTCTGGGGCGCGCAGCCCCAGCCGCCGGAGGCCGGGTCCGCCAGGAGGCCAAGGGGACAGCCACCGGCTGGCGTTTTGGTGTGCCGCGCTGCCCCGAACGGGCTCGGGGGGCGGCTGCCCCTTGGCGGAAATCAAAAGAGGGTCGGCTCGGTGTGTGGGCGGCTGTTGTGTCCGGCGTCGGCGAAGACCAGACCGGCGCCGCGTTGCATCGCGGCGTAGGCGGCTCGCATGGTGTTTCCGCTCGTCGCTACGTTGTCCACGAAATAGAGCTGGCGATGGCAGAGGCCGGCGAGTGTGGCTTTCAGGTGGTGCTGGTCGGGCGGGGTCGCGGCCAGGTTGCGGCGGTGGCGGGCGCACTGCGATTCAATCGGGCGGGTGCGGCGGATTGCCTTGGCAATCTGAGCGCCCGGCGCATGGCGGGCGATGTGCGCGGCCAATATAGTATTGGCGCGGGTGCTGCCGTTGCTGTCGGGGATGGGGACAAGCCAGCAAGGGGCGGTGATGAGCGCGGCCATTTCGCAAGCGGCGGTCTCGAAGTCGCGGGCGGGGCTGCTCGGGTCTTTGATGGCGTAGGCCAGTCGGCGGGTCTCTGCCTCGGCCTGGCTGAGTTGGCCAGCGCGGAGCGATTTGTATTTGCGAGCGGCAAGGATGTTCATGGCGTTGGGGCCGTTCCTCTCCCGCCTGAGCGGGAGAGGTCGGGCCGTTGGGGTTAGTCTTCGTCGGGCAACATGACCGTGATGGCGGGGGCGGGGTCGTCCACGTCCACCGCGCCAGCGGTGGCGATCAGCTTGGTGAGGCGGGCGGGGTGGCTGTCGGAGTTGCGAACGTAGAGCGCAACCGTCAAGCGGCTGGTGCCGGGGCGCGAGCGGATGATCGCAAAGCGCAACATCCAAACGACATCCCAGAGGCGGCCGGCTTCGTCCTGGCCGGTGACACCGGGCGGGACGGCAACGCATTGTTCATAGACTCCGCGAGTGATGAAAACCGGGAAGCGGATTCCCACTTCGGCGGCGACTTTCGACACGTCCACTTGGAAGCCGTCGGCGATGGCCTGCGAGCGGGTGTAAGTGTAAATGACCGGCCCAAAGGGCTCGGCGGTGTTTTCGGTTTGATTGTTCATGCTCATGTAAGGGAAGCGGGCGCAACCCGCGAGGGGCTGCGCCCTGGGTGAATCAGGCGGCTTTGAGGTCGGCGGCGAAGTGGCTGCCGTACTTCTGGCGGGGGTCGGCTCCGCTGCCTTCGGTGGCGAACTGGCCGCACGGGTGCTGCCAGCATTTGCGGGAATTATTCCAGTGAAAGCCGAACTGCGAGAGCTGGCCGCGAACCTGCTCGGCGGGCTGCTCGGGGAAGGTGACCCAAACCCACTTGCCGACAACCTCGGCCAGGTCGTACGCCTTGGGCAACCATTGGCGGAGAAGGTCGAGAACCTTCTCGGTAGCGAGGGCGCGATTTTCTTCGCGCTGCTGGAAGTTCACATAGGGGAGAACCTTGGCGGGTTTCTCCGGCTGCTGCGGAGCGGCGGCGGGTGCGGGCGGAGCCTGCGTTGCTGTGTTGTTGTTTCCGCTCAACTGCTCAGGACGGCTCAGGAGCCCTGATTCCGATTTTTTATTTGATTTCGTTTTCATTGGTCTTTTTTTTTGTGCTCTGCTGCTCAGTCCGGTCTTTCGCCCTTCACCCGTTAAAAGCCCGCTCAGCAGGGCGGCGCGTGGAGGTCGCCTTCAGGAGGAACCACGCTCTGGGCCCCCTGCGATGAAAGCGGGCGGGTGAGGGCGAGAGACTGGGCTGATGCAGGCAGAGGAGAGCACAAGCGGAAAAAAGACCTGAAAGCGAACTGGAAGGCCCTGTCTGTTGATTTGAGCGGACGGCCACCAAATGCAGCCGCCCGTTTTCGTGGCCGACCGCAACCCACGGGCGGCGGCTCCGTGTCTGCTTCTTTCCGCGCGCGCCTGATTTTGTTTTTAGTTCAGCGGAGTGAGGGGCTGGCGTGAAGGATGCAGGAGCGACTGGCGCGAGCACTGCGTGGACGGCGGGGGCGCGGGGTCAGGGCAGCCGGCCGCAAGCAGTGAATCGTGCCAGGCGCGGAGAGGTCTCTGGACACAAGACGCTGTTATCTTCAATGCACCGGGCCGCCGAAGGGCCGAGTGGGTTGCGCCTGCGGCAGGAGGCCTTGCGATGAGGCGGCGGGGTCCCCAATGCCGAGGGTTCACGCGCCAGCGGGATACGGCATTGGGGCGGCATTGCAGATAACAGCTCTTGTGTCTGGAACCGGAAGCATCCTTCATGACAGTCCCGAACGGAGCGAATCCGAGTTTGCGCGCGCGGCTGTTGTCCTCCGGGTTCTGTGCGTTGGTCTTGCGCCGGTCCGCTGGCTTTTGCAGCGGACGGGCGCTCCCCTTCCGGGCCGCCAGTCTGCGATGTTTCGGCACGCAGCGAAGCGGAGAGTCCCGAAGGGCGGTGCCGAAAGCTCGCAGTCTGGCGGCCTTGGCTTCCTGTCGAGGGGCGCGGGGTCGCGGTGTCCTCACTTCTGGACGGTAGTGCGCAGCGCCGGGCCGTGGCTGGGAGGGTGGAGGGGCAAGCCGTCAGGCCCAGCGCGGAGCACGGACGGCCAGAGGTGAGGCTGATTTCGGGGGCCGCCGCATGACCGGGCCGCAGCGGAGGCCAGCGAGTCGGCGAGCGTTTCCGTAGCTAGGACCGGTGATGCGGTGGCCGGGGTCCTCGCCTGTCTTGGCGGTTTCCCGAAGTGGAGCGCAATGGAGTCGGAAGGAGGCATCGCACACGGCGCTTGGGGGCAGTGCCGCGCTTGGGCTTCACTGGCGGCGCGGTGGGGGTGCGCCTGGGTGCGGGGCCGAGTGGAGCGGAATGGAGCGAAGCGAAGTGGAAAGCCGACAAGTCAGGCGCCTTGTTAGCCGAGCAAGGGTCCTGCTTTTTCACGGTGCTACGCACGGCCTAGCGAGCGGGGCTTTAGCGACGGCCGAGTGAAAAGCAGGACGCTTGCCGGCGGTCGTTGGAGTTGTTCCACCTCGGCGTTCGCGTATCGCGAGAGCCGAAACTGTTCCGCTGTCTGCGACGGCTGGCGCTGTCCGCTTTTTCGGCGCCTGGCGTCGGAGGCGGCGGACTCGATTGGCCTGGCGAGCGGCGCGAAGCGGCGCGTTGGCTGGTGCGCGTTAGCGCGCCGTAGCGGAGCGATAGCGGAGCGTTCCACCTGACCTTTCTTCGAGCGCAGCGAGCTGATGTTGACGTTGCCCGCGAAAATTGGGGGTGGGGGGCCGCGTAGGCGCGCTTAGCGGGGCGGAGCGAGCCCCCCTCCCCCCTCCATTCTGTCGCGAAGCGCTGATATTCTGGGGGGGAGGGGGGTGTTAGCGGAGCCTGCGCACCGAGGCGTTAGCCGATGGTGCGCACCCGAAGGGCCGCAAGCGCCGGAGCGGTTGAGACGCACGAACTGAATGCAAAAGCCAGGACGCGGAAGTTGGCGTTGGAGTGCATTGGTGTTGGTTGCTCTTGAGCACGCAACGAAGTGGAGCGCGAACTGGTGGTTACGTCGAGCCTTTGGCGAGCTGGTGTTGTCTGGAGGCGTCGAGGTCCAGCCATCGCTGGTCCTCGTCGCGTCTTCTGCTTCTGTGTTCGCCTGGCCGGCATTGGGCGTCGCGCCCCGGCGGCGGGACGGACGGCGGAGAGGATGATGCGCCATGGGATGAATGGGACCGAACGCACCGCTGATGACGAGCCAACGCCAGACGAACGGCTGCCACCACGGGAGACGAGGACGGAACTGCTCAGGAGAACCGCACGCAACCCAGAACCGCACCGGCAACGTAATGCGCTGGAAATAGAACCCGGCAACGCGACCCTGAAACCGCTCCCACCGACCGCCAACCAACAGGAACCAATACCACCGAACCTGCCACTGTATTTTTTATTTCTTTCATCATCTTTTCTTTGAAAGAAATAAAAAAATGCAGTGGCAGGTGGCTGGCGGCGTGACGTTGGAGGGCCAACACGCACCGATAGCCCGAAGGAGTCCATTCACTAACTTTGTCTTTGTCCGGAGCGAAGTGGCAGGGCGGCGGACGAAAAGCAGGGAGCGTGACAGCCCCGCATCCATTAACACATCACTGACTTGTCTTTGCGGGGCTGGCGCGCTCCCTGCCGGCCGCCGCCCGAACGAAGCGGTCTGGGCGCACGCGCAGGACGTTGGTGAACCAGTGGCGTTGTGCGCATTGGAGGGCTTTCGATGACGCGAAGCGGAGGGACGTTGAAGTACGGACGAGCGAAGCAGGCAGCGTGACAGGCCCGCATCCATTAACACACCACTAACTTTGTCTTTGCGGGCTGGCGCGATGGCTGCGGTCGGGGGCGGTCGAATCGCGGACGGGCGGCGGGGTCGCGAAGCGGGAGACGTTGGAAGGCTACAGGCGGTTGGGTTGGGGAGGGCGTGTCGAATTGCGCGAAGCGGAGGCGCGTTCGATGACCTGGACGCGAGCCGCAGGTCCCCGGAGCCCGCATTGCGTAAGCACTGCGGGCGGAGGGGACTGCGGCGGTCGAACGCGCACTGGCGTTGGGATGGGTCACGCCCGCGAAGCGGTCGGTTGTGCCGGAAGTCGTCAAATACTTTCTGCGCGGAAAAAATGCGCGAGGGCGCATCGGGTGGGATATGGCCGCATGAGTATGCGCGATGGTTTCGTGGCCTCGGGCAGGAGCGCAAAAAACCGGTGCTATCGTGGGGTTGTGCCGGTCAATTCGACACATGAGGATTATGACGCCGCCCTGCCCGGTTGGAGTAGGGCGCGTGACCTGCTTGCCGGCGAAGATGCCGTCAAGGCAGCGGGTGTGAAGTACCTGCCCCGGTTGGAGGCGCAAACGGATGATGAGTACCAAGCCTACAAGTCGCGGGCGTGTTTCTTCAACGCGACGCGGCGGGCTTCTGATGCTTTCGTGGGGCTGGTGTTCCGCAAGGCACCGTTTGTGCGAATCCCTGAGACGCCTGCTGATGGGGCACCGAGCGGCATCGGTGCGGCGATGTCCGGCTTTTCCAACGATGCGGACATGCTGGGCACGTCGCTTTTCGGATTTGCGAAGAACATCATCCAGGAGGTTGTGGCGCTCGGTCGCGCCGGCACGCTGGTGGATTGGGAAGGCGACTTCGAGAAACGGGCTTATGCCGCCGCGTATCGGGCTGAGGACATTCTGAATTGGCGCGTCGAGCGGGTGAACGGTCGAACCGTGCCAACCATGATTGTCCTGCGGGAAATGGTTTCACCTGGTAGTCCGGGACCTGACGGCGATGCATTTTCCACCGGTTTGATTGAGCAGCTCCGGGTTCTGTGGCTGGTGGCGACGCAGCCGGACGCCAGCGGCGTGGTGAGCCACGAGTATCGTGTGGAGGTGTGGCGGCAGGAGGTTGGCCGCACCGGGAATGCCAGCACGAGTGAGAAGGGCGCGAAATGGGTGCTTTTCGAGTCGCGAGTGCCGTTGCGGTTGGGGAAGCCGCTGCCGCTGATTCCGTTTGTATTTCATGGTGCGCGACATTCTTTGCCGGATGTGGACGTGATGCCGCTCAGTGACCTCATGTATTTGAACTTGGACCATTACCGGCTGGATGCGGACTTCAAGCATGGGCTGCATTACACCGCGCTGCCGACGGCATGGGTGGCGGGTTTCGAGAAGACCGCCACTTTGACGATTGGTTCTCGGGCCGCATGGGTGAGCGAGAACGAGAAGGCGACGGCTGGTTTCCTCGAATTTTCTGGCGATGGGCTGGGCACGTTTGAGCGGGCGCTGGATCGTGATGAGCGCCAGATGGCGGTGCTCGGCACGCAGGTTTTGGAGAACCAAATCCGGGTGGCGGAGACGGCGACGGCGATCATGCTGCGCCAAGCCGGCGAGAACTCGGTGCTGGCCACCATCGCGACCAGCGTGAGCGAATCGCTGACGCAGGTGATGCGTTGGGTTTATTGGTGGAACTCGACGGAGGCGATTCCCGAGATGGTGACCGATGGCCAGGTGTTGGTGGAGCTGAACACCGACTTTGGCGTGAGCGGCCTGCAGAGCGGTGAACTGGCCGCCGTGGTGAAGGCGTGGAAGGACGCCGCGATTTCTCAGGACACCATGCTCGAACTGTTCCGCAAGCGCGAGATTCTGCCCGAGGGCCGCTCGAACGCGGATGAGATTGCTTTGATTTCCGGGGCCAAGGACGCCAGCGGTGCTGGCGCCGGGATGGGCCAGGAGGGTGCCGCTCCTCCGTTGAAAGCGGCGTGATTGGATGCTTATGGCACTGAAGTTCAAATGCAAATCGAAGGATGAGATTCCGGCGGGGCTGGAGGCTCATTATGTCGAGCGTGATGGCGCTTGGGTCCTGGATGCTGATGGCGCGGCGGAGAAATCCAAGTTGGATGAGTTCCGCACGACCAACGTTGCGCTGATGAAAGAGCGGGACGATTTGAAAAAGCGTTTCGACGGCATTGACCCTGACGAAGTGCGCCGCCTGGGCGAGGAAAAGCGGCGGCTTGAGGAAGCGCAGCAACTCAAGGCGGGCGAGACCGAGAAGGTTGTCGAGGCGCGGGTGAAGGCCGCGCGCGGCGAATTGGAGCGGCAGGTTTCTACGCTGACTTCGGAACGTGACGCGCTCAATTCGCGCCTTGTCACGATTCAAATTGACCAGGGCGTTGTTGCCACCGCGACGAAGCGGGGGCTGCGTGCGACTGCGATTCCTGACATCACTTCGCGTGCGCGGAGTGTGTTCCGCCTGGTGAATGGCGTTCCCACTGCTTTTGAGTCGGACGGCCAGACCGTGCGTGTCGGCAAGGATGGCACGTCGGCGATGAATTTGGAGGAGTGGATCGAAACGCAAGTTTCGGAAGCTCCTCATCTGTTTGAAGGAAACGCGGGCGGCGGTGCTGCCAGCAACGGCTCCGGTGGGGTCGGTGGTAATCGGTCCGGCAGAAACCCGTTCCGCAAGGAAACGTGGAATCTGACGGAGCAAATGAAGTTGCAGAAAACCGACCCGGCGCTGGCTGCGCGATTGAAAGCAGCGGCGTGATGGGTCCT
Organism: Verrucomicrobiota bacterium; assembly: GCA_035358715.1. Classification (GTDB taxonomy): domain Bacteria; phylum Verrucomicrobiota; class Verrucomicrobiia; order Limisphaerales; family UBA8199; genus UBA8199. Next base: position 37,544 of record DAOPPX010000022.1, read on the forward strand.
GACCGGAGTTTAGTTTATGGCAAAGACACAAATTGCTGACATCATCGTCCCCGCGCAGTTCGCCCCTTATGTGGTGCAGCGGACGGCGGAGAAATCGGACCTGTTCCAATCGGGCATCGTTGTTCGTAATCCTGATTACGATGAACGTGCCGGACGCGGCGGGACACAGGTGGACATGCCGCACTGGAACGATTTGACGGGCAACCGTCAACCGCTGAGCGACTCGGCGCCGCTCACCGCGCAAAAGCTGTCGGCGGACAAGGACATTGCCCGCATTCACAACGACGGGAATGCGTGGTCGTGGAATCACCTGGCAACCGTGGTTTCCGGTGATGATCCGGCGCAAGCGTTGGCCAACTTCCTGGCCGACTACTGGAACCGGCAGAATCAGTACATGCTGATTTCGTCGCTCAAGGGCGTGTTCAGTGCCGCCTCGATGGCCGGCAACCTGCTCGCGATTCACAGTGAGAGCGTGGCCGCGCAGACCAGCGCGACGCGCTTGAACGGCGCAACCTTCGTGGATGCGACGCAGAAGCTGGGCGACCGCGGCGACCGACTCGTGGCCGTGGCGATGCACTCGGCTGTTGAGGCGGCGTTGCGCAAGCTCGATCTGATTGACTTCGTTCCTGACAGCCAGGGCACGGCGCAGATTCGCACCTTCCAGGGGCGGCGCGTCATCGTTGATGACGGGTGCCCGAGCCGGAACGGGACCACGGACGGGACGGTGTACACGACCTACTTGTTCGGTGATGGTGCCTTCGGTGCTGGCTACGCCGACTTGAACGGCCAGCCGGTTGAAGGCGGCTTCGGGACTGAGGGCTTCGAGATGGCGCGTGACGCTTTGAACAGCGACACGATTGTCGTGAATCGCCGCCGGTTCATCCTGCATCCTCGCGGCGTGAAGTTCACCAGCGCCAGCGTGGCGGGCGCGAACCCGACCAACACCGAGTTGGAAACCGCTGCCAACTGGGTGCGCGTGTGGGAGAACAAGAACGTGCGCGTCGTGGCGGTCACGCACAACATCTGAGGAGTCATCGTATGGGTAAAATCATTCCTCGCAGTTTCGAGCGGCTCCGCAGTGGCGAGCAGATTCAGCCGCCGACTTTCACGAACGTTGCGGCGGCGGTGGCTGCTGGCGTGACGGCGGCGAAGTTCCCCCGGCGAATCATTTACCTGAGCGCCGGCGGGACTGGCTCGGTGCCGTGCCTGGCCGTGTCTGATGGCACGAACTGGCGGCAGGTTGCCATCGGCGCCAACGCGATATGAGCGAGCTCTATCCGATCATTCGACGTGCGCGGCGGCCTTTGGTCATCAGCGATGATGATTCGGGGCCGCCGCCCGCTCCGCCTCCTGCGGTTCCTGTTGTTCAACCTGAGCAGCCGGCGTGCTCTGCCAAGAGCATCCCGGCGCGGAAAGGAAAGAATGCTGCCAGCAAAGGCGAGCCCAAGGGCTAGGCAGGGTTTCGGTTTGCTGCGGGCCTGGTGGGCGCTGCGTTGCCAGAAGCGCCGGAGGCTTGGCGGGTTATCGGGCGGCGTGCCGCCTGCCGTGGTCCTGGACCCGGCCACGTTCTTCGCATGTCTGTCGGCGCCCGAGTGGGTCTCCGTCAAGCTGACCTGGTCGTATGCTACCGGTGGTTTGGCCAGCGGGACTTTCGAGATCGCGAAGCAGGACGGTGTTGGCAACTGGGCGACCATTGGGGCGGCAGCAGTTGGTGACGGGATTCCCATTGGCGGCGGAGTGAGCAACTATCAGTTCACGGACGAGCACGGTACGACCGTTTACGCGTTGCTTCATTACCGGGTTCGGTGCGTGTGCGGCGGCGTTCAGGGCGCGTGGTCGAGCGTGTGTGACGTGGACATCAACAACAGGAATTACGCCTTTCCCTGACGTATGGCGCTGACGCTTGTCAAAGAGGATGGGACGGGCAAGCCCGACGCCAACAGCTACGCTGCCGTGGCGGACGGCGACGCCTACTTCGATGGGCATTTGTACGCCTCGGCCTGGACGGCTGCCACTGTGGACAGGAAGGCGGCGGCGCTGGTCATGGCGACGCGGCTAATTGATTCTCAGGTCCAGTTCAACGGCGGGCGCACGAGTGCGGCCCAGGCTTTGCAGTGGCCGCGCACGGAATGCCCGGACCCGGACAAGGGCTTGCTGGCTGTGTCTGTGCTGCTGCCCATGCTCTCCAATTACGTGGACTACAACCTTGTGCCGCCTGCTGTGGTGCAGGCGACCTGCGAAATGGCGCGGGAGCTCCTGGTTGTGGACCGAACTGCCTCGCCGCCTGGCGAGGGGCTTGACACTGTGACGACCGCGCATTCCAGCCATGCGGCGACGGGCACGGGCAGCACCAGTGATTCCTCAACCACGAAGTACAACAAGGGCGACACGCGGCCGATTATCTCGCCCGTGGCTCAGGCAATGCTGGCGAAGTTCGGATCGCTGGTGTGTAGCAGCAGCGGAATGGCGCAGCTGAGGCGGACTTGATTTCCGGCTCGTTCTTACTGACATTACTGACACGAAAACAGCATGACAGCGCAAAACAGCGTATGAAACGAATTTTGACGAAGCGAAGAATCGCCCCTGTTTATCGGGGTGGGAACGCTGTCATGCGGTGCCACGAACAGGCCAAATAGATTCAAGTCCTGTCGCGGGCACCACTTCAGATTGCGAGGAGCCGGTTTCCACCGATCCCTGGTTTGCATCGGAGAGCCTGTGGGGAAGGGCAGAGGTTGGAATTGGGCAGCCAAGCTGTGCCCAGGAAATAGGTCTGCCGAGGATAGCGCTGTGGCGCGGATGCTTCCCTCGCAAGACCTACTGCGATACCAAGTTAATTGCGATCTGCTTCTGGAGTTCCTGCGCCAAAGTCAAGTCCGTGCCCCCAACCCTGGTGCGCACCTGGACCTTCACTGAAGTGACGCTCGGATCAACCGGCTCTACTCTCACCCAGACATCACGCTTGTTGATCTTGCCTTCGATGGTCTTCACCTGGTTGGTACCGGAGCTAAGAACATTCTCCCGGGAGATCGTGCCGTTAGCCCTGACCGCATCCACTGCGGCCCTGTACACTTGGTCCACAGACCGCTCATAGCGGCTTTCGAACTTGTCTTTGAACAGGGCCAGCGCGGGGCTCAAGACGGGCTCCTTTGTGTCATTTACGGTCTTAACACAACCCGCCGCCAACACAAATATCCCGGCCAATGCTGCCAGCTTCTGCGCTTTCATGGGCGGTATGAAACCACATTGGTGGCGATTGTCAACCCCGGCATGTCGTCGAGTTGTCCGGATATCGGATTACGCGGCATCTCGCGCTGCCGGACGCTACGGGCTGCCTGCGGCTATGCTCAAACTCAGCCGGCAAACAGAAGCCGGACGCCTGGCCGCGGACGACCCGCGGTCGGCCATGGTCGAAGGCCGTTTCAGTGGGGAAGACAGACTCACAGCGCCGAGCAGCCGACGCGAATACCTTACGCTGGGATTTGAGCCAGACCACCTGCGGCCGGGTCAAGTGTCCGCACCACAGCCCGTGACATCGGACCGGGCCTTCATCAGGCGACGTGTCTGGTTTGGTGTTTTGCCGCCAACGGCACCGAGCAGATAACGCTTGTGCCGGCGGGGGTGACGGCTCCGATTTCGAGCGACGCGCCGATGAGGTTGGCGCGGTAGTTCATGATTCTCAGCCCCATGCCGGTCGAGGGCCCCTTCAGATTGGGGAATGGCACACCATCGTTGTGAATTGTCAAAACGAGTCTGTCAGAGCGGCAGGCCAGGCTGATGCCGATGGACTTGGCTTTGCCATGTCGGATGGCATTCGTCGCCGCCTCCTGGGCGATCTTGTATAGCTGCCTGGCGGCGTCTGGTTCCAGTGCGGGCGGCGTTCCATTCCGCTCGAACCGGCAGGAGATCTTGAACACCTCCGAGGCCTGCGACGCCAACCGGTCGAGCGCGGCGGGTAGATCATCCTCTCTCAGGTCCAGCGTCGCAAGGTCGCGGGTCAGGTTGCGGGCATGGTTGATCGTCTGCTGCACGAGCTTGTGAATTCTGGCGGCGTCTTCAACCTCGCCTGCCTCACGCCGGGCGAGCTTGCGCTCGAGCCCCTTGGTCATGAGCGCCAGGCCGGAGAGTTGCTGGCCGAGATCATCGTGCAAGTCCAGGCCGATGCGCCGGCGTTCCTTTTCCGTAATCTCCAGCAGCTCATTTTCGAGGCGCTGGCGTTCCGCAATGGCACCCTCGAGCCGGGTATTGGCGGTCTTCAGTTCGGCGGTGCGCTGCTCGACGCGTTTCTCCAGTTCGGCATAAGCCTGCCGCAGCGCCTCCTCGGCCCGGCGGCGCTCGCGCCGGACGCCGGCCTCGCGCAGTTCCCGCTCCACCGCCGGACTAAGCCGCGCCAGCTTATCCTTCATCACGTAGTCGTGCGCGCCGGCTTTCATCGCGGCCACGGCGGTCTCCTCCGTGATATAGCCCGAAACGATGATGAACGGCAGGTCCAACCCCTTGGCCTTGACCAGGGCCAGCGCGGCAAGACCGTCGAACTGTGGCAGCCGATAGTCGGCGATGACGAGGTCCCACTCCTGGTCTTCGAGCGCCGTCCGCAGCGCGTCGGCCGTTTCCACCCGGCGGCAGGAGGGAGAGTAACCGGCCCGCCGGAGCTCGATTTCCAGCAGCAGCACGTCGTCCGCCGAATCTTCGACAATCAACACCTGCAGGGGCTGGCTCACAATTCGCAATGCCGGCGGTCGGGCAAGGTAAAATAGAAGGTCGCGCCCTCGTTGACCCGCCCGGCACCCCAGACCCGGCCGCCATGGCGCTTGATGATGCGCTGAACAGTGGCCAGGCCAATGCCGGTGCCCGGGAACTCCTTGTCGGAATGGAGCCGTTGAAAGACCCCGAACAGCTTGCCGACGTAGGCCATGCCGAAGCCGACACCATTGTCCCGCACGAAAAACGCCGCTTCCGGCCGAGTGACAAGACCGAACTCGATTCGGCCTTTGGGGCGGTGGTGTGTAAACTTCCACGCGTTGCCCAGCAGGTTGTCGAGCAGGACCTTCAGCAGGCGCTCGTCGCCCTCGGCCTGCAGGTTCGGTTGGATAATGAACTCGACCGTCCGCGCTGGTTCGGCGCTCCGCAATTCGGCGGCAATCGCCTCGGCCTGCGCGCTGAGGTTGACCGGCTCCCAGCGCAGCTCACTCCGCCCAACGCGCGACAGCTCCGTCAAGTCCTCAATCAACCGCCCCATGCGCTCGCTGGATTGGCAAATACGGCGCAGGAGTTCCCGACCCGCCGCATCGAGCTGGCGAGCGTGGTCTTCGAGCAATATCTCGCTGAACCCGCGAATACCGCGCAACGGCGCCCGCAGGTCATGGGAGACCGAGTAGGCGAACGCCTCGAGTTCCTGATTCGCGGCTTCCAACTGCGCGGTGCGCTCCCGCACCCGCTGCTCCAATTCCGCGTTCAGCCGGCTGATTTCCTGCTCCGCTTCTTTGCGCGCCGTGATGTCAATGGCCACACCCACTAGGCGCAGCGGCTTGCCGGCGTCGTTGTAATACGCCCGCCCGCGTGTAAGCAACCAGCCTGGCGGACGGCCACGGGGCAGGAAGCGAAACTCCACCTCGTAATCGCTCTGGATCTTAATCGCCCTTTCAAAAGCCTGTCGCACCAATTCCCGGTCTTCCGGGTGAATGAATTCATAGAGGGCCTCTTCGGTCCCCGTGAACTCGCCGGGCTCGAGTCCGAAGATGGCTTCGAGTTCCGGGGATCGAAACAGCCGGTCCGGGCCATCCGCTTCCCAGGTCCAGGTCCCCATCCGGGCGGCGGCCAGGGCCATCCGGAGGCGGTCGTTGCTCTCATCCAGCGCCGCCTCAGCGCGAATCCGGAGCAGCGCGCCGCCACAATGATCCGCCAACGCCTGGAGAATGCTCAGGTCCTCCTCATTGTAGGCATTTGGCGTGTAGCTCTGGATAGACAACAGGCCAATCACTTGCGCGTCCTTGCGCAAGGGAACATACATTAGCGAAGCCGAAGGCCGCGTCTTGTCGCCGAAGGGCAGAGTATCCCGTGAAAAGCCCGCCGCCGCCGCCCGCAGCAAAAGTTGCGGGCCCTCCTCGAGCGTCTTTCGGGCAATAGTGCTGAGCCGTGTTTGGATGGTCTCCACCGGAATGTCCTTGCGCCGCCCGTTTACCAGGTCAATGCAGACAATCGGGTCCATGCGGGCCGAGTCGCTCGAACACAGCCCCAGCACTGCGGCGTCCCAATGCCAGAGCGCATCGGCCCCCTCAAGGATGATCTGCGCGGCCTCCTTCGGCGTCCGGACGGCACTGAGGCGGCGCCCCAGATTGGAGAAGATCGCCGCGCGCTGTTCCGCCTGCCTCCGTCGCGGGCGGGCTGCCGCAACCGTCGCGCCCAGCACAAGGCTTGCGGGAGGCCCTGCCGACGCACCGCCCTCCTTGCTCCATAGCTTCGGCCAGTCCATTAGGGCGGCGACCCCGCAGGCCGCTACCAAAGCGGCCGGCAGTAAAACCCTGGCGCATCTGACTCGCATCGTCCGTTCCCGTAACGGGTAATCCCCAGCGGCGCGATCAGGATACACCTCCAGGCTCGAACCCTGTGTGTTGGTTGCCGGCGAAGCCGCGCCCGACGTATCGGTGCTCACCACGCTGACACCCACTCGAGTGTCCTCAAATAAGCGCATGTTCTGCATCAACTATTATAGGAAAACCGAGCCGGTCGAAAATGGGGTAAACACCCTACACACAGGAAAGCCCCGCGACAGCGCAGCTTTGCACAATCAAACATCGAGACCTCACCGGGCATGCCGAACAGAGCCGGCGCGCCGGATGCAGTGAGGCTTTGCCCGCGGGACTTGCCCGCGCTAGTTCACAACCATGATACGGAAGAACCGGCGCGGAACCAGCCCCTGCCCGTCCACCAACCCGCATACCGCCGAGGCGGTCTCGGCAACCGCCGTAATGTCGGGCAGGTCCGTCCACACCGTATCCGTCACGTTGTTCTTGTATTGGACCCGGTAGGTCTGACCGGAGATGGAGTTCCAGGTCAGCGTAATCGTCTCAGCAATTACCTCCGCGCTCGTAAGGGTCACAGGGGCCACAACGCTCACCACGAAACCGCCCACCGCGCTCTGCGCCGGCGTGCCGTTGTCGGTCACACGCACCGTCACGGTGTTGGTGGTGCCAACGTCCCCCAAGGCTGGCGTCCAGCCGAAGACTCCGCTGCCCTCATCAATCGTCGCGCCGCCCGGCGCCGCCTCCAGGCTGAAGACCAGCGTCTGCGGCGGGACCTCCGGGTCGCTCGCCGAGACTGTCACAACCACCGGGCTGCCGGCATGCACCATCCGGTTCGGGATAACGCCCAGCGCCGGCGCCGTGTTCACCCACAGCATCGCCGGATCGCTGGTCACACTGCCAAACGCGTTGCTGACCGCCACTGTGTAAGTGCCCGCCTCCGCAGCCTGAACGTTGCTGCGAGTGCAGGCCGAACCGGTGGCACCCGCAATCGGGTTGCCGTTCAACTTCCATTGGTAGCTTAGCGCCGCGCCGCTGGCCCCAACGCTAAATGTCACCGTCGCGCCCGCCGCCACCGCCTGGCTGACTGGTTGGCTGGTGATCACGGGCGGGTTCTCAACCACAAGGACCGCCTGCTCACTGACCACCGCGCCAACCCCGTTGGCCACCACTACCGTATAGCTGCCCGCATCGCCCGCCTCCGCGTTGGCCACCGTCCACGAGGAGGTGGTCGCCCCCGCTATGTTCTCCCCGTTCAACCGCCACTGGTAGCTCAGCACCGTGTTGCCCGCACTCACACTGAATGTCGCACTGCCGCCCGTCGTCACCGTCTGCCCAACCGGCTGCGTCACGATGATCGGCGCGTCCAGATACTCCACCAGCACGTCGTCTATCCACCCGTCGCCCACTGTGCTGCCACCCGCCACCGACCCAATCAGCATCGAATCCAACGCCCCATCCGTCACCCCCGTCATCGTCCGGCTCAGTATGCCGTCCACATAAAAGTTGAGCGTCGTCCCGTCCGCCAGACGCTCAATCACAAACTTGTGCCATCCCGTCGAACGACTCGGCGCCCCCGCCCCGTTCAGGTTAAACCACCCCACACTCGAACCGTAGGACACCCGACCCTGATACTTCGTCCCGTCCCAGACCTCGCCCGACAGCGTCACGCCGCTGTACTTGCCGGCGGCCAAGAGCTGCTGCAGCACGCCCTCGGCGTAGCCCGCCCCCGTGTGCGCCCGCACCTCGGCATACACCCGCGTCTGCCCCTCGTCGTAGATCCACCACGTCGCCCGCATCCGCCCAGCCACTTCCACCCCAAAGTTGTGATACATCTTGTCCAGCGAATGGTTCACCAGCGCGCTGCACCCACCTCCGGGCGTATGGTTCTGCGCGTTGGAACCGTCCAGGCCGTTCGTGCCAGCCGTTGCCGTCCACCCGCTCAGGTCGCACGTCTCAAAGTCGTCCTGGAACACAATCGCCCCCGTCAGCGTCAAGGCCGCCTCCAGGCTGGTCACGCTCCCGTAGGGGTTGCTCACCACTACCGAATACAGGCCCACACCCGCCGACTGAACGTTGCTCAGCGTATAACTGCTGGCGGTCGCCCCGGCGAGGTTCGTCCCATTGAACCGCCATTGGTAGCTGAGCACCGGACTGCCGCTGGCCGTCACGCTGAAGGTGACGCTCGATCCGGCTGCCACCGCCTGGCTCTCCGGCTGCACCGTGATCGCCGGCGGCACGTTCACCGTCAGCACCGCATTGGCGCTCGTCGCGCTCCCTGCCGCGTTGGTCACGACCACCGTGTAGGTCCCGGCATCGGACGCCTGCACGTTGCTCAGGCTGTAGCTGGTGCCTGTGGCGCCGCTAATCGGCGTCCCGCCCTTCCGCCACTGGAAGGAGAGCGGCGCCGTACCGCTGGCGCTGACTGTAAAGGTCACGTTGGTTCCTTCTATGACCGCCCGGCTCTGCGGCTGCGTCACGATGGCCGGCGGCACCAGCACCGTCAGGATCGCTGCATCGCTGGTCGCGCTGCCCACGTGGTTGGTCACCACCACCACGTAGCTGCCCGCATCGGCGGGCTGCACACTGGCATCGGTGTAGCTGCTCTGGGTCGCCCCCGCCAGCGCGCTGCCGTTCCAATACCATTGGTAATACAGCGGCGCGGTGCCGGTCGCCGTCACGCTGAAGGTGGCGCTGGCTCCCTGGATGCGCGTCAGACTCTGCGGCTGCGCGGTGATGGATGGCGGGTTCTCTACTGCCGAAACCGTCAACACCGCGTTCGAGCTGGTCACGGTTCCGACCGCATTGGCCACCACGACCGAGTAGCTGCCCGCATCGGACGGCTGGGCGTTGGCCAACGTGTAGCTGCTGGCGGTAGCACCTGAGATCGTGCCGCCGTTCTTGCGCCACTGATAGCTCAGCGGCGCCGTGCCGGTCGCCGTCACCGAGAAGGTCACGTTGCTCCCCGCCCCAACGGCTTGACTCTGCGGCTGCGCCGTAATCACCGGCGGGGCGCTCACGGTGACCGCGAAGGTCGTTGTCGCGCTCGTCGTCGGCGTGCCGCTGTCGGTCACCCGCACTGTGATGTTGTAGGTCGCCGGCCCCTGGCCCGCCACCGGCGTCCACGTGAACTCGCCCGTGCTCGCATCTATGGCCGCCCCGGCTGGCGCCCCGGCCTCCAGGCTCCAGCTCAACGCCGCGTTCTGCACCTGCACAAAGTTGTCCAGGTAAACGTTATATACCCCCATCCCTCCTGCCGGCACCAGCGCCAACGCTTCCAGAACCGCCTTGCCTGTCGTGGATTCCAAAATGCCGTTCCCGGTAAACCCGGCCACCGGCTCCTGCGGCAGGTTGAACTTCAGTGTCGTCCAGGCCCCGGCCACAACCGTCCGGGTGGGAATGGGAGTGGTCCCGGTCTTGCCCGATACCCCCACAAACTCAATCGTGCCGCTGGTGCCACCGTTGCTCCCAATCGCTCCGCTCGGATTGGTCTCCCGCACATCCACGGCAACCTGGAGCGCCTTGTCCGAGTAAATGTCCAACCAGAGCGATTGGCTGATATCAAGGATCGGGTTCGGGTCGGTGGCCGCATCGGAAGTAGTCAAGCGCAGCCAGGGGTCCGTCGTGCCCGTCAGAAAGCTCCAGTACGCATGCAGCGCCCGCGTGCTCGAATTGCCACTCGGAAAGCTGGCCGTCGGCACGTCGTAGTTGGTCACCGACCCGTCCAGAAACCCGCTGGTGGTGCCTGAATTGCCCGGCTTGCGGAACATGATCTGATCGGTCGGCGTGCCGTCCCCATAGCTCTCAAACCCTTCAATGGGCGTAACCGTTCCGACCTGGTCCCACGAAACCAGCGTGATGGGAACATTGAGCGGGCTGTTCTCGGCCACCGTCTGGTTGCCGGGCGCCGCCACGACCGGCGGCGGACGATACAATTGAGTGGCCGGGATCAGTTCCTTGAGCTGGCTGGCGCTCGACCACCGCAGCTGCGCCGAGGCCGAGCCGCTGTTCTCATAGTAGTCCATCTGGAGGTCGTACTTCTGCCCCGCAGTCAGCGCGATGCTCCCGCTCCACTCCGTGGCCGATTGTCCCGCCCAATGATCAATTAACAGCACCCCGTTAACCCACAGCCGAACTCCATCGTCGGTCGTCGTGTAGAACGTGTAGGTCTGGCTGTAGCGCGGCTGAACCTGCCCCGTCCAGCGCGCCGAGAAACTGTCCACCCCCAGGCTGCCCTCGGGCGAGCCGGTGGCCCAATCGAAGTTCACCGGCCCGTCCAGCCGCGACACCCGCAGCGCGCTGAAGTCCTGGTTGTCATAGTAACAGCCCCGCAATCCCCCGCCGGTCCCTACGCCTGTCGCCGTCGCCGTCACCACCAACTGCGCCGCGCTGCTGGTCACCGAGCCGGCGGCGTTGCTCACCACGACCCGATAGAAGGCGGCGTCGGACAACTGCACATTCGAAAGGGTCAGGGTTGCGGAGGTCGCGCCGGAAATGTTCACGCCGTTCTTCCGCCACTGGTAACCGGTCGCGCCCGTGGCCACCACGGTGAACGCCGCCGTCTGGCCGGGGTCCTTGGTCGCGCTGGCGGGTTGCGTCGTGATGACAGGGGCCACCGGATCAAGGGTATCCGCAACCAAGTTGTCGAAGTAAGCGCCGCGGGCGGCTGGGTTGCTGCTGCCGGTGTGGTTGCTGTAACCCATGCCGCACTGCCCGGAGTGGAACGTCGAGTCACTGGCCTCCACCAGCAGGTTCCCATCCAGATAATACTTGATGCTCGTGCCGTAGGCTTCGATGCGCATCGTGTGCCAGCCGCTCCCGGTCACATAGGTCACCGACGGAAGGAGATCGGTAATCGCCCCATCCACCAGCCTGGCCGCGCGGATGCGGCCATCGTCGTTGTCCCAGAGCAGCGCATAGCTGTTGCCCGCACCTTCGTAGGTGGTATCCAGCCCCGCGAAGCCGTCGTCACGCACGTAGATGCCGTAGCGCTCCCACTCGCCGCTGCCGAGGTAGGACGGCTGGTAACTGAAATAGACGGCGCACTGCACGTAGTAGTTGCGGTGGCCCGGCTTGCCCACGGTGACCGACTCGCTCGTGCCGGTGCCGTAATTGGTCTTGTCGGTCATGAACAGCGCCTTGCCGTCCCCGCCCGGGGCTGAGGGGCTGAAGGACTTGACCACAGAGCGATTGAACTTGGGCCGGCCGAACATGGACTTGCCGGTTGCGGTGAAGTTCTCGGTGATGGGAAAGTTGTTATTGGGCAGGTTGGAGAGGTTGACGTTGGGATTGGTCAACTGCGGATAAACCACCATCCGGTTGTTGGGTTTGACCCAGCCCCACGTGGCGGAGGTTCCGGGCACGGGAATCCGGTAGTAGCCGTTGGAGGTCTGGTCGGCCACGAACCGCCCGCCGCCAAACACAATCTCCCCGATCTGCGCCGCGCCGTCGCTCGCCGTCGCCCGAATCGGGTATTTCGAGGAAAGCTGGCCCAGGTGGACGTAGGTGACGTTGTCGGGCAACGCCTGAATGACCGTTCCGGTGAACACTTCTTCCACGTCGGTCGCCCGCAGCCAACCGGAGCGATACGACGTGTTGTTCGGGATGAACACCTGGTAATAACCGCGCTTGGGATAGCTGCAGAAATAGAGCTGGTCCTGCCAGGCGGTGCCAATCTGCGTGCTGCTGTCGAACCGGCCATTGCGAATCGCCGTGCTGGCCGCTGTCACCTTCACCACCCGCCCCAGTTGATGGGTGCCCGCCGGGTTGAACATGATCGGGTACTTGAAGTGCGCCCAGTAAAGCGGGCAAATCGCGGCGCCGGAACTCCGCAGGTCGCTCTCGAAATGCAGGTGCTCCGAGTCCGACAGCCCGGTGTTATCGGAGAGCCCCACCTGGTCGCCCACGTTGACATGCTGACCGACGGAGACGGAGACCGAAAGCATGTGACCGTAGATCAGATTAACCGACTCGCCGTTGGGCGTGAGGCCGTCCACCGCAATCTTGACGTAGTTGCCGTAGTAGGGATCGCTGTGGTCGTTGGCGGAGTAGCCCGAGTAGGTGGCGATCACCGTGCCGGCGGCGGCAGCGTAAAGCGGCGTGCCCGTCTGCATCGAGAAATCGGTGCCAATGTGAGTGTTGTAAGCATCCGGAGAGACGAAGCTCGATCCTGACCACCCCGTCCAGTCGGCGATGCTCGATCCGGACAGCAGGTCCACATAAGCCTCCTGGATAAAGCCGTCCTCGAATGGCAGGATTTCATAGGGTCCAAGTGCCGACGTCTCCACGACGGTAGCTGCCAGGCAAACGGAACTGAGGGCAAACAAGTTCTTATAGTTCTTGAGGTTCATAAGGTACTGAAACAGGGCATTTACGCGCGATTCCCGGCACGACTTGTCATTTACGCGACCACTTGTACATGGACGGGGCGGGAAGGCAATAAGGAAGTCAAGACCGCCGGCGGGCAACAACGGTTTCTGGCGCCTTCCCCAACCCAAGCCGGCAGGGCCTAATCTGGCGCTAATCTGCGTCATTTCGTCCCACACATGGACAAGAGCCTCTCCGCACACCGCTTCCGCACGTAAGTCTAATTCCCCGGTTACCCCCTCGTTCAGCCGCAGCCCCCCCGTCCCTCCTCCGTTCCACCTCCGTTCCACCTCCGTTCCACCTCCGTTCCACCTCCGAACGCCGGTCGGAGGAGGGACGGAGGAGGGACGGAGGAAGGACGGAGGAATCAGGTCCGGTCCTGAAATAGATTGTCACCTTGTATGGCAAAGCGATTAGGACAGAA
>DAOPPX010000023.1:0-50808 GCA_035358715.1 Verrucomicrobiota bacterium
GCTACACCCGCAACAACGTCCAGACCGGCGACGCCGGCAGCTACTCGGTGGTCGTCACCAATATCGTCGGCAGTGTGACCAGCTCGGATGCGGTGCTTTCTGTTACCATGCCATCACCGCCTCGGATTGACGGAATCCGCCTGTTGCCTGACGGCCAAGTCGAGCTACAGGTCAGCGGGTTCCCGGGGCATTACGCCGTCGAGATCACCACTAACCTGACGAACTGGATGGAGTTGACCAATTTCACCACCTCGGACAGCCTTTTCAAATACGTGGATGTGGACACCAACCAACCCCAGCGCTTCTATCGGATGCGGGTGATTCCGTAGCCCGGGCCGATTGCTCCACTCGACACAGAACTGCGCCCGGGGCGGGACTTACGCAGGGCCGCCGCGGCTGAACCTGCACCGAACCGGGCCGCCCGGCATAGGCGTTGGATTGACGCCTGTTCCCAAAGACGTAAATTGAGTGTGTATTCGGCAAACCGACCATGCAGCAACATAACTGTCGCCGGCCAACTCCCGGCTCCTTTCACCCATTTCCATTTATGAACTTCCTCCTTATCCGGGCAGCCATGTTCGCTGCCTTTCTCTTGTTCGTGTCCGCAGGCCTGGCGAGTGCAGCCGAGTGGCGCGCGTTTTGGGTGGACGCCTGGGGCGCGGGCGTCCTGAAGCAAAGCGACGTTGACACCTTGCTCGGCGTTCCCGGCACAACCCAAACCGGCAGAATCCGCGACGCCAACTGCAACGCGCTCTTCATTCAGGTGCGCCGGAACTGCGATACCTGCTACCCCTCCGGCATGGGAGAACCATATATGTCCGGCTTGACGCCCTCCGAATTTAACGGCTTGCAGGCGGCAATCAACGCCGCCCACGATACCACGGGCGGCAAGAAGCGCATCGAGGTCCACGCCTGGATCGTGACCTTTCGCACCAGCGGCGGCGAAGTCTATAAGCGGCACATTGACCCTCCCACGGGCAGCCTCACCCAATTAGATAACTACTGGCCAAGTCTCGACGACTCAGGGGACGTGGTCAGCGACAAGGCCTTTGACCCCGGCCACCCGCTGGTCCTCCAGTACACCGTCAATGTTGCCATGGATCTGGTGAACAACTTCGACCTGGACGGCATCCACTTCGATTACATCCGTTTTACCGCCAACGATCAGGGTTACAACCCGACCAGCATCGCGCGTTACAACGCCCGTTACGGCCTCACGGGGCAGCCCGCCCCTAACGATGAACAGTTCAAGCAATGGCGCAGGGATCAAGTCAGCGCGGTGGTGCGCCAGATCTACGCCAAGGTGCAGAAGAGCAAGCCCTGGGTGAAGCAGTCTGGGTCTTTCGTCACCTGGAACCCCTCGCCGGTTTCCTCAACCCGGCAAGGCTTCCAGGGCACCCGCCCCTACTACGATGTGTATTGCGATTGGGATAGCTGGCTTGAGGAAGGCATTGTGGACATGGCCGTCCCGATGACCTACTACCGTGAACATCAACTCCCCGACGATTACGTTCGTTGGATCAACTTTGAGAAGGACCGGAAGTTCAACCGCCAGATGATCATCGGGCCCGGTATTTACATGAACTACCTGACGAATGCCATCCTGCATCTGCAGATGACCCGCACCCCATCCCCCGCCGGCAACTACGCTCATGGATTCAGCGGCTACTCCTACCGCAGCCCGTACCTGATCAACCCGAGCCCGCTGACCTATGGTAACTGGCCAGGCTTTGCCCCATCTCTGGTCTCGGGCGTTACCCCAACGTGGGATGACATCCCCGCCATGCCCTGGAAAGTGAATCCTGCCCGGGGCCACCTGATGGGCGTGGCCACAATTGCCAGCACCGGGGCTTGGGCGGACGGAGCTGCGGTCAGCGTCACCGGCCCGACTAATCGCACCATGTATGCGGACGGCACAGGCTTCTACGCCTTTATTGACCTGCCGCCGGGCAACTATGCTGTCACCGCGAGCCACCCCGGGTGTTTCAGCGCATTTGCGGAGGTTGATATCTCCCTGGGCGCAGTCACCGGCAACATGCACGAGCAGAACCTTGTCCTGAGCAACACCAATCCCCCCTCCATCAAGCGCCAACCGCAGACCATTGCCGTGTTTCCCGGTCAGGCGGCCGCATTCTCGGTCACTGCCGCCGGCGGGTGCCTCTCGTTTCAGTGGCAATTCGACGGGCAGGCACTGCCGGGTGAAACCGCGAGCACGCTCACCATCCCCGCCGCGGGTTTTGGCAATGCGGGCGCCTATTCGGTCTGGGTGACTAATGCTCTCGGCCAAGTTCTCAGCTCCACCGCGCTGCTGTCGGTCCTGCCGGTGGGGGCGTGGGGCGACGACACCTTCGACCAATGCCGCACACTGGATTTGGCAACAAACGCGATCGCGGTGGCCGCGGGGGCCTGGCACACATTGGCCCTGCGTTCTGACGGCATGGTACTGACCTCGGAGAACGAGGAGGTGCCCTTGACCAACGCGCTGGCGGTTGCCGCGGGGGGCTATCATAGCCTGGCCATACGGACTGACGGAACGGTCTTCGCCTGGGGCGCCAACGATTACGGCCAGGCTTCTGTTCCGGCCAATCTCAGCAACGTGGTGGCCATAGCCGCCGGCACGTGGCACAGCGTGGCCTTGCGAGCCAACGGCACGGTGGCGGTGTGGGGCGATGACAGTTTTGGGCAAAGGAGCACGCAACCGGCCGGGCTGGGGAACGTGGTGGCGGTGGCAGCTGGCGGCAACCATACCCTGGCGTTGAAAGCCGACGGCACGGTGGTGGCCTGGGGCGAGAACACCGATGCGGAAGGGAAGGTGGCCGGACAATCCGTGGTGCCCTGGGGTTTGACGGATGTCGTGGCCATTGGTGCCGGGGATTATCACAGTCTTGCGGTGAAGGCTGACGGCACGGTGGTGGCCTGGGGAGACGACTCGCAGGATCAGGCGAGCGTGCCGTTGGGGCTGAGCGACGTGGTGGCGGTTGTTGGTGGCGGAGCGCACAGTCTGGCGCTCAAGGCGGACGGTGGGGTGGTTGGGTGGGGAGCGAATTGGAACAACCAGTGCAACATTCCATCGGGTCTTCCGCCTGCGATGGGGATTGGCGCGGGGAGTTCTCACTCGGTGGGGTTGCTCGAGGGCGTTTTGCCGGAGGCGCGGCTGCTGAATGCGGTGCGGAAGGGCAGCCGATTCAGCGCGCTGGTGCAGACGGTGAACCGGAGGACCTACGTATTGGAGCGGTCGGATTGCATGCCGGGGACGAACTGGACGGGTGTATGCACCAACGCGGGCAATGGCGCGTTGCGCGTGTTGACCGATCCGGAGGCGACCGCAAGCCAGCGCTTCTACCGCATGCAACAGTGGTAGCGGGCTGCGGCGTTCCATTTTCAGGTGCCGGGGTTGGCTGAGTGACGCCGGTTTTGCGGCTGGTTTGCCGCATTGACCCCCCACCGAAAAGTCGTAAGATGCTCCCGTATTTGACCACCTGAAGTCGCTATGAACACACTCCGTTGTCGCCAGCAAGCACGCAGCACCACCAGGACCTTGTCGTTCCTGCGCTGGATATCCCGGCGGAGGGGGGTGCTTCCCGCCCTGCTTCTCCTCGCCCTGGGCGCGACTCCTTTGCCGGCGCAGGAGTTTCGCGCGGCGTGGGTGGATATCTTCCATGCCGGCATGAGCAGCAAGGGGGAGGTGGACACCCTGGTTTCGACCCTCGCCAGCGGCAACTACAACGCGGTCATCGCCCAGGTGCTTGGCTACATGGATATGAACGGCTCCGCCTCGCATGGGGCCCATTGGCAATCGAACCTCCTGCCCTGGTCTCCGCGCGTCAAGGCCGACTTCGACCCCCTGGCTTACTTGTGCACGCAGGCGCATGCCGCCGGCATTGAAGTCCACGCCTGGATCGGCGGCAGCGGCGGCGCCATGTATCGCGTCTCGCTTCCCCCGCCTAATGGCACCTTTCCGCCCGCCGGCAACGCTACGCTTGCCGCTCATCCCGAGTGGTTCATAGCACCCCGCGCCAACAGCGAGGAAGGCACACCCTTGCCCGTTGATGGCTACTACTCTCTCGACATGGGGTCTCCCGATGTGCAGGAATACCTTGTCAGCATTGTGAGGGAATTGGTGACGAACTACCCGATTGATGGCATCAACTGGGACGACGAGATCAACGGCGCGGGCTACACTGCGGGTTTCGGCTATCCCGCTTACAATCACGCCCGCTCCGGCCTGGCCCGTTACCGCCTCAACACCGGGGCGACCGGCATTCCCGGCAACACCGACCCCGCCTGGGCCAATTACCGTCGCCGCTTCAAGAATGAATTGATGGCCCGCGTACAGGCCGAAATCCAATCCATCAAGAGCAACCCACGCCAACCCCTGCGTCACACCACCGCGGCGCTCGCCTACGGTTCGCCGCCGGGCAACTGCGACTTCACCACTTCCACCCCCTATCTCTACTTCTGCGATTGGGCCGGGATGCTGCAAAATGGCTGGGTGGACGCGGTGATCCCGCAGACCTATAGCAAGAACACGTTCAAGTCATGGGCGGACCGCATCACATCCTGTTGGATATCCGTCCGTCCGGTGTTCATGGGCATGAGCTTCAGCGGTCTGGACATCCCCACCATCTCCAGCCAGATCAGCTATCTCCGCGACAAAGGGCTCAAAGGCTACGCGACTTACTCCTACTTTACCGCTCCAGCCGGTTGGTGGCCCCATGCTGCCGCAAACGTCAATACGAGCGTGGTCAGCACCCCTCCCATGCCGTGGCGCAATCCTGCCACCGCTACCGAAGGCATGATGTGGGGCCGCGTCAAAGATGGCGCCACCGGGCTTTACG
This sequence comes from Verrucomicrobiota bacterium, assembly GCA_035358715.1. Classification (GTDB taxonomy): domain Bacteria; phylum Verrucomicrobiota; class Verrucomicrobiia; order Limisphaerales; family UBA8199; genus UBA8199. The sequence goes on from DAOPPX010000023.1 coordinate 4,839, forward strand.
TGGACGATGCCACCGTAAGCATCACCGGCGGGCCGACCGTCCAGACCGACGGCAACGGCTACTACGTCGCGACGCTCATTCCGGCAACTGCGAGCGGCACCGTCTATGCGACCACCGCAACCAAGGCGGGATTGGGTTCACACACAATCCCCAACACCACCGTTCTCGCGGGCGACGTTGTCCGCTATGACTTTACCCTGGTCGTCCGCCCGCCCTCGCCCATATCGGTTTGGGGCGATAATACCTTTGGTCAATGCACGGTGCCGGAGATGGCCACCAACGCAATTGCCGTGGCTGCGGGCGCCTGGCAAACCCTCGCGTTGCGGGCCGACGGGATGGTGGAGGCCTGGGGAGACAATTCGAGCGGTCAGTGCGGGGACGGGGAGCCTGTGACCAACGCGCTGGCGATTGCCGCGGGGGGCTATCATAGCCTGGCCATACGGACTGACGGAACGGTCTTCGCCTGGGGCGCCAACGATTACGGCCAGGCTTCTGTTCCGGCCAATCTCAGCAACGTGGTGGCCATAGCCGCCGGCACGTGGCACAGCGTGGCCTTGCGAGCCAACGGCACGGTGGCGGTGTGGGGCGATGACAGTTTTGGGCAAAGGAGCACGCAACCGGCCGGGCTGGGGAACGTGGTGGCGGTGGCAGCTGGCGGCAACCATACCCTGGCGTTGAAAGCCGACGGCACGGTGGTGGCCTGGGGCGAGAACACCGATGCGGAAGGGAAGGTGGCCGGACAATCCGTGGTGCCCTGGGGTTTGACGGATGTCGTGGCCATTGGTGCCGGGGATTATCACAGTCTTGCGGTGAAGGCTGACGGCACGGTGGTGGCCTGGGGAGACGACTCGCAGGATCAGGCGAGCGTGCCGTTGGGGCTGAGCGACGTGGTGGCGGTTGTTGGTGGCGGAGCGCACAGTCTGGCGCTCAAGGCGGACGGTGGGGTGGTTGGGTGGGGAGCGAATTGGAACAACCAGTGCAACATTCCATCGGGTCTTCCGCCTGCGATGGGGATTGGCGCGGGGAGTTCTCACTCGGTGGGGTTGCTCGAGGGCGTTTTGCCGGAGGCGCGGCTGCTGAATGCGGTGCGGAAGGGCAGCCGATTCAGCGCGCTGGTGCAGACGGTGAACCGGAGGACCTACGCATTGGAGCGGTCGGATTGCATGCCGGGGACGAACTGGACGGGTATATGCACCAACGCGGGCAATGGCGCGTTGCGCGTGTTGACCGATCCGGGGGCCACCGCAAGCCAGCGCTTCTACCGCATGCGACAGTGGTAGCGGGAACATGAACGAGTGGAACATCCAGGCCCGCGCCCATGCGTGCGCCGCCTGCGTCCGCCCCTTCGCGGACCAGGAGGTTTACCATACGCTGCTGTTCGACGAGAAATCTGATTTCCGCCGCCTGGATGTTTGCCGGGCGTGCTGGCAGAAGCAGTTCAGCGAGGGGGCGCGCGATCGCAAAGGCTTCGTCTCCTATTGGCAGGGCGTCTATGAAGCGCCACCGCCACCGGTGGAGGCCATCCATCGCGAGACCGCCGAAACGCTCCTGCGCAAGCTCATCGAGCTCAACGACCCCCGCAACCTCCCCGCCGGGTACATCCTGGCCGTCATGCTCGAGCGCAAGCGCCTGCTCAAGGTCAAGGAACAGATCATGCGCGAGGGGCAGCGTGTGTTCATCTACGAACAACCCGCCACCGGTGATGTGTTCACCATCCCTGACCCCGATCTGAAGCTGGATCAACTCGAACAAGTCCAGCGTGATGTCGCCGCCCTCCTCGAACACGGCTTGAATCCCCCGCCGCCGCCGGCTTCGCCAACCGCCGCCCAGGTTGCTGACGCCGGCGCCGGCCTTCCCGCTCCCGCCGCCGAGCCCGCTGCGCCTTCAACACCGGCCCCGGCGCAAACATCCTGAATCACATGGGGATGCCCGGATGACCGATTCATTACCCGCCGCCACCGGATACGAGGGACTGGAGGAACGGCTGGACTACAGGTTCCGCGATCCCGCCCTGCTGCGTCTCGCCCTCACCCACCCTTCCGTCGCGCATGAACAAGGCGCGCCCATGCAGAACAACCAGAGGCTCGAATTCCTGGGCGATGCCGTCCTCCAACTCGTGCTGACGCGCGAGCTTTACGACAAATTCCCCGCCTTCGGCGAAGGCCCGCTGACCAAGGCCCGCGCCAAACTGGTCAATCGCTGCACCCTGGCGGAGCGCGCCCGGCAACTGGACCTTGGCCAGCACCTGATCGTCAGCCGGGGTGAACACCTGTATGGCGGCCGCGAGCGGCCCTCCGCGCTGGCCGACACCTATGAGGCCCTCCTCGGCGCCATCCTGCTCGATGGCGGGTATGACGCGGCCCGCCACTTTATTCTCCGCCAGTTCCAGGAGGCCTTTGGCGGACTCTCGGCGATTCCGATACTTGAAAACCCCAAGGGCGAACTCCAGGAACTGCTGCAAGCCGTCTCGCCTGAAGCCCCCCACTATCTGGCGGTCTCCGCCAGCGGGCCGGACCATGACCGCATCTTCGAATGCACGGTGCATCATGGCGGGGTGGAATTGGCGCGCGGCCGCGGCAAGAGCAAGAAGGCCGCCGAAAGCGAAGCGGCCCTGGCCGCGCTGACAAAGCTGCGCTCGGCAAAGCAAGACAAGACGTGAAGACACTGTTCGAACAGCACCGGAAGGTCCTCATTGGTGTCGTCCACCTCCGGCCCCTGCCCGGTTCGCCAGGCTGGCGCGGTGATTTGGAGGCCATCATCGAGGCGGCGCTCAAGGACGCCCGCGCCTATGAACGCGGCGGCGCGCACGCCCTCTTCATCGAGAACTTCGGCGATATCCCCTTCACCAGGGGCCGCGTCGCGCCCGAAACCATCGCCTCCATGGCCGCCGCCGGTCGCGCCATCCGCCAGGCCGTCAAGCTTCCCATCGGCTTCAACGTCCTGCGCAACGACGCCTGCGCCGCGTTGGCGCTCTGCGCCGTCTGCGGCGGCGCTTTCATTCGCGTCAATGTTCACACCGGCGCCATGCTGACCGACCAGGGCCTGATCGAGGGCAACGCCTATGAGACGCTGCGGTATCGCCGCCAGGTTTGTCCCCGCGCGCAGATCTTTGCCGACGTCCACGTCAAACACGCCGTGCCGCTCGGAAACTGGACCATCGAGGACACCGCCCGCGACACCGCCGAGCGCGGCCTGGTTGACGCCTTGATCGTCTCCGGCGCCGGCACCGGCCTGGCGGCAGACCTCGGCGACCTCGAACGGGTGCGTTGCACTGTCCCCGCCGCCAGGATTCTCCTCGGCAGCGGCGTTACTCTCGCCAACGTGCGCGACTATCTCCCCGCGGCCGACGGCTTCATCGTCGGCAGTTCGCTCAAGGCCGGGGGCAGGGTGTCCAACCCGGTTGACTCAAGGCGCGTCGCCGCACTCGCTCGCGCCCTCGGCAGATAGGCCAGGCGGGGCGGTTCCCGGCATAGGAACAGCCTCAAGACCCCGGATTTGCCGCATGGGCGCCCAGGTTGTGAGGAATCCTCCTGAACCCTTCACAGGGGCTTGCACGGGATAGCGGCTCGCGCGGCCGAGACTGCACCTCCCGCAGCCGCTACTTCAGGACCAGGCTCTTGTCGGTGATGAGCGCTGGGGCGTCGTAAACCGGGATGTCTTTGAAGACAACCGTCTCGCCGTCCACGGCGATACTGTCCGCCGGGAGGGCATAGATGCCGCCCGTGATCAGATCCACCCACACCGGTTCGGTAAACGAGCCTTTGGCGATGGTGAATGTGGCGGTCACGGTATCGTTGCGGTCCGACGGCACGCCGCTCTTGTCCCAGAACACGAGCACCTGCCGGTCGGTTGGCTTGTGCTTGTAGGCGTACCACGCCGTCGGCTGCCCGCATTGGACTTCGCAGGGGTAATCCGCCACCCGCTCGAGTGTGTCGTCGAACACCGCGACCACATTCTGTACGGCGTAGTAGGCTACTTTCACCTTGAGCACACGGTACTGCTTGTCGGTCTTAACCAGGCCGTAGCGGTCCATGTCGCCCAGGCGGTAGCCCTCCCAGCGGTTGTAGTCCAGGTCTGCGATGCAAAAGACCAGCGATTCGACGTCGTGTCCCAGGTCGCCCAGCATGCGGCGGGTCTGCCACTTGGCCTGCGTCAACTCCGTCCACGGATACTTGCGCAACGCGCCGCCCAGGCAAAACTCCGACTGCGTGCCCGCCTCGCCCTGCCACAGCTTGATCGCCGGCGCGTATTGTTGGATCAGCGCCTTGACCTTCTCGACGTTCTCGTAATGGCCTTCATCGGGATTGCGCGTGTAGCCGTGGTACACGAACCAGGTGAAGAGCGATTCCTTCTTCTGCGCCGTCACACGTTTGAGCCATCCCTCCGCCCAGTCGGGCTTGGGGCCGCAGAGCACCGCACCGGCAATCCGCGCGTCGGGGATGACGCGCTTGATGATCTCCGCGGTGCGAATATTGAGGTCGGCGGTCATCTCGGGCGTGTGCGCCTTGTTGCCGTCCGGCTCATTCCACATGCCCCAATCGCGCACCTTGCCCTTGTAGCGCGCGGCCATGATTTCCACCCACTTGTCCCAACCTGCCAGCGCCTCTTCCGAGGTTGGGAATCCGCCGGACAGTCCGCGTCCGCCGCCGCCGGGGTAGATTGGATTGCCGTAGGAGGTTTCCAGGAGGATTTCCAGCCCGCGGCCGCGGGCGTCGTCTATGACCCGGTCCAGCCAGCGGAAGTCGTAGCGTCCCTGCTCGCGCTCGGTGGTGGCCCAACCGCCCTGGAGCCGGATCTTTCGGATGCCGAGCGGCAGCAGGTAATCTTTGTAGGAATCGTAGTTGGCGAAGCCGCGGTCGAGTGTCTCGCAGCCCAGGGACCAGTTCTGGCCGGTGATCTGGCCGACGCTGCGGGGCGTGATGGTTCCGATCCGCTTCAGGCCGGGATTCAGGGTGGTCTGCACCCTTGTTTCCGTGTTGTCAATCACCTGCGCCGAAGCCGACGCAAGCGCTGTCACCGCGGCCAGTATCCATAGTGTTGTAATCTTCATTGCTGACGCATCACCCGGTATCCATTCTACGCCGGGAAGCAACGCCCAAACCCCGCCCCGGTTTGAAACGTCGTTTACCTATTTCTTCAGGCGGACCAGGACGCCGCCACCAGGGGGCAGGTCGAGCTTGATTTGTTTGCCTGCCGTCGGCCTTTGCCACTCTCGCACGGGCGCTCGGAAGAGTTCCTGCGGCCCCGGTCCATTCAGAGTGAGGGTGGCTGCGTTTTTGTAGTTCAGGTTCACCACGACGACGTGCGTGGGGCGGCGGGCGGACTTGCCGAAGTAACCCAGCAGAACGTTCTGCGCTGCCGGGTCGGGCGCAAAGACGCTCTTAGGTGGCAGCGCCTGTCCGCCCAGAGGGACGGTTCCGCAGTGGTAAGCGCCGAGCGATTTGAGCTGCTGTAGTTCCGTGGCGATAGCCAGGAACTCGCGGTTGATCTGTGAAACCGCCCAGTAGAGGGGCAAGGGGACAGTCATGTCATTGGGGTCCTTCCAAAAACCCGTGTCGTAGCGAAAGTGTGCGATCCCCTGCGCCCCATAAGCGAGGGTGGTGTAGGTGAGCCAGCGCACCTCATTTTCGTTTGGGCCGCGCCAGCCTTCGGCAGGGGAGTCACAGGCCTGAATGATGTTCAGGAAGGGCTTTCCGCTCGCCAGCGCCGCCGAGCGGATCAGCTCGAGGTTGAGGAAATACTGGGTGCCGTCGCTGGACTTGAGGAAATGGTAATGGTCGTAGCTGATGAGGTCAGGCTGGACGGTGTGGATAAACTGCCGAAGATGCTCGCGGTAGCGCAGCGCCGTCTTGTCGTCGGCCTGGATGCCGGCGAAGTCTTGCGGGCAGCCCACCCGGGCGCGTTCGGCGGCATCGTCACTGACCTGGAGCTGTCCATCGCTGGCGTAGGTCGGCAGCAGATTGATGTAGGCCAGATGCAACGGATCATGCCGGCGCAGCCAGGCGACGAGCTTGCCCAGCTTGGGAAACGCCCCCGCGCCGGGCTCATCCACCAGGTAGTAGGCGTAGAGGGCCGGATGCGAGCGCACGCGCTCGATCAGGGTCTCCAACGCCCTGGCCTGCGCGGGGTCATCAACGTCGGGCGTCGAGATCTCCAGCATGACCCGCAAGCCGTGCTGGTGGTAGAGATCAAGGTCCTCGGCTCGCTGCGTCCAGCCGAGGTTCCAGCCCCCGGCCCGGAGCTGAGCCACGGTGCGGTCGTTGACCGCGATGGTGGATCCCGGCCCGGCCCAATAGGTGATGATGGGGGCGCCAAGCTGCCACCTGGTCTCCGGCCTTCCGGCCCGCGCCTCTAATGACAGCGCGCCGCAGATGCCCACGCACGCGCAGATGGCTGCGATTCGCGCCTTGCGCGCGCGCGGCCTTGACGGAGAACCAGGACCCGCGCTCACGGCTGCGGTTCTGTCTTTGCCGGTTTGCTCCACAGGTCGTTGATGATTTCCACGGTGCGGTTCACGAGTTCCTGTCCGCCCTCGGGGCCAACCTTGCTGCTCTGGACGACGGCGCTATAACCGCCGCCGGCGACAGCGCGCGCGGTAGGCAAGTAACTGCCCGAACCTCCGGTCAGCTGGATCACAAAAGTCTGCACGGCCTTGCTCTGGCTCTTGATTTGGGTCCCGTAGTCTTGGAACAGCTCGAACGGATTGGTGGCGATGGCAATATCCCCAATCCGCAGGACATGCACCTCGACAGTAAAAGTTGGCTTGGGCCCCTGTGTTTGATGGCGGGTAATGGTCGCCTGGTGCCACGCGGTCATGTGGGTGGCGTCGCCCCGCTTCTTGAGGGTTTCGACTTGTTTCGCCGCCTCCGCGGCTTCCGCGTCGGTCACTTTGCGCGCGGGCAGCACCAGGTCCACCACCTTGTGCGCGAAGGGAACATCCTTCCGGATGTCGCCCCGGGTCAGTTCGCCGACTTCGAGGACCTGGCCCGCAATCCGGCGGCCGATCTCCTGGGTGCGAGTGATCCCGCGCAGCTTGAGCATGCGCTCCTCAGCGGCTTTGCGATACAGGAAATGGGGCGAGAGATCACCGGCGGCGCCGGGCCAGCCGAGCACGCCGAGCTCCGCGCCTGCGCCGGCGCGCAACTGTTCGCGCACGTCGTGCCAGAAATCGGCGTTGACGGTCGAGCGGCCTTCCACTTCCTGCGAGGGGCAGGACAGGTTGACGCCCGCCGCCAGCAGCTTCTTCTCCGGAGTCCAAAAGAACAGCATTTCCACGCCGTGGTCTTCGCCACCCTCGATGCCGCGGAACTCGGGCACGCCGGTGGCGCCGTACATTTTGGCCGTGCCGTCGGCATAGACGGCGCGCCGATTGTGGCCCACCACGGCATGGCCCAGCCCCCAACTCACGCCGCCCGGCTGCCGCTGGTTCCAGGCGCGGACGCTGACCTCCGTCAGCCGATCCATTAGGAATTCCACATATTCCCGGGGCGGCATTACGCCCTCCTTCGGAATGTCGTATTTCCCTTCTTCGGTAACCGGTCCCGTATGGGTGTGCGTGGCGGTCGGGACCAGTTTGCGCGGATCGAAATCGGGCAGCTTCTCGCGCAAACGCTCGCGCAGCAGCGGCGGGATGGCCGTGCGAAACGCTACGAGGTCGGCGGAGAGCAGGATGGCCTGGTCCGTCACGCGGTCGCCCTCGCGGGCCTCGATGGCCACAGCCGTGGCCGTGACGGGGTTGTCCACGCCCCGGGAGACGCGCAGGTTGAACTGCCCGTCGAGAGCCACGGGTTTATCAGGCGTGATGCTGATGGTGGCCGTGCCGATGCGCAACTCAGCTGCGCAGCAGTTCACAGTGACGGCCGCCGCCAGGATCAGCATGGCTGACTTCGTGGTTTGCCCTCGGGTTGCGCCGGCGTGCGGCGCGGAGTGGCTGGAAGAACGAATTGCAGGTATCATAAATCGTCAAATCCCGGGCCTTCAATCGGCGCGGACGCGGTAGAATTGCACGTTGGCAGGGGACGCATCCACCACGGAAATGTCGGCTCCCGTTCCGTTGGTGGCGCCGTTCAGGTCGGACCAGTTGGCGTCCGCGAGCGAGCGCTTGTACTGAGGCTGGTAAAGGAAGCCGGCGGTGGAGGGCCAGGTGAGTGTAGGTTGGCCGGCGGGCGCGGTTATCTCCACCGGGAAAGGTGCCAGGGTGTTGGTGGAGAGGCTGAAGGCCATCAGGCCGTTGTTGGAGTCGAGCGCGAAGACGGCGTCCGGGCTGAAGGCCACGGCGCCGGTGAGATTGCCGTTGGAATTGGTGCCAGGGAAGGGGATCGTGGCGTCCTGCTGCACGAAGCCGTTGGCCGTAAGTCGGAACAGCCGAAACTCGTGCCCCATGCCGCGCACGACACCGAGGAGATTGCGGCTGACATCAAAACCGAGCGGGCCGCCCGGAATATTCAGGTGGTTTTGGACAAGCGTGGCGGTAGCGGTGCCGGTGTCGTAACTGAAGTATTGCAGCGGCTGATTGGTGGCCGCGCTGTTCTCCACCTTGGTCCAAAAGGTGTTACCGGCCCCAAACGCAATGGTTGCCATGGCGCTGATCCCTTGCAGGTCGGGGGCGTCGAGTTTCTGGTGCTGGAAACTGTAACCGTCCGGGGTGCTGAACCACGCCACCACTTTGCCGGCGCGCGTGCCCGCCAGCAGCTCCGTGTTCGCGCCGCTGCCGCGCACGGCCAGGCTGTCCCCGAAACGCCGGTGGTTGATGTTCGTATCCGTGTCGCTTGGGTCGCCGACATACGCCACGGTTGGGGCCGCGCTCTCGTCAGCCCACCGGTAAAGGCGGAATGGACCGTTGTTGCCGGCAGGCGTATTGGTGGAATCCACCGTCAGGTTGCAGGCGTAAATCACGCCATCCGACGCGACGCCGACGCAGTTGACCGGGAAGTTGATTTCCAGGAACAGGCCGTTGGTGTCGAGCTCGCCGAGGAGCGCGCCCGTGCTGCCCTCGAGAATGTAAATCGCGGCATTGGTGGCAGGATAGCGGCTCACAGTCAGCAGATGACCGGTGGCCGGATTATAGGCGATGCTGCGCTGGGTGTGGTTGGTGTTGGCCCACTCGTAGGTTGTCAGCGGCGGGACGCTCCACAAAGGCGCCAGACTAAACGATTGGGCCGCCCGCGCGCCAGGTGCGATGAACGCCGCAAGCAAGGAAAGCAACAACACGCAGAGAACTGCCGGCTGGCGGCTGGCTTGAAGCGGGTGAGGGAATGGATTCATGCGTAGAGCCTGCGCTCTTTCGCGACGCGTTTCAAGCGCAACTTCGGCTCAAGCTCGGCGACGATTTGAGTAGCCCAGTGTTATTCCAACACCACACGCACCGGGGCGGGCCCGCCACGCGTGAGGTTCAGTTCAAGCTCGCGGGTCTGGCCGCCGCGCTGCACCACCACCCGGTATTTCCCGTAGAAGCCCCGGAACCGGGCTTTGCCCTCCGCGTCGGTTTGGACCTGGGCGCGCGTTTTCCAGGTTTCGTTGATGAGCTGGTCGAGCGCGCGATAGGCCGCCTTGGGCTGAAACTGGGCGTCCAGCAGGCCGCCCAGGGCCTCATTCTCACCCTTTACCGCGGTCCCGTCGCCCAGGTTCCACCAGGTGATGCCCGCCATCCGGGGCACGCTGAACCAGAGCCGGTAATGATCGCGGACCACCGCGGCCTGGAGTTCTTCCCCTCCTTGCCCCGCCGACGGGAAGGTGATTTCCGTGATGTAGAGCGGCAGACCGAAGCGTCCGGCCTCCTCGTACAAGTCCAGTAGCCCCTGCGGACTGCAATCCTTGCCCGCCAGGTATTTATCCAGCGCCTCGCGGCGCATATAGTGGTACTGAAAGCCGATTCCGCGAATCGCGGCGCCCTGGGCGAGCAGTTGCCTGATTTGGGCCAGGTATGGGTTGGTCTTGACAGGACGAAAGTTGAAGCTCGTCACTTCATTAATCATCAGAATGGTCTGGGGCGGGAACAGCGGCGCCACTTCCTGGAAGGCCCAGCCGACATACTCGCGCGCCGGGCTGTAGAGCGGGTAATTCGTCGTGCAGACCAGCGATTCGTTGACCACGTCCCAAATGGGAATCTTGTCCGCGTAGCGGCGGCTGATGTCGCGGAAGCGCTTGCGGTAGAGCTCGCGCAACTCATTCGCATCCTTGGGCAGCCACGCTGGATTATAGGCGTGCCATAGCAGCGGATGGCCTTTCAGCGTGATGCCGTGCTTCGCGGCAAAGGGGAGAAAGCGGTCGGGCGGCGGGCGGCGCCAGATGTCCCGCGCCGGCTCGGAATACCGCAGTTCGCCGCGCGCCGGCTCGAGGCCTTCCCAGTAGAACGGCACGGTGGCAAAATTGAACAGGCGCGCGAAGGCCGCCTCGTAGCGCTGCTCCAGGTCCTCCGGTTTCAACTGGCCCAACACGAACGCATTGCAGCCAAACAGGAATTCGTGGCGGGTCTGGCGCGCCTCGACCCGCGCGCCCGGCACGGGTTTGCCGGCCGCATCCACCACCTCCAGCAGGCAATCGCCTTTGCGAAACTGCTCGATGTTACGTTCAATTCGGGAGTTGACCTCGGGGCTGTTCCACGCCGCGCGATACGGTTCCGGGACAGCCGCCCGGACCCCGCCCGCCAGCACGAGGGCCAGCGCGAGAATACCCTGAACCGGCATAGTCGCTTTCCTGTTCCTCCTCTGTTGCGGACAAGGTTGGCCGCAGCGCGCCAGGGCGTGCCTCCGCACTGGTATAGGCATCATCGTCATCAAGACCGATTCTGGAGGAAGCGCCGGGCATGTCAATGTGACAAGCCTGCGAGGGACACTTCGCACTATCAACCGGGATGATTGCGCCTACTCGCCCAGGTTGCGGCGCAGCAGTTGGCGCAGCTTCAGCGGGGACAGGACAGTGATGATCCGGCCCGTCACGGAAACCAGATTCTGCTGGCGGAACTTGGCGAGCGTGCGGGAAAAAGTCTCACTCACAGTGCCCAGCTCCGAGGCGAGCACGCGCTTGGTGGTCTTCAGTTCGATGGTCACGGTCCGGTCCGATTCGGGGTCGGGGCAGCGCTTGATCAGCCAGTTCGCCAGGCGGGTCTCGACGTCCTTGAGGGTCAGGTCTTCGAGCTGCGCGATGAGCGTGCGCAGGTGCTGGCTCATCGAGCCGAGCATTCGCAACCCCAGCTCGGGCTGACGTTTGAGCAGGGAGATAAACCCCGACTTCTCCACCAGCAGCACCTGCGAGGATTCCAGGGCGCGGGCGTCCGCCGGATAGCCGGTCGCGGTTGCCAGGGCCGCCTCGGCAAAGGACTCGCCGTCGCGAAAGACGCGGATAACCTGCTCCTTGCCGGCGGCGTTGACGCGGTGGACGTTGATGGCGCCCTTCTGCACGATGTAAAAGCCCTGCGCGGGAGCGCCCTCGCGAAAGAGGTAATCGTCCTTGTGCAGCGACTTGACGAGGGTGATGGCCGCGACGGATTTCAAGTCCGCCGTCCCCAGGCCCGCAAAGAGCTGGCAGCCGCGGAGCGTGCTGACAATCGCGGCCTGCTTGAATTCTGCGATCGAGTTGGCCATGTCGGTCAGTGTTCATTTGAACCCCTGCCGAGCTGAAAGTAAACCCTTCAATCCGGGGGCGGCCGCTTCCGCCGGCCGCTTCCTGATGCCTGTATCACGCGCGGCTGGCGGTCTCCCCCCGCCCCGGTCGCCTGGAGCCGTGACCTCTCCAGCCGTGCGAAAGGGATATCAGTGGAGCTAATTCTGGTTCATCCGGTGCTTGCCTGCCAAGAAATGTCCATTCTTTGACAAGCATCGTGTAGTGAGTGGCTGGCAGCGCGGCCAAGGTAGCCTAGACATTGTGGAAGAAGCCATTCATAAGCCCATAGCCCCGGTTGAACCGGCGGAAAGGAAGCGGAAACTCCCGGATCGGACCAATGGCTGCCAGGAGACCGCCTTCGGCTCCCCACGTGATTTTCTGGACAACCGTTTCGTGTACGCGGTGGTGTCCGCGCGCGCCTGCGGCTTGTCGGTAGGCGTCAATTTGAGCCCCGACAAGACCTGCAACTTCCAGTGCGTCTATTGCGAGGTGCACCGCGAGGGGCCGCAGCCCGAGGAGTTGCTGGACGTTGAGGCCATGGCCGCGGAACTGAAGACGACGCTGGCCCTGGTGCGCAGCGGCCGTTTGCGCGAGCGGCCACATTACCGCGCGCTGCCGGATGATCTGCTCCAACTGCGGCACGTGGCCTTGAGCGGGGACGGCGAGCCGACTCTCTCGCCCCGGTTTGCCGAGGCGCTGCAAGCGGTCGTGCATGTCCGCGCCATGAGCGGGTCCCCGTTTTTCAAGCTGGTGCTGCTGACCAATGCGACCGGCCTGGACCTGCCCCACGTTCAGAAAGGGCTCAAGCATTTCACCTCCAGCGACGAGGTGTGGGCCAAGCTCGATGGGGGCACGCAGGCTTACGTGAACAAGGTCAATCGGCCGGCGGTGCCGCTCGATAAGATTCTGTCCAACATCCTGATGCTTGCCCGGCAGCGCCCGGTGATCATCCAGAGCCTCTTTCCGGCCCTCCATGGAGAGGAACCGCCGATGGAGGAGATCGAGCAATACGCGCTGCGGTTGGTCGAGCTGCAGCGCGCCGGCGCCCAGATTTCCCTCGTGCAGATTTACTCCGCCACGCGCCCGTCGCCCAACTCGGAAAGCGGGCATTTGCCGCTCAAAGCCCTCTCGCGCATCGCCCAGACCGTGCGGCAAGCCACCGGCCTGGCTGCCGAGGTCTTTTAGTTCTCAGGCGACCGTGCCGGCCGCGTCGGCCTCGTAGTCCAGCCAATACTCCTTCAGAATCCGGACCTTCTCCCGGAGCTCGGAAAAGCTCAGCGGCTTGACGATGCACGCCTGAATATCCATCGCATAGGCCATCTGAGTCTCGTTCGGGAGCTCGGTCGAGCTCAGCACCACCACCGGCAATTTGCTCGGGATTTCGGGATGCTGATGCAGCCAGCGGAGCACCTCCAGGCCGTCCTTGACGGGCATCTTCAGATCGAGCAGGAAGAGCGCCGGGAAGGGATGAGCGGCGCGGTCGGCGAACCGGCCTTCGCCGGCCAGGTATTGAATCGCCTCCTCACCATTGCTCACGACTTGCAAGGGGTTGAGCACCTGGTTTTCTTCAAATGCCCGACGCAGGAACAACACGTCGTTCGGGTCATCTTCGGCCAACAATACCGGGCTGCGATTCAGCATAATATACCTGCGCATATTAATAGCTGATCGCCCCGGCGCTGGCAAGCCCCCCCGACAAGCCCCCCGAAGCCCAGGGCGGCGGGGACCTGTTCTCCAGCCCCAAGAGACTGACTCACGTCAGCCCGATAGCCCGGCCTGACGGCAGCATCTTGATGCGCGCTGCGGCGGGCACTTTCGGCAAGCCCGGCATTGTCATGATGCTCCCGCAGATTACCACGATGAAGCCGGCGCCGGCGGAGATTCTCAGTTCGTTCACCCTGATCCGGAAGCCGCTCGGCCGGCCGCGCCGGGCCGGGTTGTCCGAGAGTGACATCGGGGTCTTGGCGATGCACACCGGCAGCCGGCCAAAGCCGTGTTGGTTGAGCAGGTCGAGATCACGCCGCGCGTTGGGCTCAAAATCCACTCCCTCCGCTCCGTAGAGCCGGCGCGCCGCCGTCTCGATCTTCCGGTCCAGGGGCATCTCCAACGGGTAAAGGAACCGCAGCTTGCGCCGGCGGTTCTTCTCAACCATCCGCAGCACAGCCTGGGCCAGATCCAGGGCCCCTTCGCCCCCGCGCGAGTAATGCGTCGCCACCACCGCCTCAACACCCTGGCGGTTGCAGAAGCGGATGATCCGGGCCAGGTCTTCCGGCTTGTCATCCTTGAAGTGGTTGAGGGCTACGACGGGCTCGAGGCCGAACAGCCGTATGTTCTCGATGTGCTTGGCAAGATTGCCCAGCCCGCCGCCAGCAGTGAAACCGCCGTGGTAAGCCACCGCCTTGGCCGTCGCCACGATCACAGCTCCGGCGGGATTAAGTCCGGCCAGCCGGCACTTGATGTCGAAGAACTTCTCGGCGCCCAACTCGGTGGCGAAGCCTGCCTCCGTCACCACATAATCGGCCAGCTTCAGGGCCATGCGCGTGGCAATGGTGGTGTTGGTTCCCTGCGCGATGTTCGCAAACGGCCCGCCATGAACGAAAGCGGGGGTGCCCTCCAGCGATTGCACCAGGTTCGGGTGGATGGCCTCCCGGAGCAGGACCTGCATGGCCCCAACCGCTTCAATCTGAGAGGCCCGCACCGGCTTGTTCCCGTAGGTGAACGCCACGATCATCTTGCTGAGCCGTTCGCCCAAGTCCCGAAAATCCCGTGCCAGGCAGAGGATCGCCATCACCTCGGACGCCGGCGTGATGTTGAATCCGTCCCGGCGGGGAACGCCGTGCTTGACGCCGCCCAGCCCAATGATGATGTCGCGCAAGGCGCGGTCGTTCAGGTCAATGACCCGGCGCAGAACTATCTGGCGCGGGTCAATTCCCAGCTCGTTGCCGTGCTGGAGGTGATTGTCCAGCATCGCCGCCAGCAGGTTGTTGGCCTTGGCCACGGCGTACATGTCCCCCACGAAGTGCAGGTTGATTGCCTCCGCCGGCACCACTTGCGCCCGCCCCGCCCCAGTGCCGCCGCCCTTTATGCCAAAGTAAGGTCCCAGCGACGGTTCCCGGAGGCAGAAGATGGCCCGCCGCCCCAACTGCCGCAGCGCATCCGCCAGCCCAATGGTGGTGGTGGTCTTGCCGATCCCTTCGGGCGTGGGGGTCATGGCGGTGACCAGGACCAGGCGGCCATCGGGCTGGTTCCGGCGGGCCGCGAGTTCGTCAACAGGCACCTTGGCAATGAAATGCCCATGCGGAAGAATTCTGTCCGTATCCAGGTGCAATTCTTCTGCCACTTCCACAATCCGGCGTGGCGGCAGATCACTGGTGACTAGTTGTGCTTCAGACATGCCCCCCTGATACCAGCAAACCGGTGGCCAAAGCGAGCCCATCCTTCTCGGTTGGGCGCGGAAGCCCCGAACCCCTGCAGCCCCTCAGCCAAATCGTAACCCCGCGCTCAACTGCCGCCGGGGGCACATCCGACCCACAGCCAGGACACGGTCTGGCGGGGTTTTGCCTGCGGTTTCCGCTCCGCACCAACCCGGCAGGGTTGGCAGATGGTAGCCGGTTGGTCGTTTCGGGGTGACAGGGGGAAACGACCACCGGTACGCGGGGCAAAAAGTGTTCCACCCCGGCAGGGGTGGCAGAACCAACCCGCATGAAGCCGCCGCCTGGCACTCGGGACGATCTGCCACCCCTGCCGGGGTGGTGGGGTCAAAGGCGCTGGTTTCCGGAGGTCGCCGCCCCCTTTCCCACGGCGACCTCCGGCTACCTTCTTTCATCCTTGTCAGGATGAACTGGCTCGCAAAAGGCAGCCCAGGACCGACTTGTTCCTCCCATGGGCGCGGCACATTCTGAGCTTGATGCACCCCTCAACTGCCGCCCGCGCTGCCCCCGCGCGCTTGACTTGCCGTTGCCGCTTTGAAACGATCTAGCCTGTCCTATGCAGGAAATGTGCACTGCCACGCGCAAACCGCCGGCCCACAGAAGAATACCGGGGCCGGGGGCCAGAATGAGAGGCAACATCACTTGAACGTCACCCTCCACGGCCGCGCCCGCCATTTTCGCACCGTCACGTTCGATGTCCGGCTCAACGCGGTCCTGCTGATCGAGCAGCGGCTGCTCCCGCACGAGTTTCGCATCGTCGCCGCGCGCGACTTCCGCCAGACCGCGCGGGCCATCCAGGACATGATCGTGCGCGGCGCCGGCGCCATCGGCGCCACGGCGGCCTACGGTCTCGCCCAGGGCGCGCGCGCCTTTCGGGGACGCCGCCTGGCGGACTTCCAACGCCATGTTGGCGTAGTGTCCAGGACTCTCAAAGCCGCGCGGCCCACCGCCGTTGATCCGGTCAACGCAATCCACTACGTCGCCCAGGCCATGCGCGCCGGACGGACGGTCGCGGAACGGCAGACCCTGGCCCTGGCGGCGGCGGAGGAGTTTGCCAACCAGGACGTGCGGCATTGCGAGGCGATCGGCCAGCACGGCGCCCGGCTCATTCGCAACGGCATGAACGTGCTCACTCACTGCAATGCCGGCTGGCTGGCCTTCGTGGACATCGGCAGCGCCACCGCGCCCCTCTACGCGGCCCAGGCGCGGGGACGGAAGTTC
This sequence comes from Verrucomicrobiota bacterium, assembly GCA_035358715.1. GTDB lineage: Bacteria > Verrucomicrobiota > Verrucomicrobiia > Limisphaerales > UBA8199 > UBA8199. The sequence continues at coordinate 21,092 of DAOPPX010000023.1, forward strand.
CACGTCTATTGCGACGAAACCCGGCCGCGCTCGCAGGGCGCCACCCTCACGGCGTGGGAACTGGCGCAGCAAGGCGTTTCGCACCAGATCATCGCCGACAACGCCGCCGGCCACCTGATGCAGCGCGGCAAGATTGACCTCGTCATCGTGGGCAGCGACCGCACCCTGGGCCGCACGGGCGAGGTGACCAACAAGATCGGCACCTACACCAAGGCCGTGCTGGCTCGGCGGCATGGCATCCCCTTCTACGTCGCAATCCCCCTCTCCACCATTGATTGGCACCTCAAGTCCGGGTTCGACATCCCCATCGAGGAGCGGCACGAAAGCGAAGTCCTGGGCGCGTGGGGGATACAGGCAGCCTCTAGCCGATCGCGTTCGAGGCGACGCGCCTATGTGCGCGTGGCCAATCCCACCAGCGGAGCCCTGAATCCCGGGTTCGATGTCACCCCGGCTGAGTTGATCACCGGCATCATCACGCCAGTGGGGATCCTGAAGCCGCGCGAGCTGTGGACCCGGCGGCGGGAGCTGGGCTGGCCGGGTTAAGCCAGGCCCAATTTGCCCGGCAGCCGCCCTCTACCCCGCCCAACCCAGCCCGGGGGGGCAGGTTTCCCGCGTTCGCGAACCCAACCCCAGCATGTCCGTGCGACGCAGCGCAAGCATCTCTGGAATGCAGCATTACAGACCATATCGGCACGCCGGGTGAGGGCACCCGGCCTACATCCCCCGCGAAACCGCTATCCTGTAGGCCGGGTGCCCTCACCCGGCGGGGGTTGGGAGAGTCATGATGAGAATTGCTGATGAGCAACAGCTCTCAATCCACCTTGGTCATTCGGTATATCCCCCAGTAAACCCCTCCTAAACCCCCTGTATACCCCTCGTATACCCCTCGTATTTAAAATACGAGGGGTATACGAGGGGTTTAGGAGGGGTTTACGAGGGGATATGGAGAGAATAAGGGCAGACCGAGGCTAAATTGGTAGGCTGAATCCGGCAGACGCGCCGTGCCGACAGGCACCATGCGGTGTGCTTTGAATGATCGTAAGTTGAAGAATCTAAAATACTTCCGTCCTCTATCATCCCCGTTCTAGCCGACAGTGCAAGCGTTCTCGCCAGCCCGGACTCGTCAGATGTGTCAGAATCAGGGCTCGCGAGGACGCTTGCCCTCCCGACCACACGGAGAGCCTGCCGATTCAATGCGGGCGGTGACGGGACTTTGAAACTGCTGGCGGGAGATGCCCATGCCACCCCGCAGTTGTGCAACCGTCCCTCAGGCGCCTTTGCCTCCGAAAAGGCCACTCAAAAACTGAAGTGCGCCCCCGGTCGCTCTAGCCGCCAGCTTTGCCTTGATTCCAAATCCGGGGGAGGCAGAATCCCCGCGGCCTTCGGTCGAACGTTTGCCTTCCACCCTTTCGCGTCTTCCCCTCGCGGAGAAGACCTGGCGGTTCGGCTACGGTTGGCGTCACAAGCCCCCGGCGGGAACCTTTCATCCCGCAAGACCAGACACCTGCCGGGCACACTAGCCGCCGACGCCAGTCGGCGCATTCTTTCACCGGGAAGGGAATTAGCGCCAACTGGTGTTGGCGGCTACACCTTCTTGAATCCACCCTGGCCCCGATCCACCGACGCCACACTACTCTTGACAAACAGGGCCGGGAGGCAGCTAATGCCCCTATTCTATGAGAGTCCGTCTGAAGACCAGTGGCAGGACTTGGAGGACCATAGGCATCGCCGCAATGCTGTTGCTTTCCGCGGCGGCTGGTCGCGCCCAGAACGTCATCGCTTGGGGCGCCAATACCCTCGGACAGACCAACGTGCCGCTCTCCGCAACCAATGTGATCGCGGTTGCCGCCGGGGCATTTCACGCTCTGGCTTTGAATGCCGATGGCCGAGTGATTGCGTGGGGAAAAAATTGGGACGGCCAGACCAACGTGCCGCCCGGGCTAAATAATGCCGTGGCGGTCGCCGCCGGGGGCCGCCACAGTCTGGCGTTGAGAGAAGACGGTAGCGTGATCGCCTGGGGCCGCAACTGGGACGGGCAAACCGGTGTGCCCCCGACGGCCACCAACGTCGTCGCGATCTCCGCCGGCTGGGCACACAGCCTGGCCTTGCGGTCGGACGGGACGGTCGTGGCCTGGGGAAACAACGATTTCGGTCAGAGCGGCTTTTCCTTATTTGGCATTAACATCGTGGCTATCTCTGCCGGGTACTATCACAACCTGGCCCTGCGGGCGGATGGCACGGTAGTGACCTGGGGATTGGACTACCCCACCCCGTCAGCCGCGAGCAATGTAGTTGCGGTCGCCGCGGGTTGGGAACATTGCCTGGCGTTGCGGACCGACGGCACGGTGGTCGCCTGGGGTGACAACTCTTGCGGACAATGCGAGGTGCCTGAGTCGGCGACCAACATCCTTTCAATCGCCGCCGGCTATTACCACAACCTGGCACTGCGCGCGGACGGCACTGTCATCGCGTGGGGTAAGTCCGCTCTCGGGGTCACCAGCGTGCCCGAGAGTTTGACGAACGCCACAGCCATCTCTGCCGGCGAAGATTATTGCCTGGCCCTGGCCGAATCGGGACCTCCCCGGTTTGGGCATCAGGCAACATCAGTTGCCGGCTACCTTGGCGGTCTTACAATTCTTACCGTCAACGTCATGGGCGCGTATCCGCTGACCTTTCAGTGGTTCCATGACGGAGCGCCTATCGCTGGCGCTACCCATCGTGAGCTGACGCTGACTAACACGCAGCCGGGCGACGCCGGCAGCTACGTTCTGGCGGCCACCAACGCCGCGGGGCAAGCCGAGAGCCAGCCGATTGAATTGGCAGTGCAGCAGGCGCCCACAATGATGGCGATCGGTGCGTGGGGTGACAACCTGAACGGGCAATGCAATGTGTCCCATGCAGCGACAACGCCGTGCGCCATCTCCGCTGGGGCTTTCCACGGTCTCGCGTTGAACGCGGACGGAACAGTGGCTGCCTGGGGAAAGAATTGGGACGGCCAGACCAACGTGCCGCCCGGGCTGACGGATGCCGTGGCGGTCGCCGCCGGGGGCCGCCACAGCCTGGCCTTGAGAGATGACGGCACCGTGATCGCCTGGGGCCGCAACTGGGACGGGCAGACCAATGTGCCGCCGGCGGCAACCAACGTGGTGGCCATTGCCGCGGGCTGGGCCCACAACCTGGCCTTGCGGGCTGATGGGATTGTGGTGGGTTGGGGAAATAACGACTTGGGCCTGACCAATTCTCCATTCCTGGGCGTCAATGTCGTGGCGATTGCCGCCGGCTATTACCATAACGTGGCCCTGCGCGTGGATGGTGCGGTGGTCACTTCGGGATTTGACTACGCCACTCCCCCAGCCGCAACCAATGTCGTCGCGGTCGCGGCGGGCTGGGAACATTGCCTGGCCTTGAAGGCTGACGGCTCAGTCATCGCGTGGGGTGACGACTCTTACGGGCAATCCGAGGTGCCGGAGTCGGCGACCAATATTGTGTCCATCGCCGCCGGCTACTATCACAACGTAGCCCTGCGCGCAGACGGCAAAGTGATCGCCTGGGGAAGCGCATACTGCGCGGCCACCAACGTGCCCGGGGGGCTTACCAGCACCGCCGCCATCGCCGCCGGCGAAGATTATAGTCTGGCCCTGGTGGCATTGGGGCCTCCCCGAATCTGGCGCCAGGCAACCTCGGCGGTGGGGCAGATTGGCGGTCTCACCGCGCTGACCGTCAATGTCACGGGCGCCTATCCGTTGGCCTTCCAATGGTACCACGATGGGGTGGCTATTGCCGGCGCCACCAATCGCTTCCTGGCCCTGGCCAACACCCAGACAAACGACGCGGGAAGCTACCTTGTGAAGATCTCAAACGCCGCGGGGCAAGCCGAGAGCCAGCCGATAGCGCTCGAAGTGCGGCAGGGGCCGTCAACGATGTCCATTTGCGCCTGGGGCGACAACAGCAACGGCCAAACCAACGTCCTGAATGCGGCGACAAACGCGCCGTGCGCGATTTCCGCTGGGGCGTTTCACTGCCTCGCAGTGAATGCCGACGGCACGGTGGCCGCCTGGGGGAAGAACTGGGACGGCCAGACCAACGTGCCGCCCGACGTGACGAATGCCGTGGCGGTTGCCGCCGGCGGGCACCATAGCCTGGCGTTGAGAGAGGACGGCACCGTTGTCGCCTGGGGCCGCAACTGGGACGGGCAGGCCGATGTGCCCGCGACCGCCACCAACGTGGTGGCCATTGCCGCGGGCTGGGCCCACAGCATGGCGCTGAAGGCCGATGGAACCGTGATCGCCTGGGGCAACAACGCCCTGGGCCAGACCGATGTCTCCTTCCTCGCTCTTAACGTCGCCGCTATCGCTGCCGGTCACTACCACAGCATGGCCTTGCGGTCCGATGGGACCGTTGTGACCTGGGGGCTCGACTATCCCACGCCGCCGACCGCCAGCAGCGTCGTGGCCATCGCAGCCGGCTGGGAGCATTGCCTGGCGCTGCGCTCCGACGGTTCGGTAATCGCGTGGGGTGATGACTCGTATGGGCAGTCGGCGGTTCCAGCGGCGGCGACGAACATCGTCGGGATCGCCGCCGGCTACTATCACAACCTGGCGCTGAAGGCGGACGGCACCGTCCTCGCGTGGGGCAAAGGCTATCTGGGGGTGACGAATGTGCCGAGCGAACTGGATCACGTGGCAAGTGTCTCTGCCGGGCAGGATTATAGCGTGGCCCTGGTCGCTTCAGGGCCTCCGCAACCGGGCCGCCAACTTGCGTCGCTGGTGGCTCACGCCGGCAGCGCGGCGCTCCTGACCGCCAATGTCGCGGCGCCGGCTTCTGCCACCTTCCAATGGTACCACGACGGCAATGTCATCGCCGGCGCGACCAGCCGCTGCTTGTTGCTGACGGCCTCTGAAGTGGCCGACGGCGGGGCCTATGAGCTGGTGACCGCGACCCTCTCGACGCAAGTAACCAACCAACCGGTGGTGTTGACGGTGCAGCCGGACCCCGTGAGCATCTCCGCGATTGGGGCCTGGGGGGACAATCTTTTAGGCCAGTGCAACGTTTCACACGCCGCCGTCAATCCGCGTGCCATCGCGGCGGGAGCCGCCCACGCGCTGGCCCTGAATGCCGACGGCACGGTGGCCGCCTGGGGACGAAACAGCTATGGCGAGACCGATGTGCCGGCGGCGGTAACGAACGCCGTGGCCGTGGCCGCCGGCCGGGATCACAGCCTGGCGCTGAGGAATGATGGCTCAGTCATTGCCTGGGGACGCAACTGGGATGGGCAGACCGATGTGCCGGCAGAGGCGACCAACGTGGTTGGCATCGCCGCCGGGGAGGCGCACAGCCTGGCCCTCCGGGCCGATGGCACGGTGGCGGCCTGGGGAAGCAATGAATACGGACAAGCAAATACTCCGCCCCGGGCCAAAGGGGTGGTCGCCATCGCCGCGGGCTACAACCACAACCTGGCCTTGCGTTCGGACCACACCGTCGTTGCCTGGGGATCGTGGAGCACCGTGCCGGCGGCGGCGACGAACGTTGTGGCCATTGCCGGCGGTTGGTGGCACAGCCTGGCCCTGCGTGCCGACGGCACAGTGGTTGCCTGGGGCGACAATTCGTACGGCCAGTGCGAGGTGCCGGCGCCAGCCACCAACGTGGTGGGGATTGCCGCCGGCTATTACCACAACCTGGCGCTGCGGTCCGATGGCACCGTTGTCGCCTGGGGAGGGGGGGACGGTGCGGTGGCGCTTTGGGGGGTAACGAATGTCCCCGCCGGTTTGGGCAATGTGGCGGGCATCGCCGCCGGAGAGGACTTCAGCCTGGCAATGGTCGAGCTTGGGCCGCCGCGGTTTGGCCGGCAACTTGAGCCAGCCGCGGCGCATGTGGGTGGCCAGGTAATCCTTGGCACCGGCGTGAGCGGGACGCACCCCTTAAGCCTGCAATGGCTGCATGACGGCGCGGTGGTGGGGGGCGCCACCAGCTCTTATCTCCTGCTCACCAACGCGCAGTTGGCCGACGCGGGCACTTACACCTTAGTCGCGGCGAACGCGGCGGGCCAGACCAACAGCCAGGCGGCAATTCTGACGGTGCTGCCCGAACCGGCCGTCGCGGAAGATATCACCTCGCGGAATGTGCTGATTGGGACAAGCATCTGGCTGCCGGCGAGCGTTTCGGGCGCAGAGCCTTTGAGCTGCCAGTGGCGGTTGAATGGCAGGGATTTGACGGAAGGCGGACGCATCAGCGGCGTGAACTCAAACGCGCTCTGCCTGAGTGCGGCGGCCGTCGAGGACAGCGGAAGCTACACCCTGGTGGTGAGCAATGACTTCGGCTGCGTGACCGGGCTCGTCGCCCGGATATCCGTGAGCCCGATCGTGGCCTGGGGCGACAACTCCGCGGGGCAGCTCGAAGTGCCGGTGGGAACCACGGAGGTGGTGACGCTAGCCAGCGGGGGCGACCATAATCTCGCGCTGCGCGCCAACGGCACGGTAGTCGCCTGGGGCGACAATTCTTCCGGCCAAAGCGAAGTGCCGCCGGCCGCCGGCAACGTGGTCGCGATTGCGGCCGGCGACGCTCACAGTCTGGCTCTGCGGTCAGATGGCAAAGTAGTGGCCTGGGGCGACAACTCCCAGGGTCAAACGAACGTGCCACCGTCCGCAACCAACGTGGTATCCATCGCCGCCGGCGGGTTCCACAGCCTGGCCCTGCTCCTCGACGGCACCGTCCTGGCGTGGGGTTCCAACTGCTTTGGGCGGGTCGCAGTGCCATCCTCCGTAAGCAATGTCATGGCCATTGCGGCGGGTGGCGACCGCAGCCTCGCCCTGCAAGCCGACGGCACCCTCCTGGCGTGGGACCGCACCAGCGCGTCCACCCTGGCCACCAACGTTGTCTCTGCCGTCGCCGGGGGCAGTCAGACTTTGGCGTTGCAGGCCGGCGGAGCCGTATTTGCGTGGGGCGGCAATTACTACGGCCAAGCTTCCGTGCCGACCTTTGTAACGAACGTTGTTGGCCTGGTCGCAGGCGGGGACCATAGCCTGGCCCTGCTGGCCGACGGCACTGTGGACTGCTGGGGCGCCAACTACTTTGGCCAGGCTTCGGTGCCATCCTCGGCGGCGAACATTTCCGCCCTAAGCGCCGGCGGCACCCACAGCCTGGCGCTGGCGGGCAACGCGGCGCCCCGCCCCGCCTTCCAGCCCTTCGCCACAGCGGTCACCATAGGTCAACCGACTACTCTCACCACCGGCTCGGCGGCTGACGCGACAACCAGCTATCAATGGCAACTGAACGGTGTCGCTCTGCCCGGAGCCACCACGCCGGTGCTTCCCATAGGATTCGTCCACTGGACGAACGCGGGCGTCTATCGCCTGGTCATCAGCAATGCGGCAGGACAGGTCTTGGGCGCCGCCGTAAGCTTCACCGTGCTCCGCACCCCGCTGCGGTTCGACGACTATCCCCAGGGCCTGCAGTTGACCAACGGCGAGGCGCATCTCCGTCTGTCGGGCGCTTCTGGCGTCGGCCCGGTCGTGCTGCTCGCCAGCAGCGACCTGCGGGCCTGGGAGCCGATCCTCACCAATCCGCCTGCCATTGGGGCTGTGGAGTTTGGCGATGCGGGGGGCGGGAATCCGACGGTGCGGTTCTACCGCGCCGTCGAGGGGACGGCGGCCGGGACGCCGCGCGTCGAGATTGCGCCGCTGTATTCATCAACGGGCGGCGGGCCATTCCTGTTGCGCGTGACGGGCCTGGTGGCGGAAGGACCCGTGGTCATCTACGCCTCCTCAAACCTGGTGGATTGGCAGACGGTATTCACCAACCCGCCGACGATCGGCCCGCTCCAATTCCTGGAGGACCTTGCCACCGTGCCAGCGCAGAGGTTCTATCGAGCCTGCGAAATTCGTTAAACTTAGAGAAACTACCATCACCTATGAATAACATGCCTAAACCGAACCACGCCTTCACTCTGATCGAGCTGATCGTCGTTGTCGCCGTCATTGCCATGCTGGCCGTCTCCGTGTTGCCCGCCCTGGCCGCCCGCAGCCGCCCCCAAGTGCTGCGCATCACTTGCAGCAACAACCTCAAACAGGTCGGGCTCGCCTTCCGGACCTGGGCAATCAGCCACAACGGCTTCATGCCGATGCAGGTGTCCGGAGCGCAAGGCGGAAATGCGGAGGATGTGCAAACCTACGCCAGAACCTTGGGCACCACTCAAGCTGGCAGCCACGGCGCCTGCAAGATGTTCCTGTGCCTTTCGAATGAGTTGACCACGCCGAAGTTTCTGTTCTGCCCGGCGGAATACGAGACCTCGTATCGCCAGATGGCAACCACCTTCAGCGGAGTCAGCGCCCCCGGCACGGTTCCGTACACCAACGACTTAAACACCAGCTACTTCGTCGGGGTGGATGCGTCGGAAGCCTATCCGCGAATGCTCCTGACCGGCGACCACAACCTGGGCGGCAATGCGAACCCGCCAACCGTTGCGTATCTGGCGGCCCCTTCCACCGGAATGCCGAAGGTTTCCCTCGGCACCAACTTTACCGCTAATGCGGGGCCAGCCTGGATGGACAATATGCATGGCAAGCAGGGCAATGTCGGGATGGCCGACGGCAGCGTGGAGTGGTTCGGCCGTACCAACCTGCAAGACGCGCTCAAGAGTTCGGGCGACAGGGGCCGTGTGCCGCTCAGTTACGTCCTCGCCACTGGCGCGTCTGCCGGCGCAGGCTGTAACCGCATCCTGCTCCCGTAGCCCGAACCTGGAAGTTCGTTCTTCGCTGTTTTGGTGGAATACGCTTCCAAGAAAGCTCCGTTAGGAGCGCCGCGTTTATAGCACACGAGCCGGAACACCACCCAAGCTCCGTCAGCGGCATGCTTGAGGTTCAAGGCTCGGCCGCGACTGTGTTGGCAGCGTTCGCTTCCGTGCCGCTTCTGACGGAGCCGTGTCCCCGCGCCAGCGCTCCGTTCAACTGAAACGAAGAAGCCGGTAAAAGTTCTTAACCCGGATATATTACGCTGCCTTGGGCCGTCTCATTAACACCGGGGCTTTAGCCCGGTGTCGGCGAGCGCACCCCGACGGGGAACTGTTTTAACAGTTTGCCGCCGCGGGTGGGAAGCCGTTGAAACGGCTCGCGGGTCGTTGCGCGCAGTGGCACCGGGCTAAAGCCCCGGTGTTAATGGGAACTGGCTTACTTAAGTGTAAACTATCCGGGTTAAGGGCTGACACCGGCCACGCGATACGAGTCCTGCCCGATGTTCCAGACCTCCAGGAACTTGCTCTGCTTCACCCATTGGGCGTGGCCGTCGCAGAACGAGAAGTTCGCTCCCGCAGCGCCGTGGTTGTCGTTCAAGCTGTCCGGCCAGTTATTGACGTCGTTCGGGGAGAAGCCGTCGTCCGCGTCCGTGATCAGGAAGACCCGGGATGGCCCCGGCTTCATTCCGATGGCCGGGGTGTAGTAACAGATGGTGAACGCATTGACAGTATCTTCCTTCTTCTTCGTGTTAATCGCCGTGCCGGTCATGCGGAGGGTGAAGTTGCCGAGGACTTCGTAGCTGGTCCCGTAGGATTCGAACGTCCGGCCGTTGTTAGCCAGGTCAATGAGGACGACTCTCCCGGACCCGTCGGGTATGGTGTATAGGTTGGTGCGGATGCGGTTCTGAGTGCTGGGGCAGATAAACGTGCTGAGCGACTTCACGTAGCGTGGGTAAAGCCAGTTCAAGTCATCATCCGAGCCGGAGCGATCGGTGTACGCCGTAGGTATGAATCCCGGCTCAAACCAGGTGTAGCTGGAGTAATGGCCAGAGTAGTCGTGGGCATACATCTGGCTTCCCAAGGCGAGCTGTTTGAGGTTGTTGAGGCAGCCGAGCCGGTGGGCCTTATCCTCCGCCGGCGCCAGCGCGGACAACCGCACGGTCGCCAGCAGGGCGATGACCGCGATAATGACCAACAGTTCGGTAAGGGTAAAAGCGGCTCTCTCCGGATTCTTCGGCGATTGAGCAAGCATAACGTTTGACGACAGGTTGCAGGTGCGACCGACTGCCTGAGCCTGAAACCGCGCCGGCCCTGTGTCAACAGCAATGGGCCGAATAATTGGCGACCGGGCCGGAGCACGCCCGATGCGGAACCAGGCGCGCCGCGTACACAAAGAGCCGATCTGAGCCCGGTTCAGTTAGATCGCCAGAACTGCCACCAGCGCTTTCGGGCACGCGGGTTCTTCCACTCCGCGTAGCGCCGGTTGATCACCGCGGCAATCTTCTCATAGTTCTCCCAATTGTCCGCCACATGCCAGAAGCTCGGCAGGCGCGCGGTCAGCACCTTCTTGTAGTCGGCGAAGTACTCGCCCCGCCGTCCGGCCTCGTCCACGTAATAATGCTGGACGAATTGGTTGCCCTCGTCGTTCAAGTCCTTTTCCGCGAACCGTTCCTGGCAGGCGGCTTCAAAGAAATGGCGCCCCGTGATTTCGCGCTGGCGCAATCGCGCCAGAAGCCCGGCGGAATGCGCGCGGTGGTGATCACTCTCCAGCCCGTTGAGCACCGCCCAGGCGAGGAACATGCCGATATGCGTTCCAGCGTGCCCTTTGGGCAGAGGGTCGGCCTCCGTGCTGTAGTCGAAGTCTGCGCGGTCGTAGGACATGGTGAGGCCAATCATGCCAGGGCGCGCTGCTGGGCGCAATCCGCGCTGAACCGGGATGCCAGCGCACAGCTCCACCATGCTGCGCACCGCCTGCCGTGCTGCCCGGAGTCTTCTGGAGCACGCAGGGTGGTGCGACGGCTGCTAGCTTTGTGCCTTCTCCGGGCTACCGCGGCTGGGGCTGCGCCTTCTCACCGGCGAGGCCTTCGGCCAGGCCGGAGCGATGGCGGTTGCGGCGTTCGATAATGTGCTTGTCCACCGCGGGGTCGAAGGGCACCGGGTAGTCGCCGTCGTAGCAGGCCATGCAGAAAGAGTTGGCTGGCAGGCCGGTCGCCTTGACCATGCCCGCCTGCGACAGGTAGCACAGGGAATCGGCGTTCAGATAGGTGCGGATCTCCTCCAGTGAATAGTTTGCCGCCATCAGCTTGTTGCGGTCGGGGAAGTCAATGCCATAGACGCACGGATTGCGGTGCGGCGGGCAGCTCACCAGCACATGCACTTCTTTGGCGCCCGCTTCCTTGAGATTGTTCACGCGGGTCTTGCAGGTCGTTCCGCGCACGATGGAATCGTCCACGACAATCACCCGCTTGCCCTTCACCAGTTCCTCGATCAGGTTGAGCTTCACGCGCACGTCGAAGTCGCGGATGAGCTGCGAGGGTTGGAGGAAGCTGCGCCCCACGTAGTGGTTGCGCACGAAGGCCATCTCGAAGGGGATGCCCGATTCGAGCGAGTAGCCGAGCGCGGCGCAGTTGCCGCTGTCCGGCACGGGCACGACGACGTCGGCGTCGAGGGGAAACTCGCGCGCGAGCTGACGGCCCATCTCGACCCGCACCTTGTAAACGTTGCGGTTGGCGATGGTGCTATCCGGCCGGGCGAAATAGACATATTCAAAGATGCAGAAGGCGCGGCGGTCATGCCCGGGAAACGCCTGCACACCGCTGAGGCCGTCCCGGTTGATGGTCACAATCTCCCCCGGCTCCACGTCGCGCACGAACCGGGCATTGATCAAATCCAGGGCGCAGGTCTCGCTCGCCAGCACCCAGGCGTCGTCAATCCGCCCGAGGCACAGCGGCCGGAAGCCGTGCGGGTCGCGCAGGCCGATCAGCTCGTTCTCGGTCATGATGACCAGCGAGTAGGCGCCTTCGATGCGGCGCAGGCTGCGCGCGAGGTTGTTCTTCTCGCCCTGCTGGGTCGGCTGGGCCAGCAGATGCAGGATGATCTCGCTGTCCACCGTGGTCTGGAAGATTGAGCCCTTGGCCTCCAGCTCTTCGCGGAGCTGGGCGGCGTTGGTCAGGTTGCCGTTGTGGGCGATGGCGATCTGGCCGCAGGCGCAATCCACCGTGAGCGGTTGGGCGTTGCGCAGGTGCGACGAGCCGGTCGTGGAGTAGCGGGTGTGGCCGATGGCGATGGAACCGGGCATGTCGCGCAGGACACTCCCTTTGAAGACCTGCGGCACGAGCCCCATGCCCTTATGCGCATGGAACTGGCTGCCATCAGAGGTGACTATGCCCGCGCTCTCCTGCCCGCGATGCTGGAGCGCGTAGAGGCCGAAGTAGCTCAACTCCGCCGCGTTCGGATGACCGTAAACACCAAAGACGCCGCAATAGTGTTTCGGATGATTACTCATCGTTCAGACTCAATTCTGGCTAACGCATCGCGCGGGCGATGGAATTCCACCACCCGTCGTGCAGCTCGCGCACGTCGCAATTCAACGTAATGCCAGCGGCCTTGATTTCCAGTGCCTGGCCGCCCACAGTGCCGATGCGGGCCGCGGCCACGCCCAGAATCCTGGCCTGGGCCAGGACCTTGCCGGCATTGGCTGCCGCCACCGAAATGATGATCCGTCCCTGCGACTCACCGAAGAGCAACGCATCCAGCCGCAACCCCGGCGCGCCCTGAGCCTCGGCGAGGTCAACCTGCGCCCCGATCAGGCGCGGGGTCTCCCGGGCAATCTGCTGGCTGATGCAACTCTCAGCTAGCGCGACCGCCAAACCGCCTTCGCTGCAATCGTGGGCGCTCTTGATCACGCCGGAATGAATCAGAGCCCGCAGTGCGAGGTGGAGTTCCTTTTCCTTCTCCAGGTTGCACCGCGGCGGAGTGCCGTTCTTGATGCCATGAATGCGCTGCAGATAGGCCGAGCCGCCCAGCCCGGATAGCGGGTCGCCCGCTTCAGCGATGTCGCCGAGCAGGATGATTGCGTCGCCCTCGTCCTTGAACCACTGCGTCGTGATGTGTTCCGGCTTCTCAATCAAGCCGACCATCGCCACCGTGGGGGTCGGGTCAATCGGACCGGCGGGGTGCTGGTTGTAGAGCGAGCAGTTGCCGCCCGTGATTGGAGCGTTGAAGACGCGGCAAGCATCGGCCAGGCCGCGCACGCTTTCCCTGAGCTGCCAGAACAGCTCGGGATTGTGGGGATTGCCGTAGTTGAGGTTGTCCGTCGCCCCCAACGGCACCGCGCCGGCGCAGGCCAGGTTGCGCGCCGCCTCGGCCACCACGATCTTGCCCCCTTCGTAGGGATCGAGCAGGACATAGGCGCCGTTGCCGTCCACCGACAGCGCGACGAACTTCTCGGGCACAGCCGCCGGCGTTCCAGGGATGGAATCGCCTTTGATACGCAGCACGGCGGCATCGCTGCCGGGGCAGACCGCCGAGTTGTCGCGCACCATGTGGTCATATTGGCGATACACCCAGTTCTTGGAGGCAATGGTCGGCCAGGCCAGCAGCGCCTTGAGGTTTGCCGCCGGGTCCTGCGTGTCCGGCACGCCGCTGAGACTGAAGGCCCGAACCTGCTTGAGATACTCGGGCTCCCTCGCCTCGCGCTGATAGACGGGCGACTCATCAGCAATCTTCCGGGCAGGAATGTCGGCCACCACCTTGCCGTGGTGCCTGACGACCATGCGTCCCGTATCGGTGACCGTGCCGATCTCCGACCACGGCAGGTCCCACTTGTCGAAGATGCGCTTCACTTCCTCCTCGCGGCCCTTGTGGACAATGATGAGCATCCGCTCCTGCGATTCGCTGAGCATGATCTCGTAGCTGGTCATCCCGGGCGCGCGCTGTGGGACCTTGTCGAGCTCGATCTCGATGCCCGTCCCGGCCCGCGCAGCCGTCTCACAGGTCGAGCAGGTCAGGCCCGCCGCCCCCATGTCCTGGATGCCGGCCACCGCGCCCGTGGCCAGCAACTCCAGGCAGGCTTCGCAGACGAGCTTCTCCATGAACGGGTCGCCCACCTGTACCGCGCCGCGCTGCTGCTCGGCCGATTCCTCCGTCAGGTCCTGCGACGCAAACGCCGCGCCTGCCAGCCCGTCCCGCCCCGTAGCCGGGCCAACATAGAACACCGGGTTCCCGACGCCTTTGGCCTGTCCGCGCACAATTTGATCGTGGCGCAGCACCCCGAGGCAGAACGCGTTGACCAGCGGATTGCCTTCGTAGGACTTGTCGAAATAGACCTCGCCCGCCACGGTCGGAATCCCGAAGCAGTTGCCATAATGCGCAATCCCCGCCACCACGCCGCCGAACAAGCGGCGGTTATTGGCAACTGCCTGCTCGCACTCCGCACTCCCCACTCCGCACTCCGCACTTGAAGTGATCGGCCCGAACCGCAGCGAGTTAACCGAGCAAACCGGGCGCGCGCCCATCGTAAAGATGTCGCGGACAATGCCCCCCACGCCGGTTGCCGCGCCCTGAAACGGCTCCACCGCGCTCGGGTGGTTGTGGGACTCGATCTTAAACGCGATAGCCAAGCCGTCCCCGATGTCAATGATGCCCGCGTTCTCCTCGCCCGCGCCCACCAGGATTCGGGGCGACTTGGTGGGGAAGGTCTTGAGCAGCGGGCGCGTATTCTTGTATGAGCAATGCTCGCTCCACATCACCGAGAAGATGCCCAACTCGGTGTAGGTTGGCTCGCGCCCGAGAACGGCCTTAAGCTTCTCGTATTCCTCGGGCGTGAGGTTGTGCTTCTGCACTAACTCGGGAGTAATGGCTGGTTCGGTCATTGGAATTCCAAAACGAAGGTTGCGGCTCGGAGGGCGGCCAAACGCGCCATGCCTACCCGGCGGTCGCCGTCTGCCGGGATGTCAATGTCTGGATCATGCTCTCGAAGATCAGCCGCCCGTCCGCGCTGCCCAGGATTGACTCGCTGGCGCGTTCGGGATGCGGCATGAGGCCGGCCACATTGCGTCCCTCGCTGCAAATGCCGGCGATGTTGTCCAGCGCCCCGTTCGGGTTGGCCGCCTCGGTGGCCTCGCCCTGGGCATTTACATAGCGCCAGAGGACCTGGTTGTTCGTCTTGAGCCGCGCCAGGGTCTCCGGGTCGGCAAAGTAGCATCCCTCGCCGTGGGCGATCGGCAGCCGGAGCAGCTTGTCCGGCGGAATCCGGCTCGTGAAGGGCGACTCGGTCGTGGCGGTCTTGAGGAAGATATGCTCGCAGCGGAACTGCAGCGAGCGGTTGCGAATCAGCGCCCCCGGCAACAGCCCGGCCTCGCACAAAATCTGGAACCCATTGCAGATGCCCAGCACCAGCCCGCCCTCGGCGGCGAACCGCTGCACCGCTTCCATCACCGGGCTGAACCGCGCAATGGCACCGGTGCGCAGGTAATCGCCATAGCTGAAGCCGCCCGGCACCACGACCGCGTCCGCCGCGCCCAGGGACGGCTCCTTGTGCCAGAGCATCTCAACCGAGTGCCCCAGCACATTGCGCAGCACGTGAACGACATCCTGATCACAATTGGAGCCCGGGAATTGGAGAACAGCGAAGTTCATCTGCGCTTTGCGTCCTTACTCGATTTCGAACCGGTAGTCCTCGATCACCGGGTTGCTCAGGATCTTATGACAGGCGGCGTCAATCTGCTGGCGCGCGGCATCCTTGTCGGTGCCCGCCAGCTCGATTTCGAGGTACTTGCCCACATGCACGGCGCCGATCCCGCTGAAGCCCATGTGGGCCAGGGCGTTCTGGACGGTCTTGCCCTGCGGATCGAGCACCGCCTTCTTCGGCATAACAACAATCTTTGCTTTCATGGTTGAAAGGGGGGCCCAATGATTGAGCCACGCTGATGTTGGACAAGCCGCCCCTCCGAAGCCAGAGTTTTTTTCTCCGCGGCGGCGGCCAGGGCGCAGGGTCAAACGAGCCTAAACACCAACGACCTTGAATGATCGGAGCCCAAGCTGCCTGCGCCATGCGGAGCGTTCCGCACGGGGACTACCCCTTAGTCCGCAGGGCCAAGCACCACGGCATCGCTGAAAGTCGCGCCCTGCGCCTTGACTTATCCCTGAAAACGGAAAGAGCCCATCTTACGACAGGCTCTTTCCTCGTTATCCCACTACTTCATCACCCGGCCGAGGCCGGGTGAGAGCATCGCGGCCTCGCCACGGCGGGGTTATGGCGCCGGTTTGACGAGCCGGAAGAAGGTGGCGCCGGCGCTGGCCGGGTAATTGGTTGAATAGATGCCGGTGGATGAGACGTTTCCAGTGAATGCGGAATGAGTCACCCAACTGGCGGGATTGATCAGATTATCGCTGGTCTGCAGGAAGACGCCCGGGCGCCCCAGCCAGGAAACGGGGATACTGCCCGCCGCGGGAGCGCCGATGGTGAGGTTGCCGAACGAGTCTTCGACGGTTGGCGCGCCGAAGTAGTCGAGGGCTAGGGTGTAACTGCCAGTCTGGCGTATGTAACGGACGTGGTCAGCGCCGTAGCCACCTTCGTTGTCCAAACTGCTCGCGCCGTCGTCCATGCCGTACTTGTAGACGAGCTGCACCGGCTTGCCCTTGGGAATGAGCACCGTCTGGGAATAGAGCCAGTCGCCTGACGTGCCGTTGGTCAGAGTGTATTCCAACGGGGCCGCAGCGGCCCAGTTCCACCAGGGGACCCAGTTGCCGTTGACGGCGACTTGTTGGGACCTGTCGAATACGATCAAGGGCTCGAAGCCCTCGTAGGACTGCACCGGGTTGCCCAGGTTATTGGTCATGCTGACGGTAAACGTGACGTATGTGTCTGCCGGAAGATAGTCATTGGTGTTGGCCTGCCAGTTGTCGAACAGGGTGGGGCCAAGGACGATCATGTGGTAACCGGCGGAGTTGGTGGGTTCGTTGCCGACGAAGGCAACTGACTTGTCCGCGCCGCCTTCCCAGATGGTGTTGGCGTTGCGGAAGTAAGTGTATTTGTAGGTGAAAGCGGCGCCGGTCAACTGGTTGTCCTTCAACCAGGTATTCGTATAGATGCCGGGCCGGGCGGCATCTTCGAACAACTGGAGGCCGCTGCCGGGCGGATCGCCCCAGCCAAGGTCCCCGCCACGAACGGAGGCCAGATCATTGAGGGGGTCAAAGGCCCCAACCAGGATCTGCGAGCTCATGTCCAACTGGAAGTAGATGCCGGCTTTGATCGGGAGCCCGGAGGCATCGCTGAAGAACTCCACCGGGAGGACCTGGGGGGAAACATCGGCAAGCAGGAACGCGCGATTGTTGTCAGGATAGCCGCTGATGCTCTCATAGTCCAGGGTGCCGCCACCGCCCACGTTAATGGCATACTTGTACTCCATCCGGGTGCCGGGCGCGCGGGAGGTTTCGACGTAAGAGTTCGTGTAGATGCCCGGGCGCGCGCTGTCACTGTTCAAAACAACCCCGCTCCAGGAGCCATTGAAAGGTCCCATCGCCTGTATGAGGTCGCCGACACCCGGGTTGAAGTTGCCAACGCCGATTTGGGCAGACATATCCACCTGGAAGGTGACCTCGATGGACTGGGCCCCTCCAGAATTGTCAGCGAAATAGGCGGTCGGGATGGTTTGGGGCGAGTTGTCGAGAGTGAAGCGGCGATTCCCATTGGGATACCAGTCGAGCGATTCCCATGTATCCTGGGTGCCATAGATGTGGAACTTATACTCGACTACGTTTCCGGGGGCGGGGGTGGTAATGTCAACAGTGTTTTGGTATAGGGTGGTGTTGGGAACGTTGGTCATTGCCACGCCGTCATTCCAGCCGGTATTGAAGCTGCCTTTGATTTCCACAGTGTCAGAGGGTGGGTTGAAGGCCGGTGAAGCATTGTTGATTTGATAATCCATGTTCACCTGGAATGTTACCGGGACGGCATAGGTCCCGACGGCGGTGCAGAGCAAGAGCCCTGCCCATATAGCGAACTTATTTGTTTTGGTCTTCATACTATCTATTGTTCTAACTCCGGTTGCGGTTTGAGGGGTTCAGTGAATGCGGCGCTTGCGGAGAACGGTCGAACCGCGCGCGCCGTTTTGGTTTACTATGGTTTCAAAAGCATGGCGCAAGGACTGTTAATGACCCCGCGGCGTATGCGCCGCGATCCAGGCCAAATCAATGCTGAAGGTGCCGATGGATATGCGTTGCACAGTCGCGTAGGTGACGCCGCGAACGGTGCGGGGATCTCTCCACCGGTGCACTTCCGCGTGCCCGTCGGCAAAACCGATGCCGCACGAGCCGCCATGGTCGCTGGAGGGCAGTTCCGTGAACTGCCCGACGCCGTTGGTGGAGCCGGGATTCGAGTACAGAATGGCGTCATCAATGCTGTCCGGGTGCTCGTCCGTGAACAGCCAACTGTCGCTCGGGCCTGGAATGAGCAAATCGCCCATTTTCCTCGCGTGAAACTTCAGCCAGGGAAACTCCGTGGTCTTGGTGCCGTCGCCGATGGCGGCATTCATGGCAACGCTGCGAACGCGATTGGCCCACCCGGCGGCGCGCTGAGGCGAGCTCAGGTAAATATCCGTGGGACACCAGTAGATCTTGGCGGCGCGCGCCGTGTAGGGCCCCATGGAGGAAAACCGGTCGTCGGTAAGCCGCAGGGTGTTGGTATTGTCCCGGGCCGTGTCCCAGGTCAGCCAGCCGCTTACCCAGGAGTGGGTCCCCCGCCAGTCGGCCGACTTGTCGCTGTTGATGACGAGAACGTCATTGTTATCCCCGGCGTACATCATCCAGGCTAGGCCCAGTTGCTTGTTGTTATTCATGCACTGGATCGCCTGCGCCTTCGACTTGGCCCGGGCCAGGGCCGGCAGCAGCAAAGCCGCCAGAATGGCGATAATGGCGATCACCACCAGCAACTCAATCAATGTAAAGGCTGTCCTGCGGAAACGCATGTCAAGATCGCATCAGACTTCTTAGACTCTTCGTCAATGCAACAATCACACACTGCCTCGCTGCGCACAAGTGTTCAACCCGCATATTTGTGCGGTAGCTCGCAGAACTCAGAAGGTCCGGCTGGCTCTGCGGAGGCCGGAACGCCGCCGCCGACCTTGCGGCCACGATCTCACCCCCTCAAGTACTTCACCACCGCCTCCGTCCGGGAATGGACGTGCAGCTTCTCATAAACCGTCCGCACATAGCTGCGCACCGTATCAATGCTGATCCCCATCCGGTCGGCGATCTCCTTGTAGGCATAGCCCTTGGCCAACTGTTCCAGGAATTCTCTCTCCCCGGGAGTCAGGCGAGAAACCGGGTCATCCCCCCCAACCGTCCGCGAGAAGTATTGAACCACCCGTCGCGCCAGTTGCGGGGTCATGGGCGAACCTCCGCCGTGCACGTCCCGAATGGCTTCCAGGAGCCGCGTGGTCGCGGTTCGCTTAAGGAGGTAGCCGCTCGCCCCGGCCTTCAAGGAATTAAACAACGAGTCGCTGTCCTCGTAAACCGTCAGCATGAGGAACTGCACGGCGGGCAGGCTACCCTTGAGCTGGCGGACACATTCCACGCCGTCCATTCCGGGCAGGTTGATGTCCATCAACACCACATCCGGCGGCCGTTGCGGGATGTCTTTCAGGGCGGCCTCGGCGTCAGGGTAGTCACCGACCAGCCGCAGAGCCGGTGCGCGGCGGATCAGGCTGGCGAGGCTGGACCGGATGCCATCGTCATCGTCAACAATCGCAACTTTGATCGGCATGTCGTCTGCAAGTCTGGCGCTCACACGCCTACTGTGACACGGCGCGCGGCGCCTTGACCACCGCATGAATGTGCGGCCAGCAGCGGGCCGGCTCAAGCCGGAAAAGTCACCGCCAGTCTTACCGTAGTTCCTTCGCCGCGCGCGCTTTTCACGGTCAGGGCCCCTCCCATGTCCTCGGCGCGCCGGCGCATGTTTCCCAGGCCGTGCCGCTTGCCCGGCGCCGAGGGCAGGGCTTCGGCCTCGAATCCCTGCCCGTCATCTCGGACGACAATTTCCAAAGCCCGCGCCGTGGCCCTGGCCTGCACTTGCACCTCCCGGGCCTGGCTGTGCTTGAGCGCATTGGTCAGCGCCTCCTTGACCACCAGGAAAATGTTGTGTCGCATCTCGGGCGGCAGCAGGCGCGGCGGCAGGTCCTGCGGCAAGTCCAGGCGGCAACGGGTGGTGTCGCCCTCGAACAGCTCGATGGCGAAGTGCGCGATGTACTCGACCAGGCTCTGCAGCGAATCACTGCCCGGCCGCAGGGCCCAGACGATTTCCTCCAGCGCCCGCACCGTCTGGCTGGCGGTTTGGGAGATCTTCTGCGCGTGAGTCTCGACCTGCCCCGGGTTGTCACGGTCCGCCCGGGCCAGGTCGCTCAGCAGCGAGATGCGGGTGAGCGAGGAGCCCAGATCGTCGTGCAGGTCCTGCGCAATGCGCGCCCGCTCGTGCTCCAGGGCGCGCTCCTGTTCCAGCAGCTTCAGCCGGCGCTGGTGCTTGCGCTTCTCGAACAGGCGGACGGCCCCCCCGACCAGCGCCAGCAGCCCCAGCGACGCCAGCCCGATGAACCACCACGCCTGCCAAAAACGCGGCAGCACGACCAGCACCCGGCTGGCTCCAGCTTCGCTCCAGGCGCCGCTGCCGCTGCACGCGATGACGTGGAAGCGGTATCTGCCCGGCGGCAGGTAGTTGTAGGGGGCGACCCGCTGCGCGCCGGCCTCCACCCACTCTGACTCGAGCGGCTCAAGCCGGTAGCGAAACCGGACCCGCTCAGGCGAGCTCAAGCTCAAGCCCGTGTAGCGAAACTCGACGCGATGTCTGCCCGGCCCGACGGTTAGCTCCATCTCCGGCGGGGAGGCGGCCCGGCCCGGACCTTTGGTGTGCCCCGCGGCCCGGGCCGGCCGCAGGTCCGCGGCAATCCCGTCTATGAGAACTTCCTCCAACACCACCGCGGGCGCCGGAGCGCCGGCGCCCGGCGCGACCGGGGCCGCCACGGCTACGCCTTTGAGTGTGGCAAAGCAGAGCTGGCCTGATTGGGTCTTCAGGCCGGCCGGACAAAAGCCGCCAGTGCATTCCTCCGACAGCATCCCCTCCCCCCGGCCATAGACCTGCGGAAACAGCGAGAGAGTTTGGCCCGCGACCAACTCGTCCACCTCCTGCTTGCTGACACAGGCAATGCCCCGGCTGCTTCCCAGCCAGAGCCGCCCCGAGTCGTCCTCCAGGACTTGCGATATTGTGTTATCCGGAAGCCCCTCACGGACGGTGACGGTGCTGAGCTGCCCGTCGCGCCACCGGCTCAAACCACCGCCCGCGGTGCCGATCCAGAGCGTGCCGTCGGCGTCCAGGTGCAGCGCGCGAATCGAGTCGCTCAATAGCTCGCCTCCTTTCGCAAAGTGGGCGCGCGTCTCGCCCTGGTAGAAGCAAAGCCCGTCCCCGTCGGTGCCGATCCACATGGTTCCATTGCCAGCCTCCAAGAGGACCGTGACGGGGCGGGACTGCCAGTAATTGGTCCGGGCCAGCCAATGGCCCCGCTCCAACCGCCATACCTGCCCCTCCTTCGTGCCGGCCCACACGCCGCCATCCCGCGCCTCCGCGAGGGCGATGACGTTAAGCCCCGGCAGAGCCGCCAGCTCCACTTCCCCGGGCGCATCCTTCGGATCCTTGAATCGCCACACGCCCCCCGCCCCGCTCATCCAGCAAGTCCCGTCCCGAGTCAGGAGCAGCGACATGGTCTCCGAATAGCGCCCTGACAAATCGGCCGTAGAGAGGCGCTGGAAGTTTCCGCCCTGCCACCGATACAGGCCGTCGTTGGGTTTTCCCGCCCAGATCACGCCGGGCGCGACCTCCGCCAACCCCTGCACCGCGCCATAGCCGAGTCCTTCCTTCTGGCCAAACACCAGCAGGTTGCTCCGCCGCAGGCGATTCAAGCCCGCACCAGTGCCCACCCACAAATTGCCCTCCCGGTCAACCAGCAGGGCCATGACAGAATTGTCCAGGAGCCCGCTGCTGGCGTTGACGATCGCCAGCTTGCCCTCCTTGAATTGAAACAACCCCTCGCTGACCGATCCGGCCCACACAGTTCCGTCCGATTCCTCGACCAGGGCGCTGATGTAGGGTCTGGCCAGGTGCCGCGGAATCCGGTAGCGCCGCCATTGGCCGCCATCCCGGCACAGCACGAAGTCGTCGCCGGCGCCGATCCAGATTCGCCCGGCTTTGTCCTCCAGGAGGCAATGAGCGTTCCGCAGCAAGGCTGCTACCGAGGCATCCGGCAACGCGATGAACCGGCCATCCTGCCACCGGAAAACTCCCGCGCCCCTGACACCCACCCACAGGGCGCCCTCCCGGTTTCCGCTCAGGAACGTAATCGGCTGCCCTTTGAATTGCTCCGCCGCGCCCGCGGCCCCCCACCGCCCGTCCTGCCACCTGGCCAGCCCCGCTTCCGTCCCCGCCCAGAGCCGGCCCTCCCCGTCCTCAGCCAGCGCCGTGATCGAGTCAGACGGCAGCCCTTCGCGCATCGTGAACGTGGTCGCCCTGCCATCCTGCCACCGCCTCAAGCCGCTGCCGGCTGTTCCAATCCAAAACGCGCCATGAGAGTCCTCGTAGAGCGTCCGCACCGGGCCGCCCCGCAGGCCTTCCCGCTCGCCAAAGGAAACAAAGCGCGTGCCGTCAAAGCGGGCCACGCCGTCATCGCTCCCAATCCAAAGATAGCCATCGCGTGTCTGGGCGAGCGCCCGCACCACATTCTGCGGCAGCCCCTGCTCGCGTTCCCAGGAACGGAAGGTCAACCGCCAGCCCTCGCTCCCGCCG
The DNA here is from genome assembly GCA_035358715.1 of Verrucomicrobiota bacterium. Taxonomy (GTDB): domain Bacteria; phylum Verrucomicrobiota; class Verrucomicrobiia; order Limisphaerales; family UBA8199; genus UBA8199. The sequence continues at coordinate 43,645 of DAOPPX010000023.1, forward strand.
CCTGCCCCGCCGGGCCGGCTGCTGCCCGTGGCACCGAAATCGCCAAAGACCGTTGCAATTTCCATATCGCTGAATGTCCAGCCGCCTCCGCCGCCGCCATGCCGCAGGCGGATCTCATTGAACGAAGCATTGGCGCTGAAGGTCGTCGTTAAGCTCGCCGCCTGGCCAGCCTCAGTTGCGTCCGGCCCCAGGTAGGGGTTCAGCCATACCGTCACGAGGTCGTCCCCGCCGGGGACATAGTTCACCTTGAATACGATCGTTCGTCCCGCGCCGCGACGGGGCAATTCGTAGGGCAGGAAGACTCCGGGGCTGGAGGATTCCGGCTGGGAGGACCGCAGGTCCATGTCGCCAAACACCCTGTTGAACTCGCCGTTGGTTGTCGTGTTAAAGGCGCTGTAAGCCCAGGCCTCCAGCGAGTTGCCCACCCCCAGCCTTTCCCGGTCCCCCTCCCAAAGCTGGAACGCCGCGAAGTACTCTTCCGTGCCGGCATCCGACAACGGGTCCGCATGGAACTTGAAGTAGAGCGTGTCGGAGGCGGAGTCATCGCGCTTCAACGCTCCGCTCAGGATGTCGCTGCCGGCGCCGGTCTCGTGGGCCAGCGTTGCCCCCAGGTCGCTCCACAACACAGCGCCGCGGGCTGTCTCACCCCAGCCCAGAAACGCCGCCGCTGCCAGCGCCAGAAGCCAATGACGCTGCATTTCCTGTCGGGCGGTCAATAAGCCGCCCCCGGCCAGCAGCCGCCGCAGCAGGCGGCTCCACCCGCCGTGGAGAATCGAGAGTTCCAACATCGAGCGCAGCAGCCGGCCGCCAAATTCATGCCCCGGGCTGCTCCCGGCGCGGGGCAGGCGGCGGGGCTGCGGCCGGCGCCTGCTGGCGATGAGCCGAAAAGCGCGTCCACAAGTCATACAACCGCGCGGCCCACCTGGCGACCGCCGTTGCCCGGCTGAGCCAGGACCCTGAACGGCCGGGGCTTCTGGCCAGCAGAAAACCGGCGAGCGGCGCCAGAACGAGCATCGCCGCCAGAAGCCCTCCCGTCTCGCCCCTGGCCGCTTTGATCCACGCCGCGGAGGACCGGAGATTCTGCCAATCGCCCCGCAGGACCAGCCGGTTCAGGCTGCTCTCCACCAGCAGAGTTTGCTTCTGCGCGGCCAGGTTGTTTAGTTCTCCTCTTCCAAACACGCCTTGTCCCTCTTCAGTTCAGCCAGGGTCGCCGAGAATGGCTCCCAACGCTGCATCCGGCGGCGCAAACACCAGAAGCCGGCGATCGTGGCTGCCAGGTAGACCAGGATCAGCCCCGCGACCAGGTCGAGCCGATCCGCCCGCACGCAGACCACGACAATCGCCGCCGTGGCCGCCATCATCGTCATCAACGCCAGGGTCAGCACCACCCCCGCCAGAACCAGCGTGTTGAGCAATTGCCACCGGCACTCATGCAGCTCAACCAGCAGCAGCTCCACCCGGTTGTGGAAAACGCCCACCAGCGTCCTCAGCAACCGCCGCACCGACGCGGACATTCCCTCGCCTGTCTCGCCCCGCTCGGCCATGCGCCCTACCTGCGCGCCACCAGCACGCCCACCAAAATTCCTATGCCAAACGCGATGCCGATTGATTCATACGGATGCTCGCGAATCGTGCGGTCCGTTGCCCGGGCTGCGACGATCGTCTTCTCCTCCAACCTGTGACAGGTGGCTTTAGCCGACTCCAGGGCCACCCCCAGGCGGTCGCGCAATTCGTGGACCTTCTCCCCCGCCTGCCCGGCCGTGGCCTTCAATAGCGCTTCCGCGTCGTTCACCACCGCCTTGAGATCCTGCGCCAGTCTTTCGTTAGCATGTTCTGTCGTCATTTGCTTCCTTTCTCTTCATTTGCTCCGCCACTTACACTATTCCCTAAAGTTCCCAAATCGCAACGGGAAAAACCCAACCCCCCGCGTATCCGGCGCGTATGCATCAAGCAGCGCGGGCATTCCCGTCCATCCTGCCCGCAATCCGGGGGGCGGACAGGAATAGCCGCCCGCCAATTACGGATTGGCAAGCGGCGCGCGAGGTATTACATAGACAGCGCAACCAGAATAACTATGCAACCTTCAATCCGCCGCCGGCCTGCAATGGAATGAACCTGCCCAACAAGCTGACCATCTCCCGTTTCATTCTCACCATTGCCTTCCTGGCCGTGTTGTACTCGGGGATCAAGTTTCACCGCACGATTGCCCTCTCGCTTTTCGTCGCCGCCGCCCTCAGCGATCTTCTGGACGGCCAGATCGCCCGGCGCCGCAAGCTCATTACCAACTTCGGCATCCTGATGGACCCGCTCGCCGACAAGATCATGGTCTGCTCCGCCTTCATCGCCTTTGTCGGGCTGGGCTGGATGCCGGCGTGGATGGTGGTCATTATTGTCGCCCGCGAGCTGGCCATCACCGGGCTGCGCCTGCTGGCCGCCGCCAGGAACGTGGTGCTGGCCGCCGAGGGCTGCGGCAAATTCAAGACCGTCGCCCAGATCGTCGCCATCATCTCCATCCTCGTCCTGGCCAGCTATCTGGAGTGGGGCGCCCTGGGCCGGGCCGTCTTCGGCTTCCAGTGGCCCGGCCAGACCCCGTGGTCGGTTTGGTTCACCGAGGCGGCCAAGTGGACCGCCGTGACCCTGACCTTCCTCTCCGGCTGGCTCTACCTCTGGCGCAACCGCGCCATCTACCTCCAGGACCTGTGAAGCTTTGGATCGCTCAAGGCTTCGGCATCGGGCGCATTCCCCTGGCGCCCGGCACCTTCGGCTCGCTGCTGGGCCTGCTCTGGTTCGGGTTGCTCCTCCTGACGGGACACCTTTGGCTCTTCATCGCGGGCACCCTCGCCGCCATTGCCCTCTCCGTCTGGCTCTGCGGCGCCGCCGAACAAGCTCTCGGGCGTACAGACCCCGGCTGCGTCGTGCTGGATGAAATTGCGGCCATGCCCCTTTGCTTCCTCGGCTGGGTGGCGGTCCAGTCCTCGAACACCGGGGCGCTGCCCGCGCTTCCGGCGTTCTTCTCCGCGCGCACCTGGCCTATGACGCTCGCGGTCTTTGTTGCCTTCCGCTTCTTTGATGTCCTCAAACCCTGGCCGGTCCGCCAGAGCCAGTCGCTGCCCGGCGGCTGGGGAGTGACCATTGACGACGTGCTGGCGGCTCTTTACGTCAACGCGGTCGTGCTGCTGGCCTGGGCGGCCAAAACGCAGCTCTGACCGCCGCACCGGGGCTAGCGGCGCGGCGCCGGCGCGGGCAGCGGCAAAGTATCCCCCGACGTCGCCGGCGAGAACTGATACACCCCCGGCTTAACCCCCTTCAGCGGATCATGGTGGCGCCAGGCGACCCAGCACCAGAGCACCGCCACCAGGACGGCCACGGCCCCCAGGGCAATCAACCATTTCTGCCAGGCCACCCGCGAAAGCTGCAGCATGATGAAATCGGCCGGGCCGCGCGGATGCTCAGTCAGCGGCGGAGGCTCGGCGAATTTGGCCGTGCGCCCCAGCTCCGTGTCCAGGACCGCCATGACTTGCGGCACATCCAGCTTGAGCAGGCCCGCATAGGTGCGCACAAAGCCGCGGATATAAACCAGCGCGGAAAACACCTCGTAATTACCTTCTTCCACCGCCCGGATATGGTCGGCCCGCACCTTGGTAATTTCCGCCACCTGCTGCACCGTCAGATTTCTGGCCTCGCGGCCCTGGCGAAGTTGTTCTGCGACTGTGGACATGACCCCCATCCTTTAACGCTTTTCGCCCCCTCTTGGCAACCCCGCAGGTAATGGCCATTCCGCCGAAGCGCCCACGCTCGCCCGGCCCCCTCCGAGTTCATGCCCTGGCAACCCGCTGCCAGCGGCCGCTACACCCGGGTGAGAACGCCGCGGTGTTCATAGACCTTCTCGAACGCGCGCGCGATGTCGTCCATGTCCGAGCGGGAGCCCAGGAACAGGCTTTGTTCGAGCCATGCGCCCTGCTCGGCGCATATCTTCTCGCAATTGGGGCAATGGACCGCCCCGTAGTCCAGACTGGCGGCGGCGCGCGGAAGGTAAGGGCCGAAGGCCTTGTTCAGGAACAGCGGCTGGCGATAGAGTGGCAACGCGTATCCGCCGCAGATGGGAATCCCTTCGGCCTCGACGGCCTTGAGAATGGCCTCGCGCGGCGCGCCGAATGCCGAGGCGTCAATGCGGAGCAGGAACAAGTGGTAGCTGTGCCGGGTGCAGTCCGCCGGGCGCTTTTGCGGGTGGAGGCCGGGAATGCGGCTGAGTTTTGCGGCGAGGTATTGGCCATTGCGGTCGCGGGCAACGGTCTGCGCCTCCAGCCGATCCAGTTGCGCGTTGAGCACCGCTCCCTGGAACTCTCCCAGCCGGTAGTTGCCGGACATGACATGGTGCTCATACCATCGCCCCCCGGCGACGCGTCCGCAGTTGTGGACCGAGCGACAGGCCTCGGCCAGCTTATCGTCGGAGGTGGCCACGATGCCGCCCTCGCCGCTGGTGAGGTTCTTGGTGGATTGGAACGAGAACGAGCTGAGGTGGCCAAGAGAGCCGACGGGGCGCCCCTGGTAACCGGCGGCGTGGGCGTGGGCCGCGTCCTCGATCACGACCAGGTTGCGCTTTCGGGCCAGCGCCATGAGGGCGTCCATGTCCGCCGCCTGGCCGCCGATGTGGACGGGGATGATGGCGCGAGTGCGCGGGGTGATCGCCGCCTCGACCGCCGCCGGGTCGAGGTTGAAGGTGTCGAGGTCCACATCCGCAAAGACCGGAACGGCGTTGGCCTCGACGACCGCGGTCGCCGTGGCCAGGAACGTGTAAGGCGGGACGATCACTTCGTCCTCCGCCCGGATGCCGGCGGCCATGAGCGCAATCCGCAGCGAGACGGTTCCATTGACGACCGCGATGCCGTGCCGGCAGCCGTGCATGGCGGCGAACCGGCGCTCGAACTCGGCCACTTCATCGCCGTTGAGCTTCCCCCATTTGCCGCTGCGCAACGCCCGCAGCAGCCGTTGTTCTTCCCCGGCCCCGAACACCGGCCAGGCGGGAAACGGGCGGGTCCGGGTCTTGTTTCCGCCAAAGAGGGCGAGGGATTGGCCCGCGGGATCGCGGGCGGGGGCCTGCGCGGGGGCGGGTGGCACGGCGCAATCGCCGTTCACTGAGGCTTTTCGGCTCATACCGGCAAGTCTAGTTGAACGCGGGCGGCATTCCATCCCCCAATCGGGTAGGAAATCCGAAGAGATTTAGCCAGCCGCTCTGCCGGCCGTTAACCTGTTTGACCAGCCTGCGCGCGCCTGCCGTGGCCAGCTCCTCGACATCATCCGCCCAGCGCAGCGCCGGCAGGCCGAGCACTTTCATCGCCTGGCAGCCTTCGTAGCCCCACAGCGGCGAGACGAGAGCGGGGCATGGTTCGTTCAGGTCCTCCTCAACAGCCCCGGCCAGCTTCTGGCCGTAGCGCCGCGCCAGATCGAGGCTCCCGCGCACCAACGGGTCCTGGTCCCCGGCGCACCCCACGAAGAACACCGCCATGGCGCCCGGGTGGCTTTTCTCGAGAACCGCCTGGGCAAACCCCGCATAATCCCCGCACCACTGGCAGAATGAGCCGGTCAACGTCGTATTGTGGCACGCGTAACCGAACAGCACCGCGCGCACCTTGCCATCCGGGCGGTAGGCTCCCAGCACCGGCACCGCATGGTCCACCGGTCCGGCCAGCGCCCCTTCCGCCGCCAGCCGCACCCGCTCAGACTCCCGGTTGTTCCGACGGTTGGCGGCAAAGTCTGTCTTGCCCCCGCCAGCCACGAGCCGCGCCGGCGCGAGGGCCGCCAACGCCCGGCCCGCCGTCTGGATGATCTTCTCCTCAAGCGCCGCTTCGTATTCACCCGTCAGCCCGCGATCCTTCGCGGCCAGCCCGCCCAGGCTGCCTCGCCGGTTCGAGCGCAATGGCCCGCAATGCGTGTGCGACGCGGTCAGAAGAATCTGCGCGGGCTCGAGCCCGAACTTCTCCTTGAGCCGCGGCAGGCACCGGCGATAAAGGCCGCCCCGGATGGCCAACAGGTCGGCGCTGACCACGACCGCCCGGTGCCCGGCAGTGTCTTGGAGCGCCAGCGCCTTGAGCCAGAGCTCCGTTGCTTTGCCCTCCGCAGGCCGCGTGCGAGCGGCATAGCCGGCCATCCAAAGTGAATTGGTGGGCGTGATGTTCGACCGCGCCACGCCGACCTTCCATAGCCTGGCAGACAAGCTGGAGGCTGCGACCCGCACTCCTGGGCCCGGACGCCTTCCCCAGCCCAAGCCAGCCAGGCCCTGCCGGGAACCTATCCGCGCCCCTGCGCCCCGAACCGGGATAACTGCCTGTCCGGACGGCACTTCCGCCCATTTTCCATCCCCGCGCCCCACCCTCCGCTCATCGTCCGCTCCCCATCCCAATACCATGGTACCTCTGACCCGGGGTTAGAGGTACTATGGTATTGGGATGGGGAGCGGACGGCGGGACTGCCCATCCCTGGCGGGGGTGTGGCCGTGCTTGGAAGATGGGGGGGGTCAATGTAACACCGTGGTTGCTGAGCCGCTGCGCTGGCGCCTTTGCCAGGAAAACACCGCTCGAAAACTGAGATGCGGCCCCCCTAAAATCTCTGGAGGTTTCTTGTTGACAAGACCGGCGGTTTTTCACACAGCCGCGCTTTCGGCGCAAGGACGGCAGGCGCTCGCACCTGCGCGCCCTTATGTTCACCAAGGCCCCGGTTTCTTGGCGCTCACCAGGTTAAAAAGGTGGGCCATGTGCAGCCCGGCGCCGCGTCCTTCATCGCAAGGTGCGTGATTTCCGGCTGCTTACCGCTGCCGCACGTTATAGCCTCCTCCGAGGTGCCGCTCCCACCTTCAGCCACTTACACGTTTGGCAAGATCGGGATGGCCCAGGTGGAGTAAGACTGGAATATTACTGCGCCTCTTATTGGCATTGCCCTGTGGTGGGCGTATCGCACAATCAAGCCACGCACCGAACCCGGCGCTTCACCGAAGGGCGGCCCGGCGAAGCAGCTTGGCAATACTGGCGTCAGCGACGTGCCGCCATCGGTGAGCTGAGCGTTCGGCGAGCGTCTGACCATGAGAACAATATGAAAGCCCGAGATTGGTTTGGATTCACTCCGTTCCCATAGCTTGGGAAAAGCAGGGGTGAACCGATTGATTTCCGA